>BTVV01000004.1:0-126626 GCA_045863855.1 Planctomycetota bacterium | reverse complement strand
TGCGGCGCACGCGGAACGAATCGTTATCGTTCGTCTCGTTGCTGCCCCAGCCCGCTCCGCCCGGAACCGCCGCCAACTGCCGCGTATCCACCCAGCCGATGTTGTCATTCTGGATGCTGTAGAACCAAACCTGAAGCAAGCCGCCGATGGTCAACCGTCCGGCCCGGGTGCTCACGCGAGCGTTAGGACCGTACTTGTTGTCCAGCGCCTCGTCTACCACCGGGCTCGATGGCCCGATCGGAGTCGTGGACTCAAGCTGGCGCTTCAGATCGTCCAGCTCCTTCTTCATTTGATCGTATTCGGCCTTGGTAATCTCTTCGCCGCTGGCACCCGCCCACGATGCACCGGTGCTTACCGCCAGCAAAACCGCCAAGGACCACAACCAACCCATGCGAGGCATGGAGTTCCTCCTGAGTTTACAATTACGCCCACTGCATGACCTGTACCGCACGCCGCCGGTCAAACAGCACCGGAAGGATGTTGCTACGTATTAAGGTAGTCACAGGACCACATGAGCGTAGCGGCTTCAGGCTTATCGTCAAGTCTTAAGCAGGACCAATCCTTTTTTGGTGGAGTGCTCTAAGTGCTTAGAGTGAGCCAGGTTAGATACGGTGTTCATTAGGATTAAAGAGCGCAATACGGGCCACCCCGTTGTGGACAAAATTGCACCGACTGTTTTATGGTATATTTTAGGGTGCGGGGTCTTGGCAGGACCCCAGCTTCGGGAGAGTGGTTCGCATTCAACGTGGTGCCCAGGAGAGGAGTTGAACCTCCACGGCCTTGCGGCCACTGGCACCTGAAGCCAGCGCGTCTGCCAATTCCGCCACCTGGGCACTTTAAAGATCAGGCAAACTGAAAACGTGGAGAACCAAGATACCGAAGCCGGCTTGAGGCTCAAGTGCAAGCCGCGGAAAAACGCACGAACCGGGCATCGGGTTTTCCATTGGTCCACCTACTTTTCCAAGCGGCTGCTAGAATAGCTCCCCAAACGGTCCGTGCTAACGATTCCTTAGTAATAAGGTAGAGCGGGTTTATGGGACGAAGCTTTCAGGAGCAACTGAGTCCGCCCGATCCGATGCTCGTGGTCGGTTTGATCTCGGGGACGAGTTGCGACGGGGTCGATGCGGCATTGTGCGAGATCACGGGCAGCGGACGTGGCAGCCTGCGGATCAAGCTGATTGCCTTCGTGACGGAACCTTATTCGGCGCGGATGCAGGATCGCATTCTGGCGGTCAGCCGCGGAGAAGCTCAAACCGAGGACGTCTGCCGGCTGAACTTTCGAGTGGGCTCGACCTTCGCGCGGGCGGCGGCGGCGGTGATCGAGAAGGCGGGCATGCAGCCGCAGGACGTACACCTGGTCGGCAGCCACGGGCAGACGGTGGCGCACCTCTCGCCGCGGATGGATCCGGGCATTCTGGCGACGGGCGTGACCGAACGTATCGGTAGCACGCTTCAGATCGGCGAGCCGGCGATGATCGCGGAGCAGTTGGGCGTTCCGGTGGTTTTTAATTTCCGGGCGCGGGACATGGCCGCCGGCGGACAGGGCGCGCCGCTGGTGCCGTACGTCGATTACCTGCTGCTGACCCACGACGAGCGGGCGCGGCTGGCGGTGAACATCGGCGGCATCTCGAACTTCACCTTCCTTCCGCCGAACGGCAATCCCGAGGACGTGCTGGCCTTCGATACCGGGCCGGGCAACATGCTGATCGACGCGATGATCCAACTCATGACGGTGGGCAAGCAGTTGTACGACAAAGACGGCGCTCTGGCCGCTCAGGGACAGGTGGACGGGTACATCTTATCGCATTTGCTGAAGCATCCGTTCCTTCAGCGCAAGCCTCCGAAATCGACGGGGCGCGAAGAGTTCGGCGTGAAGTACGCTCGCGAACTGTACGAGTGGGGCATCAAGCGTTCGGTGCGCCCGACGGATATCCTGCGCACCGTCACCGACTTCACGGCGATTTCGCTGCATCTCGCGTACGTGAACTGGATCAAGTCCAAGCATGCGGTGGATGAGATCGTGTTATCGGGCGGAGGCGCTTTGAATCCGGTGCTGATGGCGCGGCTGCGTCAGGAGTTTGGTTCCGTCGCGATCCATCTTTCTGACGACTACGGGATGCCCGTAAAAGCCAAGGAGGCGATGGCTTTCGCGCTGCTGGCGCGGGAGGCCATCCAGGGCCGGCCGGGCAATTTGCCTTCGGCTACGGGCGCCGACGGTCCGCGCGTCTTGGGCCAGGTTTGCTTCGCCTGAAGATAGTGCAGCAGTTCAATTGAAAAGCGACCGGTCCTGCGGTTACAACGACGCCGTTGCGAGTCGCGGTACACACCCGGCCGCCGCTGGATTTCGGGTGTTCGAGAATCTGACGACACACGGTACCTGATGCGCGATCCCTTTGTCCTCGTCACCGTAATGACTCTGAGCGCGGCACTCCTGGTCTGGCTGCTGCAGCGTTGGCGCTTTTCGCCGATCATCGGTTACCTCGCGCTGGGCGTCCTGGTCTCGCCTTTCAAGGAGGCCATGGGCCTGGAGGGAGATGGCGCCGACGCCTTGGCCAACTTAGGCGTCATATTGCTGATGTTTTTCATTGGGCTGGAGTTTCGGCTGTCCGATGCACGGGCGATGCTGCTGGTCTGCGTGGTGGGCGGCGGATTGCAGGTGCTGGTTACGGCCGGCTTCTCGGGTCTCATGATGCTGCCCATGGGCGTGGGGGTGGTCGAAGCAGCGGTGTTGGGCCTGATGGTGGCCATGAGTTCCACCGCGCTGGTTATGAAAACCTTCGAGGACCGGCGGGAGGCCGATTCGCAGCGCGCTCGGATATTTCTGACCGTTTCGCTCTTTCAGGATATCGCGGCAATCTTCGTGGTGGCGCTCTTGCCGCTGTGCCAAGGATTTTTCAAGAGCCAGCCGGATGGTGGCGTTGCGGAGGCCGCGCCTGGAGGCGCTTCGCTGGTGACACAATTGGCGGTCCTGTTTGTGGGCCTGCCGATCTTGTTCGCGATGTTCCGTTTCCTGTTGCCGTGGATTTTCGAGAAAGCGGCGCTGGTGCGGGTGCCGGAAGCATTCTCGCTGCTTTCCTTGGGCGGGTGCCTGAGCGTCGCACTGGCTGCTCAGTTCGCGGGCGCTTCCATGGCGTTGGGCGCGTTTCTCGGCGGACTGGTGCTCGCACAGACGCCCTTCACGACCCAGATCCTGGCAGACCTTGGGACGCTACGGAACCTCGCGCTTGGATTCTTTTTCGTATCGGTGGGCATGCTGGTGGATTTGAGCTACGTGGCCAGCCATGCGCATTGGCTGATCCTGGCCTTGATCGTGATTCTTGCGCTGAAATTCGGAGTGGCCATCGTGGCCCTTCTGGCGGCCCGAGTACCGCTCGCCATTGCGGCGGGCGTGGCGCTTCCTTTGGCGCAGGTAGGGGAGTTTTCGTTCGTGCTGGCTCAGCAGGCCGATGCGCTGGGCATGTTGTCCGAGCGGCTGCAGAAGTTTATTCTGGCCCTTTCGCTGCTTTCCATGCTCCTGGCGCCCGTGCTGGCGGCTTGGAGCGGGCGGCTTTCGATTTATGTGAACGCGGCGGCCCAGCGTTGGGGGACGGGCAAGCCCCAAGCGCCGGGTCGCCGGCGCAGCGGCGTGCCGACCCCGCCCGAAGGCGTGCCGGTCCTTGCCTCCTCCTCCTCCTCGGCTGCGCCTGCCGCACCTGCCTCGTCCGTGGCGGAGCCCGAAGTGGCTGCGCTACCGGCCGAAGAGTTGGCGGCACTACGCGCCGTCGTGGTCGGGTACGGCCCGGTAGGCAAAACCTTGACGCGCATTTTGCAGGATTTCGGTATCCAGCCCACGGTGGTCGACTTGAACCTGGATACGATTCGGCGGCTTCATTCGCTCAACATCGCGGCCGTATATGGGGACGCCGGAAGGCGAGAGGTGCTGGAGGCGGCGGGCATCCGACAAGCGGCTTACCTGCTGGTGACCTTGCCCGATTTGCCGGGCCGGCTGCCCGTGGTGGCGACGGCCCGTTTGATCAATAACGAAGTGCGAATCTTCACGCGGGCTCGCTACCTGGCCGAACGGACGATGCTGGATGGCGCGGGAGCCAACGGCGTCAGCTTCGAAGAAACCGAAGTTGCCGTTGGCTTGGCGCGCTTCCTTTTGCAGGATATCGGGGCACACGATGCGGAAATCGAACGCGAAGCGCGCCGGATTCGCAACGAGATCGCGTTGCGTACTGGCTTTACAATGGTGATGTCCCCACCGCCCCGGCGCCTGCCAAGCAAGGCGGAACGTTCGGGAACGGGCGGCCCTGCGGCCTCCTCTTCGCAGGCTCCAGCGGCCCATCCGGAACCGAAGGAGTAGTGATGACCCCCATCGACTTGCGCAGCGATACCGTGACCCGTCCCGATGCGGCCATGCGCCGCGCGATGGCCGAGGCCGAAGTGGGCGACGATGTCTTCGGCGACGATCCGACCGTGATCCGCTTGCAGGAACGCGCCGCCGAACTGGTCGGCAAACCGGCGGCGCTCTTCGTGCCCAGCGGCTGCATGGCCAATCTGATCGGGGTGATGGCACAGGCGCCGGCGGGGAGCGAGATTCTGGTCGGCGCGCGCAGCCACATCAACAGCGCGGAATCGGCGGCGTATGCGCGGCTGGCGCAGGTGAACAAATGCGCGCTTCCCGAAGACGAACGCGGGCGGCTGGATCCGGTCCTGGTGCGGTCGAGCATACGCTTCGGCGCCGAAATTTCCGGGGGCAACAGCCACCACGCGACGACGACGCTGCTGGCGCTGGAAAACACGCACAACTATTGCGGCGGGAGCGCGCTAAGCGTCGCCGACATGCGCGCGCCCATCGCCGCGGCGCGCGAGCGAGCGCCGTGGATCAAGGTACACCTGGACGGCGCGCGGATTTTCAACGCCGCCGCCGTATTGAACGTCTCCGCGCGCGATATCGCGGCGCTAGCCGATTCGGTGAGTTTCTGCCTCTCGAAGAGCCTGGGTGCGCCGGCGGGATCGCTGATCTGCGGCTCGAACGAACTGGTCGCGCGCGGCGTGGGATTGCGCAAAATGCTCGGCGGCGGGATGCGCCAGGCGGGCATCCTGGCGGCGGCGGGACTGGAAGCGCTGAAGACGCCGAATCTCGAACGGCTTGCCGACGACCACGCGAACGCGCGCCGGCTCGCGGAGGGTCTCGCCGAATTGCCCGGCATTGTCGCCGATCCGGCAAGTGTGCAGACGAACATCCTGTTCATCGAATACCGCGGACGCAAAGGCGACACGGCGTGGCTGGGGCGGGCGCTGACCGAGCGCGGAGTGTGGTGTCTGGCGCTGGGCGAGCGCTTGCGCATGGTCACGCACCGCGACGTGACACGAGCGCAGATCGACGCCGCCTTGAAGCTGGCGGCGGGCATCCTGAAAGATTGATTAGCGCCTGCGCCGGCCGCCTTGGTTGGGACCTTGGCCCTGCGGGCGCTGGGGCGTATCGTAGGCGCAGGTGAGCGTGACTTCGGCTTCGACTTCCTGTTCGGCTCCGTTTTCTTTCCGCGCAACTTTGACGGTAAGCGTGTCTCCCGCAAGCATCGGACCGCCGCGCAGGCGCGTGTGTTGCTGCATCCATTGGATCAACGCGACGACGTTCGGGACCGGGTTGCCTTCGATGGAGACGAAGCGGTCTCCGGGCTTCAATCCGGCTTTGGCCGCCGCCAGATTCGGAAAGATCTTCTCGACTTCGTAGGGCTGATTGAATGGCTGCTGTTTATTCCACAGGCCGAAGTCGCCCGGGCGGAGCGCCTCCAACGCGGTTTTCAGCTTCACCGTTTCCGTGCCGCGCCGGACGGTGAGTTCCAGTTCCGTGCCGGCCGGATAGGTGCCCAGCACGCCCAGGAAGCGGTTGTAATTCAGCAGGCTCTGGTCGCCCACATGCGTGATGCGGTCGCCAACCTTGAAGCCGGCTTTCTCGGCGGGGCTGCCGATGACCACTTCCTTCACTTCGGCGCCGTTCTGGATGCCGTCGGCTTCCTCGGGATCGCCGACCAGTCCGCGCAGAATGCCGTGGTAGACGTGCCCGCCCTTCGCTTGCTCGAAATGCGGGAGGAAACGCTTGATCTGATTGGCGGGAATGGCCATGCCGATGCCGGTGTTGGCTTTGGCGCCGAAGCGCGTGGCGATGCGCCCGTTGATCCCGGCCAGTTTGCCGTCGAGAGTCAAAAGCGGGCCGCCGCTGTTCCCGGGATTGATCGGCGCGTCGGTCTGGATCGAGTCGCTGTAGCCGTCCATGAAGCGATGCAGCGCGGAAATAATGCCCAGCGTGAGGGTAGGTTCGCCGTCGGCGCCGGCCGTGGCGAAGGGGTTGCCCACGGCGATCACCTGCTGTCCCACCACCAGCGCGTCGCTGTCGGCGAACTCCACATACGCAAGGCCTTGGGCGTTGCGCAGCTTCAAGACGGCGATATCGCCGTGGCGGTCGGTGCCCAGCAGGTCGGCCTGGTAATCCTGCGTGCCGACGCGGACGGTCCAGCGCTTCTTTTCGCCGGCGACATGGTCGTTGGTGAGCATCAGGCCGTCGGGGCCGATCAGGACGCCCGATCCGCCGCCGATGAAGACGTAAGCCGGGACGATTCGCGCAGCGCTGTCCACGACGGCTTTTTCGATTGCCTTGGCGTTGCGGACCAGATCGCCGCCGGCCTGTGCGCCGAACAGCGCCGGCGCGCAGAGCAAGGACCAGATCAGTCCTACGACCCCGGCCTGAACGGATCGGCATTTCCTATCCATCGCGTTACTCCCGTTCGCCCACGGTCACGTCCAGCGCCAGCTTTTCCTCGCCGCGGAGGAGCTGCACTTTCACCTGCTGTCCGATCTTGCAATCTTTAATCAGCGCGATCAGTTCCAGGAAGCTCGCGATGGGCTTTCCGTTGAACTCCACGATCACATCGCCCACCTGGATGCCTGCGGCTTGCGCGGGGCCGCCTTCGAGAGACTGTTCCACGCGCGCGCCTTTCACGTTCGGCGCATCGCGGTCGAGGCCGACGCCCAGGAAGGGCTGCCGCGGACGCTCGATCTCCTTGCCTTCTTTAAGGAAGGGCAGGGCCAGTGAGATCGTTTCGGCGTTGAGCATGAACCCCACACCGCAGTTCTGGCGCCAAGGCGAACCGGGATTGAGCTTGCAGGCCATACCGACAAGGTTGCCATCGAGATCGATCACCGCGCCGCCCAGATTGCCGTAGCTCATCAGCGCGGCGATCTGACAGGACGTGTTGCGCGCGCGGCCGGCAGCCGAGACCCAGCCGCTGTTAAGCGTAAGGCCGCCCGGCGGTTCACTGCGCCCCAAGATGGCCACGGCTCGGCCTTGCGCCAGTTTGGCGGCCGAAGCCAGCTTGGCGCAGGGGTACGTGGAGCCGGCTTCGCCAAGAAGCTGTAAAACCGCCAGATCGTAGCCCGCGTCAAAGCCCAGCAGTTTAGCCTCGAGGCGCTTTCCGCTGGCGAGGTAGACGAAGGTCTTGTGCTTCGGCGCGGGATTCTTGCCCTGTGCGGGACGTGGCTGAAACGGCAAGGAGGTCGTGACCACCGTGCCGGACGCTTCGACCAGGATGCCGCTGTAGATGGCTGGGTTCTGCGGCGTACGTTCGGCCTGCGAGCGCAACTGGCTCATCTGCGGAATCGGATCGCGCGGCTTGGCAGCTTCCAGGTCGCGGCTCGCCGGCCATTCGGCGGCTTTGGATTCCTCCAGCACCAGGACCGTGACCACCGCGGGATCGGTTCGCGCCGAGAGTTCCTTGAAAGCCGCGTGCATGGCCCAGACGCGCTGGAGGTCTCCGGTGAGCCGGGGCGGCTCGGCGAGCTTCACGTTCTGCAATTCGGGAATCGCCTGGATCATGCGCCGCGTGGGAATCGCCAGCCCCAGCCAGCGCGTGCGGCTGAACGCGAGGCTCATGATTCCGATCAGATTGCCTTCGGCATCGGTGAGCGGCCCGCCGTCGCTGCCGGGATTGACCGCGGCGTCGGTCTCGATCACCGGCCCGACGTAGCGGCTCTGGTCGTCCACGCTGGCGACTTGATAGCGGCCGCTGATCGTGCCCGTGCTGAGGCTCACTTGGCCGTCGTTCTTGATGGTGAAGTGCGGGTTTCCCCAACTGTAGACGGGCGAGCCGACCTCGTAACGATCGCTGTCGGCCAACCGCATGTGGGTCAAGTCGCGGGCCTCTACCTTCAGCAGCACGCCTTCGGAATCGAGATCAGAGGCCTTGAGTTGGGCGTTGCGCACGTGGCCATCGGCGAAATACACCTTCAAGTCGGTCGCATCCTTGGGGATGACGGTGATACTGGTCAGAATTAACCCATCGGCCGTAATGACCGCTCCGGTCCCGTAATACGTGCCTATCTGCTGCCCGCCGTTGGGCAAGCGGATCGACCCCTTGCATTCCAAGCCCACCACCGCCGGTCCGAAGCTACGGTAGATCCGAGTATGCTGGCTTTCGACGTGCTTAAGCGCTTCGGGAACGGGCTGGGTGACCAAGGTGCTCTGTGCGGCCGGCGCGAAGTTCGCCATCGTTCCCAGCGCCAGCAAGACCAAAACGAGCGGTATTCGCATGCGGGAACTCCGTGGAGGCGTAACCTGTACAAAGTAACGTATCGGAAGGGCGCATCTGGCGCGAACTTCCCCGGCTCGCGGCCCCCTGCAAGTTGGAGTGTTCAAAGCTCCGGCTTGCTGCCTTGGAGGGACGATTCGGGCGTAAAGAAAAGGAAAGAAAATGCTCCGAGCTTCAAATTGGGCGCAAAGCGAGTCCCGGCTTTCGAGTTATCGGGCGCGGGCGGCATGCGGCCTCATAGTACGTGCACTCACGATGTTAACCACCTAGCGGATGTAGGGGTTAGCACTGTTTGGGTGACCGCTTAGGCGTTCCCGCAGGCTTGACGCTGGCGCTTCGCGCGCGCTACGATGCCTGTGCAGGGCTGCCGCTTCGAAGCCGATGCACGCGAGGATACCCCCATGAGTAACGCTCCGACCGTTCGATCCGCCGGCGCCGCGCCCGCCGCGACGCTGCATAACCCGCTGGGGCTGCGGGGTGTCGATCATATCGAATTCCTGGTCGACGACGCCGAGCGCTGGGCGAACTATTACATCCAGCATTACGGGATGTACCACCGCGGCTACGGCGACACCCAATCGGGTCTGAAAGGGCGCAAGGCCTTTGTGGTGGGCCAGGGTCGGGTGACCTTTCTGTTCGCGCAGGCCGAAGGAACGGGCCCGGAGGCCGACGCGATCCGAGCATTCGTGGGCAAGCACGGGAACGGCGTGAAGGACGTCGCGTTCCGCGTGCATAACACCGAGCAGGCGCTGCAAGCGGCGTCGAGCAAAGGCGCGAAGATCGTCCGCCCGCTGGACGAGCACGAGATTTTCATCGGCGGGACGATCGCCGCGTACGGCGACGTGGTGCACAGCTTCATTCAGCGCAAGAAGCACGCGACGTTCGCGCCCGGCTACGTGAACATCGCCGGCGGCGCCGAGGACGGCGAGATCCACTTCGCGATGATCGACCATATCGTCGCCAACGTGGAGCACATGGAAGAGTGGTGCGCCTACTACCGCGACATCTTCGGCTTCGACCAGCTCGCGCATTTCGACATCAACACCGGTCGCAGCGCGCTGATGAGCAAGGTGATGACCGACGAGGACGGGTACGTGAAGCTGCCGATCAACGAGCCGTCTTCCAAGAATTCGCAGATCCAGGAGTTCCTCGACGAGTTCAAGGGGCCCGGCGTGCAGCATATCGCGCTCCTGACGCCGAATGTGATCGCCACGACACGCGCGATGCGTGAATCGGGCGTCGAGTTCCTGGAGGTGCCGGACACCTACTACGACGAGCATTTCGACGAGCGCGTGGGGGAGATCAAGGAAGACAAGCAGACGCTGCGAGACTTGGGCGTGCTGGTGGACCGCGACCGCCCCGATGGCTACCTGCTTCAGATTTTCACGCAGCCGGTCTTCGACCGGCCGACGTTGTTCCACGAGATCATCCAGCGCCGCGGTAACAGCGCGGGCTTCGGGGAAGGCAATTTCCGTGCGCTCTTCGAAGCCATCGAGCGTGAACAAGCGAAACGAGGCACGCTGTAATCATTTTGGATTTTCAATTTTCGAATTCGGATTGGACTGCGAAAGATCGAACTTGAGGAGTGTGATCTTGGTTCAAGAGCCCGACGCATTTCCGACTATCCAATATCCGGAATCCCCCGTCCCAAGTCGAGGTACTCGATGTCCCGTTACATGAAACTCGGCGCCGTGCCCTCCAAGCGGCACATCAAGCTCCCCCGCGAGAAGAGCGCCTCTTATAAGGGCGAGGGGCTTCACTACGAGCACGTTATCACCACCGTAGGCTTCGACCGTGCGTATTCGATCTGCTACCACCTGCGGCCGCCGACGCGCGTCACGAAGGTGGAGCCCGCCGGTCAGGTGAGGGTCGAGGCCGCGCCGGACCTGCCCTTGCGGCACGTGCACGTCAAATCCGGGCCGCTGGCGCGGCAAGGCGATCCGGTCTCCGGGCGTGTGCCCCTCTTCTTTAATGCCGATGTGATCAACTACCGCTGCCGTCCCGCTCAGGCGCAAAGCGAATTGTTCCGCAACGCTACCGCCGACGAGATCATCTTCGTCGCCGAAGGCGGCGGGCAGTTCGAGAGCGTCTTCGGACGCCAGCCTTACCGCGCGGGCGATTACATCGTGGTCCCGCGCACGGTCACCTACCGCCTGATTCCCGACGATCCCCGGCGCGAAGATTATTTGATTCTCGAGTGCACCGGTGATGTGCGTCTACCCGCGCGCTACCTGAATCCCGATGGTCAGCTCAAGATGGGAGCGCCGTACGCCGAGCGCGATTTTCACGGGCCCGCGGAATTGCTCACGCTGGACCAGGAGCGCGAGACGCCGGTGCTGGTCAAAGACGGCTCGCGCCTGACGCGCTACACCATGGCGCATCATCCGTTCGACGTCGCGGGCTGGGACGGCTTTCTGTATCCGTATACCTTCAACGTGGACGACTTTGAGCCGATCACCGGGACGGTGCACCAGCCGCCTCCGGTGCATCAGACGTTCGAGATTCCCGGATTCGTGGTCTGCACGTTTACGCCGCGGTTTTTGGATCACCACCCCGAGGCGATCAAAGTTCCATACGCGCACAGCAACGTCGAAGCCGACGAGGTGCTCTTTTACGTGCGCGGGCATTTCGGTTCGCGCAAGGGGATCGAGCAGTATTCGCTGACGCTGCACCCGCGCGGCATTCCGCATGGGCCGCACCCCGGGACGATCCTGGCCAGCATGGCCGCCGAACGGACCGACGAACTGGCCGTGATGTTCGACACCGAGCGTGCGCTGCATGTGACGCCGCAGGCGCTGGGTATGGAAGACGCGGCGTATCCGTTCAGTTGGCTGGGCTGATTCATTTCAAGCGCCGCAAGTTGCGCGCCAAGGTTTTCGACTCATGCTGCTCGATCCCGCCGCCATGCCGCCTCATAAATTTTATCCGTACATGATCGCTTCGATCAATCCGCGCCCGATTGCGTGGGTCAGCACCCTTTCTCCGGGTGGCGTTACGAATCTCGCGCCGTTCAGCTTCTTCAACGGCATAACCAGCAACCCCCCGGCGTTGCTCTTCTGTCCGTCGAACAAGCGTGACGGTTCGAAAAAGGATTCGCTGCGGAACGCCGAGGCGCGCGGGGAGTTCGTGGTCAACGTGGTCAATTTCGCGCTGGCCGAGCGCATGAACGCGACGAGTGCGGAATACGAATACGAGGTGAGCGAGTTCGAGCGTTGCGGGTTGACGCCCGCGCCTTCCACGAAGATTACGACGCCGCGTGTGGCCGAGGCGCCGGTGGCATATGAGTGCCGAGTACTGGAAATCGTGCGCGTAGGTGCAGGTCCGAGCGCCGGAAACGTGGTGATTGGCAGGATCGAGTTGCTGCATGTAGCCGAGACGGTGCTGGACGCGGAAGGCCGGATCGATCCGGCGAAGCTCGACACGATCGGTCGCATGGGAGGCGAAGGCTACGCGCGAACGCGGGAACGCTTCGACCTTACTCGGCCGCCCAAGCCAGACGCGTGAGCGACCGGGCAGCCGGTTGCTCCGCGGCCCCGCCAGCGCGTACAATACGGTTGTCGGATAGCCGGCCCGGAGGTCTGCCATGACCGCCATCGGACTGACCACTACGCAGGCCCCGTTCATCGAAGAAGTCCGCGGGCGCGGGGTGATCTATATTCGCCAGCCGTACGAATTGTACAGCGAGGAGAACCAGGAGACCTGGCGGCGGCTCTACGCGCGCATTCGCCCGCGCTGGGAGAAGTTCGCGCATCCGAAGTTCATGGAAGGCGTGCAGAACCTCGCGCTCGATCCGCACAATGTCCCGCACCTCGACGACATCAACAAGTTCCTTCAGCCGTTAAGCAATTTCCGCGCGAAGGCCGTAAGCGGCTATGTGCCGGCGTACCTCTTTTTCGAATGCCTGAAGAACCGCGAGTTTCCCACCACCATCACCATCCGCGCGGGGGACTCGCTGGACTACCTGCCCGAGCCCGACATCTTTCATGACGTCGCCGGGCACGTCCCGATGCACACCGACCGGCGTTTCGCCGATGTGCTGGTGCGTTTCGGCGAAGTCGCCGAACTGGTGGCTGATATGGCGCAGGGGATCAAGGACGAGCACGAGCGGATGCGCCGGCTCGACAGCATCTTGAAGGGCATGGCGCGCTTCTTCTGGTTCACCGTCGAATTCGGTCTGATGAATACGCCCCAAGGCGTACGCGTGTACGGGAGCGGACTGTTGAGCAGCTATGGCGAGATCGCCCACGTACTGGAATCGCCCGAGGTTCAGCGTTACCCGTTCCAGCTCGAGTGGGTCGTGAATCAGTACTTCGAGATCCATCATTACCAGCCGTTGGTGTACATCGTGGACGGTTTCGAGCACCTGTACGACGAAGTGGCCCGGCTGGAAGCGTGGATCAAGGACGGCAAGCTGGACAACCTGAGCCCCGGGGAGCCGAGCGTCAGCGAGGCCGACCTCAGCAGCTTCCTGGAAGCCAAAAAAGGCCACCCGGTGGGCGCGTAGAATAAAAGCCGCGCTTGCCGCTCGATCGAACGGACAAGCGCGGAGAGAGCTGAGCTACTTGTTCCCGGATTTCTCTGCTTTGTCGTCGTCGTCTTTGTCGTCGTCGTCCTCTTCCTCCACCTCAAGCACCTTGCCTTCGGCGCTGACTTCCACTTCGTACGTCTTCTCGCCGGCTTTGCCTTTCAGTTCGTAAGTAACCTTTTCGCCCTTGGTCTCCTTTTCGGCTTTGGAGAAGACGATGTCTTTCACCGCTGCTTGAGCGGCCTTCAGGACGGCTTCCGGCACATCCTTCAGTTCGATCTTTTCTTCCTTCTCGTCGTCGTTCTCTTCTTCGGCACGCAAGCCTGACGACGTAAGACCCATCATCAGGGCCAGGCCCGCCAACAGGCTCCAGTACGTGTGCTTCATGGCATGCTCCTTTCCGCGTCTATCGCGGCATGGTTGGGAAACGCACTTCACACTAAAACTCGTCTGGAGGCGCCGGCGGCGGCTTGGCTGGGCTCTTCTCGTCGTCGTCTTCGTCCTGGTCTTCTTCTTCGATCTTCAACACTTTGGCTTCGGCCGAGACGACGATCTCGTAGCGTTTGCCGCGGGCCGTACCTTCCAGTTCGTACCGCACGCCTCCCGCACGTACTTCCCGTTCGAAGCGCTCCAACACAAATCCCTCGAGCGCCTGGACGGCAGCGGCTTCGATACCCAGCGGGAGTCCGTCGCCGGGCTGGGCGCGCACTTCGGCTTGCGGGCCGGGCGCCGGCGCATCGGGCGCTTCAGCGGCAGGCTGAGCCGATTTCTTGGCCGTCGCTAAAGGATTGACCTCGGGCTGCCCGGCAGGATCAGGTTGAGCGCCTTCTTTATCGACCGTCGCCACGGAAGCCACATACGCTTGTCCGTGCTCCTTTGGCGGATCGTTCCAGAGCAAGCCGGCCGCAAGGCCGCCGCAAACGAGCACAAGCGCCACCGCGGCCATCTGGAGTCCCCACGCGCTGCCGGAAAGCCCTGCCTCCGTAAGCACGCGCGCCGCATGTGCGGGGGCTTGGGCGGCGGCGGCGACCTCTGAGCACGGCCGGCCCGGAAGGGACGCATCGAGGGCCGCGCACAGGGCGCTCGGCGCGGCCAATACGGAGGTTGACTGAAATAGGCCCGCGAGCAGCAGCAGCGAGAGTGCCACGCCGCGTTTGCGCAGGAAGCCGTGCAAATCGTTCAGTGCGCGCGCAAAGCGGTCGCGTGCGGTTTCACGCGGCATTTCGAGCACCGCCGCGGCGTCGGCCAAGGTCAGGCCTTCCTGGCAGCAGAGCGTGACGAGGGCCTGTTGCTGAGGATCCAGATTTCCGAAGGCTTCGCGCAGCAGCAGCTGCAACTCGGCTTGCTCGGCCAGCGCCGCGGGAGTAGCGCCTGCGTGCTGCATGACGTTTCGCATGTCCGCCTCCCGTTGGCTTCTGGTTTGGCGCGCGCGGGCCAGATCCAAGGCACACTGCACCACCGCTCGGTACACGGAAGCCTGGAATGCGCGCGCGTGTTCGAATCCCTGCCGACGTGAAAGCAGCTTCAGGAACGCTTGCTGAACGGCGTCCTCGGCGTCCGGCCCGTCGCCGAGCAATCGGGCGGAGGTGGCGTAAGCTCGGTCGCGCTGCCATTTCAGCAGTTCGCCCAAGGCCACGGCATCCTGGTTGGACCGCCAACGGTCCAACCGTTCGGAGATCCAGGTTGGGTGTTCAAGTTCGGTCATGAGACGCTCTGAGTTACCTTACACGCGTATTCAGCCTCCCGGGCGGCGGAGGAAAAATCCAGAATGTTGCCAGCAAGGTCTCCCGAATGGACGCTTGTCCGGTATTCCATATAGGGAGCTATTCGGATCGCCGATCCAGTATTGGCAGCGAAAGACTCTGGACGTTGCGAGATACGGCAGGACAATAAGGGGCTGGACCCATTATGGACCCGAGGATGGCCCCGTTGAGTTCGCCGCAGACGGAATCACCGAAATCAGAAGCGACCCGCGAGTTCGAATACCGCACGCGTTGCCGGGTGATCCGCAAGATCGCCGACGGCGGCATGGGCAGCGTATATCTGGGCGAACAGCTCGGCGACGCTGGGTTTACCAAGACCGTTGCGCTAAAGGTGATCAAGTCCGACCGTCTGCAAGACGGCATGGCGCTGCAGATGTTCCTCGACGAAGCGCGCCTCACGGCCGACCTCGTGCATACCAACATCGCGCAGGTCCATAATCTGGGGATGTACAAAGGCCGCTACTTCATCGTCATGGAGTACCTGCACGCCAAGACGCTTTCCGAGTACCTCGCGCACTTTCTCCGGATCGACCGCCTTCCGCCCACCGACATATCGGCGTTCATCATCAGCCGCGTGGCGCGCGGATTGCATTACGCGCACACCAAGCGCGACCGCTTCGGGAAACCGCTGAATATAGTGCATCGCGACGTGACGCCGTCCAACGTGATGATCGATTTCCGCGGCGCGGTGAAGCTGACGGACTTCGGCATCGCCAAGGCGCTCAAGATGCCCAAGCCTGACGAGAAGCGCGTGATCATGGGCAAGTATCCGTATATGGCGCCGGAGCAGGCCGCCGCGCGCACCACCGACGCGCGCACCGACATTTTTGCGCTGGGCTTGGTGCTTTACGAGCAACTCACCGGCACCCGGGTCTATACGCCACGCACGCGCCGCACGCTGATCGAGCAGATGACCAAGTACAAGATCAAAGATCCGCGCAAGATCGTCCCCGATCTGCCCGACGAACTGGTCGAGATCAATATGAAGGCGTTGGAGAAGGATCCGGATCAGCGCTGGCAAAGCGCCCGCGAGTTCGGCGACCGCCTCGAATCGTTCATGTATTCGAAGGGCTACGGTCCGACCAACGAAAAGCTCGCCGACCATGTCAAGGAACTCTGGCCGCACGTCGACGTGGACAAGTTCGAGTAACCCCTGCTGCGGCGGGCAACGGCTTTCGCCACAGAGTTCACAAAAGACCACCGAGAACGGCTCAACTGCGTTCAACGGATTCGCGTAGGCGCCATCGACTCGCCAGGCGGAGATCGCGGGAGCGTGCAAGTCCCGCATCGCCGTGCTCCGTGAACTCTGCGGGGAAAAACACCGGACTACGCGCCGACGGCTTCGAGAACCTCTTCGCGGTACTTGCCGTAGGAGCGGATTTTGCGATAGCGCCGTTCGAGCAGTTCGTCGAGCGGCAGGCGCTCCAGGTCGCTTAGATTTTGCAGGATTGCGTGCTTGAGCAGTTCGGCGGCACGTTCCCGTTCGCGGTGCGCGCCGCCCAACGGTTCGGGGACGATCTCGTCCATGATCCCCAGCGCTTTCAATTCGGGAGCGGTAATTTTCAGCGCGGCGGCGGCTTCTTCTTTCTTGCTCGCGTCCTTCCAGATGATCGAGGCACAGCCTTCGGGCGAGATGACGCTGAAGTAGGCGTACTCCTGAATCAGCATCCGGTCGCCTACGCCGATCCCCAGCGCTCCGCCGCTTCCGCCTTCGCCGATCACGGCGCAGACGATCGGTACCTTGAGGCCCGACATGATCATCAGGTTGTAGGCAATGGCCTGCGATTGTCCGCGTTCCTCGGCTTCGACGGCCGGCGCGGCCCCCTTGGTGTCGATCAGGCAGACGATGGGAATGCGGTATTTCTCGGCCAGGCGCATCTTCCAGAGCGCTTTGCGGTATCCTTCGGGTTGCGGGCTGCCGAAGTTGCACGCGCTGCGTTCGTAGACGTCGCGGCCCTTGTGCTGTCCGATCAGCATGACTTTTTTCGAACCGATGGTCGCGAAGCCAGTCACGATCGCGCGGTCGTCGCCGAAAGCGCGGTCGCCGTGCAGTTCGACGAAGTCGGAACAAAGCCGTTCGATGTAATCCATCGTCTGCGGGCGGTTCTGATGCCGCGCGACCTGGATGCGCTGCCAGCTTGTCAGGTTTGCGTAGATCTGTTCCAAAAGCTTATCGCGCTTGACGTTGGCGCTCTCGATCTCCAGCAGCATGTCGACCTTGTGGGTCTTCTGGAAATCGGTAAGGTCGCGAATCCGGGCTTCGATCTCGCGCAGGCTCTCCTCGAAAGGGAGATACTGTTGCGCGGAGGACGATACTCGTTGGGCCATGGGATTCGGGACGCTCGCCGCCTGTTCGCAAGAGTGCGCATTGACGCTCATGCGTTCGTAATTCCGGCACCTTATCGGCGGCTCCGGGCGGCAGCAAGGGGATTCTCGATGCGGGTTGACGGCGCACGGGTCATCGCATAACCCAATGGACCAGATGACTGCCCGCCCTTCTTCTCTCGGCCTGATCCTGCTCATGGGCATCCAGGCGGCCGGTAAGACCACTTTCCGCCGGAACGCCTTTTCGTTTCCGCATGCGTTGATCAGTCTGGACGAAATCGGCACGGGTAAGGAAGCGCGCGAGAAGGAAGCCAAACTCCTGGGCGAAGCGTTTGCCGCAAGCCGCACGATCGTGGTCGACAACACCAACCCTACGCGTGCGGATCGGGCGCGCTACATCGAGCCGGCCAAAGCCAGCGGCTACCGTGTCGTAGGATATTATTTAGCCAGTGACCTAAAAGACTGCATCGCTCGAAACGCCGAACGTTCTGCGGCGGAGCGCGTGCCCGAGGTTGCGATACGATCTACCATCAAAAAGCTTGAACGACCGACTTGGGAAGAAGGCTACGACGAGCTTTACTACGTTCGGATTGATCGCAAAGGTGGATTTGCGATCCAGCCGTATCGGGAGTAAAAGTAATAGGTGCGCATGGCGCATTCTTTTTCGAGGTCCGTGCACCGAACCGAGAGTAAGGAACCTTCCCGGTCATGAAAGTTCACATTAAGTATTGCGGCATGTGAGATTACAAGCCTAACGCCGTCAGTTTGGCGGCGGAGATTAAGTCGAATTTCGGGGCGAGCTCTGAACTAGAAGAAAGTAAAGGCGGCATCTTTGACGTCACGGTGGATGGCAAACTGGTTTTCTCGAAGCACCGCGAAGGGCGCTTTCCAAAGCCTGGAGAGGTGACGCAACGGCTGCAAGCCAAACCTTAGATGGGGATAGAGGTGGGTGGATTTTGCATCCCAATGGTCGACATCACGAGTGACCTGGCCCATCCTGCACGTGCACTTCCGTTGGTAACCTTCTCACTGGAATTATGCAGTCGACGCTTGTGAAACATGTCATAATGGCGAGTGAACCGCGCTATGCACGTGGCTGAGGCCTGGAGGTCGCACCAGGGTGTTTGGTCGTCAGCGTAGTCTTGTGGGTCTGGATATCGGCTCCTCGTCCGTGAAAGCGGTCGAGTTGACGCGCGTGGGCCAACGCCTGGTGGTCACGGGCATGGGCACGGCTGCAATCGAATCGCCCGAGGCGGTGGGCGAGGCGATTCAGCAGTTGCTGCGCGAGACCGGGATCCGCGCTAAGCGTTGCGTGACGGCCGTATCGGGCCGCAGCGTAATCATCCGCCAAGTGCCGATGGTACAGGTTCCCGACAGCGAACTGCGCCAAGCCATCGAGTACGAAGCCGACAAATACATCCCCTTCGACGTCAACGAAGTCGCCATCGACGCCCAGCGCCTGGAAGACGGAACCGCCGAAGGCGGGCAAATGAAGGTGCTGTTGGTGGCCGTGAAAAAGCAACTCATCGACGAGCACATCGCGCTTTTGCAGTCGGTGGGCCTGACGCCGGTCATCATCGACGTCGACTGCTTCGCGCTGGGTAACGCGTTCGAACTGCGCAACCTTTCGCTGGGCATCGACGATCAGGAAGTCCGCGCGCTGGTGGACATCGGCGCGAGCAAAACCAACATCAATATCATGCGCGGGAACACGAGCTTCTTTCAGCGCGAAATCTACGTGGCGGGCAACGACCTTACGGAAGCCGTGGCCAAGCGCTTCGGCGAAGATCCGCGCGACGTCGAAAAGATGAAGCTCGATCCGGGTGGCGCGCTGGAGAGCATGCAGGACGCGATGCTCCCCGTGCTTGAGGATATCGGCAGCGAAATCCGCCTCTCGTTCGATTACTTCGAAAACCAGTACGACACCCCGGTAAAGGAAGTCTACTTGTCCGGCGGATCGGTAATCTTCCCCGGCATGGACACGATGCTGAGCCAGGTTTTCGGTCTGCCGACACGGCTGTGGGATCCGATCGAAGGCCTGGAAGTAGGCAGCTTCGGCGGGGCGATGAGCAGCAGTAATTCCGAGATGACGGTTTCGCTGGGTCTGGCCGCGCGCATCCTGGGCACGATGGGCCTGACGACGCGCTCGATCCAATCCGCCGGTCCGGCGCCGGTCCAGGCCGAACCGGGCGCGCCGGCGGCCGTGCAGCGCCGCACGCAGATCGGCCTTCCGGCCGCGCTGTCGCCCGTCGAGAACCGTAAGCATTGGTCCAAGAGCCTGTTGCTGGGCATTTTGGGCGCGCTGGTCGTGGCCGTGGCCTGCGGCTTTGCGAATACCACCGGGTACAAATACTGGTGGGTAATCGCAGAAGGCTTGGGCATTGGGTTGGTGGCCGGCGCGGGTATCTGGAGCGGCGTGAAAGCGATCCGGCCTTACGCGGGCCGCGGACAGGTCGTGGGCGCCTGCTTACTGGCTACGGTCTTGGCCTGCGGCGGTTTGTTGGGCTTGCGGATGGTCCAAGGGCATACGATCATCGAACGAACCACACCGCCCCCCAGTGTCCCGGAACGCCCCGAAATCAAGTTCTCCGATCTCCCGGCGGACATGCGTAACCTTCAGCTTCGCAACCGGCCCAAGCCGGCTTTCGACAGCGACGATATCTCCGGCGTGGTTCGTATTTTCACGCATTGGGTGGTTGCATGCGCGACCTCGCTGATCTTCGTCGCGATCCTGCTGATGAGGTTGATGCGCAATGCGGGGCCCAGGTACTCGACCGGGACGGCCTCTCAGGCCTACGACTGAGTAGGGTCATTCTCGCAAGGCCTTTAATTTAATGACTTTATAAAATGCACATTGGGGCTTGATTGTGGCCTCATTTGAGGCATAATAAGGCTTGGTGGCAGGTCCAAGTGAATGGCGGGGGATGCGTCATGAGGCGTCGAGCGGCAGGTGGGTTTACGCTGATCGAATTGATGATCGTAATCACGTTGATCTCGATTATCGCATCCATTGCCATTCCCAGCCTGTTGCGCGCTCGGATGACGGCCAACGAGGTGGCCTGCATCGGCGGTCTAAAGGCGATCGCCACCAACCAACAGATCTTCCGGCGGCAGGATCACCAATTCGATTACACGGCCTTAGGGTTGACGGATAAGCGTGGCGTGCAGGAGTATGCGCCGCGGTACTGGATGATGCAGGAAGTCGACAACATGAATTTGGTGGAGCTCTCGCTCGCGCGGGCCAATATCGCCTACGCGGGGAGCATGGGCGATCCGGCGCCGGCGAATGGCTATTTCTATGTGGATGTGATCCAGACGACCACCGACGGCACCAACTACGTGAACCTGGATAGCACGATTCGTTTTGCGGTGTACGCGGCGCCGGCTCAGTACAACCTTTCAGGGCGTAATTCGTTCTACATCGACGACCGCGGGACGATTTATCAGAAGGATACGGGCACCAGCGACCTTTTGATTCAGATGCACACCAACCCGGACAGCGAGAATTTTGTGCACGTCGATTAGTGCGCATGCCATTTTGATGGGGCGGAAGAGCGCGGCTGCGGTAAACGCAGCCGCGTTTTCTTTTGCCTCGATTCGGCCAATCTCTTTTCGATCTGTATGCACCAACTGAGGCTGCCATGGGGAAGTGCGCATAGTAAACCGAATAAGGCCATAATTCGGAGGTTGTTAAGTCAAAGTAGGTGCGCAAAGTGCGGGGTTGCCTCTTTTCATAAGGGCATGCGCTCAACTATAATGGCGAAACAGCCGATGGCGAATGTGGCGGGTTAGGTTCGGACCTTTTGCCTGGACCGGAAAGTTTTGGGTCTTGACGAAAGTCCTTGTGAAGGCTACGCCTTCAGGGCTTCGTACGACTCAAAGCCGTCTGCCGTCCTTGGGGGGAGAAGGAACGTGGGCCTGTTTGGCCGGCGCAAGAGCTTGGTGGGCCTGGACGTGGGCTCATCGAGCGTGAAGGCCGTGGAACTGACCCGTTCGGGCCAGAGCCTGTCGGTTACGGGTGTGGGCACGGCGACGTTGGAAGCTCCCGAGGCCGCCGGCGATGCGATTCAAGAAGCGCTGCGCGAGGCGGGCATTCGCACGCGGCGTTGCGTTTCGGCGGTATCGGGGCGCAGCGTGATTATCCGGCAGGTGCCGATGGTTTCGATGCCGGACAGCGAGTTGCGCCAGGCGGTGGAATACGAGGCGGATAAGTACATACCGTTCGACGTGGCCGAGGTGCAGTTGGATGCGCAGCGGTTGCCCAACGGCGCGGGCGCTCAGGCGACCGGCGAAGGCCAGATGCGCGTGCTGCTGGTGGCGGTGAAGCGGGCGATGGTGGAAGAGCACGTAGCGCTGCTTCATTCGGTAGGGCTTTCGCCGCTGGCGATCGATGTGGACGTCTTTGCGCTGGGCAATGCGTTCGAGTTGCGCAACTTGGCGCTGGGCATCGATGACCAGGAGGTTCGTACGTTGGTCGATATCGGTGCGAGCAAGACGAACATCAACATCATGCGCGGCAACACGAGCTTTTTTCAGCGCGAGATTTACGTTGCGGGGAACGATTTGACCGAAGCGGTGGCCAAGCGCTTCGGCGAAGATCCGCGAGACGTAGAGAAGATGAAGCTCGATCCGGGCGGGGCGCTGGAGAGTATGCAGGACGCGATGCTCCCGGTGCTCGAGGACATCGGCAGCGAAATACGGCTGAGCTTCGACTACTACGAGAACCAGTACGAACAGCAGGTCAAAGAGGTCTTCATTTCCGGGGGTTCGGTTTACTTCCCGGGGGTGGACACGATGCTGACGCAGGTTTTTGGGATGCCCACACATCTGTGGGACCCGACGGAAGGCCTGCAGATCGCGGGTGGCGAGACCCTTGCATTGGGCGGATCGCATTCGAACCTGGCCGTAGCCATGGGGCTGGCCAGCCGACTGCGCAGTTTGTAGCGCCGGGGCCGGAACGCACGCATGATAGAAATCAACCTGCTCCCGCCGGAACTCCGGCAGTCCGAAGGCACGCCGTTGCCGCGCCTGATGGGCATTATCGTGGGCGTCGTGCTGGCGGTGATCGGCGGCGTCTTCGTCTCCAACTACTACTTCGTCGAGATTCCCAAAGCCAACCAGCAGATCGACCAGCTGAAGAAGGACAAGCAGACGCTCCTGGCTCAGGTGGAAGAGGTCAAGAAGCTTGAAGGCGAGATCGCTTCGATCAAAGAGAAGGTGGCGGGGCTGGAGAATCTGCGCAACAGCCGCATTCTTTGGGCGCGGCTGCTGGATACGTTCTCGCAGTCGGTGCCCAGCAACGTGACGATCCGGCAGGTCAGCTTCGCGCCCGATGCCGCGCCGCAGTTCGGCATACCGGAAGGTCCGCGCTACCGCATGAATTTCACGGGACTGGCCGCGGGCGAAAGCGACCAGGAATGCGCGAATCGGCACCGCGAGTTTTACACGAGTCTGAAGAAGACCTTCCGGGTTCCGGATCCCGACGAGTTATCGAAGCAGTTGGCCGCGCAGCAGGCGGCCGGTCCGGAGGCGACCCAGGTGGGGAGCCGCAAGCTTCCGCCGGGGTACAACGAGTTTTTGCGCATGCGCTACTACGAACCGGTCGCGCTTTCGTTGCAGCCGGTTCCGATGCCTCGATTGGCGGTGGCGGCCGAGACGGTGGTGGTGCCTCCGCGCGGATTGAACTTCAGTTTCTCGATGGGTTTTGCCCTGCCGCCGCCGCAAGGCGCCGGCCGGTAGACTCAGATTGGGCACGCGCCCGCGCGTCGGTTCGCGCGCCGCGCTCCGGAGGTTGATGCCGCATGGCCATGTCCGACTGGTCCGAACGGACGCGCCTGCTGATCACGATCGGCGTTGCCGTCGTTATCAACGCCGGCGTGTGGGGCCTTGTTTACAAGGCTCACGGCGATTGGACCAAGAAAGAGAACGAGCGCAAGAATCTGGTCAAGGAAGTGGACGGCCTCAAGGTCGAAGCGAACAAGAAGACCGACTTGGTGTCCGAACTGAAGCGCTTGAGCCAGCAGAAGGAAGAACTCGAGAACCGTCTGCCGAAGACGCACGAACGCGACCGCTTCTTTACCGACTTGGTGCAACTGGCCGAACAAAAGGGGATTCGGTACTTGGGCTACGTGCCGCGCTACGACGTGCCGGTCAGCGTGCCGGGCTTGAATCCGCAGAACTTCAAGAAAGACGTGTACAGCACCAACTACGAGGCGGATTTCAAATCGATCTGCGAGTTCATCAACTACTTCGAAGAGTTCTACCCGCGTTTCATTCAGATCGAGAATTTGAGCATCAATGCGAACGCCGGCGGGATGAACATCACCGGCGCCAAGCATAACGTGAGCTTCGATGTCGTGACGTACTATTACATCCCGACGCCGGGCCAGTAAGGGCGCTTGGGACGGAGCCGTTCGCATGGGGAAGCATCGGATGGGCGTAACGTTGAACTGGGCACGTGCAGGATGCTGGCTGGCTGCCGGGATGCTGGCGTTATGCACCGGCGTGAATGCGCAGGATGTCGATCCGACCGAGGCCATTCCCTCGTCGATAAAGGAAGAGCAGTTCAAGTTCGATATCAAGGGTCGCCGGGATCCCTTCACCTTCGCCAAGGTCGATACGGTGGTCAAGCCGGTGCCGACGCCGGGGGAGACGCCGGGCGTAGCCGATGCGAACGAGTTGAACAAGATCCGCGAAGCGGCCAAGCGGAGCTTCGATCAGGCCGAGCAAGCCTTGATGAGCGCCAATTCCCGCAACGCCATGGCTTTGGCCGACCAGGGATTGGAAGCGATCAACAAAGCCAAGGTGCCCCTGACGGAATGGCCGGAACTGCAAGAACTGCAGGAGAAGCTTTTCCGGTTGCGCCTTGCGGCGGAGCGGCTCTTTAACCGCGAAGAGGCGGAGGTCGCGTTCAAGAACCTGAATATCACGGTAACCGGTGTGGTGGCTAAGGATAGGAGTTCGCGCGCGATCGTGAACAGCCACGTGGTGGGCCGTGGCGACCTGGTCGAGACGGGGGACGAATCGAGCGTGGTGATTGTGGATCAAATCCTTCCGGGTAAAGTAATTGTGAGATTCCGCGGGTTCCGGATGAAGTTGGATGTGGCTCAGTAGTTCCGAACCTGCTTGGGGTTGCGTGAAGTAGCTAGATGACAAGTCGAGAAAGCGTGCTATAAGGATTACCGCTTTCCGTGGAAAGGCTAGGCTGCGCCAGGATTTGGACAGCCTTAACAGGCCGGTAAAGGTGCGCGCATGATTGCGCGTTCCAAAGGTTGTGAAGGGCGCATCCCCCCACAGCGCCCTACCGGCAGGCAGGCCCTTGAGTATGAGGAGGAGGGGGTGTTGAACACGCACGCCGTAGGTGAGCCGAATCGAGATGTCCGCGCGTCCCGCCCGCAGGCCGGGGTCGTACGCGGCATGGGTATTCTGGCGCTGTTGGCGTGGGCCTGGGTCAGCCCTCTTCCTGCGCAGGACGGCGGAGAGGGCGAACAAGCGCCCAAGAGTATTCGCGTCGAGCGGCTCTTCGACGAGAAGAAGTCCGATTCGGTAGGGCAGACTGCCGGCGAGGGCTTGATTTCGCTGCATGTGCGCGACAGGCCGTTGAAGGTGGTGCTGGACTACTTGAGCGCGGTGAGCGGGCTGAATGTACGCGCGTTGACCGAGGAAGCCGAACGCCTTCCCGTAACGGTGGATTTGGACAACGTCACCTACCGCACGGTGCTGGATTACATCGCCAAGAAGTACTCCCTGCAGGTGGATGACTCGCAGCTCAACCAGCGCTTGATCACGATCTCGATTCCCGAACGCGTTTCGATGGTCTTCAACCGCGCGGACATCCGCGACGTGATCAGCACCATCGCGATTCAGGCCAATGCGAACATTGTCGTCGGTCCCGAGATCAACGGCGAGATCTCGATGCGGCTGGAGAACGTACCGTGGCAGGACGCGCTGAACATCGTGGTCAAGACGCTGGACTTCGTGGTGGTCCAGGAAGTCAACGACACGATCCGCATCACGACGCGCGATAAGCTCAAAACGCAGCTCGATCACCGCATTTTCCGCTTGGCCTACCTGACGCCGGAAGGCGCGAAGTACACGGCGACGCTCAATACCGACTTCGCTCGGCGCGAAGGCGGCGAGGCTTCGACGCAAGCTTTCGGCTCGACGCTGATCGACTTGCTGGCGCAGATGAAATCGACCGAAGGCAAGATTTCCTTCGTGAAGCGCTCGAACGCGATGATCGTGCAGGACACGCCCAATTCGCTGGACTCGATGCAGGCGGTGATCAACAAGCTGGATGTGGCGCCTAAGCAGATCCATGTCGGCGTGAAGATCGTGGCGATCAACGACGACGACCAGGAACGCCTGGGTGTGCAGTGGTCGTCGGGCTTGCAGTTCCAGGTACAGCCGCTGTCGAGCTGGCCGTCGGCGTTTCCCTTCGATGTGAAGAGCGGGCTTTCGCGCTCTCTCCTGGGGGATTTGGCTGTAGGCCAAGGTTCCCGGGTAGTTGTTGATCAAACAACTAACACGGCCGTGTCCATCAACGACATTTTCAGCTTGCGAAAAGCTACCGGCACGGGCGGTGACACTATTGCTGGCAATGCGGGTTATGCCATTTCCAATTTAGGTGCAATCGTGCTCGGCTCGATGGGCTTCGGTTCGACCAGCGCCTTTTTCGAAGCGCTCAAGACGAAGACCAACGGCCGCGTGGTTCAGGCGCCGCAGCTCATGACGCTGGACAACGAAGAAGCGACGATTCAGGTGGGTACGCTCTTCCGCTACGCGGAATCGTTCGTGGCGAATACGGAAGGCGGCGGCAACGTATCGGGCTTCCGCGAAGCGAACGGTTCGCCGATCAAGCTGGGCATTCAGCTCCTGATCATCCCGCACGTGACGGGCCCGGAAAACAACGTTCTGATGACGGTGATCCCCAAGACGGAAGACCTGATCCTCGAAGACGGCGGCCAGCCGAAGACGATCCGCGGGCCGAGCGGCGAAGAACTGGTGTTGCCGGACACGGTACAGCGGATCGTGGTCAGCAAGATGCTGCTGCGCAACGGCGAGACGGGCGTGATCGGCGGCCTGCGCACCGACCGGGATAACCGGGCGGAAACGCGGGTGCCGGTGTTGAGCGAGATACCGATCATCGGACGGTTGTTCAAGCACCGTTCGCGCGGCGTATCGGGCGAAAGCCTGATGGTCTTCGTGACGCCGACGATCGTGGATGTGGATCGCCAGGAAGACTTCAAGTCCCAGATCGACCGGCTGCGCAGCAAGATGTCGAAGCCGTTCGCGCCGTTGGGCGACGAAGAGTTGGGCGAGGAAGCTCCGAAGTAAGTTTTTCGGAGCTGTCGCCGAGTCAGGATTTCAGAGGGACGGGGCGTTCCCGTCCCCGCAGTTTCGCAGAGAGGCCGGCTGGCAGGCCGCGTGCGCGGCTGGACCGCGAGAGACCACCGGGCGGGCATCGCGTGCCAGGGCATGCGTGGACGCCGCCTTTACCTTCGCGGACAGACGTTCGATGACCGGACCGCCGTCCGACTCCCAAACAGATTCGATCGTCGCGTCCGGCGGCCGTGAGTCCTCTCGGCCTTCCGACCGACTCGGGCCCACGGCGATCCGGCAAAAGGTCGAGCTCCGCTTCGTTAAAGGCGAGGCCGTCCGCTTCATATCCCATCATGACCTCATGCGCGCCTTCCAGCGCGCGGTCCGCCGGGCACAACTGCCGGTGCGTTTGACCGAGGGGTTCAATCCCCGGCCTCGCATCGTGTTTCCCGTCGCGCTTGAGGTCGGGATCGCCTCCCTCGATGAAGCCGCAGAACTCGAATTGCATCAATGGATTCCGATTCAGGATTTGAAGGAACGCTTGGCGGCGGCACTTCCGCCGGGGCTGGCTCTGCACACGGTTCGGGAGATGGATCCGGTTCGCCGGGGCCAGCGTCCGGTTCGGGTGGTGTACCGGCTGGAGCTGGGGGAGGCGGAGCTGACGGTTTCTCCGGAGCGGCTGGAATGGCTGGCTCGGGCGGCGACGCTGCCCTACCTTCGGGTGCGGCTGGAGCGGGGCCGGCGCAAGGGCCGTCCGCAACCTCCGAAGACCGTGGATCTTCGAACGGTCATCGGCGCCGTCGCGGCCGCGGAAGGCGGCGCGGTCGACGTCGAGATTCTGCCCACCCCGGTGCTGACGGCGCGCCCGCTGGAAGTGCTCAGCCTGCTGCTGGAACGCCCGAAGGATCAACTGGCGGGGATTCGGATCACGAAGCTCTCGATGACGCTGGAGCCGACGGGGAACCCGAGTCCGGAGACGGAAACGGAAGCCGAGACGGAGACACTCACGGAACCGGAGTAGAACCGAGTTCGGAAGGCGGGCCAACCGAGGGCGAAGCCCCTGGCGAAGGCGGCGATCCGTCCGGCCGGGACGCCGGTTCGCGGGGCCGTGGCGGCCGCCGGCGCCGACGCCCTTCCCGAGGTTACGAAGCCACGCCCGGCGCGGTGACGCCTTCCCGCCCGCCTGCAGGCGTCCACAAAATCCTCCTGCTCAACGCCCATTCCGCCGGCGAGATTCGCGTCGCGGTGGTGGAAGACGGCGAGCTGACCGAGATTTTCATCGAGCGCCAAAGCAATCGCAGCCAGAGCGGCAACATCTACAAGGCGCGCATCGTCAACATCGAGCCTTCGTTGCAGGCGGCTTTCGTCGAGATCGGCGGCGAGCGCAACGGTTTCCTGCACGTTTCCGATTGCCTGTCGCCCGACCGCGTGCTGGCGGAACTGCCGCCGCCGGGTGCGCCGCGTAAGCCGAGCCCTAACGTGCCTGTCGAGGAAGTTCCGCCGCCGCATCCGACGGTATCTGCAGCCGCTTCCGTATCCGCACCGCCGGATGACGCCGAATTTCCGGACGACGAGGTGATGCCCAACGTGGCTCCGGACGGGACGCCGCTGGATGGCGAAACGGCGGCGGCGAACGTTTCACACGGATCGAGCGATCAAGCGGGCGGCAAGCGCCGGCGCCGCCGGCGCCGCGGCGGCCGCGGGCGTTCGGGGCGCGCCCGGCGCGCGCCCGAGCAGGCTCCGATGCTGGCGCCCGGTCCGCGCGATGGCGAGGGAGGTCCGGAGGACGAGCCGCTGGAGGCGCCGGACAACGAAGCCGGCGAGCCGGTCGCGTACGCCGAGCCGATGGACGAAGGCGCCGAACCGGCGCCGGACCCAGAGCCGGAACCCCATACGGAAGCCGCAGCGGAAGCGGAACCCACCCCGGCGGTCGAAATGCCGCCTGAAGGCTGGGGGTCGCAGACGCCGCTCGAAGGGACCGAATCCGGGATTGGCGCGGCGGAGCCAACGGCCGCAGCGGAAGCAGGCGAAACCACGGCCGCGCCAGCGGCGCCGGAGAGCGCAGCTACTGCGGCCGGTCCGGCGGCGGAAGACGCACGGCGGCCTGAACGCTCGGAGCGCGGCGGCCGCGAGGGCCGGGAGGGCCGCGAGCCGAAACGATACAAGATCGAGGAACTGCTCAAGCGCGGGCAGGAGATTCTGGTGCAGGTGGCCAAGGAAGGGCTGGGCCAGAAAGGTCCGGCGCTGACGAGTTACCTTTCGATTCCAGGCCGCTATCTGGTGCTGATGCCGGCGGTGGCGCGAGTGGGCGTATCGAAGCGGATCGGCGACGAGCACGCGCGCAGAGCGCTAAAGGAAGCCTTGGCGGATTTGCAGCCGCCCGAAGGGATGGGGTTGATTGTCCGTACCGCGGGCCTGGGACGCGGCAAGGAAGACCTGAAGAAGGACTTGGATTACCTGCTGCAGACGTGGGACACGATCTCGAAGAAGGCTCGCGCGGGCCGTGCGCCGGCGCTGGTCTACGAAGAAGGCGACGTGATCACGCGCGTCTTCCGCGACATTTACACCGACGACGTGGCCGAGGTGGTGGTGGACGATCCGGTTTCGCTGGAGCGCGCGCGCGCGTTCCTGCGCGAGATCGCTCCTCAGGCGGAAGTGAAGCTGCGCCTGCATCAGGAGCGCACGCCGCTCTTTCACCGCTACGGGATCGAGCCGCAGATTCAGCGGCTGTTCCACCGCAAGGTGGGGCTCGAGAGCGGCGGCTCGATCGTGATCGAACAGACCGAGGCGCTGACGGCGATCGACGTCAACAGCGGACGCTTCCGCGAGAAGCGCAACCAGGAAGATACGATCCTTTCGATCAACCTCGAGGCGGCCCGTGAAGTGGCGCGGCAGCTTCGCTTGCGCGACATCGGCGGGCTGGTGATGATCGATTTTATCGACATGGAGAGCATGGACCACCGTCGCAAGGTGGAGCAGGAACTGAAGCGGCACCTTGCGCGGGACCGGGCGCGGATCAATGTGCTGCCGATATCGCCGCTGGGGGTGGTGGAGATGACCCGGCAGCGGGTACGGCACAGCCTGCGCAAAGCTCTGTTCATTCGGTGCCCTTACTGTTACGGTTCTGGGTCGCTAAAAGCGCCGGAAAGCCTGGTGCTGGAGCTGATGCGTGAACTGAAGCACCAATGCGCGGACCCTCAAGTGAACCGGGTGCGCGTGTCCTTGAATCCTGAGGCGGCATTTGAGATTCTAAACCAGTTCCGCCGGGAGTTGTCCCGGTACGAAGAGGAGCGGGGGGTTAAGGTGGAGTTCCATGGGGACTCGAGCCTGCCGTTCAGTCAGTGGCGCCTGGAGGTCGCGAAGAGCGACGGGCCGTGGGTGTCGAAGAAGCTAAGTGAGGTAGACGACTATGTACGCAATAATTAAGGACCGCGGGCACCAGTACAAGGTGCGCGAGGGCGACCGACTGCGCGTGCTGGAACTGCCCGGCGAAAAGGGAGCGTCGGTGACCTTCGGCGAGGTCCTGCTGGTGGGCCAGGACGGCAACGTGAAGGTGGGGACGCCGACGGTGAAAGGCGCGAAGGTCACGGCGGTGCTGGAAGGCCACGCGCGGGGCGAGAAGACGGTTTCCAACCGCCGGCTTTTCATTCACGAGCACAAGGTTCGGCGCGGGCACCGCACGGATTACAGCGTCGTGAAGATCGCGAAGATCGAAGGCTGATGCACGTCCTTCGATAGCGGGGCCGTCGTCTTGACCAGCCGCAGCGAACGCCGTACACCGGAATGGGGCGGTTGAGGGAACGCGGGACATGGCCGAGTTGATCGTTAACACGCCTGAAGGCACGGTCCAGCGCTACCGCCTGGGACCGGTCACGATCCTCGGCCGCCATCCCGACTGCGACATTGTGTTAACGGACCCGATGTCGTCGCGGCGGCATGCGAAGATCGAACTGGGCCCCAACGGCCAGTATTTCGTCGAAGACAACCATTCGGCCAACGGAACGGCGCTGAACAACGACTTCCTGCGCACGCGCCTGCCGTACCGCGACGGGGACACGCTGCAGATCGGCAGCACGCTGCTGACGCTGCGGCTGAATCCGATGCAGGTTCCGCGCACGCTGCCCGGCCCGCAGCATCTTTCCGACGCCAGTCTTTCCATCGTTCGCGTACGCGAAGACGTCAGCGAGGCGGCGCCGAGCATCGATTACTCGATGGCGGCCGGCAAGGGCGCGGTCACCGCCGAGGAAGAGTCTTCGAGCGACCTGATTCAGCTCAAGCGCGTGACGCAGCGCCTGAAGCTGCTCCTCGATATCGGGCAGGCGCTGGCTTCGTCGCTGGAGCCGCGCAAGGTGCTGATGACCTGCCTGGACAAGCTCTTCGAGGTCTTCCCGCAGGCCGAGCGCGGGTTCATCCTGCTGTACGGCCCCGATGGCGAGATTCCGCAGAGCATCGCGGCCGAGGGGCTGGAAAGCGACGCGCTCACCACGCGCCAAGGTCCGGTGAGCGTGCAGAAAGTCCGCAATCCGGTGCCGGGGCAAGAGCACGAGGTGGCCGTCTCGCGGACGATCGTCAACCGCGTGCGCGAGCTGCGGCAGTCGATCCTGGTCAGCGACGCGACCAGCGATGCGGCGTACAACCCCGCGATGTCGATGGCGCGCCTCGAGATTCACTCGGTGATGTGCTCGCCGCTTATCGCCAGCGACGACGACTTGGGCATTCTTTATCTCGATACCAAAGACGCCGCGCGCCGCTTCGGTCCCGACGACGTGAACCTGATCAACGCGGTCACGGGGCAGCTCGCGATCGTGATCAAGAACGCCGAACTGGCGCGCCAGGCGGCCTCCGAAGCCGCGAGCCGCCAGAACTTGCAGCGCTTCCTGAGCCCGCATCTGGTCGACCGGATCATCAAGAAGGAACTGACCGTCGAACTGGGCGGGTCGTTGAAGCACGGGACGGTCTTCTTCTCCGATATCGTCGGATTCACGCGCATGGCCGCGCAAATGCGCCCGGGGGACGTCGTCGCGCTGCTGAACCGCTATTTCCGCGTCATGCAGGAAATCATCTTTGCCCGCGGCGGGACGGTGGACAAGACCGGCGGCGACGCGATCATGGCCTTCTGGGGCGTGCTGGTCAGCGCCGAGTTCGCCACGGCGAACAGCGTGACCGCGGCCATCGAGATGCAAAACGCGATGTTCGTCTTCAACCGCGAACTGGCGCTGGACGAAAACATCGTTAAGCCGCCCGAGCCGCTGGGCCATGGCATCGGTTTGAACACCGGCGATTTCATCGCCGGCAACATCGGCAGCGAGCGCAAGATCGAATTCACGGTGATCGGCAACGCGGTCAACTTGGCGCAGCGCGTCGAATCGATCGCGGGACGCGGTCAGGTTTTCGTGGGCGAAGGCACCTACGAAGAGATCCGCGACCGAGCGATCGTTTTCCGGCTGCCCGACTGTCCGGTCAAGAACGTGGCGAAGCCGATTCCGATTTATTCGCTGCGCGGCATCATTCCGCCGTCGGCCACCGGCAGCGGGACGGCGGCGGGGACGCCGCATAACGTCACCTCGCGGGTCGAGCCAGGGTCGCAGTCCATTCTATTCACCTTGCCGTGCAAGCTGGTCCAGGACGGGCGCAAGCCGGTGAATGCCGTGGTGGTGCGGATGGTCTGCAACCGGTCCGAGCGGCGCGCGCGGTTGCAGGTCCAGGCCGAGACGCCCATTCCGCCGGGTTCGAAGCTGCGTCTGCTTTGGGACCTGCAGGAAAAGCCCAAGCTTTCGCCGCTCAACGTGGAAGTCGAACGGAGTTGGACGCCCAAAGCGCCGGGGTCGGTGCCGCCGCCCGAGCAGGACGTGGGCGACGGAAGCACCTCGCTGATCGAGATCCAGTCCGAAGAAGGCTCGCTGCTGCTCGTGGCGTCCGACGTCGCCGACGACGTGATGGAACTGCGCCCCGGCGTTTCGATTCCCTCCGACCTGCGCAGCTACGAAGAGATCATCCGCGCTTGAGCGGTCCGCTTAGACCTTCCGCAACGCGGCCGCCAGATCGCCGATCAAGTCCCGCGCGCTTTCCAGTCCGATCGAGATACGCACGCCGCCCGGATCGATGCCTTCCTTGAGCTGTTTGGCCAGCGGCACGCTGCTGTGCGTCATGCTGCTGGGATGTTCGACCAGCGTGCGCACCTGGCCCAGCGAGACGGCCAGCGTGACGGTGTAGGCTTCGCGCGCGAGCCGGTCGATCAGCTTCTCGGCTTTCTTCCGCGCGGCGGCGGGCGCGCCCTTCAGGACAAAATAGAGCATCGAACCCGGAGCGAAGCGCCCGTCGTAGTCGAGCATCTGGCGGCGCGCGAGGTCGTGCTGCGGGAAGCTGGAGAGGCCCGGGTAGCGGACGCGGTCGATCTTGGCGTGTTCTTCCAGGAAGCGTGCGACCTCCAGCGCCGTGGCTTCCTGGTGCCGTACGCGCAGCGCGAGGGTGGGGAGTCCGTAGACCAGGATCGGCCACGCCGCTTTAGGCGAGAGCACGCCGCCGAAGTCTTTGCGGTAGCTCAGAAGCGGCCCGCGAAAGGCACGCGCGCCGATGACCGCGCCTCCCATGTCGGTTCCGAAACCGCAGATGTTTTTCGTCAGGCTCTGGATCGAGAGATCGACGCCGTGTTCGAGCGGGCGCTGGCAGAAAGGCGTCGCAAAGGTGTTGTCGACCAGGATACGGATGCGTTCGCGCCCTTTGCGTCTGCGGTTCAGCGCGTCCACGGCCTGCCGGACGGCGCGGATGTCGATTAGTTTCAGGTTCGGATTGGCCGGGCTTTCGAAATAGACCGCGCGGGTTTTGGGCGTCACCACCCGCGCAAGCCGCTCGGGATGGGACAGATCGACAAAGGTGGTGCGGATGCCGTACTTGGGGAGCCATTCGGTCAATAGGCTGTAAGTGCTTCCGTAGAGGACCTGGTCGGCGACGATGTGCTCGCCGCCTTGCACCGTGACGCCGAGACCCGCGGCGATGGCCGCCATGCCCGTGGCGAAGGTGACGGCGATCTCGCCGCGTTCGCTCTCGGCCAGCACTTCTTCGAGCATGTCGCGGGTCGGTTCGGCGAGCCGGTCGTAGATGTAGATCGGCGCCTTGCGGCGTTTGTCCGGATCTTCCTCGTGGGCGAACTCCGCGAATCCCCGCGCGCCCCGCGCCGCATCTTCCAAACGATACGCCGTCGAAGAAGACTGTGGCGGAACCACGTGGTGGCGATAGTCCCAGTGTTCGTCGCGCGCGCGACCGTGGATCAGGCGGCTGTACAGCGAAGGCCCTGCGGCGGGCGGCAGTTTACGCGGCATGGGAGCGCTACCTCCGAAAAAGGGACGGCATGCAGCGCCGTCAACGCGAAGCATGCGGAGATGAACGGAATGATAGAGTTTTTGCACGGGCAGTGGAACGCAGAATAACGCCGCAGCGGCGAATGCCTTGCCGAGGCTACTCGTCGGGCGGGGGCGGCAGGGGTGCGGGTACGGTTCCGCCGCCCGGCCTTGCATGCAGCAGCAGCGTCAGCGGATCGATGCCGCGGCGTTTGAGGCGCAAGTAGGCTTCCATCAGCGCTTCGATCGATTCGGCGGGGGCGCGAATCTCGAGTCCGGCGCATTGGCCGCCGGTTTCGAGTCGCACGCGCACCGCTGCGTCCGAAAGCCGGCGCGTGATCGCTTCGAAATCCAGCGTGTCCGGTGGAACCCACGCTTCGAGCAGCATCGCCGCGGTGGCCAACAGGTTCACGCGCGTCCAAAGGTCCACGCCTTCGGCGAGTGCGGCGAGTTCGTCCTTCAAGACGGCATGTCCGGCGAGGCTTTGCACCGGATCGCCGGCGCTTAGGTCGAGCAGTTCGCGCGCCGTGCCGAGCGCGTCGACGCCGGCCACGGCGAGCACGCCGGCCTCGGTGCGCGCGATCCGAATCGTCAGCGGCCAGCCGGTTGCCCGCGCCAAAACCTCGCGCAGGCCCGCGGGGAGGGGGAGGCCCGGCGTGAAGTCCAAGTCGAAGCCGGCGATGCTTCGCGCGCCGTGGGTTTCGGCCGGCAAGGCGTTCAGGACCAGCGGCGCGGGCGCATCCTTGGGCAAGTTCAGGGCTGCGCGCAAGCTTTCACCGCCCGCGGCGGTTACGGCTTGGAGGTAAACCTCCAGCGCTTTTGCGGCCGCGTCGGGGTTCTGCGTATCCAGCGCCATCGCGATGCGAAGCTTGCCGCCCGGCGCTGGCAGCAGGCTCACGGAAGCGGCGCGTTCGGCGGCATGCGCCAGTTGCGCCATGGCCTGCCGCCAGACCGCCAGCGCTTTGCGTGCTTCGGGGCTTTCGAGTTTCAGCGCGAGGCGGAAGGCTTCCCGCACGGCCAAGTCCAGAAAGGCCAAATCGTGATTCGGCAATTGGGCGAAGAAAGGGGTTGCTGCCGGTAAGAGCTTAGCCAGATCGGCGCCCATCCTGGGTGCGCGGGCGTCCCAGAAATCCGCCAGCGCCGTTCCCGCGTGCGCGTGCAGCCGCCCGCCCAGGCAGGCAGTGGTACCGTCGAAGCGCAGGCGCAACGTCAGCGCGCCCAATTGCTCCCACGTAGGCAGCGCATGCCGCGAAATTTCGGCCAGCGCTGGAGCGGCCTCGGGCAGAAGCGCTTGCGACATGAAGGATGCGAAAGCGAGGTACTGTCCCAGTACGGGACCGTACGTCTTGCGCAGCGCATCGAGATCGGCGTCCAGCGCCACTTCGTCCGTGGCTTCGGCCAACAGCGCCGCCGCTTCGTGGCGGATCAGCGCGTCCAGCAACTCCGCATTCGGGGCCAACCAGGCGCGTCCGGCGTCCAAACGCACGACAAAGGTGCGATCTTTCTGGCCGACGCCTTGCATGATCGAAAAGCTGAGCTTATCGCCGTCGCCTTCTGCGCCGTAGGCTTCCTTAAGGGCCGCGCGGAACCGCGCTGCGTCGGCGACAGGCAGACTTAGTGCCACTTCGAACGTCCGGCCCGCGCGCACCGGGTCGATCCAATAGACCCCCGCAGGCTGATCCTGAGCGATCCCGTCGCCGGGGTCGATCGATACCGGGAACAGGGCGCTGGACAGGAAGAGCTTGCCCAGCGCGCCGCTGTTGCCCACGATGGTGCTGCAATAGGCCGCGAAACTGTCGAGGGGCTGACCGAGGTTTGGAAACCGGAGCGCCGCGAAGGCGAACGCGGGCACGCGCGCGGCGGCCGGATGCGGCGAAGGCCGCGGCGGAGGGTCCTGCGCGCCTACGGCGCACGCGCAAAGGATCAGGCTTGCCATCAGCCGCTTGAAGACGGAATTCATCGCTGCGTGCGGTCCTCGGACGTGAGACCGACGCTCGGCGCGGCGGCCTTCTTCAGGACGATTGTCAGGCTCCGGACGATCCGCGCAAGTCGGGTCGCAAAAGGTCCGTGACGCTCCGGATGCATCGGCTAGCCTGCTTGCTTCGTCGCCAGCCATTTACATCTTAAGGAGCCGATCAGATGATCCAGGTAGCGCTCGTGGGCGGGACGCACATCCATACGCCCGGTTTCGTGAAACGCTTGAACGCCCGGACCGACGTGAAGGTCGCGGCCGTCTGGGATCCCAACGCCGATACCGCCCAGCGCCGCGCGAAGGACCTGAACGCTCCGGTCGTTGCCGATTTGAGCGCGATTCTTGCCGACGTGAACATTCGCGGGGTGGTCGTCTGCAGCGAGACCAACCGGCACGAGGAATTGGTCGTGGCCGCGGCCAAGGCCAAGAAGCACCTATTCGTGGAAAAGCCCCTGGGCTTCGCGGCGGCCGATGCGTTCCGGATGGCCAAGGCCATCGAAGACGCGGGCGTGATCTTTCAGACCGGGTACTTCAACCGCGGGCACGCGCAGCATCTGTTCATCCGCGAGCAACTCAAAGCCGGCGCGTTTGGGAAGATCACCCGCGCTCGGGGGAGCAACTGCCACACCGGCTCGCTGGGCGGCTGGTTCGATACGGAATGGCGCTGGATGGCCGATCCGAAGATCGCCGGCTGCGGCGCGTTCGGGGACTTGGGCACGCACAGCCTTGACCTGTTGATGTGGCTCTTGGGCGAACCGGAGTCGGTCGCCGCACACATCGGAGTCGCCACCGGGCGCTACGGCGACTGCGACGAATACGGCGAAGCGCTGCTGCGCTTTCCCGGCGGCCTCGTCGCGACGCTCGCCGCCGGCTGGGTCGATCACGCCAACCCCGTTCCGCTTTTGATCAGCGGCACGGAGGGCCACGCGCACATCCACAACGGTCAGCTCTTTTTCAAGAGCACCAAGGTCGAGGGCGCGGACGGGAAAGAGCCGTGGACGAAACTCCCCGAGGCATGGCCGCACGCGTTCGAGTTGTACCTGGATGCGCTGCACGGGAAAGACGTGTCGCTCGTGGGCGTTCGCGAAGCCGCCGCTCGTAACGCCGCCATGGAAGCCTGCTACCGTGCGTCGAAGGAAGGTACCTGGGTGACGCCGGTTAAGGGTTAGGGTTGTTCACCAGGGAGGTCACAGAGCGCACCGAGAAAGGCAGATTCTTGGGTGAGTAAGGTTCGCCCTATGCATATTCCCCGTTGGCCCAGCGATGAGGAAGTCTGTTACATCCTTAAGATGCTGGAATCCAGGCTGATTGATTATCGCTTCACCGAACCCTGGGCCGACGCGCTGATCGCGACGGTGGAGGCTCCACCGGCGTGGATCTGTGATTTGGCAAGCCGTACGCATCAAGATGACTTGGTGAACACAGTGCAAGGCTACTTAATTTCCAATACCGATTTGAACACTGGATTTCAGAAGTATCATAACTTTCACGTCGGTTGCCAGTTTCTGAGATACAAAAGGGGCGAGTGGTCGTGGGCTCAGTTTTTAAAAGAAGCAGGCCAAGTTACAGACTCCTCCTGTTCGTCCTGGAACTGCGAACAATTTTACAGCCACCTAAACATTCTTGAGGAGTCCGGCTACACAAAAGATGTCGAAGTTTGCCAGGTAGCTAAGCTAATTAAAGATCCAATTTTTGCCGAAGTCGTAGCGATTGCCGAAGAACAATACTGGCCCTTTCGCATCGCGCGCTACGGCGCCTGAGCCGTTCCCAAGCATGCGCCGTTCTCTGCAGTCTCTGTGCTCTCCGTGGTGAAAAGCCCTAGAAATGCCGCTCGATATACTCCAGCGCCCCTTCCAAGTTCGGCAGGATTTTCGTGCAGAAGCGAGCCATCCACGGCGAGCAGTCCTTGAAGTCGAACGGCGAGAAGCCGATCACGAACTTGCCCAGATCGTGGCTAGCGTAAAAGACTTCCATCGAGGTTCCGACGCTGGCCTTGCTGTAGTTGACCAGAATGATGTCCGCTTCGCGCACGTCGGCGAGATCGAATTCGACGATCTCGTTGGCGCTGTCGAGTTCGTTGTCGCGGAAGTTCCGGCGCATCGGGTCGAGCAGGATAAAGCGCCCGGCGAGCCGTTCTTTGCTGCGCGTGCGCCAGTCCTTCTGCTCTTTGTTCGCGGCGTCCATGATCGGGCCGCAGAGGTAAATCTTTTTGGTGCTCATGCGTTGCCTTTCTTTTCGGGCGCGCGTGGCCGGACGACTTTCTTGAGCGCCCGGGCGATATCCCGCGCCAAGCCTTCCACATCTTCCGCGAAGCTGGGCCGGTACACGAAGGCCGCGCAGGCCCGGGAGAGCATGATGTTCAGGCCCAGTTCCTGGTTCTGCCGGAAATCGGTGCGCACTCCTACGACCGGGATGCTTTTGGCGAACGCGTAGCCGACCTCGAAGGCCGTCCCGCTGTCGGCGTCGGGGCCGTCGAGCCACGCGATCATCGCGTCTGCTGCGTCGATCCCGCCTACGCAGTCGCGGAAAATGATCCCGTAGGCCTGCGCGTCATTGAACTTGCCTTCGTGTTTGAAGTCCTGGGGCAGCACGATCTTCGCTTGGGGGCATTCGCGCATGATGGCCTTCGCGAGCGCGCGGTTGGCACGGCGTTCGAGCAGCGTGAAAAGCGGCGCGGCGAAATAGACGGTGAAGCGCCCCGAAGGCGCGGGCTCGGGCGGCGGGGTCTTGGCGGCGTTCATGCGTGCCATGGTAACGAGGGGTGTATCGCTTTCCGCGAAACGCGGCAAGATCAGGGGCGACGGCGCGCACGGGGTTTAGGGCGTGCGGGGGCCGGCGGCGGCGATTGAGTTTCCTTCACCCGCTTGCGCCAGCGCCCCAGCATTCGGCGTGCATGCCGCGCAGGAGTCGTTCAGCCGCCTAAAGTTCGGCTCGGCCGGATTGCACGACCGAGGCGAAATCGCCCCAATGTCGAGGTTGAGTCGAATACAGATACAGCAACTGCAGGTGCTCCAGCGTCGCCACCGGCGCACGCAGGCCGAAGACCGCGGCGGGCATCGCTTGCGCGATCACCGTGAGTTCGGGATCTCCGGCTTGCGTCCAGATACCGAGTGTATAACCCATCCCGGTCCTCGAGTGCTTTAATCCCCGGCGCCGCCGCGCACCGCAGGCACGGCTTCTGGAGGCGGTGGAACGGATAGGAGTCCCAACGCCCGTGCGGCCGGGCGCAGCGCCGCGCACATCACGGCCGAGGCGGCGCAAAGGGCCGCCAATAGACCGAAGACTTGCGCGTACGCTTCGGGCCGGCGCCCGCCGGCATCGGCCAGTGCGCCAGCCAGGATCGGGCCGCCCGATCCGATCGCGATGCCGCTGGTGATCATCACGCCGAAGACCAGCCCGCGCAGCCGCAGCGGCGCACGGTCGGCCACCAGTGCTTCCAGCGTCGGCACGTTGGCCTGCATCGCCGCGCCCAAGAGCATGTAAGGCAGCCACAGCCAGCCCGGAGGTACGCGCGACATCAGCACCAGCGCGCCGGCCATGACCAGCATGGTGACGCCCAGGACCAGTTCGCGGTGCATCCGGTCGCTCAATTTGCCCACCACCGGCTGGATGATCAGTCCGGGCAGGAAAAGCAACGCCAGCAGCAAGCCGGCATCGGGCGCTTGCGCGCCGAAGGTCTTGTCGAGGAACTGCCGCGTGCTGGCCGTGGTGCCCCAACTGCCCATCTCGCGTCCGGCCATCACGACCACCACCAGCGCGACGAAGAGCCACAACGGGCGCATGCTGGCTCCCGCGGCATCGAGCGGCCGCAGCGGGACCAGGCCTTCCTCGTGGTCGCAGGAACGCGCCGGAAGTCCGATCCACGCGATGGCGCCGCAGAGCATCCCCACGCAGCCGGAAGCGAAGGCGACTTGCTGCCAATGCCAGCCGGCGTGGTGAACCAGCGCGGAGGCGCTCCAAGGAGCCGCCACGAACGCGACCGAAGCGCCGATGCCCGCGATGCCGAGCGCCTGGCCTTTTTCGTGCGGATACGTGGTCGTTAGCAACAAGTTCGCCAGCGGGTGATACAAGCCGCCCGCCGCGGCGCCGAGTCCGTGCAGCGCGATGAGCCAGCCGAAATCGCCGGGGCCGAGCAGCGACATCGCCGCCATGCACGCGCCTTGCAAGAGCGGGCCGCCGGCCAGCATCCCGCGCGGGGCAAAGCGGGAAGCGAGGATGCCCGCGACCAGATTGCTGGCCGCGTACAGGATGAGGAAGACGGTGTGCAGGAGCCCGATCTGCTTATCCTGCGTAAGCCCGAAGTAAGTCATGATCTCGGGATTGAGCGGCTGCAGAAGCACCCAATGCAGGTGAGTGGCACCGTGCAGCATGCTGACAATGGCGAGCGTGGCGTGGCTGCGCGGGGCGCTCATGCGGCGGGACCGCGCTTGGCGTTCAGGGCATCCGCCACGGCGCGGAAGGCTTTGACGTGTTCGGGCGTCGTGCCGCAGCAGCCGCCGACGACCTGCGCGCCGGCCGCGATCAGGTCGGGCAAAAGCGCCGCCATATGCGCGGGCGTATCGCCGTAGACCAGTTTCCCGTTCACGGTCTGCGGCAGTCCGGCGTTGGCTTGCACCAGCAGCGGCTTGTGGGTCAGCGGCCGCATTTGCCGGACCACATGAAGCATGTCGGCCAGACCTGTGCCGCAGTTGGTGCCCGCGGCGTCGGCGGCGCTTTCGTTCAGCGCCTGAGCGGCCTCGGCGACGGTCACGCCCGTGTACGTCCGGTAACCGTCCGGCCCGGGATTGAAGGTCATCGTGGCGAAGCAGTAGAGTTCGAGATCCTTCGCCGCCTGTGCCGCCACGCGCATCTCATCGGGGTCGGACATCGTCTCGACCATGACCGCATCGACGCCGCCGGCTTTCAGCGCTTCGAGCTGCTCGCGAAAGGCCTCGTACATCTGACGGCGGCTGGCCAGTCCGCGCGGTTCGATCAACTCGCCCGTGGGCCCGACGCTTGCCGCGACCCACTTTCCGTGCGCGTCGGCGACTTCGCGCGCGATCGCCGCTCCGGCGCGATTGTACGCCTCAACCTTGCCGTGGTGTTCGAGCGCGCGCAAGCGGAAGCGGTTTCCGCCGAAGGTGTTGGTCATGAGCAGGTCGGCGCCGGCTTCGGCGTAAGCGCGCGTGAGCTTGCGGATCTCGTCCGGCCGGTCGACGTTCCAGGCTTCGGGGCAATCGCCGGTGTCGAGTCCGAGCTTCTGGAGTTCGGTGCCCCACGCGCCGTCGGCCAGCAGGATGCGCCCGACGGCCATCGCTTCGCGAAACTCCTCCCGGCGGCCCATGGCGTACCCTCTACGTTGCGATGCCCAATTGTCTGCGGCGCTGCCATTCGGGCACGTACTTTGCCGCGAAGAACGCGATCGCACCCAGCAGCGGCAGCAGGACGACAATCAGGCGCCAGGCATGGCTGCGCGGGCGCAGCCAATGCGCCTCGAAGCCCATCCAGACCCAAAAAGCGAGCGCCGCCAGCATCCCGATCGCCAAAAGCGCCACATCGCCCAGGAGCCCCAGGCGCTGCCGCTTGCCGAGCGTGTCGAACCAGGGCGAATCGGCCAGCCGGAAGCGCCCGTCTTCCAGGCGCGTGACGATGAAGGTGTCGTTGTGGTGGTACGTGTGCGTCAACTTTGTGTTCCGGTCTTCGTAGCCGATCCGCATGCGCACCCAGACGATCCAGGTCGCTTCGTTCGGGCAATCTTCCACCACGGGTTGATCCAGAAATTCGAGACTCAAATAGCGGCACGCCGCGAACTCGCGCTCCAAGGTTTTGCGGATGCGCTCCTGGCGTTCCAAATCCGTGTCGTGCCGAGGCGCGAACGTCTTCAGCGCCGCCTCCGCGTTGCCTGCCTGGAAGGCTTCGGCCAGCGCGGCCAGGCATTGCTGCAAGTCGCCGCGCTCGGTGGCCGTAAGGCTGGGCAGGCGTTCCGGGCTTTCCTGCGCGCTCAGCGCCGCGGTCAGCAGCAGGCTCGCCCATGCGGCCAGCCCGCGGCGGACCGGGAATTGGGCGCGCCTCACGTTCAGCGATCCTTCAGGAAAATCTCGCGGATGTCCCGCAGCGTGTACCCGCTCGCGCAGAGCTTCCGGATCAACTGGACGCGCGCGACGGCTTCTTCGCCGAAGAGGCGCTGCCCGCCTTTGGTGAGTTCCGAGGGACGCAAGAGGCCCATTTGGACGTACAGGTGCAACGCCTGGCGGGTCAGACCCGTCCGGCGCGCCAATTCGCCGGCCTTGACGCAGCCGCTGCTCCTGGCAGGCGCTGCACCTGGGGCCGGCCAATCCACCGTCTTCGCCACGGCCGCTCCTTCTCGATCAGCCTCCATGCCGCTTCATGGTACGTCCCCGCCGCAGGCGGTCAAGCCGGTGGCCGGCATTGAGTTATCGCAGGTCGGCCGGGCCTCTGGCCGCATACGCGGCAAGCCGCATTTTCAGTCTCGAACCGGCACTTGCAAGCCTGCGGCCTTGCTGTAGAAAAGCGCTCCCTGGAAGGGCCGCCTAGAGCAGCTGGTCCAGGATGAGCACGGCAAACAAGCGGGCCCGTAGCTCAATTGGTTAGAGTATCGGACTGTCGATCCGAGGGTTGCGGGTTCGAGTCCCGTCGGGCCCGCCAAATTTGTGGGACCCTGCAACCGAGTCGGATAGATGGGCCGGTAGGATTCGATACGCAGGCATGACAGCCACCTCAGCGGGTGGCTGTTTTTATTTAATGCCGCCGCCTTTGCCCGCTTTAGGTCCGCCGCTCTTGGGAGGCGGGCTGCCAGAGCCGCGACCGCTGCCCGATCCGCCGCCGCCCGAGCCTGCGCCGCTGCCGCGTCCCGTTCCGCCAGTTCCGGAACCGGCGCCCGTGCGGCCGCTTCCCGCGCCCGGGGGCGTTCCGCCACTTGGCCCGCGTCCGGAACCGTTTCCGGATCCGGCGCCCGTACCGCTGCCCGCTCCGCTGCCGCCTGCACCGGGAGGAGTACCGTTTCCTGAGCCGCCCGTTTTGCTCGCACCTGAACCGCTGCCGTTGCCTGCGCCCGGGGGATTGGTGTTGCCGCTACCCCCGGTCTTTCCGGCGCCGGCGCCGTTCCCGCTGGTCTTGCCCGGGTTCGGACCTGTGCCTGCACCGCTGCCCTCAGAACCCGTTCCCGAGCTTTCTGGCGCCGGAACCGCACCCGCGGTTTCGCCGGTAGAGCTTTCTCGGGCGCCTCCGCCGGATTCCATGGCACTGGGAGGCGGCTGCGTAACGATTCCGCTGCCTTTCAAGGTTTGGAAGAGATACGGGCTGCCGGGCGTGGATTGGAAAGGCGAGACGCAGCCGTGGTTGGCGACGACCACTTCCCTTGCGCCCAAGTTCGAAATTTCCGCGCGGCCTTCGTCTACCAACACAACCACACGCCGATTGGCTGCGTCGCGCCGAACACGAGCCGCGGCACTCTTCGCCGCGACTTGCGGGCCTGAATCGACCCGCAGCTTCCAGGCCTCCGCCTGTGCCGGACCGGCCACACGGAAGGCCAGCGAGCCCGCCTCCAGCACTGCGACGCCTTGCGCGTCGAAACGCAGCGCCGAATCGGGATTCAACCAGATTGTCGTACCGTCTTCGAGCGCGAGTTCCGCGCCGGATTGCCCATCGGCGGGTGTCGCGCCGGCATCCAATTTCAGGATGAGGGTTTCGCCCGAGGACAACGCTTGTCGCTCAACGAGATCGCGCTCGCCATCCGCGGCGCGTAACTTCGCCCGGACGCCGACCAAGCGCTGGACGCGGGCCATCAGGCGGCCTGGTTCGCGTACAGGAATCGCCTCAGGCGCATCAGGGCGGTCCACGAGAGCGGGCTTCGATTCGGCCTCAACCGGCTCACCGGGTTCCGTGTCCGTCTGGACGAGCGCATCCGGCTCGAATGGGGGGGCGGGTTGTTCTGTCGGGGACTCGAACTCGCTGGGCAGCGAAGGTTCGGAATCGGGGACTGGTATTGCGTAATCGTACCGGGAGGGACGGAAGCGGTCAGGGGATTCAGCGGTTCCCGGGGCCTTTGCTACTCCCGTACGAGAGCGGTCGCTTTCCGGTGAGCCACCTAGCAGGATCACTAAGCTCACTAGAGCGGCAGCTCCCAGCACCGGCAGCCACAAGGCCGCTCCCGGAGCCGCTTCGGCGCGCCGCGCGCGAAGGCTGGCTCGCGAACGCCGCGACGCCATCCGGCGCTGGGAAACGCCTCGCGCCTGCTTCGCGACGATGCGCGCGAAACGCTCCGTATCGGAACCGTCTTGCGCCAATTTTACGCCGCGCATGACCGCAGCCACGAACGCGTCGCTTTCGATTCGGCTTTCCACGGCGCCGCCCAGTGCGCGTTCCATGCGCACTTGCTCCAGAAAACGCTTCGCGCGCTCTGGGCTGGCCGCCAACAGTTCCGAAAACGCGCGGTCTTCCGCCTCGGTGAGCACGCCGTCGAAGAAGCGCGCCATGAGCGTTTCGAACTCGGGAGCGCGGTAAGCGGACGCGGAGGCGATCATGAGAGCTGCGTCCCTCTACGCCGCTGCTCGATGCAATCGCGAAGTTTGTCACGCAGGCGGACGAGCGTCTGGCGGACCGAATCGGCCGATCCGCCCAACTCGTCGGCGATCTGATCCGAAGTGCAGCCGTCCGCGTAACGCATCGAAACCATCTTCCTTAAGTGTTCCGGTAACTGCTCCAGGCAGGCGTTCAAAGCGCCGGTGCGCGCCAACAGATCGCCCGGCTGTTCCGTCTCCGCGATCGACTCCTGCTGCGCCAGCCAAGCGACCGTGTAGCGCTGCTTAAAGCCCCGCTCCCGCTGGATCCGCCGCCACTCATTCAAGAGGTGGTTGCGGGCAATCGACTCCAACCAAGCCCAGAAGTTCGAGTGGGGGCGCAATTCGGACATGCGGCGCCAAGCCGTGAGAAACACCTGCTGGCTCAGATCATCGGCCCACTCGGGATCGGCAGCACGCAGCATGCACATGGCGCGTACCGCGGGACCGAAGCGCACCACCAAGGCTTCGAAAGCGCGCACGTCCCCTTGGCGGGCAGACTCGACCAAATCGGGCAAGTCCGAGACTTCCGCCATGGCGTTCCCTACCTAGGCATGTCACCAGCCGACCGGCCGTGACGCCGATTTGCGAATAAGTGGATGGATTGCGTAAGCCGCAGCCTCAACCCGTGCACCACACTTACGACCTCAAGCGGGCATTGTTTGGAGAATTTGTAGTCACACGTGCCGCACTGCGAACATGCTTGGACACGCGTTTTAAGGGCCTCACGGGAGACGACCCATGAAGGATGGCAAAAAGGAACGGATTCAGGAGGGCGCACCTGTGCAACAGGTAGAAGCTCGCCGAACTGCGGCATGGACGGCCTTGGCAGCCTTGGTTTTCTGCCTTGGGCTGAGCTTGCTGGCTTTCCTGAACGGTCGGGAACGGCTTGAGCAGACTCCGGCTCTGTTGCCGGCCCCCGTCCAAGTTCAACAGCCGACCTTGGTGGCCGGAAGCGAAGAGCGGGCGCCGGATCCGGTGGTGGATGCCTCCGACGAGCAGGTTCTGGCCGAATTTACGGCCTGGACCGAACGCTACCTGGAAGCCGCCGAGGAATCTCGCCCGGCTTTGGCGGAAGAAGGCGCACGCTTGGCCCCGCGGCGCCGCGCCATCATGGCGCGTTTGATTCCTGCGGCGCCCGAACGGGCGCTGGAGCATGCGGTGCCTGCATTCAAGGCCAAGCAGCTTCCCGATGCCGTGCGCGGGCAAATGGAACGCTGGATCGACGCCAAAGGCGACTTCTCCGTCGTAGCGGCCTTGGTCGATCCGGACAGCGGCGAGCCGCCGATCCGGCGCTTCGTGGATGTGGATGGACAGCGCTATCAGGCGCACGTCTACGGCCGCCGCCTCACCCAGACGACGCGTTCGGGCATCCCGCTGCACGGCGTGGTGCTGGATAAGCAGATGGCGTTGAGCGCCAGCCCCTTGCGTGTGCTGGCGAAGGGCGAAGTTCCCGATCCGAAGCTTCCGGTCGCCAACGAAGAAACGCGCTGTCCAATCTCGAAGATCGCATCGCGCGAGGTAGCCGTCGATGCCGGTGGAGTGATCTACTACCTTTGCAGCGGCGGGCACATTCTCCCGCTCGAAGAGCAGCTCATCGCGCAGGAAGGCGGCTCGGGCGGTTCGGGTGGAGAGGTCATCGCTCAGTCGGCCTGGACCACCGGCAACAAGACCGTGCTGATCATCAATATCAAGTTCTCGGACACGACGACCAATTACCACAGCGACGCGACGCTGACGAACATGATGAACGGCTGCGCATCGTTCATCGCGGAAAACAGCTACGGCGCGACGACTATGACTTCGACCTTCACGCCATTGCTGACCCTGCCCAACCCGGAGTCCTACTACATCACCAACGGCGACATGACCCTGTACAGTCACGCACGCTCCGCCGCTTCCAGCGCGGGATACGATTACACCGCTTACAACCTCGACGCCGTCTGCTGGAAGGGCGGTCCGGGTAGTTACGGCGGGCAGGCTTACGTCGGCGCGCGCGGCTGCTGGCTCAAGAGCGCCACGGCCGGCGTCGCGGCGCACGAGTTCGGGCACAACTTCGGCCTCTGGCATGCCAACTACTGGACGGCCACCGGCGACAGCGTCATCGGCCCCGGCAGCAACAACGAATACGGCGACAGCTTCGACACGATGGGTTCGGCCAATGCCGGTGCCTACCACTTCAACGCCTACGAGAAAAACCGGCTCGACTGGCTCCCCACCACCAACGTGACCACGATCACCGCCAGCGGCACCTACCGCATCACCTCGTTCGACCACGCGAACCTCGTCTCGGGAACGCCCTATGCGTTAAAGATCCGCAAGGACGCCGACCGCGATTACTGGTTGAACTTTCGCCAGAAGTTCACGTCCAATCGCTGGCTGATGAGCGGCGTGGACCTGCATTGGGATCCCTGGGCCAGCAGCAACTCCGGCAGCCACTTGCTGGACACCACGCCCGGAACGTCCAGCGGCAAGAGCGACTCGGCGGTGGTGATCGGACGAACCTTCTCCGATACGAGCGCGGGTATTCACATTACGCCCATCCGCAAAGGCGGGACTTCGCCTGAGTCGATCGATGTGGTCGTCAACATCGGCGCCTTCTCGGGCAACAGCGCCCCGTCGCTGAATCTTTCCGCAAGCGCGACCGCGGTGGGCACCGGCGTGGCGGTCAACTTCACGGCCAGCGCGTCCGACGCCAACGGCGACACGCTCGCCTACTTCTGGGACTTTGGCGACACCACCTTCGGTGCCAATGCCGCCACGGCCAGCAAGAGCTGGACGACGGCTAAAGAATACGTGGTCCGCTGCACGGTCAGTGACATGAAGGGCGGCGTGGCAAGCGACTATGTAGTCGTCACGGTCGGAGCCCCGGGTACTTACCGGATCGCCGGTCGTATTACCCATAGCGGCGCGCCCGTGGAAGGCGTTCGCGTGCATAACGGTCTGGGAACGACGGATGCCAATTACCGCACCGTTTGGACCGACAGCGACGGCAACTACGAACTCGCTGGCTTGCCCGCCGGATCGTTTACCGTCGGCGCCGTGAAGTACGGCTATACGTTCAGCGCCTCGGGCTTCACGAACCCCGTAGTGGTCGGTCCCAGCGCCACGGGCATCAACTTTACCGGGTCGATCCCCACCTACTCCATCGCCGGCACCGTCACGTCGGCTGGCGTGGCGGTCTCGGGCGTCACGGTCAGCGACGGCACACGCTCGGTGCTTACGGCCTCCAACGGCACCTTTACCATCGCCAACGTGCCCAACGGCACCTATACGCTGACCGCCGTCAAATCGGGATTGAACTACAATCCCAGCGGCTGGAGCAATCCGGTGACGGTGGCGGGCGCGAACCTCACCGCGCGTAATTTCGTGGCTCCGGTCTACAGCATCAGCGGCGAAATCACCGGCGTGACGGCTTCCGTCACGATCAGCGACGGAACCCGCAGCACGACTTCCTACCAATCCGGCAGCGGGAAAAACAGGCGCTGGGTCTACACGCTCTCCAACGTCCCGCAGGGAAGCTACACGCTCACGGCGACGCTTACCGGTTACACGCTCGTACCCAGCGGCTGGACCAACCCGCTCTCCGTCACCAGCAACCGCAGCGGGATTAACTTCGCGGCGGGCGGCGGCACCACCTCCTATACGATCTCGGGTGAAATCCTGGGCGTGGCCCAGGCCGTCACCGTCAGCGACGGCACGCGCAGCACGACCAGCAAACTGACCGGTAGTGGCAAGAACAAGAAGTGGACCTATACGCTCAGCGGCGTGCCGGCCGGCACCTACACGCTGACTGCCAGCCTTTCCGGTTATACCTTCACCCCGTCCAATTTCACGAATACGGTTACTGTGAGCGCGAACCTGGCGAGCCGGAATTTCCAGGGGGCCGTCGCCGGCAAGCTGGCCAATACGCCACCAGAGATCATCAGCAGTCCGTGGGCCTCGCCGGCGCGAATCAAGGTGGCGGGTTCGACGGTCCTGGGGGTGGCCGCGGAAGATGCGGACGAAGCTCCGGACGAGATGATCTACATCTGGACCAAAGTCAGCGGTCCTGGCGTGGTGACCTTCTCGGACAATTGCACGCCCGAAGCGGAACAGCCCGAAGCCACTTTCTCCAAGCCCGGTACCTACGTGCTGCGCGTCACGGTCCACGACGGAGACGACGCGGATACCGACACGGTGAAGGTGATTGTGAAACGCTGATGCGCCGGACCCCTCGGCCCGCGCAGCCGAGGGGTCTGCAGCGATGCATGCAATAACCGACGCTCTTTCCGCTTCCCCTCAGGGCAGGTTAGCGCCGCTGACGAGAAACGGATGGCCGGGGAAGGCCATGCCGCCGCCGCATTCGAACTCGTCCTTGCCGTCCGGTCCAAGCCCGAAGGTTTGCTTCACTCCGTTTGTGTTCAGGTTGGCTATGCCGTAGCGGTAGTTAACCACCAGGCGGCTTTTGAAGTCCGCAACGGTAATCACCGGCACGCTCGATCCGTTGTTGTCGGCGTCGTCCACGCAGACGGGATCGACGAGCCGCGAGTCGCGCAGGCGTTTGGTCACGCTTCCGCCGTCGCCGTTAATCTTGATCCATTGGATTTCACGTGAGCCGCGGCTGACCAGCAGAAACTCGTCCCGCACGTGCCGGCCGTTCTTGAAGGCGAGTTGCACCGGATTCTTGCCCACTTCGAACGACCCGACGGCCCGTATCTCCTGAGGCGCCACCGGGCCTTCGGCGCCCAATCCGGCGATGCGGTAGACGAAGCAGCGCCCGTCCACCGTCGTCATCGCGACCCAGCCGTCCTTCCCGGCTTCGAGCCGCGCCATCACCGCGGTGGGCGGGTACTTGTAGGGAATCTTCTCGACCTTCACCAGCTTGGGCATCTGCTTCGGCTCGTGCTCGAACGCATACGGCCATTCGTCCGGGGCCGGTCCTTGCTTGCGCGTTTTTTCGTAGCGCTCCTGGGTCGTGAAATACATCTCGCGGTAGTACGCAAAGAGCGGCTCCAGGTCCACGAACGCGATTTTCTTCTCGTAACGGCTCACCACCGCGACGTAGCCGGCCGTCTGCGTCACGGTTTTGTTGTCGCCGTCCCAAAACTTCTGCCGCCACTTGGGGTCCTCGAGTTTCACCTTTTCGCCGGCATGGTAGGTCATCCAGTTTCCGTCCATGTCGTTGATGAAGCGCATCTCGCCGTGATTCCCGCAGGCGATCAGTGCCGAGGGCGCGGCCATGCCCGGCAGATCGACGTAGCCCAGCAGCTTCATGAAGTGATAACCGCCCAGGTTAAAGAGGCCCGGGTGCGAATAGTGCCAGTCCCACAGCGCCATGAGCCCCGTCTTATGCATTCCGCCCAAGGCGATCACGGCCAGTTGCCCTTTCAGCTCATTTACATCCCAGACCGCGACGACCGCGAACTCGCTTCGGTTCGTAATGCCGATGGCCACCGGAACCTTATGTGCGGGAAGCTGCACAAACGGATGCGTGTCATGGCTGGTGAAGTTCCCCGTCGCTCCGATCACGCCGTTGCGGAAGACGACGAGCGCGTCGCAATTCCACATGCAGTGGCTGCGGATCATCGCGACGGGCTGGTAGCCGTCGCCGGCTGGCCAGCGCGCGATGCCGGGGTCTGGGCGCGCGCGTTCCAGCCAACTGTGCTCGGGCTTGAACGAGATACAATTGTGTCCCGCCGAGAGAAAGTGCATGCGGTCGAGCCCCGGCTTGGCCAGATCGTCGGGCAGGTAGCCCGCCTGTCCGAAGGTCGAGAAATAGCGCCCGGGATCTTTCATGGGCTCGCCCAAGTGGTAGTCCGAGCCCTTTCCTTTTTTCCCGTGCGGGTTGTTCAGGATCGGGCGCAGGTAGACGTCGGGGAATTTTTCATCGTGCTTACCGCTCTGAAAGAAAGCATAGTCCGGCCCCAGCTTCCGGTTTAGGCTGGCGACGTCGCAGGCCAGCGCTTCTTTCCGATAGGCCGCGACATGAACCTTCCCGTTCGAGTCCACGACTCCGCTCCACCAGTCGGCCAGCGGATCGGCGCGCGGGCGCGTGGAGCCGGTCTGAGCCGTTTGCTCCGGCGCGACGGCGCCGGGTGACGCTTCGGCTTCGGGTGCCGCAGACGTATCTGCGTCCCAGGCGGCTTTGACTTCTTTGGCGGCGGAAGCGTCAGTGCCCCAAAGCTTCTGGAGCAGCGATTCGTAGGGCTTGGTCTTATGCAGGCCCACCGCTTGAGCGAAGCAGAGGTACTGAATCTGGGCCGAACTGGGCATCGATTCGGCCAGTCCGTACAGCATCTGGCAGAACTCGGCATCGCCGATCAGCGCCCAGGACAGGTCGAACTTGCCTCCGCGCGCCTCGACGAAGAGTTTCTCCGCGTCGCCTTTAAGGATCGTGCCGCGGCTGAGCTTTCCGGGCTCTAAGGGGAGCAGCAGCGACAGGCGTTTGTCCTGCGCGAGTCGTTCGAGGAGATAGTTCTGAAGCGCCGCGCGCTCGTAAGGCTCCGTCGAGCCCGCGCGCGCCGCTTCGGCGGCGCCCAACCCCAAGGCCGGCAGGAGCAGCACGACGAGCGTTCGATAGCGTGCTCGCGTTCGCTGCGTCATGAGCGGTTCCTCCGGATGCGCATCAAGGGGCGGCGGCGGCTTCCATCCGGGCGAGGGACTTGCGCGCCCACGCGGCCGTACACCATTCGGTATCGAGCTTGGCCCGTTCGAGAGCCGTCCGAACGGTTTCGCCACTCAGATACCCCAATGCTCCCGAGGCCGCGGCGCGAACCGGATAATCCTCTTCCTGATTGATCGCGGTCCGGCAGAGCCACGCGCCGGCGTGGCGCTGCACGGCTTCGGCGGCGCCGCCTGCGGCGATGGCGGCGAGCGCATGGCAGGCGGCCTGCGTCACACGGTAGCGGCACTTCTGGATGGTCAGACCCAGCGGGTTCGGGGCGGCCGTTTCCTGGTTCCCGTAACGGTCGGTGTATTCGTGCCGTGCGATCAGATCCACGATCGGCGCAATCGAAATCGATTCGGCGCGCAAACTCAAGGCATGCAGCGCCGCTTGCTGAAGTTCCCAGCGTTCGTCGTGAAGCGCCACGTGGAGGGCCTCGAGCGGCGCGTCGGGTGCAAAGAGGCCGTCCACGCGCAGAAAAAAGTCCAGCGTGCTGGTGGGATTCATGCGTCTAGCGCTCCGGCGTGAACGGGATCGCGGGCGCGTTCGCGGGTGCGCGGCATCAGCTTGTGCGCCGCCTTGAACTGCGCGCCGTCGGTGGTGGTCAGGAGGACATAGCCGTCTTCGTAACGCGCGCTCGCGATGCGCGGGGCCGCGCGGTCTTCGACGCAGACGGCCGGAGCCCCGTCGGCCACGCAGGTCAAAGCGTCTTTGCGTGTGCCGCCCATGAAGTATTCGATCCGCAGCGCGACGTGAATCTCCGAACGGCCTTGGGTCTCGGACGGCGCGGGGACGAAGGTGGGCAACAGGTCCGCTCCGGAAGGCACGAAGGCGATGGGGACTTCGCGGCCATCGATCCAAAGCTTCGTGGCTTGTCCGATGCCGCGGGGTAGGCGCAGCCACCAGCGTTGCGTGGCGGGTACCGGAATGCGGCGGTCGAAGCCCCAGACGGCCGTGGCGGGAACGTCGGCCTGCAGGAGTGGCGGGAGCCCGGGCTGAAGGGGGTAGGTTCGGCCGTCGCCCGCGGTGAGTGCGGTCCATTCGGCATCTGCCGGCACCGGGCGAGCGCGCCAGCCCGTGTCCAACTCCAGGCTTACGGATCGATCGCATGAGGGCCAGACGAGCCAAAGCCAGCGCGCTTCGCAGGCGGCTCCGCCGAGCACGAAATCCACGAGGTCGCTGCATTCGTCGGGCGCTTTGGGATATCCGTCGAGGCGCCGGATCGCGGCATGGGCCGAACCCAGCAGGTTGCGCATCTGCAAGACCACGCCTTCGGGCGTCGTCACGTCCACGCCGTCGGGTGCGGGTTGCGCACCGGGCCGGAAGAACCAGCGACTGGTGAATTCGTGCGCTGCTTCGAAGGCGGCGTAATCTTCGACCAGCCAGAAACGGTTTTCGATCAGGCGCGTGGAGCGGCGGATGCATAGCGCGTCGGGGTAAACGCTGCGGTAAAGGCCGGTCACGTCGCCAGTTAGCACCGCGCGCTCCGCGTTGAAATCGGCAAGGTACGAGCGCTCGTAGCCGTCCCTCGGGCGCAGCGCTTCGTTCCCATCGAGCAGGATCGCGTTGTGCCCGCCGCCGCAGCCCTTGGAAACGTCCAGCGTCTGGTGTTCGCCCGGCCCGAAGATGCGGGTATGCGTCGCGCCCGGAAACTTCAGCGGCTGCTTACCCGGCGCGAACGAACCGTCGGCCGAGACGGGGATGCCGTCGACCGCGAAGATCAGGCTGTTGGGGTTGACGTGGCCGCGAATCGGCAGCGCGCTGGTGGGGTCCCACATCTGCATGGCGTAGCGGCTGCCGTCGGGCGAGACCAGGCAGCCGCCATCGTCCCAGCTTACCCAGGACGCGTGCCGAACTGGCCGGCGCAACTCGTCCGATTCGGGCCAGTGAATCAAGGTCCAGAGCGGTTCGTCCTGACCCCAGCCGGCGTTGTCGAGTATCACCCGCGACCAGTTGGCGGTGTGCTCCAAAAGGTCCAGGCAGGCTGGATCGCCGGTGCGGTGAGCGAAGTAGGCCAATGGCCAGCGGATGCTGAACTGGTAGCCGTAATCGTCCCACGGCAGCACCGTTCCTCCGGGCATCCAGAGCCGTTTGGTCATGCGCAGAATGTCGAAGGCGCTGGTGCCTTGCGGCGGAAGCGGCCGGGCGAAATGGTCCTCGCCGGTGAGGTGTTCCAAGGCTTCGACGATCAGGGGGACGGCGAAAGAAACGATCTGCGTCTGGTAGGTGCTGCCTTCGCCCGTGTACCCGCCCGGCGGCATTCCGCCGATCATGGCGCCTAGGCGTGGCGCGGACTCGGCGCGCAGAAAGCGCGCCAGATGCCCTCCGCCCGGCGCATCGGCCAGCAGCGTGCCGACGAGATACGAGGAGAGCACCAGCGCGGCGGCCTGATTGTCCACGCATTCCGGATAGGGCTTGCAGAGCAGGACCGAATGCCCGTCGCGGTACTGCTGCAAGAGAAAACGCCCCGCCAGCGCGTGCGCTTCGGCCTCGTCGTAGGCGCCGTTGCGGCGCAGGAGATCGAACCAGAGCGCCCACCGCGCCAAGGGGAAAGAGAAGCACCAGATGTTGTTCAAGTACCACGCCGCGCCGACCGTTTCGTATGTCGCGAGGCCTTGTTGGATCGCGCGCTTGGCTCGGGCGGTGAGGTCGGCGTCTTCTTCGACCAGCGCAACTAAAGGAAGGAGCCAGGGATGCGCCTGGGGCTGCGCGCGCGAAACCCGCTTCAAGTATTTCCAGACGCGCCCCATGCGGCTGCCGCGTTCTTCGGCGCGCGCAAGTTTGGTGCGGAGCGCCGGAATATTAACTAAGTGCTGCGAAAGGGGTAAGGCCATAGCGGGGCTTTCCTTTTTCACTTTACTTAATATAGTTACACCGCAAAATATAGAGTAGAGCGAAAATCTGCCATCGCTACAGATATATTCATTACATCTTTTATATACTAAGGTTATGTGAACTCACAAAACGCCACGCTTGAATGGACACAATCTCATGGTTTCCGAATGGAGTTGATTATGAAATCTATAAACACAATATAAATAGTGTCTTACATGATGATAGAGCGATAGCTTGCGGTCTTAGTCGAGGATCCTTGGAATAATCTCAGGAAGTCCAGCGACAATCAATTTATATACGGTGTACGTATGATGAAATAAAAGTCGGACGCCTCAAGGTGCGTCAATGGAGTCGGGTTCAAACGTAAGGTCGGGTAGAGTGGGTATCGGAGATTCGGGATGAAGCGAGCTCGAGTCGTATGGCTGATTGGGTGCTTTTGCGTGGGCATGGCTGCGGCAGTGGTCACGGCGGGCACGGCTGAACCCTCTAAAGATATCGTCAACCTCGCTCCGATGGCGATTCCGCAAGCCGAGCGATGCCCGCTGGGCAGCGATCCGGTAGCGCTTGCGCGCGGCCGCGGTCCTTGGTTCAACGCTCAACCCGACGAAGAAAAGAAGGTTCATCGCGGTCCGGTCAGCAGCGCCAGCCCCAGTTGGTATATCTTGACTTGGCCCGGCCCGCAGAAAATCCGGCGCGCACGCGTGACGACCAACGGAACCGAGGTGAGTTTCCTTGTACTTCGAGCGGAGGCGCTCGAGTCGCCCGCTTTGGCGCCGGCCAAGGCTTGGCGGCGGCTCCCGCCCGAAGCGATCGCGAAGAAGTCCGAGCGCGAAGGAGTCACGTATACGCTGGAACTGCCCGAGGCGGTTTCGACGCGCGCGTTCAAGATCGCAGTGCTTGAAGTTGCGCCGAAGAACGGTCAGGTGGCTTGGCTGCGCGATCTGAGCGTCTGGGGCGCGCCGCCCGCGGAGCCCATCGTGCCGCCTGAAGCGCTGCCGCCGGTGCGCATCGCGGCCACGGTGCCCGTGGCCGGCGAAGCCGCGCTGGTGCTCGAGGATGCCCAAGGCCGGCGCGTTAAGAATCTGTTTGCCCAAGTGCCCCGCGAGGCCGGTCCGGTCGAAGAACGCTGGAACTTGAAAAACGAGCAGGGCCAGTACGTCGCGCCCGGAACATACCGCTGGAAGCTGGTCAGCGGGCCCAAGCCCGAGTTGGTCTATCAGGTGACGCCATACCCGAACGTGGAGGCGCATTCGCCCGACAGCACCCCGTGGTGGCGCGGTCCCGCCGACGGCTGGCTCTCCAATCACGGCAATCAGTGCGCGATCGCGATGGTGGGCGAGAAACTTTACATCGGCGCGGGCGGCACCGAAGGCGGGCATGCGCTGATCGAGTGCGACACGCAGGGACGCAAGCTGTGGGGATCGCCCCAAGCCGTCAACGTGCTGTTCAGCAACGGAAAGACGCTCTTCTTCAAATCCGGTAACGAGATCAGCCGCTTCGACGCGCAGTCGCGAAAGTCCACGCGGCTCTTCAACCTGTACCCCGATCCGGAGCGGCGCGGCCGGGTGGTTGGGCTGGCCGCCAAGGACGAGAAGATTTACGTGGGCTATTACAGTCCTCTGAACTACCTCGATGTCGCCACCTCCGAGTCGTTTGTCGATTTAGAGGCCAGCTTGCCTAAGCTTCAAGCCGGCATTCCGCGCACGGACAATTACGGAATCCCGATCTCGCCTCGGCGCGATTTCCTGAGCTACTTCCGGTTGAAAGGTGGATTCGTCGGAGGCGATCCGCGCAATACGCTGCATCTGCAGTCGACCGAAGGGCGGCGCTCGAAGCAGTACATTGTCCTTTCCTTTAAGGAAGAAGTGCCTCTGGGCAGCCTGGTCTTCCCGACCCTGGTCCGGCCGGGCGGCCTGGATGTGCAGTTGTCGGTTCTGAAGCCCGGCGCGTCGTATCCGCCCAAGCCGCACCTCGATGCGGACTGGCTCCAGGTTCCGGCCAAGCTGGACGACGCCTGGATGTGCGTGCCGCTGCCCGAAGGCATACTTACGCGCGCGCTGCGAATTACGTTTTCGAAGCCGGGCGGCGAGATGGACGACGCGCTGATGGACGAGGAAGACCATACCACGGGGGCTCAGACGGCCGGCTTGTCACTCTTAAACGAAGGCGCCGCCGGCGCTCAAGACGGCAAATGGCGCGGGCAGATCGAAGGCATGCGCCTGCTGCGCATGCGCCATCGCAGTCTGTCCGGCGCGAAGGTGAGCGTGAACTCGGGTACGTACGACGTGAAGAGCGGGGTTTGGGACGCGCAGCGCAAGAACCCGCTTTCGTCCGAAGAACCCGGGATCATGCAGCTCGCGTGGGAGCAACCTCAGCGCGTGCGCGGGCTGGCGATCAAGGAAATCGACGGCGAGCGGACTGAAGTGGACGTCTGGACGGGCGCCGGTGAGCCCACCTTGGATGCCCTCGAAGGCTGGGAGCCAGCCGGCACGTACCTTCAGCCGCGGCGCAACCATTATCAACCCGACAGCGGAAACAACGCACACGCGCTGTACCTGGACGGCGTGCTCGATTTCGGCCGTGATTACGAAACGCGCGCGATTCGGCTGCGCGTGGTCAAGCAATGGGGTGAAAAGGGCGGCCGGCCCGAAGGTGTGCGCCACGACCGAGGCGGTACGCAGATCGAGCCCGCGCGCTGCCGGGTCTACGGCGTAGCCGCACTGCAGTATTTGGGCGGCGAGCCGCCGGTAGATCCGATCGTGACGCGTCGCCTAGCCGTTCACGACGCGCAGGACGGCAAGCTGCTCTCGGAGCACGCGTCGCCGTTGAACGGCGGCTTGGCCTTCCGGCCGACAGACGGCGCGCTGTTCGGGCGCGTGGATACCAAAGTCGTGCAGGTGGATGACGGTTCGCTGCAGACGACGGACTTCGTTACCGATCTGGCACCCGCCAAGCGCGCGGGACCGTTCGGCTTCGATCCTCAGGGGCGGCTGTACGTCTTCGACTGCGCCGACGACAGGCGCAACGTCCGGGTTTACGGTCCGGACGGCAAATTCCTGAACGAAATCGGGAAGCGCGGGCGCATGAAAGCAGGGCCGTACGATCCGGAAATCATGGAGGAGGTTTGCGCGCTGACCGCCGACGGGCAGGGCAACTTCTTCGCGGTATATCCGCACGAAAATCCGCGCCGCATCATGCACTTCAAGCAAGACGGCGCGTTCGTGCAGGACTTCCTGGGCAACACGAACTACGGCGGCGGAGGCGTGCTGGATCCGTACGACAAGAGCCGGCTCTACTTCGCGGACATGCGCTTTCATATCGACTGGGAGACGGGCAAGACGCGCCTCGACAGCCTGATGTCCGACCGGTACGAGGAGGCTTCGGTGTGGGGCTCGGGCTTCCGGCATAACTCGGAGCCGATCGTGGTGGACGGCCGGCGTTACATCGTTTCGGCCCCTCTGAGCCACGGCTCGACTCAGAACCTGGCGGTCATCTGTCTTTACGACGAAACGGCGAAGCGCCTGCGGCTGTGTGCGGCGGTAGGTACGGCCGGCGCCTTTCCCTATTTGGCCAAGCCCGAGTTCCTCAAGGCCTTGGGGGGGAAGCCAATGGGCGGATTCCAGTTCGTCTGGACTGACCGCAACGGCGACGGCCTGCCGCAGGTGCCCGAGGTCGCGTTCGAGCCGTTGCCCGGCAAGGATAACCGCGTCGCGCTGGGGCGCTTCGATGCGAATCTGGGGCTCTGGGCCAACACCAGCGCCGGCTCGAAGCGCTACGAGCCCAAGAGCTTTCTGACCGATGGGACGCCCGAGTTCGAAGCCAAGCCGATGCCGTTTGGGGCCGACTTCCAGCTTCCCGACGGAAATCATTTTCGCTTCGGGCATGGGGTCAACGAAGTGCTGGACCCCGCCGGAAAGCGGATCTGGTCTTATCCGGCCCAGCTCGGCATGGACGGACTCAAGGTGTATCCGTGGGCGCCGGGCAAAGTGGATTTGCAGTACGGCCTTTCCGGCACAGCCCGGAAGGTGGGCGAGTTGGGCGATATCTTCGTGATACATGCCAACAACGGCCAGATGAATCTGTGGACCGCTGACGGTTTGCTGGCAGGGCACCTCACGCTGCACCAGCGCGATCCGCGCGCCAAGGGCTTCCCCGCGGAACATGCACGCGGGACAGTGCTGGAAAACCTGAGCTTGGGACAGGAACACTTTCACCACCATTTCTGCCAGACGGCCGACGGGAAGTGCTACGTCGTCGCGGGGCACGCCAGCACCAGCGTCATGGAAGTGAGCGGCCTGGACTTGTTCCGCCGAGCGTCGGGCGAACTGGTAGTGACTGCGGAAATGATCCGGCAGACGCGCGAATGGGAGGCGTCGATCGGGCGGCAGCAGGTGTTCGCCAAGGCGCAGTTGCTTCCATGCCGCATGGGCATGCCCAGTCTGGATGGTGAGTTCGGCGAAAAGGAATGGCCCGACCTGGCGTCGATCGACGACTTCGCCAGCTTTGGGGCGCGCTACAACGCCAAATTTCTCTACCTGGCTTGGGAGGTGAAGGATCGAGGACCGTTCCAAAATGGTGGCGAGGATTTCCGCAGGCTCTTCAAGACCGGTGCGGCGGTGGACGTGAAGCTCGGCGCCGACCCGCTCGCGCCGCCGGACCGCAAGCAACCGGTCGCGGGCGATGTGCGCCTGCTGATCGCGCGCTTCAAAGGTAAGCCGGTGGCGGTGCTGTATCGAGCTGTGGCGCCGGGCGCTCCGGCCGATGCGCGCTGGGAGACCAGCACGCCGGCCGGCGGTACAGCCGTGTTCGAGCAGGTAACGGTGCTTAAAGCGGCGCAGATCGCGCTGCGCGATCAAGACGGCAAGTACACGATCGAAGCTTCCATTCCGCTCGCCGATCTGGGCCTGAAGCCTGAAGCCGCGGCGACGCTCAAGATGGATTGGAGCGTGATGATGACCGACGACGGGCATTCGACGCGCAACCGGCAATCGTGGGCCGACCTTCTGGCTTCCGGCGTGGCGGACGAACCGACCGAAGCGCGCCTCGATCCGTCGCTGTGGGGGCACTTGCGCTTCATCGGCAGCAAGCAGGACGGATCGCAATCGCCTGGCATTCCCGGCGCGGTGGGCAAAACCAGCGCCGCGGATTCGCTGCTGGAAGAGATGGATTAGCATGGCGGGTAGTTTCGACGCGCAGTCGATTGCCCGCGCCACGAACCTCGCCTAACCGGAGTGGCCGTAGAATCGATCAGGCGTGGACGCGCGCCGCAGGCCATGGCGGAGACGTGAACAGCGGTTCTGCCAATTCTTCTTCGAACCAAGCGTCCAGCAGGTAGCGGTCGGGCGCGCTTTCTTTTCGCCGGTGCGCGTCGATGTAGGCCATACCCAGCCGCAGGATTTCGCGCGAGTCCCAGCCCAGGCGCTTGGCCGGCAGGATCAGCGGCGCTTGCACCGGAAAGTTGGCGTGTGCGATCACGTCCAGGTCTTCGCCTACGCGCACGCCGCTGTCGCGCAATCCGTAGAGCGCCTGTTCGGTGAGGTTGTCGTCTTTGATCAGAAGCGCGTCGGGGCGTTCGCTTGGCGGCAAGCTCATCAGTAGCATCACGACGTTCTGAGCCCAGTGCGCGTCGTTGAGCGGCACGGCCAGCGTCCAGGCCGGGCGCGTCTCGAGGCCGCGCTTTTGAGCGGCGACGGTCCAGGCCAGATCCAGGCGGTCGGACATCGGCTGCCCCAGCACCGCGAGGCGCTTGCGCCCGCGCCGGAGGAAATAATCGAACGCTTTATCCTGGTACGCCTGGTTATTGAACTGAAACGCCGCCATGTCCGAGCGAAAGGGTTCGCCCGTGAACGCCATGCGCGGCACGCCGGGGAAATCGAGCACCGGGGTATTGACGAAGATGTACGGATGGCAGGCGAAGATCAGCCCCGCGACGGTCTGGCTGGTCACGGCCTCTTCGAGCGCCTGGTATTCGGCGCTTCCGCTGAGCCGGGGGTCAACGTCGTAGAACAGCTTGATCTGCTTCCCCGAGCGCGCTTGCAAATCCTGAGCGACGTGAACGAGCGTCTGCCACCAGCGGTTCCACGCGCCGCCCGCCGCGGGCCGAGATGCGAAGACCAACCCGTATCGATGCAAATGCGGAGGTGCATCGGAAACGAAGGTGCCCCTGCGCCCGTGCGCTTCGACGAATCCCTCGGCGCTGAGTTGATCGAGTGCGCGCTGGATCGTGACGCTGCTGCTTCCAAAGCGCTGTTCGAGTTCCAGCCGCGTAGGTAACCGCGCGCCGGGCGTAAGCGAGCTGGAAACGATCTGGTCGCGGATGAGTTGAGCGATCTCGGACTGTTTCATGGGGCCGTGACACCGATTAGCGGGTTTTTACTTCACTGAATGGAAAAGTATACACCCGCAACTGTACTTTAATCAGACAAAACAATTGATAAAGTTAAATATTCCTATCCTGTTGGTATACTTTGGGTTGAATGGATTCCTCGAATCTCCGCACGATTATCTTGGTGCTCATGCGCTTGTGCAAATCCCAATTGCTCGGGAGTCTTAGGGGGTGGCTGTTTGGAGACCCGAAACTTTACCAGGGGCTCCCTAGTTGGTTTAATTTAATACTTTAACAAATCGATCTATGGCATGAAGTGTTGGTGTATAGGGAAAAGGCCGATGCGGAGTACCCGAGTCTGCCTAGGATGAAGGAGGAATCTGGAATGCCCGCGATCCTTTCTAAGGAGACCGACGTGGATCCCATTGCTGTGGCCGCCCAAGCGCGCGAGCGCCTTCTCGCTGAGATCCGCAAGGTGATCGTGGGGCAGCAGGATCTGGTCGACCAAGTGCTGGTGGCGCTGTTTGCCGGCGGACACGTGTTGCTGGTGGGTGTGCCGGGTCTGGCGAAAACGCTGCTGGTCAGTTCGCTGGCCAAAGCACTGACGATGCACTTCAAACGCATTCAGTTCACGCCGGACATGATGCCATCGGACATCACGGGTACCGAGATTCTCGAGGAGGACATGCAGACGGGCCAGAAGCGTTTTGTCTTCGTGCAAGGCCCCGTGTTTACCAACCTGCTCCTGGCCGACGAGATCAACCGCACGCCGCCCAAGACCCAGGCGGCACTTTTGGAAGCGATGCAGGAAAAGCGCGTCACGGTGGGCAAGAAGACCTACGATCTCGATCAGCCCTTCATGGTGATGGCGACGCAAAATCCGATCGAGCAGGAAGGCACCTATCCGCTTCCCGAAGCTCAGATGGACCGCTTCATGTTCAACCTGCTGGTGGAGTATCCGCAGGAGTCCGAACTGAAGGAGATCATCCGCAATACGACGGCCGGGGAACAACAGGAGCCGCAGCCGGTGCTGGACGGGAAGGAAATCCTGAGCCTGCGCAAAGTCGTGCGCGCGGTGCCGATCAGCGACCACGTGCTGGATTACATCGTGAAGCTGGTTTCGGCGACGCATCCGAGCAAGGAGAGTGCGCCGGCAATCACGAAGAAGTACCTCGATTGGGGCGCCGGTCCGCGCGCGGGGCAGTATCTGGCGCTGGGCGCCAAGAGCCGCGCGCTGCTGCGCGGAAGCCCGCAGGCGACCGTGGAAGACGTTCGCACTGTGGCGCCAGCCGTGCTGCGACACCGCATCTCGGCCAACTTCACCGCGCAAGCCGAGGGATACGACAACGAACGGCTGGTGAAGGAACTGCTCGCCGCCGTTCGCGAAACCGCCTAGCACCATCCGTATCGCCTTCCAGCCGCAGGGATGAACCGCGACGATGAACGCCATCGCTCAAGCCCGCTACCTCGACCCGAAGCTGCTGCGCTCGATCGAGTCCATCGAGCTGAAAGCGCGGCTGCTGGTGGAAGGGATGTACGCTTCGCGGCACCGCAGCCCCAACTACGGCTTCAGCGTCGAGTTCGTGGATCATCGCGAATATGTGGTGGGCGACGAACCGCGGACGATCGACTGGCGCATGCTGGGGCGCACCGGAAAGTATTTCGTGAAGCGCTTCGAGATGGAATCCAACATGAATGTGGTCTGCCTGTTGGATATCAGCCGTTCGATGGGCTATCAGCCGGTGGATCCCGGCCGTTTCAGTAAAATCGAGTTCGGTTCGTACTTGAGCGCGGCGCTTACCTATCTGGTTTCGCACCAGCAGGATTCGGCGGGACTCTTTACCTTCAACGACCGTATCCGCACCTTCCTGCCGCCACGGCAGGGCAAGCGGCACCTGTTCGCCATACTCAAGACACTCGACCAATTGAAAGCCCACGGCGAAACGGGCCTATCCTACGCGCTGAAGCAGACCGCGCAGCGCATGCCGCGACGGAGCATCCTGATCCTGATCAGCGACTGCTACGGGGAAGTGGAGGATATCGTGGACGGCCTGCGGCATGTCGCCGCGCGCAATCACGAGGTGGTTCTGTTCCATGTGGCCGACCGCGACGAAGTGGAGTTTCCGTTCGAGGAAATGAATACGTTTCGCGACGCGGAGACCGGCGCGACGATGACCTGCGACGCGATGCGACAGAAGCGATCGTACCTCGACCGCTTCGGGCGCTTTCGCAAAGACCTGCGCGAAGCCTGTGCGGCATGGGGCGCCGATTACCGCTTTTTTACGACCACCGATCCGCTGGAAATCGCGTTGCGCGATTACCTGAACTTCCGCCGGGAGCGCGCGCGATGAGCCTGCTCTATCCGGCCATGCTGTTGGGCGTGCTGGGGCTGGCGGCGCCCGTAGCGATCCACCTGATCAATCGAGCGCGCTTTCCCGTGCGCGAGTTTCCGTCGCTGCGCTTTCTGGCCGATACGCGCCAAACCAATGTTTTCGCTCCGCGACTGATCGACCGAATTCAACTGCTGCTGCGGTTGCTGGCGATGCTGCTTCTGGTGCTGGCGATGGCACGCTTCGCGTGGCCCGGCAGCGAACCGGCTCCGCGAAACCTGATCCTGGTGCTCGACGCTTCGGCGAGCATGCAGCGGCATGTCACGGTGAATGGAACGATCCAGGCGGAGCGCTACTTCGACCGCGCAAAAGCGCTCGGCGCGGAATTGCTGGATTCCGAACATGCCGCGAGCCGCTGCGGAATCGTACTCGCCGGCACCGAAGCCCAAAGCATCCTGCCGCTCACGCAAGGTACGGCCGCGGCGAGCGAGGCGCTGGCGCGGGCGGAACCCATCGATGGGGAAGGCTGCGGACTGACGGCGGGACTAAGCAAGGCGATCGAACTGGCGGCGGGGCGGCGTGAAGGCTGCACGCAGATCGTGCTGCTGTCCGATTACCGGGCCAGCGCGCTTTATCCGCGCAAGCAGGCCGACCTGGAACGCATCGCCGCGGCGGCGGAAGCGCACGGCGCCAGCCTGCGTGTCGCGCTGCTGGATGTCTCGCACGGAGACCGTGCGGGGAATGTCGCCATCGAATACGCCCGTCTGCGCAAGCCTGAGGTCAACGTGGGCGACGATGCGCATCTGCTGGCGCATGTGGTGAACCACGGACCGGAAGCGGCGGAAGTCAAAGTGCAGTTGATGCTGGGCGCTCGAAAGGCCGCGCACACGAAAGCGTTGAACCTCGCGGCGGGGGGCGAAGCCTTCGTCGAATTGACGCAGCCGATCAACATGAGTCTGCGCACGATCGCCGAACTTCAGATCGACTCGGACGCGTACGCGCTGGACGACGCGTTTCGAGTTCCCTTAAAGGTGGCCGACTTGCGCCGGGTGCTGATTGTGATGGGCGAAAGCGGTGCGGCCGGACCGCAGATCCAAGCGCTTCCGGGACAACCCGCCGATTCGGGCGAGGCCGTCGCCGGTTCCGAAGTCGATGGCGGGCGCATCCTGCAATATGTGCTTAATCCCGGCCGCGAATTGGGGCTCGCCGAAGGCACCGGCATTCATACGAAGCGGATCCTGGCGCCCGAACTGCGCGCGGAGGTGCTGAGCAAGTACGACATCGTCGTCCTGTACGATGTTTCGTCGTTGCCGACCGAGAACCTCGCGGATCTGCGGACCTACGTAAACGAGGGGCACGCGCTCCTGATCGTTTGCTCGAAGCACTGCTCGGCGCCGGTCTTCAATCGGACGCTGGCCTCGGGCACGCCCTCCGCGCCGCCGTTGGCGCCGGCCCAATTGGGGAACGAGATCGCGCTCGAACCGGCAGCTTCGTTCCGGATGGAAGGCCAGCGCCACGCGCTTTGGCGGCCCTTTGTCGATGGAGAAGGCGGCGATTTGAGCAAGGTTCGGCTGGGACGCATCCGGGAAGTGCGCGCCATGGCCGAAGGAACGCAATCCATCCTGTTCAGCACGCAAGGGCACCCGCTGATACTCGAATCGAAACTGGGGGAGGGGCGCGTCCTGCAGTGGATGCTTGGGCTGGAACTGGATCGCGGAAACCTTGCGCTGATCCGCCCGTTTCCGGCGTTCATGTGGCGCGTGGTGGATTACCTGACGCAGCGGCATGAAGCGCGTCCGGCGGATGTCGTTCCGGCGATGCAGCCCGCGGTGCTCGATGCTTCGGAACGTGCGTTCGCGTTTCTTGAGGAGCTGGAACTGGGTCTGGCGGCGCCAGCGGGATCGGAAGATGCGGCCGGACCGGCCGAACGCCTGCCGCTGAATGCGCAGGGCCGTGTACTGATCCCGCCGCAACGCCAAGGCATCTACGAACTACGTAAGCCGACGTCTGGCGGCGCCACGCGAGGCGGATACGGCCGGCTGGTGACCGCCTTCGTTCCGCCCGCCGAGAGCAGCCTGAAGAAGGCCGGTCCGCAGGAGTTCTCGCAGGCGGCCGGCATTCCGATCGAGATTCTTCCGCCGAATGCAGGCGCGAGCTTGGTCTATACGGGCGCCGAAGCTTGGCCGCGGCTTGCGGCATTGGCGCTGCTGGCGTACGCGGCAGAGGCGGTCTCCGCGTGCGTGGCGAACATTCGCCGCAGCCGTGAGCGGGCGGGGGAGGAAGCCTGATGGGCTGGCTGTACGATCTCCTCGGCCTGGACCGACCGCATGCCGTCGAACGGCTGGCGAACTGGGACTGGTACGCCGCGGCGCCGTGGCCCGTGTGGGCGTGGGTGGCGGCGGGCCTGGGGTTTCTGGCGCTGGCCGGTTTGAGCTGGCTGCCGTCGAATACGATGCCGACCCGGTTGCGCGTGTACACTTCGTTGCTGCGTCTCGCGGGTTGCGCATTGATTCTGGCCCTGCTGGTGCAGTTGGAAGCGCGCGTCACTTATGTACATTCCGCGCCGCCGCGCCTTGCGGTGCTCTTGGACGTTTCCGATTCCATGCAGATCGCCGATGCGGCAGGATCCACGCGCCGAGCCGCGGCGGAACGCTTGCGCACGGAGTTGGCCGAGCGCCTGGCCGGCCGAGTGGAGATCGCACCTTACTGTTTCGGGCGCGAACTTGCCGCGAACGACGAAGCCTCGGACCTCCGAGAGCAGACGCGCTTGTTCGAGGCCCTCGAGGAGACGTTGGCTCGGGAACAGGATGTACAGGGTGTTGTGGTACTTACCGACGGGCGCGATACCACGCGGAACACCGGTGGTTTCGTGGCTCCTAAGTTTGCGGCGCGCGGCCTTCCGGTCTACCCCGTCTGCTTGGGGAGCACGGAAGAGGTGCCCGTCCCGCGACTGAAGGATGTGCTCGCCGTCCCGTTCGTTCGGCTGGGCGATACGCTAACGCTGGCGGCGCGGCTGGAAGGCGGCCGGAAGGAAGAGCAGCAAGTTCGCTTCAAGCTCTTCGAAGCCGGCAAGGAAGAACCGCTTGAGATTCGCGGGCCGCTGCGCTTGGGCGAAACTCCGTTGGACGTCAATTTCGCGCTGGTACCGACTCGCGCGGGTCTGGCGATGTACCGGATCGAGGCCGAAGGGCTGAAGGAATCGGCCGCCGAGCGGTTGCTGGTGAGCGTACATCGCGTCCAGGTGCTCGACGAGAAGATCAAGGTGCTCTACCTCGATATCCCGCGCGACGAACGCAAGATTCTAGGGCATTGGCTGGCGCGCGATCCGGTGGTGGATCTGGCCATGCTGACGATGCTCCCCAGCGGTGGTTGGTACGCGCAGGGCGCCTTGAAGCATAAGGATGTTAGCGCCGGGTTGCCCGCCGAAGAAGCCGACTTGTATGCCTACGACGTGATCGTTCTTGGCGACATTCCGCGTTCGTATTTTCGACAAAACGGGGACTTGGCCGAGACCAAAATGCGCTGGTTGGCCGACTTCGTGCGCAGGCGCGGGGGCGGATTGATCACGCTGGGCGGGCGCAGCGTCTACGAGGCCGGTGGCTACGAAGATTCGCCGCTGGCGCAGGTCCTGCCCTTTACGTTGCAGACAACTCCTAAGGCTCAGGAGCCCAAGGAATTTCAACTGGTTGCCACACCCCTGGGCTTGAGTCATCCGCTCATGCGGCTGGAGGCGGATCCCGAAGCCAATCGCGAAGCGTGGGACGACTTGCCGCCGCTCGAAGGCTGCAATCGAGTGGGCGGCGTCAAGCCCGGCGCGATGCTTCTGGCCACGCGGCCGCTATCGAACGAGACCCTTCCGCTCATGGCAGCCCAGCATGCCGGCAAAGGCCAGGTTTTTTCGATGGCCGTCGATACGACCTGGAATTGGGAAATGCAGCGCCCGGAGCAAGGGAAGGATTATTACCGCATCTTTTGGGGTAATGCGGTGCGTGCGTTGGCGCCCGACCCGCGCGTGCGACCTGGCCGGCCGCAGATTCAAGCCACGCGCGATTCAGCGGCCGTGGGCGAGACACTGGCGCTGAGCACGCGGCTGGTCGACAAGCTCTACCTGCCCGTGCGCCAGGCCAATCTGCGTGTGGAGGTCAAGAGCCCCTCGGGACGCGCATGGACCATCTTTCCCGCCGACGGCCGCGAAGCGCCAGGCCTGTACGAGTACGACGTGCGGCTCGACGAGCCTGGCACATGGGAAGTCCGCAGCATCTACGACGGGCAGGAGGCCGTGAAGACGGTGCATGCCGGCGGCACGGGGCAGGAGTTCGACCACACGTCGGCTGACCGCGCGGCGCTGGAACGCTTTGCACTAGCGACCGGGGGCGAGGTGCTGGATCCGGCGCGGGCGGTCGAGTCACTGTTTGCCAAGCTGGATGAGAAAGCTCGGGTCACCGAACGCACGCAAGCGGTGGCGGTCTGGAACCTGCCGCTGGTCTTGTTCCTGCTGCTTGGAATCGTGACGTTGGACTGCTGGTTACGCAAACGGAGCGGGATGGCATGAGCGCGGCGACGACCGTTCAAGCCTACGAGCGCTTGAAAGATGCGCTCGCCCGCTTCGGGCGCTTCCGGTTGCGCTGGCGCCGGTTGCACGGGATGGGCCGCTTTATCCTCAGCGTGCCAGGCATGCTGCTGGGCTGGGTGCTGCTGGATGCGGCGGCCGGTCTGCCGGCGTGGCCGCTTCTGATCACGTTCGTTCTCGCTGCGGGCTGGAGCGCGTGGAAGTCGGTCGTGCTGCTCGCGCCGCTGGTCCGGATGCGCATGGATCTGGAGTCCGAAGCGCGAGCGGCTGAGCGGCTTCACGGATCGCTGGACAACCGACTGATCGGTTCACTGCAATTGGGCCGGGATTTGGCGGCCGGATCCGGGCATCCCGATACGCGGCGCTTCGTGGAGCGGCTGGTCGATCAGGCTGCGGCAGGACTGGAGAGCCTGCGTCTAGAAAGTCTGCTCGATCTGCGTGACGCGCGGCGCGCACTGGGCCTGGCTCTGGCGGTGGTGCTCGCTTGGGCCGCACTGGCCTTTGGCGCGCCGCAGGTGCTCCAGCAACGCATGGCTCGCCTGCATGATGCGTATGCCGTGGCGTGGGAGACGCTCTTTCCCGTAGAGCTGGAAGTGCTACCCGGCGATATCGCGGTGGTGCGCGGTTCTTCGGTGCGGCTCGAATTGAATGTACGAGGCGCCATGCGCCGAGAAGCCGAGATCATGCTGGAGGATGCGGCCAGCAGCGAACGGCAAACCCATGCGCTGACGCTGGTGGACGGGCGAGCGACGTTCGTCGTCGAGAACGCGCAGGCGGCGTTCCGATACGTTTTCGTGTACGGCGAACGGACGGCTTCGAGTTTTGAAGTCAAAGTGGGCGATCTTCCGGTGGTTGAAGCGATCCACTTCGAGATCACGCCTCCGCCGTACACCGGCGCCCCGAATTACACGCTCACCGGGCTTGTGCCGAAACTCGCGGGGCTTCCCGGCACGGAGGTATTGGTGAGCTTCAAGGCGAACACAAACCTTCACGGCGAGCGCTCGCAGGTCGCCTGGCAGGACGGCACGCGCCAGGCATTGCAGATCAGCGGACGATTCGGGCATTTCACGTTCCGGCTGCAGGAGCCCGGACGCGTGGCGATCCACCTGACCGGCGAGTACGGCAAGGGATTCGAGATGCCCCATCCGGTCGCGTTCGATATCGAACTGCTTTCAGACCGGCCGCCCAGCGCGCGCATCGAGCTGAAGCAGAAGAAAATCCTGTTGTTGGCGGACCAAGCCGCGGCTTTCGGATTTGGCTGGAAAGCCGAGGACGATTTCGGCGTCACCGAAGTGCGATTGAGCTATAAAATCGATACGGTTGACGAGTTCCTGGACCGAAAGCCCCGCGAAGGTTCGGCTACGCGCGTGATCGATCCGGTGCGCGACCGGGTGCATGGCGTATTCAAGGAGGTCTTCAAGGAACTGCAACCGCCGTTGGAGTCCGGCGATCGCGTGCGGTTGGAACTGTTCGCAACAGATAACAATACCGAAACTGGCCCCGGCGTGGGGCGCTCGGAGCAGATCGAACTCGTGGTGGTGCGCCCCGATCTATCGGGTTTCGTGGACAAGGGCTTTGCACTTGGCGGGCTGGACGGCGCGCTGGGTTTGGAAAAGCTGCAGCGGCTGGAGCGCGCGAAAGACTTGCTCGTCACGCCACCCAAGAATGTGCGCAACGAACCCGAGATGAAAGTGGTGCGAGCCGAATTGAAAGCCGAAGGCGGCGCGGCGGCGGCGGCAGCGCCGGCGCGGCACGAAGATGCGACCAGTCGTTACTTCGATGCGCTTTCTCGCGCCGGTCAGAAATGAATCCGGAGAACGCCATGCGGGCTTACCGCGGGTTATTGCGCTTGGGTTTCGCGCTCGTGCTGGCGAGCGGAACCGGCTCTGTGCTGCGCGCCGTGGAATCCGCCGCCGAGCCGCCGCATTTTCTGCTCGCGAACTTTACCGAACCGTTGGCTTTTCAGCAGGGCGGAGGCATTCATACCGACGAACAGGAGCCCAAGGTGGGGCTCGCTGCGGGCCGGCTCAAGTACCGCTTCGATCCGAAGCAGCCGCATGTGAACTACCAGTTTCAAGACGGACGCATTTCGTTCAAGCAAGGCGGAACGCTCAAAGTTTGGATTAAAGGTAGTGGAAACGGGCATGGCCTCGAACTTCGATTTCAAAGCGGCCGACCCAAGGATGGTGGCTTTCAGGAGAGGAAGAATCTTCCGTCGCTGGGCGTGAAACTGGACTTTACCGGCTGGCGTGAGTTTTCTGTGACGCTTCCGGATCTCGATGACGGGCACCTCGGCTGGTGGGCGGGAGTGGGGTTGGGAGCGGGGAAGGCCAAGGACGGCGAGCCACCGGTGCTTGAGGGCGAGGTGGGCTTGGACGATCTGCGACTTTATCCGCTCACCAATAAGCCTCGTGTAACGCTGGCCGCGGCTCTGCTGGGACCGCGAGTGCGCGGACTTGAAAAAGAGTTCAAAGTGGCAGTAGACGTGCGCAATTTTTCGAAGAGTGCGGCGCAGGTTCAGCTCAGGTTGAAGGTGCTGGACCGCAACGAGGCGCAGGTCGCGAGCCAGCAGTTTAGCGTTCCAGTTCCCGCGGGTCCGCTGGCGGAACACGTATGTGTGCTGCGTGCGGAACAACCGGGCGCGTACCTGCCGCCCTTCCGACTGACGGGCGACGTGCTCTCGCCGGACTTCGAGGAGATCGAGCGGCGCCTCGATGAACCGCTGGTGGTCGGGAATACGAAATGGCTGCTCGACGACTTCTCCGACGTGGAAGGGCGCTGGCTGACGTCGGGCGTAGGCCAGCCCGCATTCAAGAATACCCGCGGCTGGATCGAACAAGTGCTGATGGAGCGACAGCGCGTCTCCCGCGATGTTCAGACGGTGACGAAGCTATCGCGCGTCGAAGTTCCGGCAGGCGACGAAGGCGCGCCGCCTCAGGCTCGTTACGCGATGGCGATCGATTTTGACGGCGAGGCTGTCGCATTCACCGGTGTGGATCGTTACCTGCCGGGCAACGCCTATCGGCTGGGTCTTTGGGTTCACGGCGACGGCAGCGGCGCGAAGCTCTCTGTCCTGATCCTGGACCACACCAACAGCATCGGACCGTACAACCAGATCTGGCAGCGCATGGTGAACGGAGAATTGGAACTCGCCAAGCTCGACTTCACAGGTTGGAAGTATGTGGAGGTGGCGCTTCCGGGCAACGGCTTGGGCGGTAATTCGCCCGAGGGGTCGACGGGCGGCGTCGATTACCCGCTCGAATGGACGGCGCTGCGCGTGGACGGACAGGGCTCCGTGAAAGGGCGCGTGTTGATCGGGCCGGCGTATGTGACGACGCAACTCGCGCAGGCCGATTGCCTGCGCGCCTTTCTGGGCTACGACGCGCCCGCACATGCGTTCGCACCCGCTGCGAATGCGTGGGCGACCGTGCATAACGGTTGGACGACCGGCTCACGGAATGTCCAGGTTGTGTGGTCGGTGCGCGACGGAGCCGGTGAAGAACTGGGCGTGGGGCGATACGCCGTTACCTTGGCCGCTGGCGCGTCCGATTCCCGCGCGATCGATTTGAAATCGATTGCTGGCAAATGGGAGCAAGTGCCTGGGCCGCTGCAGTTGGTGTTGCAAGTGCACGACACGGCCGACGCCTCGGTACAAGCCAAGCGCGTGCTGGTCCTCGCCAAGCCCGACAGCGAAGCGTGCGTCGCGGACTTCGAAGAAGACCGGCCCTATTTCGGCTCTGAGCCTTTGGCTTCGTCGAGCGAACAAGCCAAGCAGGGCAAGCGCGCGCTGGTCTTGAGCTTTGACGAAAAGAAGAAACCGCTTGAAGTTCACATCGACCGCGCGCTTCCTGGGAAGCCCACCCGAGTCTCCCTTTGGGTGCATGGCGACGGTTCTGGCGGCTGGCTTTATGCGCTGCAAGGGTTCGAACCGGGAGCGACGCGATTCCAACTGGAAGCGAGTTTCCTGCTTGCTCGCGCCGTGGATTCGAACTGGCAGAACGCGTACCGCGTCGACTGGACTGGCTGGAAGCAGGTGTCCTTCGATCTGCCTCTCTTGGGGGAAGCGGACGACCGGGCACTGGAAAATGCCGCGTTCCTGCCGCTGTTCCCCGTCGGCTTGCACCTGGGCTTCGATCCGCGCGGTTCCGAAATGTCATCCGGCCGGATATTCATCGACGATGTTCGCGTTCAGACACATCTTCCGCTCGGCGAGCGGCTCTCGTTGCAACTCGATGCCGGCGCGGTAAACGGATTTTCACCGGACGGTCGGCTGGTGTTGAGCGTCGAGAACCTGGATCGATCGGCTTCGGCCGAGGCGACGGTGAAGGCTGAGTGGGTCGACAGTTTGGGCGTGACCGTCGGATCGCAGGATGCGCGGCTGACGCTGGCGCCGGGCGAGTCCCGGTGCGTAACGCTGGCCGAGACCTTGGGGCCGGGCGCTTATGCGGCACATGCCGTGTTGCTGCGCGGAGAAACCAAAGCCGATGAAGCATCCCAGCGTTTCGTGGTGGGCGATCTGAAAGTCGCCCTTGGAGACGATCCGGGCGCCGCCTTGAAGGATCTGAACGCGCTACGCAAAGCGCTGGATGAACGCTTCGAACGAGTCGATGAAGATTGGGATTGGGTCGAGCACTATAAAGGAAATTTTCAACTGCAGAGCTATTTGCAGAAGGTTGGGCGCGCAACGAGTCGCGGACTGGAGCCGTACGGCTTGCTGGGATTCAGCGCGTATTGGGCGGCGGGGGCAGGGTTCGAGCAGGCCGAAGCGGGAGCCTTCTCGCGGCGCAAACGTTTCATCGGCGGCGCGGTGAATATTTTCATGGCCCCCGAACGCCAGGAGGACTGGGATCACTACGTTTGCGAAACATTGCGTGGGATGGGCGCCGGCCTCCCCGGCTGGCTGATCTGGAACGGTCCGGATAATCCCGGGCCGCTGTATGTGGCTCCGCCGCGATTTGCCGAGATGGTGGGTTCGGCGATCCGCTGGCGCGACGAGTATGCGCCCGCAACCAAACTGTATATCGGCGGCATGCGCTTACCGACGGTCTTGGCGTATCTTCAAAGCTTGGAGGAATCGGGCGTATTGAAAGCGCTCGATGGAATCGAATTGCGCGTGGACATGGGCGGGCTCTCGGCCGAAGACGCGTACCTCACGCAGCCCCTCGCGCACTTACAAGCGTTGCTGGACCGGTACGGCCCGCGGCCCAAGCAGATCCTGATCGGAGACTTGAATTGGGATCAGGACGAAAGCGCGAGCGGAGCCGATGCATTTCGTCAGGCCGCATGTCTGAGCCGCGCGTTGTTGCTGCTGCATCCGTTGGGCACTCGAACGACGCTGGATCTGACAGGCGTTCAGGGACGTGAAGGAACCGCCCTCATGGAGCGCACGCGCTACAGCGCTCCGCCGCTTAAATTGACGTCCTCCGCGTATCGCCTGAAACCATCTTGGTGGGCAGTTTGCGGCTTGCGGGAACGCTTGAAGCGATGGCAGTTCGTGCGCGAGCTGACCTTTGAAGAGGCATTGCCCGGACGGACGCGAGGCATGCTGTTCAAGGATCCTCAAGGCTCGGCGGTGGCGGCGATCTGGCGCATCGACGGCGGCGGGACGATCGATTTCGGCACCGCGGGGTTGGAGACGGCTGAAGCGGAAGGCTTATTCGGTGAACGGCGCACCAAAAGTTCCGGTGGCTTTGCGATCGGCAGCGCGCCTGCGTACTTCCGATTCAAGGGGTCGGCTGCAGAGGTCGATGCCGCGCTGGATCGAAGCACCATTCTGGAATCAGGCGAAAAGGCCCCGCTCCTGCGCGCCTTGTTGGAAGTGCGGTCCGCGTCCGGTTCTTCAGCTTACGCGCAGGAAGGCGGACAGCCGTACCGTAAACGTGTCGAATCGCTGGGCAAGGTTACCGTGGATGGACAGGGCCTCGCGTTTGACGCCGGCGGCACGGAGACGCTGACGGTGGAAATTCCTGCAGGGCAAGCGCTGTTGGTGCGCAAGACCTTCGTTCTGGAAGGCAGCGGCCATCGGATGGAAGTGCGTGCGAACGGGAAGCCGATCGGAGAATGGGACTTGAAGGCGTCGGACACGCAACTTTCGAGCGGGCTGCGCGAAGTTGCGTTACTGGTTCCGGCCGATGCCATTAGTGGTTCGCCGAAGGCAAAGTTGAGCTTTAAATACCTCGAGGCTGGCAACAGCGTGGGTTGGCGCGTGGCCGCGACCGCGGCAAACGTGCTTCCGCTGACGGCGATAGGACCGTTGCACGGCGATCAGAGCGTACCGATGCCGATTCGCTGGGGCCGAAACGCGGCGGGCGGATCGTTGAGAGTCGATACCGATGCGTTCGACACGGGATTGGGAGTCTGGGCGCGCAGCCTGGTGGAGTATCCGTTGGAGGGTCGCTTCGTTCGGTTCACCGGTAGAGCCGGTGTCGATGCGGTGACGGGCGGGCGCGGCAGCGTGCAGTTCGAGATCTACCTGGACGGCAAGCGCGTCTGGGCCTCGGGACGGATGACGGGCCTGGACAAAGCCAAAGCGTTCTCGGTCGATTGCAATGCAGCGCGTCGATTGCGCCTAGTGGTGGAAGATTCAGGAGACGGGAATGCGCTCGATGCCGCAAACTGGTGCGAGACGATGTTGCAGCGGCAGGAGTAGGCCACATGAAATACCGATCGAACATCCCGGCTTGGGCGCTGCTTTCCGCACTGCTGGGTGGTATCGCCTTGACGGAAGATGCCGCGCCGGTGACGCCGGTGCCGTTTGCCGATACCGACATGGCCATCGATGGCAAGCTCGACGAGGCCGTCTGGAAAGCTGCCGCGCCGATCCGCTGCGATCATCTGAATACAACGGGAGTGCTGGATACCGCGGCGCACATGACCGTTCGCGTGGCTTGGGACCGCCAGTATCTGTACCTCGGATACGAGACATTCGACAAGCAACTCGTTGCCGCTGGCAGTGGAAAGCGCGAAGGCCCGGCGGAACGCCCGCGCGACGGCGCCAGTATCTGGGGCGGGAAGCCCAACCCGGATGTGGTGGAGTTCTTTTTGACTCTGGGCGACCGGCGCTGCTTTTGGGAACTGCACCACAACGCGCTGAATCAGTTTAACGACGTGTACTGCGTATTGGCCGACGATGACTGGGTCGTGACCAAAGCTCAGCGCGCGCAGTTCGGCATCCTCTTCTTCGAAGACGAATGGCTGCGCGATCAAGGTGCTCACACGGTACGGATGGCCATACAGCTTAAGCCCAAGGCCGACGGCCAACCGTCCACGGTGAATGCGCCGGGGGACGAAGACAGCGGCTACACCGGCGAATGCCGCATTCCTTGGGGCAGCATCGATGCGCCAAAGGACAAGTTCAAGAAGCCACCCAAGGGGCAGGACGGCGAAGCTTCATGGCACTTGGAGGGGCATAAGCTGCAACTGTTGGCGGTGGTTCAGGACAGCGACCAGAAAGAACGGTACTTTCACAACGCGCCTCGCTCGCTGCATCCATGGATGCATAAGGGCATCGCGCATTGGCCTCAGTTCGAGCTGCAATCGCCTGGCCCGAAGGAAGGTGCACTGTTGCCCGTAGCGCCCGATGTGCTGGAAGCCGCGGAACTGAAAGCGAGCATGGGCGAACTGTTTGCCAAGGCCGAGCGCGGTGAATCGGTTGCGCAGGAGATTCAGGAACTGGCACGCTTTGGTATGGCGGCCTTGGAAGGCGCGTTGCCCTACGCCGATCAGGAAAAGGCCACGCGCGGTGAGACGCTGATTAAGCTCGCGGCGGCGCTCGGGTTGGCCCGGCAGTCGCATGCCGAGTTGCTGCGCATGTACGATCCGGTGGCCCATCGCTGGTTCTACGAGCCCGAAGGCCGCAATGCCCAAGCTCGCTTGGGTGCGCTGCTGGATATACCAACTTGGCCCGCCGATACGCCGCGGGCGATGGCGTTGGCGGCGCCGCTGCCCACCTTGGAATGGCTGCACAAACAAGCTCAAGCACCTGAGCCGCGCACCAAGCCGCTTCGCGCTATGCTTGAAACTTGGGGCGGGCTGGTCGAGTACAAGCACGAGCGGCAATACCGTGTCGAACTGCAGAAGGCGGCCGTCGAACTGGCGGCCAGCGCTGGAGTGGTGCGCGACTCGGAGTTGCTCGCCGCGCTGTTGCGGTTTGTGGGGGACGTTAGAGCCCAAGGCGCGCTGGAGTTTGCGGTCCTTCAGGCCGCCCATGCCGACGGGTATGTGCGTGCGATGGCCTTGAATGCGCTGGGTCGTCTGGGCGGCGAACGAGCGCTCGCGGCCCTATCGGAGCGAGCGGGGATTGAGGCGGATCCCGCCGCACAGGACGAGTTGGCGCTGGCGCTTCAAGGGTGGCCGGAAGCATCCGAAGCCGGGATGGCCGCGCTGAAATTGTACGAACGCGCCGCATCGGCGCAGGTGAAGCGCACAATGCTGTACGTAGCGGCGCGAACGTCCTGGGCGCAACGCGTCACGCTGATCGAAAAAGCGCTTGGCAATTCCGGAGAGAACCTCGCCGGCCCGGCGCTGCAGGCGCTTGCGGCCCGACCGGTTCCGGAACTGCGGGCCAAAGTCTTGGCGCTGCTGCGCGACTACCCCGATGAGTCCCCACCGCCCACGCTGATCGATGCGCTGGCCGAGTATCGTGCGGCCGAAGCCGCGCCTGTGTTGGTCCGAGCGCTCAAGGCCGAAGAGAATGTAGCGTTGCGCATTAAACTGGTCCTCGCGCTGGAGAAGGTAGGGGGACCGGATTGCGCGAAAGCGCTTGCCGAACTCCTTGAAGCGGTCGATCAGCCGCTCCTGGCGGAATACATGATCGGGATATCGGGGCGCATGCCTCTCAAAGAAGCGACGCCTACCTTGCTTGAATTGGCGCGCGACCGGACCGCACCTCTGAAAGTTCGCGTGCAGTGCCTTTGGGCGCTCGGCAGGATTCCCGATCCGCGCGTCTTGCCGGTGCTCGTGGAACTTGAGCGCGATTTTGCCGCCTCGTTCGGCGACCTGAGACAGACGGAGCTTTCGAGTTCGCATTACGAGCAGCGGCATCAGGCGTGGCTGTATTTGAAGCTTGCCCTCGCGCAGCATGGCCACGAGCCGACTTTGGCCGAGCTGGAATCCATTTACGATACTGGAACGCCGTTCGTCAAACTGGCACTGCTGATGGGGCTTGCTTCGATCAAGCGCGATCACGCGATCGTAGCGAAGGGCTTGCAGTCGAGCGAGTTCGCGGTGGTCTATGCGGCGCTGCACGCAGCGTTGGCCGGGGCGCCCCAGGTTCATGCCGAAGCGATTCGAACGTTTCGCGATGCCCCCTTCGTGAAAGCCCTTGTCGAGAGCGGTATCGACATTCGCGACTTTGCGCCGCTCCTGGATCGAGCAGTTGCTAACGCCGGCCGGCCGGAGGAGAGGCGATGACACGTGCCTGCATCGCGTTTGGATTGGGTGTACTCCTGGTGCTGGCTTGGCCGTTAAACCCCCAGGCGCACGAGTCTCCGGTCGATCACGTGACGCGTACGGTGCGCATGTGGATCGCCGATGGAAATCTTGAGCTGACTTACGAGATGCAACTTAGTGAGCGCGCGGCGCTGATGGAACTTCACGGGATGGACCGAAGTGGGAACGGTGCGATCGAGCCTGCCGAACGGAAGGCTTGGTTCGAAGCCCAAGCCAAGCGGTTGGCGGGGCAGCTTAAGGGTGAACTGGCCGGAGCGGAATTGGAGTTTGCGCCGGTGGGCGATGTGGCCTTGAAGCCCGATTTCAGGCAACTCTATCGCTTCCGCGCCAAGACCCGACCGCTGGCTTTCGGTACGCACAAGGGCCGGTTGCTGGATCATTTTTCCCGCAGCTATCCGGGCGTATACCGCTGGCAACCTACTCAGGCTCAAACCGGTGCGGACCTGCGTGTCCTCGAAGAGCCCAAAGTGGACGGTGAGGACGGGCATCCGGGTATGGTAGTGCTAGCTTTTGAAGTGGTGGTGCGCGGGGCCCCTTAGCCAAGTCATGTGACGGACCTCAATTAAGGTAGGAATGGATCATTACCCTACATTAATCTTGGGTTGATAGTATTTTATACAAATGGTTTCATATTCGAAAGTTAGTGTAAATTTGGACAAACAATGTACTTGTTTGGTGTACTTAATAAAGTAATTGGCGTTGGGTGTGAGGAGCCAAGGTCATGCAGCGTAAAGGCTTAGCCCTAGCATGGGTGGCACTGGTGGTGGGCTTGGGGGGGCTGTCGCCCCAAGTACGCGCCCTGAGTTGGGCGGAGCGAGCGGGAAAGCGCAACAGTACCGAGATTTCTGCCCAGGACGCTCGGCAGAAAAACGCCGAAGAACAGCCCGACCGGCGCAACAAGATTTGCATGCGCATCATACGGCCCGCGCGCAAGAACGTGGACTGGGATACGGACCCGACCGCCATCCCTTATTTGCTGTACCAGTTCAACAAGCGCACGCAGTTGCCGGTGCATGTCGAAACGAAGGGGCTCGACGTAAGCAGCGACGAACTTTTCAAGCACACGTTGGTGTACTTGACCGCGCATGTGGCTTGGAACTTCAACGACAAGGAAGCCGAGAACATGGCGCGCTTTCTCAAGCGCGGAGGCACCTTACTGCTCGACGATTGCTACAACCGCGGGAGTCCTTTCGCGACCTGCGTGCGCCCCGAAGTCTCGAAGCTGATTCCGGGCGCGGACGCCACCGTGGTGCTCGATAGCGATCCCAAAGTGGCCGATGTGTTCAAGATGACGTATCAGAACATCACGCCCGGTTCCCGGCCGCTGACCGGAAGCTATTGGCAATACTTCGATCTGGACGGACGCCCGGCGGTTTTCTTTTCTCCCAACGACGATGGCTGCGCGTGGGAAGTCTCGACGCCGCCGACGGCTTCGAATCCCATTGGCGAAGGCATCGGGCACGGCGGCGACAACCGCGCGCGCGAAAACTCCTACCAGCTAACCACCAACTGGCTGCTCTTCGTTTACACGCATTAGTCGATCCGTTGGAGCGCAAGGAATGCGGCACGTTACGACGGTCACGCGCGCACTAGGACCTGCCTTGCTGCTCGCGTGTCTGTGCAGCGGCTTGCACGCACTCGATGTGGAAATCCGAATGGTTCCGCACGATCGCGTTGAGCAGACTGTCGATGCGCTCGAACAGACCGCGGTTCAGCGCGTTCGCGGCATCAACGATCGCGGGGATGTGGACGCCAAAGCCGTCGTCTGCTGGGCCAAGAATGTCACGTTGAATGGCGAGGCGCTATTCGAGAAACGAATCGACGGAAAACTGTACGATCGCCGCCCGCGCGTGCGCAAGGATCTGAAGCCTGGCCTCTATGTATTCCAGCCCGGGGGCGCATCGTTCACCGTCGAGAAAGACGAGTCGATCAAATCCAATAGCCCGGAGCTGATCGTCCGCGACCGCTTGATTCTGCTGAAAGCCTATCCGTTACGCATCGACGCACGGTGGGGCAACCCTGGCGATCCCGACGCTCCGGATTGGGACCGCATAGTCACTCTTCCGCGGCTCACGATTGCGGATGCGTCCCTCGTCGATCCGCTCGAAGCACCCGTACCGCCCCAGAAAGATCCTGCCGCGCGTGCGAAAGCGGAGTCCGACCGCAAGCGCAATGCGGATATGAAAGTGGCGGGATTCGAAGTGTTGCCGGAGCACGGTACGTTTTTCGATCTGACCTTGTGGCTGCCTGCCCATGCCAGCGGATCGGGCTATGCCGTCTACCCATTGGGCTACCGATTCAAGCTAACTCCTGCAGGTCTAGCGGACCTTACGTTGGGCGGCAAGCCGGCCGAAGGATTGGACGCGAAGGCATTTTCGTTACGCCTGACGGCTTGGTCGATGCGTGTCTCGCTGGACGACGACTGCAAAGCCGCGATCGATGGTGTGAACAGCTTTCAGGAACGGCCCGGAGAATCGGAGCAGATCGGGTTTCTATACCCCCATATCCGGCCCTTTACGCTGCGCGTGAATCCCGAAGGCCCAAACGCAGACCTCGGATTCGATGTGAAAGAGTGGCCGCACAAAGTGGTGCGTGTGGATCGCTCCACGCCCGGCCGCGCTAAGCAGCGCGGTTTGCTGGCCGAATGGCAGACCCTGCTTGCGCAGCCTGAGACCAAGCTGCTGACGCGTTTGATAATGCTGTTGCCGGAAGGTGTGCCCGAGGGCGGCGAGGGCCCCAAGCCCATCGCCGAATTGCGTCCGCTGCACGGAGACGACTGGCAATCGGTGCCGGTCGAATCGCGTGAAGGCGGCACGTACGCGCTCGCGCTTCCCGATGGGCCCAATGGAATTTACGTGCTGCGAGTCGGTTATGCGCCGGGTAAAGACATCGCGCCGCTGATGACGGAACAGCATGTGGCGATGGCTCGGGAGCTTCCTTATTCCGCAGGCGTATTCACTCAACGCGGGCGCACGGGCTTCCGCCGCGGCGAAGCGTTCTGGCTGGCCCTGGGCATCAAGGTAAACGGTCCGGCGCTACCGGCGGCCACGCCCGTCGAAGTGGCGCTGGTGGATTCCAGTGCGCGTCGCTTGGTGCTGCATGCCTCGACCCTGGCGAAGCCGGTCGAGAAGCAGGAGACGATTCTGCTGAACGTGACGAGCACGCAGAGTCTGGCGCTGGCGCCGGGGGTCTACCGGGTCGAAGCGAAGGTGGGCGCGTTGCAAACGGTTCCGCAGACGATTCGGATGGTATCGGGCGAGCCCGTCAGCCATTTCGCCGCGCATGTAAACGGAAAGTACTGCGATCTGGGGAGCGTATACGCGCAACTGATCCAGCAGACCAACCCGGTGCAAGAAGCCGAAGCGTTGGCGGACGATTTGGTTTCTGCCGGAAGCAATGTCTTCACCGCGTTCACGTACGACATGAGCCAGCGCCATCGGCGCAATTCCAACTTGATCGAAGAACTGGCGCGGCAAGTGCCCAGCCTGGGGCCATGGGAGTCTTTTTACCAACCCAGCGGACGGGATACGTTTTTGGATGCGGCCACCAAGCGCGGCCTGCGCGTGTATCACAACACGATCGCGTATGTTGACGACCTGCTCCCGCGCGGGCAAAAAGCGCGCGACGGATGCGTCCGGTTCGCGGCGCTCGAAACCGCTTCGATGCGCCATTCGCCGGCCTTCGAAGGATTGTGCCTGTACGACGAACTCTACGACATCGCCAACCCCGGTACGCCCAGCACCGAGTATATGCTCAAATTGGAGGAGTTGGAGTTTCGCGAGAAATACGAAGGCATGGCCAGCGACGAAAGCATGCGCGCGCTGGAGCGCTGGTATCGCGGATTGCCCGGCCGGCGCAACACCAAGGATCTGGAGAAGTACAAGCTTTGGCCGCAGTTTCAGGACGACGAATGGCGCATGCTTTCCGAGCAGATGACGCGCGCCGCGAAGGCCGTGATGCCCGGCGCGCTCAACTTCACTCAGCACCGCATGTTCGGAGGCAACGGGGACAACATCGGCATGCTGGGCGGCGCGCCGAAAATTTTCGAACCGCTCGATATCGCCGTAAACGTGGGCTACAAGGATGGCGGCGCGGGCGACCGTCCCGTTTGGGGGCCGATGGGCGCGGACGTCATGCGCATTCGCGGCGACATCCCCGTTTGGTCACAGATCGCCGACTACTACATTCCCGGCGATTTAGGCGCCTGCAAGCTGCGCAACACGTTTTTGACGCTTTCGCAACAAGTGGAAGGCATCACCTTTTTTAACCAAAGCTTCGCCCGAGGCGGCCGCGGTTCCGCGCAGCATCAGGGCGATTCGCGCGAAGGGCACCGCGACATCGCCAAGCACCTACTGGAGCCATACGGCGATTTTTTCCTGAAGCTAAAACGCGGCTATAAAAAGGTTGCCGTGTATTACAGCCGCGAAGCGCATTACCTCGGCCCCAAAAAGTCCACCAAGCTTGCAGCGACATGCGAAGGCCTGTGGGTCGCGTGCCTGCGCGCGGGCTTCCCCGCCGACTATCTGTACGACCATCAGATCCTGGCCGACGAAGGGATGGCGTACGAGGTGATCTTTGTTCCGGGCTACACGCTCGAAGATGAAGTACCCGAATCGATTCTAAAGAGCCTGCGCCGGCTCCAGTCGGCGGGAAAGGTGCTGGCGGTGGAGCAGTCCAGCAAGCTTCCGCTCGAAGGCCTCGTTCGTCTTGCTTCGGATCTCGACGAATACGACGACAAGATGGGAGGCGCGTTTCCCAAGTTCATCGATTTCGAGACGGAGATGGTAGTGGACCAGTCCGAGGCGACGACCAAGCTGGTGAAAGAGTTTCTTGCGAAGCGCATTCCTCCCGCCGCCGAGCACGAGATGCTCTTCGGCCCCGACTGGTTGCGCGGCGGCGCGGGCGAGTACCTGATTCTCGCCAATTTCCGCTTCACCGGTTTCTCCGGTTTGCATAAGACGTTCTACCAGGCGCCGGCGATCGAGAAGCTGCGCATCCCGAAGCGCTCGACCGTTTGTTTCGATGTTCTCGAGAACAAGCGCATCGAGGTGGCTTCCGACGGCGATTGGATGACTCTGCAAGCCGACATGCGCGAATACCCCGGGAAGATATTCGCGTTTCTGCCCGCCGAACCCGCGCAGTTGCGTTTGGAGGCATCGGCGCAAGTCGACGGAGGCTCTACCCTGACCTATCGGCTAACCGTGCTGGATGCCCAAGGCAACCCGATTGACGCCGCGTTTCCCTTCGAGATCGTGATATCCGATGGCGCAGGCCATGAACTGGAGCGCCTCTATCGTGCCGGCATCGGCGAGTACCTTGGAGCGTTCGGAGCGCCCGTGAACGCGGGGAACGGTAAACTCGCGATTCGAGTTCGAGAATTGATCGGGGGCTTGCAGGCGCAGTCGACCGTCGACGTTCAGGACTGGCGTTTGCCACCCAGCGCCGTCGTGAGCGACGAGGTGCTGGTCACTGACGCGGAATTGGCGCAGCGTTTCTTATCGGACAAATCTCCGGTGGTGATCGCGCTGCCCGAAGATCAGACATGGACGCGTTCGCAAGCCGAACGCCTGAAAGCCTGGTTCGAGCGTTCCGGACGAGAAGCGCGCATCGAACCGGAAGGCGGCCTAGGCAGCGGTCCGCAAACGATTCCACAGGCGACTTCGGACCTCGTGGACCCCTTGCGGATGTGGCGCGGTTCGCTGGTCTACCCGATCCGCATGATGGATACGCCGGTGGTGGTGCTGGGCAACTCGTACGCCAGCCCCCTGGTGCGAAGCTTGGTGGAACGCGGCGCGTTGGCGCATCCCATCAGCACGCATTTCCCGGGCCGCGGTCGAGCCATGATCTCGTGCGTTCACCGGGGATTCTCGAATGCACACGACACGCTCGCACTGCTTGCGAACGATGCCGAAGGCCTTGAGCGCGCGGTGGCGCTGCTCAAAAAAGAGGTGCCGCTGGCCGAAACATGGCCGTCGCGCCCAACCTTCGCGGGAGCTATGCCCGACCCCAAGACGCTCGGCGCGAAGGTGGCTTCAGTGGACCGTGAACCGTCCAGTTTGCGGGAACGCCTGGGCTTAATCCATTTTGTACGTACGTTGGACGAAGACCCCGCCACCGGCCGCGTGCTGGTGGGCACGGAGGGCTACGCAACCAATTTGTACTGTCTGTCACGCGAGGGCGAGGTGCTATGGAAAACGTTCCTTCCGGAGCACGACGCTTACTACGCGCGCTGGTACGACGAAGGCAAGCGAGTGATTGCATCTACCTCGAACCCGGGCCTGGTCTTTCTGCTCAACGGCGAAGACGGCCTCGTGTTCCGCAAGTTCTCAGGCACCTTGTGGCCGCGCTATCACGAAGAGGAGGGACCGGTAAGCACGCACCTCACGATCCTGGACAACCCGAAGGTGCGCCAGCTTCTGATCAAGGGCCTCGCGGGATTGTTGGCGGTTTCTTACGAGGGCGAACGGCAATGGTACATAGACCGCTCGGACGCTATCGCGGCGTACCCGAAAGAAGCCGATCAACGGGGAGCCGCGCAATTCCCCAGCACGCTAAATCTTGGCAATGTGGTGATTTCGCCGGACGGCGAGAAAATCGCCTTGGGACAGTCGCGCAACGCCGGCACCACCAAGATGGGCGTTTACATTTATACGGTATGGCGATTCGAACCTGAAATCTTCCATGCGCGCACGGGCGAACGCATCGCCCAGTTGGCCGACGAGCGCGCGGAGAGTATCGAATCCGGTCACTTCTCGCTGGCCTGGAACGCCGGTGAGGAATGGCCGCGCATCGTCACCGGCAGCCAGTGGACGCTTTGGCCTTTAGACGGAAAGCTCGGCACGCTTACTCCAAGTCCTGGCCAGACTCTTGCCGATGGCAGCGCGTTGGAGTTCGGCCTGTATGAAGTCACGCGCCGCGCGCCAAACGGGAAACCTATGTGGACCTACCGCGATGCACGCGTCTGGATGCCGAGCCTCGATCGCATGGACGCCAAGTCCGGCCGGGTGTACCGTTGCGATCGAGATGGCGCGGTCATGGCGCTCGATCTCGAGTCTGGAAAACCGGCTTGGGAAGCGCGCATGCCGTTCAGCGCGCGGCTGCTCCCATTGACCGAAGGGCTCCTGGCGGGAGCCATCAACGGGGATGTCGTTAAGTTCGACGCTTCGGGCAAGCAAGTTTGGCGCGTCCGCCTGCGCGATCTGGTCGAGTATCCCGATCTGCCCTATGCGCAATTCGTCAGGCAAACCCTGCGCCGCGATCGCGACAGCACCGAAGAATTCTTCCCGCTCAGCGTCGACCGGCCCGGCGATTACGACACCCTGCTACGCTTGGGTGTCGAGCAACTCGAGCAGCCGAGTTTCGAAGGGAACGGAGGCTGGCAGGCCGAGGGGAGTGCGCCGGCCTATTTAGAGCCAGGTTTGGACGGCAATCGCGCCTTGCGGCTGCTGCCCGGAACGCCGGTTACGCAGAAGCTGCCGCGCAAAGCGATTCCGTCAGCAACTTACCTGCTTGAGTTTCGTTACAAGCTGAGTTCGCCGCAAGCCGCGCTCGTGGCCGGCGGCGCTCTGGCCGGGGAGAAGGAGACATTTACCGTTTCGCGCTTCGGTGGCGTGACCGGCGAATGGTTGTTCGGCCGCTTAGCGGTCAAGTCGTACGCCGAGACCAAAGGCTTGACGATAGGTCTGGAAGCCGTGGGCGGCGAGGTGCTGGTCGACGCGGTAAGCCTGCGCGCGGTTCGCTTTCCGTCTTCGAATCTCTTGGCCGATGCTGAACTACACGCGGTGGAGCCCACGTACGTGAAGGACATTCGGGTGCAGTACAACCGCATCGCTCCCGAACTTTCCAAGCGTCTCGCTTCGCGCAACCACATGGTGGTCTTTGCTCCGGGGACCACAACCGGCACGCAGAAATTCGTCGAAGAACAGGCTTACCTGCACAACGGACGGCTTGACGATGTCGGCCCGATCTGGACCTATCCGCCGCGCGCGATGGGTTTCAGCGCCGTCCTCGCCAAGCCTGCATTCATTTCGCATATCGTCCTGTACCTGAACAACGCGAATCCCGAGAACGCGTACCGGCACCTTTGCATTCTTGCCAATGACTTGGAAGCGCAGCCGCCGGTGCCCAAAACGATCGCGCTGGTGAAGGGCAACAGCCGGCGCTTCGTGGTGGTGCGCCTGCCGAAACCGATGCTCACCGATGCGATCAAGATTCTTCCGGGCAAACATCCGGGACGCCACGAAAGCCTTACCGAAGTGGAACTCTACGGCCCTCTGGACGGCGAAGACGCGCCGCTCGCCGGAACCACGGATCCGCTGGCTTTTCCCATGCTCCTGGCCAATCCACGAAGGGTGCCCGATGCGTTTCCCGAGGACGTGACGGGAGCGTATACCGAGCAGAATACCAACCGCATCGGCGCCACACCGGCCTTTCAGGTCGGCGCGACGTACGTGGACCGAGTGTTCACCTTCGGTGAAGCGGGAGGCGCCATTCGCTCGATCGCCGACCGGCGCACGGAAAGCGCTGTCGAGGAAAAGAAAAACAAGCGCAAGAGCGATGCCTTCGTCCAAGGACCTGCTTGGGGACTGGCTTCCATCACGCCCACGTCCACGCCCGCGCGCTATGCGCGGCGGCTATTTGTGGGTTCGGCCGACGGGAAGCTTCACGCGGTCGCCGACAACGGAACCTACCTGTGGGGCTTCAAGACCGGAGGGCGCGTGTACAGTTCGCCCGCGCCGGTGGGGGACGATCTCTACTTCGGGTCCGATGACGGAACGCTTTACAAAGTGGACGTGCACTCGGGAACCGTAATTTGGGAGTTTTCGGCGGGCGGAAAAATTCGCGGCGGACCGGCGGTCGCTGGCGGATTGGTGGTCTTCGCCAGCGGGAATGGCGAGTTGATCGCCGTTCGCGCCGAAGAAGGCCAAGCCGCATGGCGCGCGCCCATTGCGCCGCATACGCGGGCGACGCCCGCAATCTTTCATGATCGCATCTATCTTGGCGACGAGAAGGGCGTCGCGCACGCATTCGATCTCCGCACCGGACGCGAATTTTGGAAGCGCGAGCTAAGCGGATACCACTCGATCGGCCCCGTCGTCACCCCGCAAGGCATCTGTTTCGCCAGCGAGCAAGGCGAAGCCGCGTGGTTGGATACGGACGGAGGGGTGCGCTGGATGGCCCCCTTGCCAGGCCGGCTTCTCGGGCAACCGATCGCGACGCGCTCTCAACTGCTGTTTCCCACTTCGGCCGGTCCCGCGGTCTTGCGGCAGGCCGACGGGAAAACGGACGATCGTTTCAAGCCGCCGGAATTCAACGCTCCGATCAACGCCATCCTTGCGTACGATCGAACGCTCTTCATGCAGAGAGTTTACGTACACGAGGATCAGAACTTCGGCGCGCAGGTGTTTCTGGAATATCACGGCGGCCCGGTCGTCTGGGCGCCGACGGCCGGACCCTCACCGCAGCCTTAGGTTCGTTCTAAGATAACGCATTGCGAAGCCACTCGAGGCTTTCGCGCATCGCGCCCAAGGGATCGGCGGTGGTGGGATCGTGCTCCACGATAAGTTCACGTAAGTTCGGCAGGTTTGCGATCGCTTCGAGTTGTACGCGCAGGTTGACTTCGCCGGCCCCCAGAGCGACCGAGCGTCCGCGAGCGAAGTCTCGCAAATGAACGAAGCCGATTCGCGGTCCGTACCGCGCAAGCAGCGCGGGTACGTCGGCGCCCGCCGCCCAAGCCCAGCCCACGTCGACGCAGACGCTCACCGCATTCGAATCCGTGGCCTCCATCAGCACATCGAAGGCCGTACGCGAACCGTCCAGCGGAGTGAACTCGAATTCGTGGTTATGGTAGTGCACGCGCAGGCCATCGGCGCTGAGCCGGGATCCGGCCTCGTTCAATACCTTTGCGGTGGCGAGATAGTCGCTCAATCCGCGTGCGTTCCAGGATAGCGGACCCGAGACGCAGAGATCGTGCGAGCCGTTGGCTTTCGCGAACCGAGTCAGGTCGGCCAGCGATTGCAGGGCCGAAGTGCTGGCGTGCACGCCCGCCAACCGCAGACCGTGCCGTCGCGCCAGTTCGCCCAGGCCGTCCGGCTTCGCGAAGCCCTCGATGCATTCGTATCCGTACGCGCGAAGCTCCGGCAAAATGCGCCGGTCCAACGCCTCCGCGTTTCCGCCGTCGGAACCGAAAACGTACAACTCCAAGCCCATTCGATCGAGTCGAAGCGGCATCAGGGTTGCCCCGTATAGCCGGGCCCGGTTACGAAGCGCCCCGGAAGCGTGCCAGTCACGGCTCCCTGCGAGACGACGCGGATCCCGTTGACCCAGACTTCATGCACGCCTACCGAAGCTCGGTGCGTCTCTTCGAACGTCGCTCGGTCGGCGACGGTTTCCGGATCGAACAGCGTCACGTCGGCGAACGCGCCCGGACGGAGGTAGCCGCGGTCGGTGAGGCTTAGCCGCGCGGCCACCGCTCCGGTCATCTTGCGCACCGCATCCTCGATCGTCAGCACGCCCTGATCCCGCGCGTAATGCCCCAGCACGCGCGTGAACGTGCCGTACGCGCGCGGGTGCGTGGGATTGCGCGTTTCTGATCCCGCCGGATCGTGCCCACCGGCGTCGCTGGCGATCTTGATCCAGGGCTGCTGCAACTGCAGCCGCAGGTTCTTCTCGCTCATGCTGAAATACATGGTGAAGATGCTTTGCTCTTCAGCGGCAAGCAGATCCAGCAGCGCGTCGATCCAGTCCTGTTTGCGAAGCGCCGCGATGGCGGAAAGCCGTTTTCCGGGATAGCCCTTATGCTCGGGAAGCGTGAATCCCACGGGCATAATGCCCTCGGCGCGTGCACCCAGTTCCGCGCCTCCGCCATAGGTTTTCAGCATCTCCGCGCGGATCGTCGCGCGCACCGCCGGGTCGCGCAGGTTCGCGTACAGCCGGTCGTCGGCGTGCGCCCAACTCGGAACCATCGCGCTCAATCCCGTGCCGCTCGCGATGTACGGGTACATGCAAGCGGTCACGTCCTGGCCGGTCGAGCGTGCGGCCTCGATGCGCGCAATGGCCTGCGGCATCAGATGCCAGTTTTTCTTGCCCGCGGCTTTCAAATGGTACACTTCCACCGGAATGCTCGCGCGCCGGCCGATCACGAACGCTTCGTCCAGGCCTTCCAGCAGCTTGTCGCTTTCAGAGCGCATATGCGTGATGTAAACGCCGCCGTATCGGGCGGCCACGGCGGAGACTTCCACGATTTCGTCCAACTCCACATAAGTATCGGGTGGATAGATGAGCGCGTAGCTGATCCCGAACGCGCCATCGCGCATCGTCTCGGCCATCAACTGCCGCTGCCGTTCCAGTTCCGTTTCATTCGCCCGGCCCATGCGCATCCCACAGGCCAAACTGCGCAGCGTGCCGGCGGCCATGAACGAACCGACGTTCGGTCCCACGCCACGGCCGACCAGATCGTCGAACCAGTGCCGGAAGCGCGTCCAATGCTTCGCGCGATCTTTCCATTCGCCCGGCAGCGCATTGCATTTGCCGCCGTGCGGGGCGGGCACCCACGTTTCGCCCATGATCTCGGTGGTCACGCCCTGCAGCAGCTTCGAAACGCAGCGCCCATCCGCCATCAGGGACGTGATCGAGTGGCTCTGCAAATCGATGAAGCCCGGTGCTACGGCTCGGTCCTGGGCGTCGAACACTTCCCGCGCATCCGATGGCGACAACAGGCCCATCGGCATGACCGCGGCGATCCGATCGCCTGTCAGTGCAACATCACCACGGAACCACGGACTGCCGGTCCCGTCGATGACGCGAGCGCCGCGAATCAGCCAATCGAAAGTGAGAGTGCCCATGGTCAGACGCTCCGCGCCAGGAAGAGCGTTCAGCATACCCAAGACTTGGAAATGTGGCGAACGCCGGACATGCCTGAAGCTTCAGGCTTTGCGCTTGGGCAGGCGGCCACTGAGCCGAAGACCCAAGTAGCCGCCGCCCACTAATACCGCCGCCCCGTGAAACCATTGCTGCGTATAGAGCGCGTATCCACAAACTCCCAGCGCACAGAAAAGGATGAAGATCCCTACCGCTCGGGTGAACGGAGGCGTAGAAGCCGCGAAGCGGTTGTCTGAGGTCGGGGGTGCGGTTGAAGGTTTAGCCGTCCGCTTGTCGGTACGAGGCGTGGAGGCCGGCGGTGGATTTTCGGCTGTTTCGCTCATCGTGCATTTCCAAGTGCTCGAAATAGAACGAACCGACGAAAGGCTAACGATTCGTATGCACCTGCCTTGCGTGCCGCTTTCGTGGATTCGTTTCCGCCTTCCATTATTAGGCGCTTGCGGCTCTTCTGGCCTCAGGCTCGTTCAAAATTAGCTTAACCTTTTGAGGACCAAAGCTTGGATGAAGCGTTCGGAGCTTGCAGCGCGTGCCCTTCAAACCTAAAAGGAAGGGCGAGCCTTGGCGACGACATCGAGTCCGAAACCTTCCGTGGGCGGGAGAGGCATGAATTCCATTCTAAAGAAGACGCTAGTGGCGCTTACGGGACTGGCGCTGATCGGCTTCCTGGTCACGCACCTGGCAGGCAACCTGTTCCTTTTTGGCGGGAGCACCGCGTTCGACGGCTATGCCGCGCGCTTGGAAGCGATGGGTCCGCTTTTGATCGTCGCGGAGATCGGGCTCGCGGCAATTTTTGTCGTGCACGTGGTTCTGGCGATCAAGCTAACTGCCGAGAATAAGGCCGCGCGAGGTCCCCAAGGCTACGCCGTCAACGATAATCAATCCGAAGCGCCTAGCCGATTCATGATCGTCAGCGGTGTCCTCGTGGCGCTCTTCGTGATCCTGCATGTGAGGGGCTTCAAGTTCGGTCCACGCGAAGAGTTCGGCGGCAGTTTGTACGCGCTGGTGATGAACGAGTTTGCCAATCCCGGAGTGGCGCTCTTTTACATCTTCTCGATGCTGATCCTCGGGACGCACCTGACGCACGGGTTTTGGAGTCTCTTTCAGACGCTGGGGCTGATCAAGCCGGAGAAGCGCCGCAAGGTGAAGCAGATCTGCACGGTTCTGGGTTGGGGTATCGCCTTAGGCTTCCTGGTGCTTCCGCTCTTCGGCCTGCTGAGCGGTAAGAAGCGCACGCCGCTTCCGGACGGCGTGAAGGAACTGATTCAGAAGACGGAAGCGGTTCGCTAGCCGGTTCGATTTTAAGCAAGGAAATTCGCGCGCCATGCAACTCGACTCCAAAATCCCCCCGGGTCCGATCCAGCAGAAGTGGGACCAGCACCGCTTCAACATGAAGCTGGTCAACCCGGCGAATAAGCGCAAATACACGATCCTCGTGGTCGGCACCGGGCTGGCCGGCGCCAGCGCCGCGGCGACGCTCGCGGAGCTGGGTTACAACGTCCACACCTTCTGCTACCAGGACAGTCCGCGTCGCGCGCACAGCATCGCCGCGCAGGGCGGCATCAATGCGGCCAAAAACTACCAGAACGACGGTGACAGCGTCTGGCGCCTCTTTTACGACACGGTGAAAGGCGGCGAATGGCGCGGGCGCGAGGCCAATATCCACCGCCTCGCCGAGATCAGCGTGAACATCATCGACCAGTGCGTCGCGCAGGGCGTGCCGTTTGCCCGCGAGTACGGCGGACTCCTGGCCAACCGCTCCTTCGGCGGCGCGCTCGTCAGCCGCACGTTCTATGCGCGTGGCCAGACCGGTCAGCAACTGTTGCTCGGAGCGTACCAGGCGTTGATGCGCCAGGTCGCCGCGGGCAAGGTGAAGAGCCATACGCGCCACGAGATGCTCGACGTGGTTGTCGCCGATGGGCACGCGCGCGGCATCATCACCCGCGACATGGTCACCGGCAAAGTCGAACGTTGGCTGGGCGATGCAGTGCTGCTCTGCACCGGCGGCTACGGCAATCTATTCTATCTCTCGACCAACGCGAAGGGCTGCAACGTCTCCGCGATCTGGCGCGCGTACAAGCGCGGCGCTTGCATGGCCAACCCCTGCTACACGCAGATTCACCCGACCTGCATCCCCGTCAGCGGCGACTACCAGTCCAAGCTGACGCTGATGTCCGAGTCGCTGCGCAACGACGGCCGCGTCTGGGTGCCCAAGCAGGCTGGCGACAAGCGTCCGGCGAATCAGATTCCCGATGCCGAACGCGATTACTACCTCGAACGGAAATATCCGACCTACGGCAACTTGGCGCCCCGTGACATCTCCAGCCGAGCCGCGAAAGAACAATGCGATGCCGGCCGCGGCGTCGGTCCCGGTGGGCGCGGCGTGTATCTCGATTTCCGCGATGCGCTCAAGACCCAGGGCCGCAAGAAGCTCGAAGAGAAGTACAAAGAACTTTTCGAGATGTACCACAACATCACCAACGAAGACGGCTACGAGCAGCCCATGCGCATCTACCCCGCCGTGCACTACACGATGGGTGGGCTGTGGGTCGATTACCACTTGCAGAGCACCATTCCGGGCTGCTTCGTGCTGGGCGAAGCCAACTTCAGCGATCACGGCGCGAACCGCCTGGGCGCCAGCGCCCTCATGCAGGGCCTCGCTGACGGTTACTTCATCATTCCCTACACGCTCGGCCATTACCTCACGAGCGCCAAGCCCGGCAAGGTCGATACCGAACATGCGGCCTTCAAGGATGCCGAAAACAAGGTCGTCGGCATGAACAAGAAGCTGCTCACGATCAAAGGCAAGCGCACCGTGGACAGCTTCCATAAAGAGCTGGGCCTGCTGATGTGGGAACATTGCGGCATGGCGCGCAACGAAAAGGGTCTGAACGAGCTGCTCCAGAAAGTACCCGCGCTGCGGGAGGAATTCTGGCAGAACGTTAACGTGCCGGGTAGCGACGCCGATCTGAACCAAGCGCTTGAGCGGGCCGGCCGTGTGGCCGATTTCCTGGAATTTGGCGAACTGACCGCGCGGGACGCACTTGAGCGGCGCGAGTCGTGCGGCGGGCATTTCCGCGAAGAGTTCCAGACCGCCGAAGGCGAATGCCAGCGCGACGATGAAAATTTCTGCCACGTTGCGGCATGGGAGTACCAAGGCGAGGGGCAGAAGCCCCTGCGCAACATCGAGAAGCTCGAGTTCGAGCACGTTCCGTTAAGCGTGCGCAGTTACAAGTAAGGCCATCGGTTCGCGCAGCGGCGCGGTCCGGGAGAGAACGCGATGAACTTCACCTTGAACGTGTGGCGCCAGAAGAACGGGCAAAGCTCCGGGCAGTTCGTGACCTATCAGGCCAAGGACATTTCGCCGGACGCTTCGTTCCTCGAGATGCTGGACGTGGTCAATAACGAGATGGAAGCGAAGGGCGAAGAGCCCATCGCGTTCGACCACGATTGCCGCGAAGGTATCTGCGGAACATGCGGTATCGCCATCAACGGCCGCCCGCACGGCCCGCGCAACGCGGTCACCACCTGCCAGCTCTACATGCGCAACTTCCGGGACGGCGACACCTTGACGCTCGAGCCTTGGCGCGCTCAGGCCTTCCCGGTCGTGCGCGATCTGGTGGTCGACCGCAGCGCTTTCGACAAAATCATCCAAGCCGGCGGCTTCATCAGCATCAACACAGGCAACGCGCCCGACGCCAATGGTCTGCCGGTCCCGAAGGACGACGCCGAACGAGCGATGGATGCGGCGGCCTGCATCGGCTGCGGGGCCTGCGTAGCCGCGTGCAAGAACGCCAGCGCCATGCTCTTCGTCAGCGCCAAGGTCAGCCACCTCGCGCTGCTGCCCCAGGGCCAGCCCGAAAGCCGCAAGCGCGTGAAATCTATGGTCCAGACCATGGACGAAGTCGGGTTCGGAAACTGCACCAATACCGGCGCCTGCGAGGCCGAGTGCCCGAAATCCATCAGCCTCGACAACATCGCGCGGCTCAATCGGGAATTTCTTCTCGCCAAGCTGCTTGGTTGATCCCCTGAACCGGTCCTGCGGTGGCGCGAACCGCCGCCGGACCCTTCCGCAAGACGGTTGTACACCTTCACTTAGCGCGCTATCCTGATGGGACCGGTCTGCGCCGCAGCGGCCTGCCGGGGGAGCGGCTTACGAGCGCATGAGCAAAGAAGAGCGGCTCAGGACCAACGTCCGCCTCCGGGTGGGCGATGGCATCGTGCTGCTGCGTTACGGAGGGGTTCCCTCCGTAGCTTGTAACTTGTTGGATATGAGCGAAGGCGGCTGCCGCTGCCTCGCGCCGCTGCACGCCTTGGATGCCGCCGTCGCCGATGCATGGAAACGCGTGCTCGGGCCGCAGCGTCCGCTGAACATCGAACTCACCTGTCCGCCCCATCTCAGGAATGTGCCGTTAGAAGTCGAGATCCGCCGCTTGGATCCCACCGCCGGCGGCGGCATGGAACTAGGCTTGCAGTTCCGCAACGTCTCGCGCGAGCAGCGCGAGTTGCTTCAGAAGGTGATGCTCTTTTTCGCCACCGACAAGGTTCGCGACGCGTTCGGCACCGGCAAGGTGGTCGATTCGGCGGCCTATCTGGTGGGGGCCAGCACCAAAGGCTCGACGACCACGACGCGCGTCGAACGCGGGGACCGTGCGCGTCCGGATGTGCCGCCCGCGCCGGTCAGCGGCACGCGCACGCCGGCCGTTCCTTCTACCAACGCCAGCCTCCACGCCGCACCGGCCGGGTATCCGGCCTTGGAAGAATTGAGCCCTGCCGAAGCAGCTGCGGAATTGCACGCTCTTCAGCCGCGGGAAACTCCTCCGGATCCGCCTCCGTCCGAAGTGCCGGAAGCTACGGAGGCCGCGAGCGAATCGGATGGTTCGCCGCTCGCGCCCCCGCCTCCGCCGCCTTTGGCCGAAGAAGATGTTGAACCGCGCGCTGCCGATCCCTTTCGCGGCAAGCGCGTCGGAGAAATACTGGTCCACATGGGCAAGCTCGGCGACGACGAAATCGCTGCCGCCGTCGAGCGTTCGCGTTTTTCGGGCGAACGCTTAGGCCGCTACTTGCTTCGAGAAGGGTTGATCCAGCCCGACGAACTCTGCCGTGCGCTGGCTTTGCAGTCCGGATTGCCGATGACCGACCTGCAGGGCGCAGAAATTCCAGAGTCCTTGGCGCATGTCTTTCCGTTTCCGATGATGCAGCGGCATGAGTTCGTGCCCTTCGACGAATCGCGCCGAGTACTCTGCATCGCCGTGGCCAATCCGCTGCCCGCCGACGTGCTCGAAGAGATGGAACGCATCTCGCAGAGGCATATCGAAATATTCCTCGCTCAGGAAGACCTGGTGCTGCTCGCGATCGATCAACTGCGACCCAAGGAAAAGCGCAACGAACGCCGCCACATGCGCTATCGCTGCGAATTCCCGGTGCGTTACCAATTCTGTAACCGCTTGGGCCGGGTCGTCGCCGACGCCGAATGCCAGGGCCGCACGGTGGACATCAGCGAAGGCGGATTCTCGATCGAAGGCCCCGATCCGGGCTTGGGCTCTCCCGAAGACCTCCGCCGCCGCGGGTTATGCGTGAGCATGACGGTGTTGATCGAGCCGCAGCCGGTGAAATGCCTGTGCAGCTTACGCTTCGTGAAAACCAACGAACCCGATTCGCCCGGCGCGTGGGTATTGGGCTTGCAGATTCTGGAACTTGCCGAAGCGGATAAACGCCGCTTAAAGGAAGCCTGCATCCAAGCCGGCATGCGTAAACCGGGCGAAAGCGGACCGAAACACGCAATGCCCTGAATCTCGCAGGGAGCGCCGTAAGTTCCTCAGGCGGGCGTTGGATCTGCATCCGGGGCACCCACAGCGCGCGGCGATGGAAGCTATATTGAAGTAACCCGGTCCGGCGCCATCCACGGCTTGGCTGAGCGCGCCCGCAGACTCCCGGGTACCATACGGGTGTCGGAGCGCGCGGTCGGCGCGTTCGCGGTGGAACCGGACATGGGCGCGTCGCATCCTTCCAATGCCGAGCGGCTCGAGATGGGCGAAGACGGCGAACCGGTTTGGGTTCGACCGCACGGCCTGAAGACGAAGTTCGATTTCCCCCGCGCGCGACGCGGCGGGCCGGAGTGCTACGAGTTCGAGATCGGGCAACTGCGTCCCGGCGCGCCGAGGCGACTGGATAAATACCTCCAACTCCGCTTTCGCGGATACTCGCGCAGCTTCCTGCAACAAATGATCAAAGACGGCAAGGTATTGATCGACGGGCAGCCGGTGAAGTCGAGCCGGCATGTCGCGCATGGCGAGCGCGTCACCATCGTGCTGGATCAGCCCAGCAAGCACGATCCCGAAGAGATTCCGTTCGAAGTGCTGTACGAGGACGAATTCGTCATCGCGTTGGTCAAGCCCGCCGGCGTGGTCGTGCACCCGGCGCGCGGGAACGCGAAGGGCACGCTCTACAACGGCTTGCTGCATTACTTTCGCGAACAGCTCGAAGCCGACCCGTCCTTCCACTTGGGGACCGTCCACCGTCTCGACGAGCCCACCAGCGGCGTGATGATCTACGCGCTCGATAAGAAAGCGCACGCCGACCTGACGCGCCAGTTCGAGAACCGCTTACTTAAGAAGACATACCTTTGCCTCGTGCAAGGCGTGCCGGAGTGGGACGCGACCGAGATCGATGCGGCCATCGGCGTGGATCCGGCGGACAAGCACGTTATGTCCATCGACGGCATCGACGCCCGCGAGTCCCAGACGCGCTACGTGCGGGTAGCCGTCTCGAAGTGCGGAGGATTCTCCGCTCTGCGCGCACATCCGCGCACCGGCCGCAGCCACCAGATTCGCATTCACGCCAAAACGCTCGGGTTTCCGCTCGTCGGCGACATCGCGTACGGCGGCGTGGAGTCCCACCCGGCCTTCGGCGACGTGCGCCCGCGCGTTTGCCTTCACGCCGAGGCGCTGGAGCTGGCGCATCCGATTCACGCCCATCCGCTGACGCTTACCGCGCCGCCGCCGGAAGATCTCGCGGCTTTGTTCGAGCAGCTCGGCATCGTATTGCCGGCTTGGACGCCTAACCGGACCACACCGTAGGCAGGGAGTTGTGCGCATGTTCGTTCGCGCGTTAGCACGCAGAGCAGGCTTGGAAGGCTTCGTGACGTGGTTTGCGCAGCCCGCAGGAACCTTCGGCACGGCGCTCGACGCGGACGGAATACTAGCCGCCGCGCCGGTGGACCTGGGTCTCGATTTCTCTCTGCAGCCGCGCAAGCTCCACGCGGTGGACGGCCGCTGCCGCATCGCCTGTGTCCTGCATAGCAGTGCAGTTCAGATAGTAACTTTGGAGCTGGGCACCTTTCGCGGCGTGCGCTGGGCGTGCGGAACCCAAACGGGAGCGACGCGCCCGCCGGACTGGGCGCTTGTTCCCGAATCCGCGCGCTGGCCGCTGCAGCTTGCTGCGGGCGCAAACGTACTGGACCTCGAGTTCGAAGCCGCCGCCAGCGCCTTTGCGTGCGTGCGGCTGGCGGATCTTCAAGCGCCGGTGGTTGTTGCCGTTCCGGAGGCTAGTTCTGCGGATGCCGATTCTGGCGCGACGCCGGAGTACCGCGCGCTGAATCGGCCGGGCGCGCGCGAGTTTACGCGCGGACAAGACGCCGCGCGCTGGGCCGAAGGCCTGCGTGCGTACTGGGAAGAGTTGCTTCAACTCGAGGCCGGTCGGCCACTTCATGTCACGGTGCTCCATGCGTGCGAGGCCGACGGGCTGCAGCGCTACGAACTTTCTGTGGGTCTGCCCGGTGACGTGGCGGCGGAAGCGACGTTGCTTGTGCCTCTGGGTCTGACGCGTTCGGTGCCCGGTGTTCTGGCGCTGCACGGACACGGGCCGGGGCGCGGGCGCGTTACCGGCGCGCTGCCGTCCGACGGGCATCGCGATTACGGCGTGCTGTTGGCACGACGCGGGTACGTGGTGCTGGCGCCCGATATTCGGAACTTCGGCACGCGCCGCGATCCGCTCGCGCAGTCCGAACGCTATAAGCGCGATCCGTGCGACGTTCAGTTCCTGCGCGGGCTTTCCGCCGGGCGCTGGCCGGCCCAGACTGAGGCCCTCGAATGGCGCACGTGGCTGGACGTACTCGCCGCGCGCCCGGAAGTCGACGGCTCACGGCTGGGCGTGCTGGGCCTTTCGCTGGGCGGTCGCACTAGCGGCCTCTGCGCGGCGCTCGACCGCCGCGTCCAGGCGGTCGTCGTCAGCGGAGCGCTGAACCTGTTGCGCGAACGCGTGCTGTTCGGGCAAGGCTGCGTGAAGTACTTGCTGCCGGGGCTGCTGGCTGAAGCCGACCTGCCGGACTTGTACGCGCTGGCGGCGCCACGCGCGCTTTTTCTGGAACTGGGCGCCGACGACGGAACATCGCCGGAGGTCTTTGCCTTGGAAGCCTGGCGGCGGATCGAGGCCGTGTACGAAGCCGCCGGCGCCCGCGAGCGCTTACGCTTGCACATTTTTGACGGAGGGCATTTCTTCGAAGGCTCACGCAGCTTACCTTGGCTGGACGCGCAGTTGAAGCCTTAAGGAATTGCAGTCAAAAGGGTGGGAACACGTAATACCGCATGCCCGATCCGGCGATTCCGCCCAAGAGCAACCACAAGATGGTTCGGTGAAATCGCTCCGCGAAGCACCAGCGCCTTTGGATCGACTTATCGCAAATAAGCGTATGCACCTGCGTCTTACACAGCCTGAGCCGTCTGAAGACCACCACGGTCCAGGCGATAAGGAAAAAGCTCCACACTTCAGTCGATACCAATGCGCCTACGACCAATACGAAAGGTGCTGCCAGCAACCAGCCCCAAGCAAGACTCCTTCCGGGCTCCGCGTACTTGCAGCACAACAGGCACCACAAGATAAACACGGTTCCCCATGCGGGCAGAGCCGGCATCAGGAAAAAACTCAGGTACCCGTTGCAAAATCCGCAGGCCATTGAGGTAAGGGAGGCGGTCATCATGGGGGGCGCCTTTGCTCTCGGATTTACTCAGCCTGCCGCGACCTCCCCGCTGCAGTACAGTCAAGCGTTTGTAAATGCACCTCGCCACCTCAGTTGCATCTGCGCGCCGGAGTCGCACAATAGGAAGGTTCTTGGGCAAACCATCGGAGAAGATTCGTGAAGCTTGGCATCATCGGTTTTCCGGCCTCGGGTAAGACCAGCCTCTTTAACGCCGTCACCGGCGGCGCGCAGCCCGTGGGGCAGTACAGCAACCAGCCTGGGCAGCATCTTGGGATCATGACCGTCCCCGACGCGCGGCTGTGGAAGCTCCGCGACATGTACAAGCCCAAGAGCTTCAAGCCGGCCGTTGTCGACTGCCTCGATTTCACCGGCCTGATCAGCGGTACCGGCGGCGGCGGGAAGGAGATCAAGGGCGAACTCCTCGGCAAGCTCCGCGAGGTCGACGCCATCGTCCAGATCGTCCGCGCCTTCGAGAGCGACGACGTACCGCATGTGCTCGAAAGCGTCGATCCGCTGCGCGACTTCGGCGAGATCGACAGCGAACTGCTCTTCGCCGACTTGGCCCAAACCACCACGCGTGTCGAGAAGCTCCGCGTGCAGGCCACCAAGCCGACCAAGACCCAGGAACAGGATAAGAAAGAACTCGCGACGCTGGAGAAGGTGCTCGCGCTGCTCGAGGACGGCAAGCCCGTGCGCCAGTTCAAGCCGGCCAACGAGGACGAACAGAAACACGTCGACGCGTTCCAGTTCCTGACCGACAAGGAGCAGGTCGTCGTCTTCAACGTGGGCGAAGGCGATTTAGGTCCCGGCGGCAAGGGAGAAGAACTCGAGGCGAAGCACCCCGGTTCGGTGGCGCTGTGCGCGAAGCTGGAGATGGAGATCGGCCAGTTGCCGGAGGCCGAGCGCGCCGTCTTCCTGGCGGACATGGGCATTAAGGAAGCGGCTTCGGCGAAGCTTGCCCGGCAGGCCTACGCGGCCTTGGGCGCGATCGGGTTCTTCACCGTCGGCGAAGACGAAGTCCGCGCCTGGACGATCCAGCGCGGCGATACCGCCGTCGTAGCCGCCGGAAAGATCCATACGGATCTCTCCAAGGGTTTCATTCGCGCCGAGGTCTTTTCCTACGACGATCTCATCGCCGCGGGCGACGAGAAGGCCGTCAAAGCCGCCGGAAAATTCAGGCTCGAAGGCAAGGAATACGTGGTCCAGGACGCCGATATCGTCCACGTCCGCGCCAATACACGTTGAGGTTGGGATCGCACGCCGCGCGCATGCCGAGGCGCTATTCGCTGCGCGTGCGCCCGCCCGCCTTGTCTTCGCGGCTCTGCAGATAGCAGCGCTGGCAGAAGACGGGGCGGCTGGGATCGGGCTTGAACGGCACGCTCGTCTCGACGCCGCACGACGCACAGATCACGCGGAACATCTCGCGTTTCGAATCCACGCCCGCGCCGGATTGCCGGCCGGAATCCTTCTCCGACTTGCGCTTATCGCGGCAATCCTTGCAACGCCGCGGAGGATTAAACCCGCGCTGTTCGTAGTAGCGCTGCTCGCCCGCGGTAAAGAGAAAGTCTTTCCCGCAGTCCGTGCAGTGAATGAGTTTGTCGTCGGGGTTGCGTTCTGGCTGGGTGGCTTCCATAAGTATTCGCCTTCATGCCATCATAGAGGGCGCACCCGATGGTGCGCGGATGCCGGCTACAGTATACGTGATCGCCCCCGTGTGGGAGCAAGCCCCTGCTTGCGATATTTTGGCGCCCCCGCTCGCGCGTCGAGCGCCCTTTCCCTCTAGAGCACCGCTTCGTCTATTGAGCTTCCTGAGGCGGTGCGGCTTCGCTGGGCGCTCCGCCCGGCGTCGAACCTCCGCCTTTGCCACGCCGTCCGCGTCTGCGCCGGCGGCGCTTCTGCTCGCCGTCCGCGCCTCCCGTGCCACCGCTCGCGCTGGGCCCCGTGTCTGTTGCACTTGCCGAGACTTCCGGCGCCGGAGTCTGTGCGGGCGCTGCTTGTTCGCGCGGACCGTGGTCTCGTCGTCCGCCGCCGTGGCCGCCGCGACCTCGTCCGCCGCCCCCGCCGCCACGCCCACCGCCTCCTCGACCGCCCCCTCCACCGCCGCGCCGGCCAAAGCGGCCTCCGCCGCCCCCTCCGCCGCCGCCGCGATCGTTATCTTCGATGTAATCGTCCTGACCCACTTCGCTGTCCTGGTCTTCGGTTCTGAACTCGGGCGGGATATCGGTGGGCGGCTTGGGCCAGAAAATGCTTTCCAGCGTGGGGAAGCTCACCGGCGTCAGCTCGCGGTTGATCAGAATTTCGATCTCGGTCAGGAAGCGCGCTTCCTCGCGATTGACGAGCGTAAACGCCTTGCCGCTCTTTCCGATGCGCCCCGTGCGCCCGATGCGGTGAACGTAATCCTCGATCTTGAACGGCACGTTGTAGTTGATGATGTGCGAGATGTCCGTCACGTCGATGCCGCGGCTGGCCACGTCGGTAGCAACAAGCAGCAGCACCTTGCCGCTGCGGAAGCCGGCCATGATCTTCTCGCGCTTCTTCTGCACCAGATCGCCGTGAATCTCGCGCGCCGCGATGCCGATGGCCTTCAGCCGCGCCGCGAGCTTCTTGGCGGCATGCTTGGTGTTGCAGAAGATGATCGCCAACGCCGGGCGTTCGACGTCCAGCAGCTTCAGCAGCGCCGCCCATTTCTGTTCGTCTTCCACGGCTACGTAGAACTGTTCGATTTGGTCCACCGTGAGCCGTTCGGGATCCACGCCGATGTGGATCGGATCGCGCATGAAGCGCCGGCCCAGCTTCTGGATCTCGTCGGGGAAGGTGGCCGAGAGCAGCAGGGTCTGCCGTTCCACTGGGCAATGGCGCAGGATGTATTCGATATCCTTGCGGAAGCCCAAGTCGAGCATCCGGTCGGCCTCGTCGAGCACCGCGAACTTCACGCCGCCCAGATCCAGACGGCGCGCGCGCATGTGGTCCATCACGCGGCCTGGCGTGCCGACCACCAAGTCGACGCCGCGCTGCAGTGCTGCGATCTGCGGGTCATAACTGCTTCCGCCGTAGAGCGTCACCGAACTTAAGCCAAGATTGGTTCCGAGGCTCTGGACGTGATCCTGAATCTGCATCGCCAGTTCGCGCGTCGGCGCGAGAATCAGCGCGCCGGGGTTGCCTTGGCCGGGCTTCAGGCGGTCGAAGATCGGGAGCAGAAACGAAGCGGTCTTGCCCGTGCCCGTCTGAGCTTGTCCGAGTACGTCCCGCCCATCCAGGGCCAGCGGGATCACCTTGGCCTGGATCGGCGTCGGCTTCTCGTACCCGGCTTCGCGCAGATTTCGCAGGAGCGGTTCGGAGAGGTTCAGGTCGTCGAATCGGGCCGCGAGTACTTCGGCGGCCGGGGCCGCGGCTTCTTCGGCGGCGGCGGTGGGTTCCATGGGGTTCAGTACGCCTTCTCCTTCAGCAACCGGGCGAGGAACTTCAGCAGGTCGGTTTCGGTCACAATGCCGATGACCTTCCGGCTTCCGGGTTCCAGCACCGGTAAGCAGCCGATCTTTTTCTCGGCCATCAATTGAGCCTTTTCCGGCACGGGATCTTCCGGGTAGGTCACCAGCACGTCTTGGATCATAACCGTCCGCACCTTGGTTAGCGCGGGTAAGTACATGCCGGGCGGATGTTTCTCGGGGCCTTCGGATTCTACCATCGAGAGCCGCAGGTCGCGGTCGGTGATCAACCCCACGAGCTGCCCGTTTTCCACCACGGGCAAATGCCGAATGCGCTGCTGCCGCATCATGACCAAGGCGCGATCCAGGCCCGCTTCGGGACTGATCGTCTTCGCCGGCGCGCGCATGATTTCGCTGATTTTCATGCCTGCTTCCTTCATCGAGCCGGAGGCGTGCCGGGTAACTCCAGCCAGCCCGGAATCCGCTTATCCACCGGACGCGGCGGTTCGATGGTCGGCGGGCGAACCGGTAAATCCAGGTCGTTGGGCCCCTGGGGGCGTGCCGGACCGGGCGCTTCCTCCTCCTCTTCTACTACGTTTACCGGCTCATGGGGAGGGCGCTTTCCGCCGGGAGGCGGATTTGGCGGGGGGACCGGCGGATTGGGTTGCGCTGGTTCAGGGGCCTGCACAGGTGCTTGAACCGGCTTGGGAGGCGCCTCTTCGGTATTCCCTACGGCGCGGCCCAAGGTTTCTACTTTGCTTAAGTAGGCCAAATAGCCATCGTAAAGCAGCGTAGTCTCGCGCGGCCAGAAGCGCATAGGGCACGCATACAGCGCCCGGCGGGTCCAGGACAAGGCTGCTGCCGTTTCTCCGCGTCGAGCGCAATTCTTGGCCAGATTGGCGGCGATGCTCGAGCCCAGCGCCGCATGCGCGCTGTATTGCCGGTACAGCTTCTCGCCATCGACGATCTGGACGTATATCGGTTGTTCGCGCAAAGTATCGAGCGCTTGGCGACCTTCCTTTTCACGCTCCTCTGGGGTGCGGATCGTGGCGAGCGTGCCCTCGACGCGGAGGCTGCGAATGCCGATCTCGCCGCGCGCAATCAACTCGATCCGCCAGCCGGTTTCCGTGGAGGCAGGTAGCACGCCCAGGACCTGGTCCTCCACGCCCCAACTGGCAAATCCCACATGCAGCCGCAGCCAGAGCCGCTGGCGAATACCTGGCATGAAAGCGGCATGTCGCTCCGGCCGGTCTCCGGCATTACCGCGCGAAAGCGTCGCGCGTGCATCCGTTCTGCTCTGTTCGGCTTGCAGAATCCAGGGGGCGCCACCTTCAAGTCCAGTGGCCGAGAGTGAAACAGCGCCCAAGCCTTGTGGCGGATTCTGCACTTCCAGCACCAGCAGCGCCGGAGCCGTCAGTGTCCAGGCCGGAAATCCTTTTCCCGGCGCTGCGAAGCGGATGGTTTGGTTTTCGGGATTCAGCACCGGCTGCTGGCCTTGCCAGGACCACCCGGCCTCCGGCGCCAGAAGCTGCTCGGCGCTCAGATTCAGCCGTTCGCGATTCCGCGAAAGCAGGACATGCCGCCCGCCGAAAAGGCTGCCGCGTTCGCGGGCTGCCGCGCAGTATTCCAAAAGAGTCTGCGCGCGCTGCCTTAGGGCGCCGTCTTCGGCCCGGCGCAGCGACTCCAGGGCCTCCACGACGGCAAACTGCGCTTCTTCGTAGTGACCGTCCACTGCCAACCGCTCGGCCTCCAACATGCCGTCGCGTCCGGCCGAACGCGAGGCTGGCCGTTCGGACTCCACCAGCTTCGACAACAGCTCCTGGGCCAGAGCATCGTAGACGGACCGGTTCGAAATTTGCAGCCGGGCGCTGAAGGCCCATTCGTCTTCCAAGTCGTAGGCCAGGCGCGGCAGGGCAAGGTTGTCCATCCAGCCGCGGTCCGCCGTGACCAGATCCAGCAAGCGGCGCATCTCGCGGCGGCTTACTTTTTCGAGGTCCAGCTTCGCGACTCCGCCCCTTGCGAGCGAAAAAACCAGATGCGTCTCGTCCATGTCCAGCACGCGCCCGGTTTCGATCGGTTGAGTCATGAATTCGGCGGCGTCGATGATGTTCTTGTGTTCGAAAAGCGTGCGCGAAAGCGCGGTAAACAGGTCGCGCACCAGTTTGAGTCTGAGAATCTCGGCTTCGTAGGCCAGGCGCTCGTGGGGCTGGTTCGCTTGGGCGAGGAGGCCTTCCGCGGCGGCCAGCGCGGCGGGCAAGCGATGCGTCCGCGATAGAAGCCGCACGCTCTCCAATCCCCGGCGCACATCGTCCCGGATGCGCTCGAACTTCCGCTCGCGCTCGTCCCGCGCACCGGTGGCTTGGGTCAGTTCCGCTTGCAGATCCACCAGCGCCAGCTTGCGCACATCGCCTGGAGGGGCGCTGTCGAGGCGCAGTTCTTCTTCCCATTGCTGGCATTCGCGAGCGGCCAAGCCCAGCAAGCCTTCGCGGATCCAGCCTTTGAGCAATTCGCGCCGGGCCGCCAGATCGGCATTGAGCGCTTCGCGGACTTCCTCCAACGCGCCCTGCAGCGCCGAGCCGATCTCTTTCCCACCGCGGAGCAACGGAGGCAAGTCCTCCAGCAACTGAGCCGCGCGCCCGAAATGCCCGGCGCGCCACAAGACCTGGCCGCTTGCGCGGCGGCGTTCGAGTTCCGCCCGCGCTTCCGCGTCTCGCGCTTCCCCGAGGCGAAGCTTGAGTTTTTCGAAACGCTCCCGGTCGGCTGCGCCCGCTTGGGCCAGCGCGCCTTGCAGGGCTTCCGCGCGCGCCAGCAGCACATTCCATTGGGTCGGGTCCTGGTCCAGCCGCCTTTCCATTTCGCGCAGCACCGACCAGTCTGCGGCCAGCAGCGGCGTGGTCGGAGGCGCGGGAATTTCCGGCGGAGCGGCAGGCTGGACATCGGCGACGGCGGGTGGCTTGGCCTCGGCCGGTTCGTCGGCCGTACTGCGAGCCGGCGCCGGGAAATAGGCTTGTTCGGGCAGCGGTGCAGGAACTCCGCCGGGCCGCCCGCCCGTCAGGATCGCCAGCATCGCCAGCACCGCCGCGGCTGCCAGACCGATCAACCACGGCCGCCGCTTCAGTCGCGCCATCTCGTCCGGGCCCGGCAGCGGCTGTCCTTTCAGGGCTCGTGGCGCGTCGTCGAAGACGAAGACGCGCCCGGCCTCCAGATCCTTGCGCAGCGTCCGCGCCGTGCGCCGCACTTCTTCTGCCGTCTGCGGGCGATCCGCCGGATTTTTGGCCATCAGCCGCAAGATCAGCTTTGCGTACGGCGGCGGGAGCAGCGGTTCGCTGCGGTCCGGGCGCGCCGGTTCGTCGTTGATCACCTTCATCAGGATTTCCCAAGGCGAGTCGCCGTCGAAGGGAACCTTGCCGGTGACCATGTGGTACAGCGTGGAGCCCAGAGAAAAGAGATCGCTGCGCGCGTCGACGTTTCCCGCCGCTTTTGCCTGTTCGGGGCTCATGTAGTGCGGTGTGCCCATCGTATTGCCGTCCTGGGTGTCGGTGTCCTGGAGGTTCCCCTCCAGCACCTTCGCGAGTCCCAGGTCGCAGAGCTTCACCTGCCCCTGCGGAGTGAGCATGATGTTGTCGGGCTTGATGTCGCGGTGGACGATCTTGTGCTGGTGCGCGCAGTCCAGCGCCATCGCCACTTGCTCGATGATGTACAGCGCCTGCAGGAACGGTACGCGCCCTTCGCGCCGGATCATCTGCTTGACCGTGCGCCCTTCGACGTACTCCATGGAGATGTAGTAGCGCCCGTCGTCTTCGCCGACGTCGTGAACGCGCACCAGATTGCCGTGATTGAGGATTCCCGCCGCCCGCGCTTCGCGAATGAAGCGCCGGATATACTTGGCGTTGCGCGCCAGATCGGGAGGCAGCAACTTCAGCGCCACGATGCGGTCCATCGCCACCTGGCGGGCCTTGTAGACCTTGCCCATTCCGCCGCTGCCGATCCACTCCAGGATCTCGAACCCGCCGATCTTTTCCGGCACGTCGCCGAACCGCGAGCGCGCCACCGCCGGCTGCGGCGTCCCGCGCACCGCCGGCGTCAGGCGCGTCCGCGATTCGCGCCGCGAGCTGACTTCCTGGCGGAACTTCGTATCCCCCGTTTGCGCGATCGATTCCCAAAGTTCGTTGCATTCGTCCTCGGTGATCAGGCCCTCTTCCTGCATGATTTGTTCAAGGGTTACGGCCTCGCCCAATTCGGCGCGGTGGGCGTGAATCTGGTGGCAGCGCCGGAGTTGGCTAGGCTTAATAAGTTGGCGGATCAGCGCGAGTTTGACGAACTTGGCTTCGAGCGGATGCAGGTCCGTGGTAGGCATGGCGTTCACGGACCTCCTTTCCGGATCGGCCTCGATGGGCGCAGGCGCCTTGCAACCATATCCCGCACAAAGGGTTAAGGCAACACAGGCCATCTCTCGATAAAGCGTCGCAATCCTTAGACGCTCATCGCGGGCTCGCGGTGACTCCTATCCGACCCGCGTCGGAAAGGACGTTCCACTGCGGCACCTTGCGGCCATTGAGTTTAGGTTGGTGAGAGGAATGAGGTTCACAAGTGCGCCCGACTCTCAAGGCATCCAGTCTGCCGAATCGGAGCGCGTTCGTGTAATTTGATGGAGCAGAAGCGCTCATGCCTCGGAGATCCGCATGCGTATCGCTACTTCGCTCAATGTATTCGGCAACCGTTTCCCCGCCGCGTCGCACCTGGGGCGTCTGGCGGCCGCCGGATTCGACGGGATCGACTTTAACTTCGCGGATCTGCTGACGCAGCTCGACTGGCACCACGAGCGTACGGCCGATGCGTTCGTCGATCAGTTAGGCCGCGCCGCCGGCAACGCGGACCTCGCTTGGGTCCAGGCCCACGGGCCGATGTTCCAGATGTTCGGTGCGGAAGACCCGCATCCGCAGCGCCGCGCGCTGTGCGAACCGGCCTTGCGTGCGTGCGGACGGCTGGGCGTGCCTTGGATGGTCCTGCACCCCGATGTTTTTCCCGGCGCGTACGACGCGACGCATCGAAAGGAAGTGCTGAAGCGCAACGTCGAGTTTTTCCGCGGGCTGCTACCGGCGTGCGAGCGCTACGGAGTGGGCCTGGCGCTCGAGAACATCTTCGACAGCGCCGCCGAGAAACGCGGCTGTCCGCGGTATTTCGCCGCGGTGCCGGACGAACTCTGCGAACTGATCGACACGATCAAGCACCCCCTCGTCGGCGCCTGCTGGGACACCGGCCATGCGCGCTTAATGCAACTCGACCAGCGCGCCGCACTTCGGGCGCTGGGCGCGCGGCTGAAAGTCACTCACTTCCACGAGAACGACGGCTTGGGCGACGACCACCAGTTTCCGTTTTCGTTCGGCAAGCAGGGCGTCGACTGGAACGCCGTGCTCGATGGCCTGAAAGAAGCGGGCTTCGAGGGCGCCTGGACCTTCGAACTGGGCAAACCGTTCCAGTCCGTTCCCGAACCGCTCTTCGATACCATGCTGAAGTACGTGGTCGCGCAGGGACGCTATTTTACGAAGCTTCTGGCGGAGTAGGGGGTGCGTGCCGGTCGCGCCGAGTCGCCGCGGGCTACTTCAAATCGGCCGGATCGAAGACGTAACGCAGCACTAAGCCGTAGCCGAAGGAGCTTACGTAACCGGCCTTGGTATTCGGCGGCACCGGCGCGTCGAGCCCTTTTGGCAAGGCCTCAGCGGTCGCGGGATGCCAGGATCCGGTGGGGCGCGGATCGCTGTTCCATAAACCGATCTCGCTGTGCGCCGTGAAGATGTGCGGCGTCAGGGCGGTGCCCGCGTGCGCGCTCCCGTCCTGAAGCGCGACATCCAGCAGCACCGGACCACCGGGCTGTCCGGCAGGCGGGAACTGCCGTACCGAGACGATCGCTCCGGCCGGCATCGTGAACTGAAACTCCTGCGGCTTGTAGTTCTTCGGAATATCCCCGCGTGCGCGGGTGGTGTTGACGAAAAGCGCCGCCGGGTGCTGGCAGGCGACGGTGAGAGTCAGCTTGTGCATGCCCAGATCGCGAGATTGATTGCGCAAGCGGCGGACGCGGTGATCTTCGTCCAGCAACTTCTTGAAATGTCCGGGCTCGGCTTGCGCAAAGACCCTGACGGGCCCCACCGAGATCGCGCCGCCGCCCACGAGCAAGGCGGGATAGACGCGCCCCGTCGGCGAAGGCGGCAAGGCCACCGTCTGCACGCCGCCGGCGCCGTGAATCCAGGCGCGCTCGGGTGCGAACTGCACAGCCATCCGAGCGAGACCCGCTTCAGGCGCATGCTTGATCTTCAACTCGCGGTCCACTTCGTTGAGCCAGAGGTGAATCGAACCGTTGGGTAAGTACCAACAGGAGGCGATGGGCGCCGCGCCGCGCAGGTCCGGGAACAATGCCCAGCCGTACTCGGCACGCTCGTGAACATTGATCTCAGCTTCGAGCTTCTCGACCTGCTTGAGCGGCAGGTTCAGCAGGAGCCCTGGCGGCGTGCCGCCGGCGGCGGTGAGCGTCCATGCACCGACCTTCCAATTCAGATTGGTGCCTGGCAGCAGCAGCCACTCTTTGAGGTTATTGGGCTCGAAAGTGAGCTGGTCGTAGTGCCAGAGCCAACGGTCCCCCGGCGGCTCGGAGAGCGCGTAGAACGGTGCGGTGAAGAATGCCGACCAGGGCTTTTCTTCCCGTCCGACGCGCCGCCAGGCGCTTTCGACAAGACTGCGATGGTCGCGGTACCATTCGGTGTCCGCATAGCGGCCGAACGGTTCGAGGTTCTTGCGTGCGGCATCGAGTTTCTCGTTCTTGAAGTCGCGGCTGATCTTGTCGAAGGCGAGGAGCGCTTCGTTTTCTTTGGCCGGGTTGGGCGGATCGGCCGGTTTGGGCTCAGGAGTCGGAAAGGCGGGCCACTTTAACGCGGTGGCCGGATCGACGGGCGGCGCATCGGTAGGATCCTGGGGTACCGGCTTGGGAGGCGCGGGCTCTGGGATGCGAGGATCGGGCACGACCGGCGGCGTATCCGGCGTGATCGTAACTTGAATCGGTGTTTCGAGTGTTTTTGCGGCCGGTTCGGGGGGACCTGGCGGCGTGGACGGTTGCGGCGTATCGGGGCCGGCGCCGCCTTGACTTAAGACCACGGCCAATCCCGCGCCGAGCAGCAGAATCGCCACCGTGACCCATGGCAAGGCCGAGCGCTTGGGAGGCGCGGCCGGTTCCTTGGGCGAACTGGGAACGTGCGCCGGGACCGGTTCGGGCCGGACCACGGGTTCGGGGCGCGGCTCCTGCGGTTTGACGGCCGGTTCCGGCTCCGCAACCCGCGCCTTCGCCGCCGGCTCGGGCGTGGGCGCGGTCTGAGGCGGAACCTCCAGCGGTTCGCCTTTCGCTCGTTCGATACGGTCGCCGGGTAATACGGGCTGCACACCCTTCACGGTCTCGATGGCTGCTTGCGAATCGTGCGCTGAAGTACCGGGCATCGGCGCCTTGGCGGCCGCGCCGCTGGTGAGCCTTACGCCGATGATGCGGTCGTCGCCGTGTTTGCGTCCCGGGCCGATCGGAGATAGCCGCTTGGTGGTGCGCGCGTGGACGGCTTCCTGAGGCCCCGTGGTGGGCTTGCGAACGCGTTCGCCCGTCCGGGAACCGGCCGCGCCGTCGAAGGCCGCGGGCACGAAGCGGATCGAACTGGGTGCGGTAAAACTCAGCGCGTGGACCGGCGCCTTGCCTTCCAGCAGCGCCTGGAGATCGGCTTCGAGTTCGTCCGGAATCTGGTAGCGGTCGGCAGGATCCTTGGCCATGGCCTTGGCGATGACCCATTCGAGCGCCGCGGGCAGATCGTCGGCGAGGTCGCGCGGCGCGGGCGCCACCTCGGTCACATGCATGACCATCACCGAGGTGGGGTTGGGGGAATCGAAAGGCACATTGCCCGTGGCCATGTGGTAGAGCGAAGCGCCGAGGCCGTAGACGTCGGAACGCGTATCGATGTCCGTCTTGCCTTTGGCCTGTTCGGGCGAAATGTAGTGGGGCGTCCCGACGGCTTGGCCGCTTTCGGTCAATCCCGCCGCGCCGGCTTCGTGAACCTCCTTGGCCAGACCCAGGTCGCAGAGCTTGGCCGTGCCGTCGGCGGTTAGCATGATGTTGTCGGGCTTGATGTCGCGGTGGACGACGTGTTGGCTCTTCCAGGCGTAGGCCAGCGCATTGGCGATCTGGCGCGCGATCCGGACGGCCTCGCGCCATTCGAGCTTGCCCAGCCGCTTGATCTCGCTCTTTACCGTTGGCCCGTCGATGTACTCCATGGCGAAGTACGTGACGCCCTTGTAGTCGCCGACATCGATGCCGTGAACGATATGCAAGTGGTCCAGCCGCCCGCTCGCTCGCGCCTCGCGGACAAAGCGTTCTTTAAAGGCCGGATCGCGCCCCAACTTCGGGGGCAGGATCTTCAGCGCGACGATGCGGTCCATGGAGATCTGGCGGGCCTTGTACACGGCCCCCATCGCGCCGTGGCCCAGCCGGGAAATGATCTCGTATCCGGCGACGATCTTGCGCGCTCCGCGCTCGGCGAGGTCCTGGCAGGTCTTAAGCTGGTCGTCGCTGAGCACGCCTTTTTTGACCAGCACGGCGGAGAGTTCGTCGGGCACGCCGAGTTCGGCAAGCTTTTTCTGCGCCGCCAACGCTTCGTCGACTTGGGCTTGGGTAAGCCAGCCCATCTCGATGCCGACCTCGACGAAGCTGCGCTTGGCGTTGGGCTGTTGGGAAGTAGACGACATCCACCCGCCCCCGGCTGAGAACCCGGCTCCCGCACGTGTGCCGCACGGGAGCACAACCCGTGACGGGACAACACGTTACTAATTACCCCAGGAGGCCGGTTCCGTGGCAGTCAAAGCACTCAAGGTGCGCTGGATTTTACCTTCTCTTGGAGCTGCACATCCTTTTGGCGCACCTTGGCTTCCATGTCGCGCTTGAACTCGGACAGGCGGCTCTGCATATCTTCGTCGGCTACGCCGACGATCTGGGCGGCCAAGACCGCCGCGTTGTAGGCGCCGAATTCGCCGATGGCCACGGTGGCGACCGGAATGCCCGGGGGCATCTGGACGGTCGCGTATAAGGCGTCGACCCCGTTGAGTGGTGTGCTGTTGATGGGCACGCCGATCACGGGAAGCGTCGTATGCGCGGCCAACACGCCGGCCAGATGCGCTGCGCCGCCCGCCGCGGCGATGATCGCCTGGATGCCACGGCCGCGGGCTTCGCGCGAGAGCTTCACGGCTTCTTCAGGCGTACGATGGGCCGAACAGACCCGCACTTCCCAAGGCAGGCCGAACTTGGTCAGCACGTCCAGGCAGGTTCGCATGGTGGGCAGGTCGCTGTCGGAACCCATTACCACGATGACACGGGGCGCTGCGGACATGAAATCCAACTCCTTTATCAATCGATCCTAGTCGTCGAAGACGTAGACCCGGCCATCGGCGCAAAAGAAAAAGGCACGCGTTCCGATCGCCACAGGACTGCACACCATGCGCGCTCCATCGGGAGCACGGTAATCCCATTTCTGTTCGTAACCTTGGCCGTCGTACTTCAAAGCGTAAAAATGGCCGCGTTCGGTGCCGTAGTAAACGAAATCGCCCACCACCGCCGGCGTGGTCGTGATGCCTCCGTCGATCTGTTCGCCGGTGTACGCGAAGCGCAGGCGCTGCGTATCCAGATCGATCGCGAACAACCCGTCGGGAAGCGAGGCGCCCACGAAGAGCATCTGGCGCTGCACGATCGGATCTGCGTATACGCTGCCGGGGATGGACTCGGTGTTCAGCTCCCCGCCGCCCTTGAGGTCGAAGAAGAAGACGCTGCCCTCGCGGCCGCAGGCGACGAGCAGGTTTCGAATCAGCAGGGGGCCGCCCGCGATGGCCTGACCGCGCGTGGTCCATACGCGCTGGCGCGTGCCGTCGCGCAGCGACAACCCGTACAGATTGCCGTCGGCACAGCCGACGACGAGCAGTTCTTCCTGGCGAATCAGCAGCGGCCCGCAGGTGATGGCCTTCGGCAACTCTTCGCTACCGCGTGACCAGAGCGGAATATCCTGCTCCGCGCGGTAGCCTTCCAGGCGCCGGTCGCGCGGGATGAGGAAGAAAAGCTGATCGCCGGCCAAAGGTAGATGCTGGATGCGCGCGGGCGTCTCCAGCACCGAGCGGTCTTTCGATTTTCCGAAAAGCGCCGGCTTCTCGTTACCCGGTTCCACCGCGACGCGGTCGCCGGCCTTGGTGGAATAGAGCAGCAACTTCTTGCCGCCTACGGTTTGCACGACGACGTTGCCGAAAACTTCCTTATCCAGCCCGCCTCCGCCCGGAAGCTTGAATTCCCATGCGGCGGTCAGTCCCTTAGGGCCGGGGGTGAGTTGCAGGAGTCCGCCTTCCACGGTGCCGACCCAGATGTCTTTGCCATCGTAGACGGCGCCGCCCGAAGGCTTCACCGGCAGACGCGCCACGAAGGCCGGCTCGCGCTGCAAGCTGACCGTCGCTTCGACGTCCATTTCGCGAACCAGCCGAAACTCGGTCTTGTACCCTTCTTTGCGGAACTCGAACCGCTTCGCTTCGGCGCGGTCGTAGCGAAAGACATTCTCGGCGCCTTTGCTCGCCGGCCCCAGGAATGTGCCGTCCTTGTACACCAGCACACGGTCCACGTTCTTGAGGGTCACCAGAACCGGCAACTCAAGCTTCTCCTTGGACAGCTCGGGCACCTTGCCGAAGCGCTCGAAGAAGGCCAGCTTGAAGCGGTACTCTTCCTGGACTCCATTGAAGGACTCGCGCGGCGGTTTCTTCATGCGCGCGATACCGGCTTTGTAATCGGTCGCTTTGGCCTCGGTCTTTTCCTTCAACTCGGCCGCTTCCGTGCGCACTTCCTCGGGAGCGAACTGGTTGCTCAGCACCTCGTCGAACTTCGCGATCGCGGCGAATAGATCGTCGGCTTTCCAGAGCGCGCGGCCCTGATCGAGCACTTCCTTGCTGTTCTTCTGCTCGCTGGCCGCCATGACGTCGTGCTTTTGCACCGCCGCGTTGCGCGCGTTCTCGAGCTTATTATGCAGCGCGCGTGCCTCGTCGTTGACCCGTGTGATGGGGGCGAACGTGTCCTTCATCTCGCTGGATGCGATGCGGCGAATGGCATCTTCGTATTTGTCGGCGGCGTCTTTAAACCGCTCTTGGGCCTCGAACTCGGCCGCCGTGCCCTGGAGCAGCTTGACCTGTTCCCGCGTGCGCTGCCACGTGGTGTATAAATTGAACTCGCGCAGGCCCAGCGCGCCGCCGATCGCCAGGACGGCCAGTACCGAGACGGTGACGATCAGCGTGCGCTTCGTCCGCGCGCGCCGGTCTTCCTGCGTGAGCATGACATTGGCTAGTTTCTTCTTCAGGTGCGCCAAGCCGGGCATGACCTGAATCGCGCGGCGGTAGCATTCGGCGGCTTCCCGCGACTGGCCCTGCCGGGCCAGCATATCGCCCAGCACCTCGCATTCGCGCGCCGCGGCCGCCTTATCTCCTTCGTCGACCAGGATCTGGACGAGTTCGCGTCGGATGTCATGCGCGGTCGGCTCGATTTCGAGAGCTTGCTGAGCCACGCGGCGGGCCGAGGCGAAATTTTGAGCGCGTTGGTGCGCCTGAATCACTTCCTGGAACTGCACCATAGCCTCGCGCAGCTGTCCACGGCGCGCGTAGATCGTGCCCAGGCGTTCGCGCGAAGGAAGGTGGTGCGGCAGCACCTGCAGGATTTTGCGGTACAGATCGACGGCCCCGTCTTCGTTGCCGGCCTTCTGTTCCCCGTCGGCCAGGACGCTGTAATGGATGGCGGCTTTTTCGGCCTGTTCGGAAGCCGCCAGCACGTCGGCCAATTCGCGGCGCACGTCGCCGGTGTCGTCGCCCAACGCGAGACGGCGCTCGAGGTTCTTGCACAGGCGGCCCTTGTCGCCGGCCTCGCGCAGTTCGGGCGTGGCCGCTTGCAACTCCTCCAGCTTCGCTGGCCGGACCAGCGAGGACTGCAGGAATCCGGCCAGCGTCGAAAGCACCTCGAAGCGAAAGAGGAAGGAGTCGGCGATCAGGTCGTCCACGTCGCGCTTGCCGTCCACCAGCGTGATGACGCGGCGTTCGATGGCGTCCGTTTCCAGCGCCCCGCTTTCCAACGCTTCGCGAACATCCTTATCGACGACGTAGATCTCTTTGAAAGACGGGATCTGCTCGCGCAGGCGTTCGACTTCGTCCACCCGCCGCGCGGCTTCCATGATCAGACTGGATATCGGCAAGGAAGGGCTACCGAGGCCCCGGTCCACGAAAAGTTGCGGATTGGCCGGTCCTTCGGTGAACTCGAAGTTCGCCTTTTCCCACCCGAAGAGCTCGTACAACTCTTCGCCGATCTGGTGTTTAAGGACGGCTTCCAGACGGTCGCGGTCGAGGAAGCCCAACTCGAGCATGCACTCGCCAAGGGGCTTGCGCCGCTCTTTCTGAGCCGCCAGCGCCTCTTCCACCTGCTCAGGGCTGGAAATGCTGCGTCCGACCAGCATCTCGCCCAAAACCAAGGGAATCTGCGTGCCGCGGGAAAGATTTTTGACTTGGCCGGCGTCGAAGAAGATATGCCGTTCTTTACCGTCCGGCGCCACGATGCGCAGCGTGCCAGTCTGCTGATTCATGGCAAGGTTCTGGAAGACGTCGGCCAGACTGAAGCTTTCGACGCTTCCTTGGAAGCCCATGTTGAACCCGCCGCCTGGCAACCCGCGGCAACGTAACGCCTAACCCCCTAGCCGCGTTGGTCCTGCAAACTAAGATATCGTCGGCATATGCGCAAGGGGAGGTAGATTGGGGGCACGGCTCCCTGCTGGAGCTTCCGGCCCCCGCCACGATCGTCCGTTGAAGCCTTCGAATCAGGCCTTTTCGTCAGAACCGAAGAAGTCGTCGAGCGCTTTTTCTGCGGCTTTTTCGTACTCGGCGCCGACCCCGTCGTTCTTGTCTTTATGTTTATCGATGGCCTTCAGCAAAGTATCGGAAAGCTTGGTCGTCAGCTCTTCGGCGTACAACCGAACCATGCCCAACGTGGTGCGGTCGTCGAAGATGATCACGACCAGCGCGCGTTCGGCCACCAAACCAATGTGGATGTTTTCGTTCTTGCCTTGGTGGAAGAGCACCGAGAACTCCGTCTCGCCCAGCAACTTAGCGACTTCGCGCGTGGACGCGAAGGAGCCGGCCACGAGGGCGGCAATGGAATCGGTATTGAAGGACTTCGTGAAGCCCTTTTTAGTGACGAGGTGGCCTTCCTTGTCGATCAAGAGCGCGCACTTGGCTTGGGAACGCTCTAGAAAATCGCCCAGGAGCTTATTGATATCCTCTACATCTTCTTCGTAGAAGACCAGCCGGGCCTGCCGCATTTTTTCGCTAAACGCCATCGGAAACCTCCCAAGCCCCACGTGTGTCGGGACTCCGCGTACTCATTTCGCTGCGGGCAGGCGCAGTATAGCGCTTGCTTGCGCCGCGGTCCATGGGTCAGGACCCACTCCCTTTAAAGACAAAGAACAAAGCGGCGGCCACTCCCGCCAAAGCCAGCACGGCCAAGACGATGACGACGGTTTTCGAACCCCCTCCGCCGGCCGGCGCCGCCGGTGGGGCGGCCTCTACGGGCTCTTCGGCAGGTGCGTTTCGGCGCGCTTCTTCTTCGGCCCGCTTGCGTTTGGCGATCTCGGCGGCCACCGGGTTAAGAGCCGGGGCGGAAGCCGGTGCCGGTGTGGGCGGTGCCTCGACCGCCGCTTCGGGCTCGTTGGCGACTTCCGGCGCCGGCACCGAAGCGGCGGCTGGAGCCTGAGGCTTGGGAAGCACCGCACCGGATGGCGGATCCTTTTTAGGCAGCACCACCGGCTGAGGGGCCGGAGTCGGAAATTTAGGCTTGGGCAGCGACGCGGCGGATGCGGGCGTCGCGGGCTTTGCGGCCGGCTGCGGCTGTGGAGTCGGCGCCTTAGGGCTGGGCGGCGGCGGTGCAGCAGCGGGCTTGGGGGGCGGCGGGGGAGCCTTTGCACCCGGCGGCGGGGGCGGAGGCGGAGGCGGTGCGGCGGCCGACTTCGCCGAAGGCCGGGCTGCACCGCCGCCGCGGCGACTGCCGTCTTCCGAATAACCCTGTTCGCGATTCAACTTCTTGATCACGAACTGGGAGATCGCCTTAAGCGTCTGGAACACCCCGTCGCCGTTCACTGCCACGGCCGGTACGGCGGGCCAGTTGGCGCGGTTTAGCTTCGCGTTCATTTCCTCGATAGGTACGGGATTCTCAAGGTCGCGCTTGTTGAACTGCAGCACCACCGGCAACTCGTTGATGTCCAGCCCGTTCTCGCGCAGGTTCACGGCCAGGTTGTTCAGCGATTCGATATTCTCTTCCATCATGTCTGGATTGGAGTCGGCCACGAATACGATCCCGTCGGCGCCCTGCAACACCAGCTTGCGCGTGGCGTCGTAGTACACCTGGCCGGGGACCGTATAGAGCGAGAACTTGGTCCGCATGCCCGCGACTTGGCCCAAATCGAGCGGCAAAAAGTCGAAGTACAGCGTGCGGTCGGTCTCCGTGGCGATGGAGACCAAGTCGCCGGTGCTGTTCGGCGGCGCTTTGGCGTGGACGACTTGCAAGTTCGTGGTCTTCCCGCATCGGCCGGGACCGTAGAACACAATCTTGCAGTTGACCTCACGCGTCGCGAAATTGATTTGGACCATGAGTCATCCTAGTCGCTTTCGACCGGTCCGCAGGTCTTTAAAATGGAGTAGTGCACATAGGGCAAACTATAAGATGCTCGTTTTCTGTCAAGCACTGTCCTGGTCATTACCGGGCTCGCGGAGAACTTTTTGTGGTCACCCCCTTTGGCCCTTCCCTTGGCCGTGGCGGCTTTGCAGTAGCTCACGTTACAATCTCGGTTTATACGAATGAGGCGACTCCCTGACGAACGCCGGTCTGAAACGGTTCCCTGGTAAGCCGCATGAACCGCCATGCTTAAGGAGCATCTCGTGGCCGACGACAGCCTGGAAGTTCAGCTCAAAATCATGATCGTAGACCGCTTGATGCTTAAGGCGCAGCCTGCGGATATCGGCGACACGGACGACCTGATGGAGAAGTGGGGGCTCGAGTCGGTGCAGTTGATGGAAATCGTGATCGGGCTGGAAGAAGTTTTCGGGATCGCACTGGAAGACGAAGAGTTCAGCCTCAAGAAATTCCGCACTGTGGCGAATATCGCCGAAGTGGTTAAAGCCAAGCAGCAGTAGCGCCGGATTGAATTGAAGGCGCGACGAAGCGTCCGCCAAGCTGGTGGACACCTTTCAAGAACGGGTCGATTTCAGGAGCTTCACGCATGTCTCGACGCCTTGTGATGCTGGTGGCCGTGGCGGCCCTGGCGTGTGGGCTTTACGCGGAGGAAAAGACCGTGGCGGCATCGCCTCTCAGCTTCACTCTTAAGGCCAACGACGGCAGCGATCACCCGCTGAGCCAGTACAAGGGTAAGGTGGTGCTTCTCGTCAATGTCGCCTCGCGCTGCGGCTTGACGCCGCAATACACGCAGCTCCAGGCCCTTTACGATAAGTACAAGGACCGCGGGCTGGTGGTGGTCGGGATTCCCTGCAACGACTTTGGCGCGCAGGAGCCTGGGACGAACGAAGAGATCAAAAAGTTCTGCTCGACCAAGTTCAATGTCACGTTCCCTCTGATGTCCAAGGTCCACGTGCAAGGCGTCGAAATCGACCCGCTGTACCAGTACCTGACTGTGGACGGACCCAAGCCGGGGAAGATCACCTGGAACTTCGAGAAGTTCCTGGTGGCTCGCGACGGCTCGCTGGCCGAACGCTTCGCACCGCGAACCAAGCCGGATGCGGAAGATGTGGTTAAAGCCATCGAGACCGAACTGGATAAGAAATAGGGCGCGGGCAGCTACAGATCCGCGGCGGCGGCGCGGGCGGCATCCTGGACGGCGCGCAGCGGCACCCCGTGCCGTTCGGCGAGCTTGCGGCAGTCTTCGAACTCGGGGTGCGCGCTCACCGTGGCGCCTTGCCACCGGCCAAGCTTGACGCGCACATCGCCCCACGGGGTATCCACCGTGACCGTTTCCCGTTCCAGGATCGCGCGGGATTTGAGTTCGTAGCGCACGCCGAAGGTGGTCGTCTCGCGAAAGAGCACGTTCAGCAGGTCGGCTTGGCGGTCCGGCGCGGCGAGTATCGTCAACAGCGTGCCGGGGCGGCCTTTCTTCATCTGCACGGGCACGAAGAAAACATCCAATGCGCCGGCCTCGAAGAGCTTTTCGGCGGCGTAGCCTAGCGTTTCCCCGGAAACGTCGTCGAGGTTGGCTTGCAGTTCGACGATCGTTGCCGGCGTGGCGGCGGATGCCGTCTCGCTCGAAGCCCGCGTACCCAGCACCGCCCGAAGTACGTTCGGAATCGGAATCTTCGGGTCGTTGCGCGCGCCTGCGCCGTAGCCGATCCGCTCTACCTGCAAATTCGGCAGTGGGCCGCTGTGTTCTGGTTTCACTAGCGCTTGGACCAGCGCCGCGCCGGTGGGCGTGGTGAGTTCCTTGTCCACGCCGGCGTGGCGCAGCGGCAGACCTTTGGCCAGTTCCAGCGTCGCGAAGGCCGGCACGGGCAGCTTCCCGTGCGCGCACTGGACGTATCCGCCCAGCGCGCCGTCGCCCCCCAACGCCAGCGGACCGCAGAACACTTCGTCCACACCCAGCGCCTCCAGCCCGATGCAGACGCCGACGAAATCGACGATGCTGTCCAACCCGCCCACCTCGTGGAACTGAACCTCGTCCACTGTTTGCCCGTGCATACGGCCTTCGACTTCCGCCAGCAGTTCGAACGCGCGGAGGCTTTGCGCCTTCACGCGTGGCGAGAGCGCCGCGGCATCGATCAGCTTGCGAATCTCTTTGAATGGCCGGTGAACATGCGCGTGAACGTCGTGGTGATGATGCGCGTCATGGCCGTGACCGTGGTTCTCGTGATGCGTGTGAGTATGCGCGGGTTCGTGGCTGTGGGCATGACTATGGCTGTGGCCATGATCGTGCGCATGACCGTGGTCATGGCCATGGCTGTGCGCAGGCTCGGGCTGGGATGCGTGCGAATGTACGGCGGGATCGTGGCTCACGATTACTTCGAACTGAGTGGCGGCCATGACGCCGCGCAGGGTCTTCGAGGATTTCAGCTCATAGCCGCCGACGCCTAGCTTGGCGAGTTCGCGCTTGAGGTGGGCCAGATCGAGGCCCAAGTCGAGCAGGCTGGCGAGGAACATATCGCCGCTGATGCCGCTGAACGGATCGAGGTACAGAATGCGCTTTGCCATGCCACGATGTTAACCGGCAAGACCGCAGGACGCCAAGCCGGACCCTGTGCGCGGTGGAGTTCCACCCGTTCGTCGGAGCGCCCTGTCTGGCCCACGCTCGTTTGACTGTTGCCTGCCGCGTCTCAGATCGCGTACTCCCCATGCCCCATGATCTCGCGAACCTTCGAGCCGATGTCTGGCGCGCGCATGAAGGTTTCGCCGATGAGTACGGCGTTGACCCCCGCTTCGATGAGGCGGTGCGTGTCCTCGGCGGTCTTGATCCCCGACTCGCTGACGACGAGCAGCCCGTTGCGGTCGGAGGGGAGTTCGCGGACGAGCCTGTAAGTCGTCTCGAGTTTCGTTTCGAGGGTCTTGAGGTTGCGATTGTTGATGCCCAGGATCTCGGCGCCGCTCTGGAGCGCGCGGACCAGTTCGGCCTCGTCGTGGACTTCGACGAGCGCGTCGAGCCCTTCGGCGGAGGCGGCTTCGCGGAAGCCCTTGAGTTGGGCGTCGTCGAGGCAGGCGGCGATGAGCAGGACCGCGTCGGCGCCGGCGCGCGCGGCTTCGACGATCTGGTATTCGTCGATCACGAAATCTTTGCGCAAGAGCGGCAGGCCCACGGCGGCGCGGACCTGGGCCAGGTACTCGAGCGAGCCCTGGAAGTACTTTCGGTCGGTGAGCACCGAGAGGGCCGAGGCGTGCGCGTCCTGGTAGATGCGCGCGATGACCTGCGGATCGAAGTCTTCGCGCAGCAGTCCGCCCGAAGGGCTGGCTTTCTTGATTTCTGCGATGAGCCGCAGTCCCGGCCCGCGCAGAGCGGCGGCGAAGCCGCGCGGCGAACCGCGCACTCCGGGCTGACTGCGCAGTTCGGGAAGCGGCGCGCGCGCGCGCGCTTCGGCCACTTCGGCATGCTTATGCGTCACGATCTCGGCGAGCACGTCTTCACCGGCCTTCGGCCAGCGCGCGCCGCTGGACTTCTTTTCTTCCACTTTGCGCTCCCATTCGCGGAGTTCGTCTTGCAGCGCCACGAGGCGTTCGACGATCGGATCGGGCAGGTCGGTCTGGTCGAGCGATTTGGCGGGGAGGCGCTTGCCGCCGGTGGCGACGATGCGCCCCGGGATGCCGACGACCGTGGATTCGGCGGGTACGGCTTTTACGACGACGCTGCCGGCGCCGATTTTGGCATCGGCGCCGATGACGATATTGCCCAGCACCTTGGATCCGGCGCTGAGCAGAACTCCGTCCTCCACCGTGGGATGGCGCTTGCCGTGTTCCTTGCCGGTGCCGCCCAAAGTGACCTGATGGAGGACGGTGACGCCGTCGCCCACGATCGCCGTTTCACCGATCACGACGCCGTGCGCATGGTCGATGAAGATCGCTTGGCCCAATTGCGCGCCGGGATGAATATCCGTGCCGGTCAGGAAACGCGCGCCGAAGTTGGCCAGCCGCGCGGGCGTGCGCAAGCCGATGCGGTACAGCGGATGCGCGATCAGCTTATGCAGCGCCAGCGCCCACCAACCGGGATAGAAGAGCGCCGCGATCCAACCTTCCACCGCCGGGTCGCGTTCTCGGATGCATCGCAAGTCCGCCAGCACGCTGCCGATCAGGGACGGCTTAAAAAGGACGGCCATGAAGGCGACGAGAATCGCGAAACCCAGCTTGAGAAGGGCCATCGCGGCAACGAAGAGCAGAAAGCCGTGCAGGATGCGTTCGAGGAGTTCCATGGCGTCGATATTCCTAGGGAGCTGTTTTGCGCGTCAGGCGCGGGCCGCCGTTCGGCCCGCAAGGGGGGACCATCAATGCGCGCAACAACAGCCCGGCATCGACCGCCAGGAGCCTGCCCGTGTGCCGGCAACCGCGAGAATCGCGGCGCGGCGAGGAAGACGAGATAGAACCACGGCGTGCATAGTGCTTGGGGACGCTCCTAAACAAAGGCGGGCACCATAGTAAGGAAGGATGGGGGAGCGGTCAAGAGCGCAGCGAGGGGCAGGTGGTCACACCAATTCGGCTTGGTACGTCCTGGAGACTACGACGCAGGAGTGGCGTCCCGGGAGGCGTTTGTGCTACTGAGGCGATGGGCCGTGGTGTGGGTGTTGTGCTTAACGCCTCTTGCCAGGGGCGGAGAGGCCCCCTCCGGCAACGCGCCGCCAGGGCGCTGGCTGCCGCTGGGCGTGTACGATTTCCTGAACGCTTCGGAAGGACTCGTCCTGCGTGCGCATGAAGATCTGGACGACGAGTACGGAACGGGTGCCTGGAAACTGTACCTGATCGACCTGCATAAGAAGACGGTCCGCACGATAGGTCCGCTCGCCAAGCCCTTCGTCGAAGTGGCCGACCCGGCCTTGGGGCGTGTGAATTTGCGGCTGCTCGGCGCAAGCATGAACGCGGACGGGAGCAAGGTATATCTGGAAAGCCGGCAGCGGTTGCCTAAAGGGAAGTCCCCAGCCCAAGTTCTCCAGATGCGGGAGATTTACGAACGGGATTTGAAGTCCGGGGCGGAGCGTTTGGTGGGGCAACTGCCCGGTTGGCATCAGTACGCGAACTGGGGATGGGGCGGATGGGGCCATATGGCCTGGGGACACGACGCGGTCAACGAACGTTGGTGGTCGATTCAGCAACTGGCCGGTCAGCGCACCGCCACGGAACTGCAAGTGCTGGACTTAAAAACCGGGCGCATGGGCCGCATCCCGCTCACCCCGCAATACGACATTCAGTTCGGGAGCGGCATGACCACGCTTTCGGACGGAACGCTTGCGATCGCGAGTAGCCATCATCTGTACTGTTTTGACGCGACGGGTAAAATCTCCAAGCCCTTGGCCTTGCCTCCGGACCCAACGCCGAGTCTTTGTCCGATGCCTGCCGGGCGAGGGGTGGTTGCGCTTTGCTACGGAAAACGCCTGTCCGAGGACCGGCTGGAATCTACCCTTTGGATTAAGCCGGAGGTGCTCACGGGCGCCTGGAAGAAGGTCGCCTCTGTGGACCATCATTCGATTTACTGGCACCACTTTCGATTGGCCGGCGTGGATCCCTCAGGCACACAAGCGTACCTGGTATCGGGACTTCTAGGCGCCACCGTGGACGATCCCTATACCCACTATGGATACCATGGCTACGGCCAGAGAAAGTATCAGGTCCTGTCGGTCAATCTGGAGACGGGGAAAATCGAAACCGCGTTCAGGAGCTTGGAGGTCGATCGCATCTTCTTCTCCCAAGCCCCCGCAACTCCGGCTCCTGCCGGAGCGGGGCCTGTCCCGCCGCGTACGCAGGAACCTCAACCCGATTCCGGCGAGCTGCGTATAGGCGCCGCAGGGGACTAACCTACGGGTGGGGCGATCCGATTCCGTTTGACCGGCGGACCTTTTTGGACGATTATCCCTATTGGGTAATGGCGTATCGTCGTTCATCGCCACACGCAAAGGGGTTCCCGTATGGCCGCACAGGATGCCAAACCGAAGCCGCCGGGAGGACCGGAAAAGCCTCCTCCACCCATGATGTTGGTGATCGGCTTGGTCTTGCTTGTTGGCGGGATGCTTTGGATGGCTTACGGCATTATCACCGAACCACCCGATCCGGACGCCGGAAAGCCCAGGAAGCACGGCGGGCACTAACTCAAGGTCGTTCCATTTTGTCGATCTTCGCCGCGCGCCCGGGAAGCATCCTGTGGCGCGCGGTTTCATTAGCGCACCAAGCGGCGCGGCCCACGGCGTTTCAGGTAGGCGCGCAGGGAATTACGTCTGGCCCGAGTCGGGGACAGGAGCGGCGAAAGCGCAACAGGCACGCGCGGTCGAGGAAGAGGAGGCGTCAGGGGAATTTTTCGCAGCGCTACATGGGATTGGGCGAGGCGGGAGAGTTCCACCGAGCTTGCGCCGGGTTCGACCGGAGCGCGCGGAGCGGCGCTTGAGGCCATGCGCGTGACGCGGTGCATACTGCGAAACAGCAGCCCAATGAACAGGACATTGGCCGCGGCAAGCGCGGCAAAAGCACTTAGCATGGATAGCACTATACGGATCGGTCCTGGCGAACCGGCTTGCGACAGCGCGGCCAGGATGCCCATGCTGCAAAGGCCCAGCGGCAGGCAGATCGCCAGCATCAGCCACCCCCCTAGGACGTTGCGAACGAGTTCGTGCAGGCCGGTCTCTCGTGAAAGACTGGCGCTCAGCGCGGCGACCACGATGGGCAGGCCGAGGATATAGACCGCTATACCCAGGTATTCCATACAAAGGGTCGCCGCGAAGGCCGCGAGGACGACGGCCAGCAGCGTACGGCCCATGTCGCCGATGGCCGATCCCAACAACAACCCGTTGCCTGCGCCGTACACGGCCAGCGCCGCCACGGCGGCGACGAGTTCTGGATCGCGGCCTTGGCTGCGGTCGTTGAGCCAGAGCACGGCGAGCGCCGCGCTGCCGGAAGCGCAAGCCGTGGCCGCGGCCCAGACGCGCCAAGGCCACCAGGAGTAAGCTTCCGGAAACATGCGAGCCATGCTATCCCAAGGTTCTTCAAATCGAATAAGCAGCTTCGGTTATGGCTTTCACTCGAGAATGCCGGGACTCGGTAGAACTCAAGGTGGCTCAGACGGTGTATAACCAGGAAACGCAGTTTTAAATCCATGTTACTTGTTACATGAGGAAAAACGATGCGCTCCCTTTTTTGCCGCGCTGGATGGCTGAGTGCGATGCTGGTCTGCGCTGGTCTGGTTGAAGCGGCCGCGGAATCCGGAGCCGAAAACGTACCGCGCATCGAAGCGCCTCCGGCCTTGGACGGAAACCTGGACGAACCGTGCTGGAAGCAGGCCGTGCTGCTTTCGAACTTCACGCAGCCCAAATTGGCCGAAGCCCCCGGTAAAGCCATCGAGGCGCGGTTGTGCCATGACGGCCGGCATCTGTATGTCGGCGTACGTTGCGCCGAACCCGAGCCGCAGAAAATGCGCGCGGAGCAGAAACTGCGCGGCGAACAGGTCTGGACCGACGACTGCATCGAACTTTGGGTGCGCACGACCGGGAACGCACTGGACTGCGATCAGTTCATCGTGAACGGCATCGGGACGCAAGAAGAGCATCGCAAGCGCGGCGGCAAAGGCGAGAAGTTCGAGCCCGGCTGGGACGTGAAGGTGCACGTGGGAGGCGATCGATTTACGGCCGAGTTTAAAATTCCCGCGGCCGATGTGGGCCTGGATGCGTTTCGAGACGGTGACCTGCTTGAGCTGAAGATCGGACGCGAGGACCGCACCGCGGAGCCGATCAAGCTCTCGGTTTGGCCGCCGGGCGCGCCGTATGCGGGTTTCGAAGGCTTTGGACGAGTGTACGTGAGCACGCCGAACGCGGTGCCCGATCCGGCGTTGGCAACGCGCGAAGGCTGGAGTTTCGCGAAGGGCGACGAGGGGTTGTTTACAAGCGTGGAAGACCGCGGAACACCGGCCGTCAAGATCGCGGCTCCTGGCCGCTACACCACTTTCCAGCGAACGTTGAAGCTGCGGGCTCACCGGCTTTACCGGATAGCAGCGGAAGGTCGCGGCGAAGGCCCGTTTTACGCGCGCGTGCGCGTCGACGATCCCGCGCAGAAGGGCAAGCCCATCGATCTGCGCTTTTCGAAAAGCGAGACATATCAGGCACGCCAGGCGATGTTCACCACTGGGGCCAGCGGTGAAGCGTTATTGATCGTCGGCGTGACCGAAGAGTCCGGCCAGGGTACGTGCTTCCTGCGCCACTTGGAGGTGGTACGCGAAGTGGGGTTGGCTGCGTCGGGGCCGGCCCTTTCCGTATCGCCAGGCGACGAACCGCTGCGGGTGACCAAGCTGCGGCCCACCGATTGCCGATCGGTGCGCGGCTTCATCGTCAATCCCATCGACGGATCTCTGCATAGCGGGCGGTGGGACGGCGGGCATTGGGAATACAATCAGCCTTCCGCCGGCAGCGGCGTGGGCTATGCCTGGAACCGTAACGACGGTTTGCATCTGAAGCTGGCGGACCGCGAAGGTTTTAACGCAGTGGTGGTGCGCGGGGGCGTAAAAGCCAAGCTCTTCCGCGATGCGCCCGGTTACGACACGCCGGAAGGCGGAACACTGGTGCACGAATTCCCCGGCCAGACCGAGAATAGCCGCGCCTGGTTCGATGTGCCGGTCCAAGCCGGAAAAGTCAGCTTTTTCGAGGTGGGCGACGGAAAGATCGCGGATCTTTCTTTCTTCCGGGTGTCGAAAGGCGCGGGCACGCTGCCCGCTCCGCATACGGGTGCGGCCCACTGGAAAACCGAGCAAGTGGCGGCCGAACTTCGCCTGGCGCTCGAGAAGCGCTTCGGCGCGGAAGACAGGGTGGTTTACACATGCTCCGCACAAGACGCGCCGGAAGCGGGCGCACTGGACGCGCCGTCTGGGCGCTGGATCCATTTGCTTACTGAATCTTTAGATGCGGAGACGCCGCTTGCGGCCCTAGGGCTCGACGCCGAGGTTCGGGGCGAGTTAAGGCCGCTGGCCTTCACCGTCCGCGTACAGGATCCGCTCAATCCGCGGCTGGAGCTTCATGGCGCTGACTACGCGCTGGCCGAGTCCGGCCGGCTGCGGTTGATCCTCGACTTTCCGGACCAGATCGTTCCGTCGGGGCGGAGGCTCTGGGTTTCGCTGCGCTTCGACGCGCCGGCCAAACTGACCCGGGTAAAGCTCGAACGTTACGTTGTCGAGCGCGCCGTGGCGCAGGCGGAAGCGCTTGAATACCGCAAGACGCTGCTCAAAGGCTTCTACGCCAACATGAGCGAGGCGCGGCCTTGGAATTCGTTCCACAGCCGGGAGCAAATGGACAAATGGCATGCGGATCCGAAGAACGCGGCGATGAGCCCGTGGGTCAAAGAAATCTTCGATACGATCGACCAGTGCCGCGCCATCGACGCCGAGGGCAAGGATGCCGTTGTGCGCCAGTATTACGAATGGTGCTGGCGGAATATTCTGCGCAAAGAGAATTCCACGCCCGCGTTCGAAACGAAATACGACCGGATCGAAGGCGTGCCGGAGTGGGCGGTGCTGGCGCGTCAGGCGTGGATGCAATCGCGCGAAGTCGCGGCATGGTGGATCGACGAGCGCATGACACCGAACGGAGAATTTGGCGGGGAAGTCGGCGACGATACGGACCTGATGCAGAATTTTGCAGGCTTCCCGATGTTCGAGCGCGACGGGCTGGGCGGACGGGTGCTCGACGCGGGGGCGCGGTTGGCCGAACAGGCCGAGCGCGCGAATCTGGAGGAAGGGTTGAACCGGCATACCACCGACCCGCTGCACGCATACGAGGAGGGGATCAACCACGAAGCGCTGATGCTGTGGTGGAATTACGGCGATCCGGTTTACTTCAACCGCTGTCTGGTCGCCGCGCGGAGCACCGAAAAGCTGACGGTGGTTAACGCCGCCGGGCACCGGCACTTCAAGTCGCAGGAATGCGGCTCGGCCGATCTGCGCATGGACCGCAAGCCCGACACGGACGGGCACGCGCATCCGCTGATGTGGCATCCGGCACTGGAGGTCTGCTGGTACAACCGTCATCCCACCGTGTTAAAGTGGCTGGACGAATGGGCCGTCAGTTGGCTCGCCCACCAGCAGCCCGGTGCTTACGCGACGGGCGTCGAGGTCGTGAGCGATCGCGTGACGGCATCGGAATCGTACCCTTTTGCCGGCGGCTACGGCGGACAGGCCAGCGCGCATACGTTTTTGGCGCAGATCACCGGTGACAAGAAGTACATCGCACCCTTCAACGAGTTTCTCAACGCGCAAGGTCGCTCGCAAGGCGACGTCAGGCGCATGTTGCCCGAACTGTTGCAAGATGGCCTGCTGGAACTGACGCCCGAAACGGAAGCGAAGCTGGTGGAGGAAAACCGCGCCAGTACCTACTTGTTCTATCGCACCGGCGACAAGAAGCATCTGATCGAGACGCTCAAGAACGACGTTACGGAGTTGCAGCGCTACCAGCACATCTATACGTCGAGCGAATGCTTCACCGACCGCGTGTTTCTGTACGCGCTGACGATGCCGTCGATCTTGTACTGCGGCGGTCACGCGACGCGGAATAAGTTCAACCACAGCTATGCGGTGAGTTGGGACGGCTTCGGGACCGACTACGCGGCCTTGGTGCTGAAGGCGTCGCCGAACGAACTGAAAGTTCTGTTGTGCAACGTAAGCGAACGGGCGCTGAAGGGACGCGGAACGGTCTGGCGGCTGGCGCACGCTCGGTACTCGCTTTCGTTCGGACCCGACGCCAACGAAGACGATGCGCCCGACGAGGTTAATTGGAAAGAGACTGTGGTGCTGGGCAAGGGTCACTCCTTCGAGGTGGCGTTGCCGAAGAAGGGCGTATATGTGCTGCACTTGCAAGCCGAACAAGGGCAGTCGCTGGGCGCGCTTGAAACGCGCGCGGACTTGGCGCTCAGCCCGCTGGCCCTGAAGATCGATGGCGCGAAGCTGCGCGGTCAGGTCTTCAACCTGGGCGTGGCCGATGTGCCCGAAGCAGTGGTGGCTTTGGTGGACGCACAAGGGGCCGTGCAACAG
>BTVV01000003.1:0-133522 GCA_045863855.1 Planctomycetota bacterium | reverse complement strand
TCAGCATCCATTTAACCACAGCCGACTCGTGGGGACTGGTATGTCCGCCCCGCCGTCCGGCCAAGCCAGCGGCTACGATACCTGCCATGTACGACTCCTTAAGTAGCCTGCCAGCGGCGGCTCCACCATTGCAGGATGTTGATGATCAGCAGCAAGACGAATGAAACCACAAGCATCACCGCCCCGATCGCGGTGGCACCGGCGTAATCGTACTCTTCCAGCCGCGTGATGATCAGCAGCGGCGCAATCTCGGTTTTCATTGGCATGTTCCCGGCGATAAATACCACCGAACCGTATTCGCCTAACGCCCGCGCGAAGGAAAGCGCGAAGCCGGTCAACAGCGCGGGCCACAGAATCGGCAGCATCACTTTCCGGAAGACTTGAAAACGCGTGGCGCCCAAGCTGTAAGCGGCGTCCTCGGTCTCCCGGTCGAGATCCTCGAGCACCGGCTGGACCGTGCGCACGACGAATGGTATGCCGATGAAAGTCAGCGCCATCGCGATGCCCAGCGCGGAATAGGCAATCTTAAGTCCGCCTCCCGGATCGTCGATCGACTGGTACGCTTTTTCCGGCGTATATAGGTTTTCGGCCAGCCAGCCGGTCGCCGGAATCCATGCTCCGATCGCGCCGTCGTGCGCGAATATCGAACCGACCCAGCCGTTCTTCGCATAGATCGTGGTAAGCGCGATGCCGGCCACGGCCGTGGGCAGCGCGAAGGGCAGGTCCACCAGCGCATCCACGAGGCTTTTGCCCGGAAAGCGGTAACGCACCAGCACCCACGCGACGAGCAAGCCGAAAACGAGGTTGATCGTCGCGCCGGCCAGCGAAGCCAGGAACGTGAGCTTGTATGACGCGACGACCCGTGGCGAGGAGATCGTGCCCCAAAGGTCCGCCCAACTTAACGACCAACTCTTGACAAACAGCCCCGTCAGGGGAATCAGGACGATCAAGCACAGATAGAAAAGGGTGAAGCCCAAGGTCAGTCCGAATCCAGGGATCACCGAACGACGTTTCAAAAGCCATGGCATCGGCTCGATTCCTCGCGTTTTCGCGTCGGAGGTTGAATGTCCAGGTGGCCCGTCACCAGGCCACCCGGCTGTGCGCACCATCGACATCTCGTTCTCCCGCTGCCTCGTCAGGCGACTCGGTCGCGTGCTCCCGCAGTCACGCGGTCAACAAAGGCAGGACTATCGAGGGCCCAGCCCGGGAGTGCAGCGAGAACGAAGGCTTATCTGGCTGGAGGAGGACCCCGGTTCGCGCCGACCGAATCCCTCTACTTCGACGGCTGGTAAATCTGGTCGAAGATCCCGCCGCTGGCGAAGTGAATCTTTTTCGCCTTAGCCCAGCCGCCGAACGTCTTGTCGATATCGATCAGTTCGAGCGTCGGGAATTGCGCCTTATACTTTTCAGCGACCTGCGAATCGCGCGGGCGATAGAAGTTCTTCGCCGCGATCTCTTGGCCTTCCGGAGTATAGAGGTATTCGAGGTAGGCCTTGGCGACCTCGAGGTTACCCTTCTTCTGCGCGTTGCGGTCCACCAGCGCGACCGAGGGCTCCGCCAGGATGCTCAACGACGGATAGATGATTTCGAACTTGTCGGCGCCCAGTTGCTTCACGGCCAGGAACGACTCGTTCTCCCAACTGATGAACACGTCCCCGATGCCGCGCTCGGTGAAGGTCGTCGTCGAACCGCGCGCGCCGCTGTCCAGCACCTCCACGTTCTTGTAGATGGCCGCGACGAATTCGCGCGCCTTATCCTCGCTGTTGCCCCACTTCTTGAGCGCGTAGGCCCAGGCCGCGAGGTAGTTCCATTGCGCGCCGCCGCTGGTCTTCGGGTTGGGCGTGATCACCGAGACGCCGGGTTTGGCCAGATCGTCCCAGTCCTTGATGCCTTTCGGATTGCCCTTGCGCACCAGGAAGTTGATCGTCGAGGTGTACGGCGCGCTGTTGTTCGGCAGTTTCTTCAACCAGTCCTTCGGCAGCACGTCGCTCTTCTCGGCGATCGCGTCAATATCGCCGGCCAGAGCCAGCGTGACCACGTCGGCTTCCAGCCCGTCGATCACCGACCGTGCCTGCTTGCCCGAACCGCCGTGCGACTGCTTCACCGTCACGTTTTCGCCCGTCTTGGCCTTCCAGTGCTTCGCAAAGGCCGCGTTGAACTCGACATACAATTCGCGCGTCGGATCGTAACTGACATTCAGCAACTCCTTGTCCTCAGCCCACGAAGAGGCGGCAGAGGCCAGTCCCAGAAGAATCGCCATTCCCGCCGTCGCTACCGTCTTGCGCCACATGCTTTTGTTCCTTTCCCGTTTCCCAATGCAAGCATTCGCCAGGACGCTACCAAGCGACCTGGAAATTCAGCACGAAGTTGTCGTTGCGTACTTCACGGAAACCGCGCACGCTGTCGCGGTCGTCCTCGTCGGGCTCGTTGACCCAGTTGTAGTTGAACTGGATCTTCGCGTTGTGCCCCGCAATGTAGTAATTGATGCCCGCGGTGTGGATGGTGGTCGCGAAGACGTCCGTCTGCGTTTTCGGATCCACGAGGTCGCCGACGGTGACGTTCTGAAAGGACTCGTAGCGATAGGCGAACTCGAAGTTGCGGAACGCCTTCGGTACGCTGCCGGCGAAGACGCTCTCGCCGATCTTGTAGCCCGTCGCGAAGTACCAGCCCTGCACCGAGAACGGGTTGGGCGCGTCCTGCACGTTGGCGCCGGAGGTTTGCGGGAAGCCGCGCACGCTGGCCGGCGCATTACGGTCATTCAGATAGCCCCATTCACCGCGCAGCCACCAGCCACGTACGGGACCGCCCGGCGCGTAACTCGCCCACGCGTAATGCCGAGACGCCCAGGTCTCGCGCAGGTTCAGGCCGTCCACAGGATTATCCGGATCGGCTCCCGCGTCCGCGCCGTCGGGCGCCGGATTGCCCGACTCGCCGTGCACGCCGAATTGAGAGCTGAATCCCAGTTCCAGCGAGCCGAACGAGCGGTGCTTCCAAAGCGGACGCAGCAGCAAGCGCAGCGCGACATCCTTCTCGTCGTTGTCGTCGCCGCGATTCTGGTAATCGCCGGAGGATCCATGATGGTTACCCGGGGAGTTGAACACGCCGATCTGATACTGCAGACGGCTGTCCCACCAAGTGCCCAATAGCGTCGCGCCGATGTCTCGCTTGGCGTAGGTTTGTCCAATCAGCGAACGCTCGGCGAAATCGAGCGTGGTCGCAGAACGAATGCCTTCTTCACCCAAGTAGGGTTTGTATTGCCCAATCTGTATTTCATGGTTAGGCAGGAACTTGCGGAAGCTCACCCAGCCGTCCTGAAAGAAGCGCCCCGCTCCATTTTCGCCCGTGCGTACGCGCGTGACGGCACTGCCCGTCTCGTTCGTTCGCCCGCGCAAAGCGGTGCCCAAGTTTGAGTTCAGCGAAGGAAACGACTGCGCGTCGCGCGAAGTATCCAGCATCACGTAGCCGCGCACGTAATCGTTCACGTCCAAGGTAAACTTGAGCTGCGTGCGGCGTACGCGGAACGAATCGTTGTCGCGCGTCTCGTTCGTGTCTCCACCCAGCGGTGCGTTCGGAGTGAGATCCCCGAAAAAACTCAGGTTGTCGTTCTGGATCCCGTAGTACCAGATCTGCACCAGGCCGCCGAGCGTGAGCTTGCCGGTCTTGGTCGTCACGGGCCCATCCGGCCCGTACTTCTTATCGATCGCCTTCTCGGCGACCGACGCGGCCGTGGGCCGCGCGGCTGCTTTCTCGATCCGCAGCGCCTCCACTTCCTTCCGGAGTGTGCCCAGTTCCTGGAGTTGTTGCTTCAAGGCCTGTACCTCGTTGCGCAGATCGTCCTGCGCGTATGCCGGGAAAATCTGCCCCAACCACACGGCGGCCCACCAATACGCCGCCACCTGTTTACGACCCATGGACGTCCCCTCCTGCGCATCGGGAACCTCCAGCGGACTGGTGGGCTGCCCTGCATGACCCTCGTTGAAAAATGGACCCCGGAAGACCGGTAGTCCGAAACTCGTTTCCGCTTCTAGGCCGCTCGAGCCGGAGAATTCAGCCAGCGCTGCAAGACCTCCGCCTCAGGTGGCGCCTCGAAGAGGGTCACGCCGCGGCTGCGCGCCCAAAGCGTCAGCGCCAAGTCGGGACGGCCGGACCACAAGGCCGCCGGAGCATCCGGGAAGCGCGATCGAAACGCGCGCACCACCCGCAAGCCGTCGGCATCCGGAAGCTCCACCGAACCCAGCAATCCGTGCAGTGGCAACTCCAGGAAGGCCATGTCTTCGATCAGGTCCAGTGCTTCACGGCTGTCTCGGGCGTACAGCACGCGCGAACCCTCGTATTCGAGCGCCGCGGCCGTCGCCGCGCTTTCGTCAGATCTTCCGACCAAGAGCACCACCGGAGCCTCGTCCGCCCATCGATCCGAATAAAGTCTCGCCATGGCATCACATCCTTTATTTGTTGCGCCATTGGGCCCGCTGCTGCGGTCGCTCAAGCGCGTGGTTCGCCGTGTACCGGCCTCCGGATGACCCGGTGGGCGCCCATCAGCCAGGCCGCCGCAAATCTTCACCGCGCTCGCCTAACCGAACTTTCTCTTTCCGCTCGATCTGGACCACACGACCGTCGTGGACGATCAGTTCCACCGAGCCGAAACGCAGGTCCCGCAGCGCCCGCTCCACCTGAGTCAGCACGCTGTCCAGTGAGGGGTCCGGTGTCTTGAGATCCGCCATCTCACACTCCACTATTACTCTATATATTTAATAGAGTAATAGAGCAAAAAAGAAGTCAGATGTAGTACATCGAACCTTTGTTCCCGCGCACTGCCGCATCCGCCCGATCCAGCATGTCTTTGATCGTCGTTCCGTCAACGATTTTCGTCGTCGCGTCTCGCACTTCTTTCATCACCATTCGAATCGCACAACTCGCCTCGTCCAGACACTCTTCGCAGCGCTGGTAGGCGCTTTGACTGACGCAAGAAACCGGCGCCATCGTGCCGTCCATGATTCTCATAACCTCTCCCACCGTTATAAGATCCGAGTTCTTATTCAGCCCGTAACCACCACCCTTACCCTTCTTGCTGTGCAGGATCCCGTGATTCTTGAGATCCAACAGGATGGCTTCAAGAAACTTCTTGGGGATCCGCTCGGCCTCCGCCAAATCCCCAATCAGCACGGGTTCCGATCCCGCCCGGCGCGCCAAGTACAACAGCGCCTTAAGGGCATACTTGGCTTTCTTGGTGACCAAGTAAAACTCCTTATCCCTACAGACTTAGTATACTAATATCCCATCAGCGACAAAGCGCAAGTGGTTTCTCGGTTTTTTTTGGAATTTGGAGAGGAGCGGCCAAGGCGGGTGTTTAGCCCGCCCCGGCCGCTCCAAAAACTTAGGCCGGAATGTCTTGGAAGAGCACCGACGAATGGTACCGATCGCCCGCGTCGGGCAGGATCGTCACGATCAGCTTGCCCTTCGACTGCGGCTGCTGGCCAACCTTAATCGCCGCCGCCAACGCCGCGCCGCAGGAAATCCCGCAGGTGATCCCTTCTTCCTTATGCAGGCGTCGAGCCATATCGATCGATTCGTCGTTCGTGACCGTCACGATTTCATCGACCAGGTTCATGTCCAGGACATCGGGCTTGAAGCCCGCACCGATCCCCTGGATCTTGTGCGGCCCGGGCTTGGGTGCTTCACCGGATCGAATCTGGGTCAGGATCGGCGAATGCACGGGTTCGACGGCCACCGAACGGATCGCTTTGCCCTTCTCGTTCTTCAGGTAACGCGTCACGCCTGTGATGGTTCCGCCGGTTCCGACACCCGAGACAAAGATATCCACCTTGCCGTCGGTGTCGTCCCAGATTTCCGGGCCGGTGGTCTTGAAATGAATCTCGGGGTTTGCCGGGTTCTTGAACTGCTGCGGGATCCAATACTTCTTCGGATCGCTGTTCATGATTTCTTCGGCCTTCGCGATCGCGCCGGGCATGCCTTTGGCGCCTTCGGTGAGGATCAGTTCGGCGCCGAACGCGCGGAGCATGCGGCGGCGTTCGAGCGACATCGTTTCGGGCATCGTGAGGATCAGGGGGTATCCGCGCGCCGCGCAGACGTAGGCCAGCGCGATGCCCGTATTGCCGCTGGTGGGTTCGACCACCGTGGTGCTGCTATCGCCCGGCTTCAGGATGCCGCGCTTCTCGGCGTCCCAGATCATCGCCGCGCCGATGCGGCACTTCACCGAATAGGCCGGATTGCGGCCTTCGATCTTGGCCAGGATCGTGCAGTCCATGCCCTTGGTGATCTTGTTGATCTTCACCAGCGGCGTATGCCCAATGCTCAAACTGTTGTCTTCGTAAATGCGTCCCATGGAAAGCTCCTCCAGTAAGGGGTCTGGGCCGGCGAGGGATCCCGGAGCGCTTTGCACCAAGCGCCTGCCTTCGGCGCTTCAACCGGTTTCGTCCTCGTGCCGATAGCTCGCAATGCCGAAGCTAACGCTCCGGAGCTGAATTTCCTACCGCCTTTTGAGCTCCACATCCCCGCAGGCGGGCCACTTTTCGCGCAACCCCAGCCCCAGGCCGGACGATGCCTCCTTATAGGGATTCGCCGGATTGCGGGAGGCTTGCACCATGCTGGAACTGAACCTCGAACAACTGGCCGCGGTCGTCGGCGGGCAGCTCGTCAGCGGACCCGCTCGGCGCTGGGTCGGTTCGGTCGCGACCGATACGCGGGCGGAGTTGGCCGGCACACTGTTCATCGCGCTGCGCGGCGAACGCTTCGACGGGCATGCCTTCGTCTCCCAGGCGCTCGGCAACGGCGCGGCGGCTGTCCTGGTGGAGCGCGTCGATCCGGCCTGGCTGCTCGAACGCCGGCCCGAGCAAGGCGCGATCCGGGTTCCCGATACGCGCGAGGCCTACCTGCGGCTGGGCTCTTGGGCGCGTTTAAACCATCCCACGAAAGCCTGGTTCGCCGTTACGGGCTCAGCCGGCAAAACCTCGGTCAAAGAGATGCTTGCCCAGATTCTTGGCGCCGGCGCGAACCTGCGCGTGCACCGCGCGCTCAAGAGCTTCAATAACGATGTCGGCGTGCCCGCGACAATCTGCTCCGCGCCGCTGGGCGCGCAGGCGGTGGTGCTGGAACTGGGCACCAATCATCCGGGCGAAATCCTGCGCTTGGCCGGCGTCGCGCGCCCGCATGTGGCGATCCTGAACAATGCCGGCCCCTCGCATCTCGAAGCATTCGAGAACGTCACCAACGTCGCACGCGAGAAGGGCGATATCCTGGCCTTCCAGGGCGCGGAAGATTTCGCGGTCTTGAACGCCGACGATCCGTACTTCGAACTCTGGCGCAGCCGCGCATACGGGCGCGTGATCAGCTTCGGCATCGACGCCCGGGCCGGCGTGCGCGCCGAAGACGTGAGCCTCGAATCGTCCGCCAGCCGCTTTACGCTACGCATCGGCCGCGGGCGCACGGAGGTTCATCTACCTGCTCCCGGCAGCCACAACATTCGCAATGCGTTGGCCGCGGCGGCGGCCGCCCACGCCATCGGAATTGCGCCCGAACAGATCGCGGCCGGACTGGCCGCCTTCGGCGGAACCGCGCGGCGCTTCCAAACAGAAATCTTCGACGGAATCACGTTGATCGACGACGCCTACAACGCGAGCCCCTTGAGCTTCCAGGCCGCGCTCGAGACCGTGCGCCACGCTACCGGCGGCCGCGGGCGTCTCCTGATCGTCGCCGGCGACATGCTCGAACTGGGCGCCACCGCCACGGCGCATCACGAAGCGCTGGGCGGACAACTGGCGGCGCTCGCGCCCGCGGCACTCTTCACCGTCGGACCGCTGGCCAGCCTCGCGGGCGAACAGGCCGTACGAGCGGGGCTCGCGTCGGATCGCTGGACCGCCTGCCGAAAGCCCGAAGAAGCCGCCGCCGCGCTGGAACCGCTGCTGCAACCCGGCGATGTGGTGTTGATCAAGGGAAGCAACGGCGTGGGACTCGAGCGCTGCGTGGCGTATCTGCGCGAGCGGCGCACGCACGCCGCCGCGGCGGACTAACTATCCCAATCCGGTGCCGCAGATACACGCTTACCCGTCATACTTACCGATCGCATCGGTCGAGTTCTACCCGAAGAGTTTCAAGGGCAGCAATTCGACAAGATCCGTAGTGGGCTTGGGCAGCTTTCCTTGAGTACGTCATCCTAAGGCGAGTCTACGAGATTCTGGACCGGAGCGTCAGCCGTTCTGCGCGACGTAGCTCCAGGTCTTCGTGTCCAGAATGCGGTCCTGCGCGCGGTGCTGCGAGCGGCCGATGCGGATGCGACTGCCGCTGACCACCACCACGCCTTGGTCGGCTTCGCCGAGCGGCACTTCGCCGATGCGGTTCATGCGCAAACTCGCGCGAATCGCGCCGTCGCTGTAAATCTGGCACGGTTCCAGCCGCACCAGGACCAGGCTGCGGTAGAGCCCTGCCGATTCATGGCTCTCGCGAACTTCCAGCACGTGAATCCCGTCGGCCGTCACACCCAAGCGGCGATACTCGAAACTGGCGTGCTGGGCATCGCCCGTGCGCATCCCGGTGTATTCGCCCGCGTAGCAATTCAGCGGCGCGTAAGACGCGGGGATGCTACCGCCCAGAAGATCGACGGCCTTGGCCACGGATCCAGGATCGGAAAGACTCGCCGTGAGTTCGCGTACGCAACCCGGATGCACCGGCTGCCCGTCGAGCGTGAAGTGCCCGTACGCTTCGCGATAAAGCGCCGCGACGCGGTCCTGTTCGGCTTGAATCGGCCGGTTCGCCGCCGCGCGCGGTCCTTCGCCAAAGCCGGAGGCGATAGTCCATACGGCCAAGCCCACGCCCAACGCGGCAAACGCGAATGCGCCTTTGCGCGCCCACGGCAGGGCCGGCTTCAACCAAGCCTTCAAGCGCAGATCGGGCGGCAACTCTTCGGTGGCTTTGCGGTGCATGGCTTCGCGAATCGGTGTCATCGGCGGTTCCTCGGTCAGGCCACTCCCGCGTGCACGGCCGGCGGGCGCGGCGCACGAGGCGTCACGTCAAAGCGCGGGTCGTCGGGGGGCGCAAGATGGGTATCGGTCATCCGCAGCAAGCGATCCACCGTTTCCGCGGCGGCTTCGGGTCGCGCAAGCTTGTAAGCGGCTTGCGCCATGCGCCGTCGGCGTTCAGGTTGCCGCAGTGTATCGACCACGCGCTGGACGAAGCGTTCGATCTCCAGCGTGCGCTGGTCCAGTAACCATGCGGCTCCGGCGGAGGCGAAGACGCGCGCGTTGTGGAATTGGTGGTTGTCCGCCGCGTGCGGATACGGCACCAGCAACGACGGGAGCGCGAAGGCCGCAATCTCGGCCAGCGACGTGGCGCCCGAGCGTGCCAGCACGCAATCGGCTTCGGCGTACAGTTCTTCCATGTGTTCGCAAAACGGCAGCACGTGCCCGCGCACGCCGGCCGAAGCGAAAGCCGCCGAAGCGCGCGGTTCGTCCTCGGATCCCGCCACGAGAATCACCTTCAATCCCGGGAGCGCTTTCGAGAGCTTGGGCCACGCCTTGATCACGAGGTCGTTCAGGAATTGCGCGCCCTGCGATCCGCCCAGCACCAGCAGCGTCGCTTCTTCCGGCGCCGGTCCCTCGCGCAAGTTACGCTCCGCGCTCCGGTAGGAAGCTTCGACCACGCGCCGACGCAGCGGATTACCCACGTGCTTGACCTTCTTGGGCGCTTTTAGAAATGGACCGGCTTCCGAGAACTGCACGCCAATTTCCTTAGCGAACGGCGCGAGTTTGCGCGTCGCGCGCCCCGGAATCACGTTTTGCTCCAGAATCATGACGGGCACTTCAACGCCCCACCCCGCCAACGCCGGCAATACGGAGGCGTATCCGCCCAAACCCACCACCGCGTCGGCTTCGAAGCTCAGCAACGCGCGGCGCGCCTGCAGGTATCCACGGCATAAGCGCACGCTTTTCTGCGCGAAATCCAATCCCAATAGGCCGCCCTTCAGAGAAGGAAGCAGTGCCAAGCGGTACCCGAAGCGGGGCACCAGCCGCTGCTCGAGCCCGCCGTGCGCACCCAGGTAGAGCACCTGATGTCCGCCTTCGCGCCCGAGCAGTTCTTCGGCCAGCGCCAGGCCCGGCATCAGATGCCCACCCGTTCCACCGCCGGCAATCACGAGTTTCATGCTCAACTTCCTTTCGAACTCAAGATCTCATCACGGAGGCACGAGCCCTTAAGCCGTTCTCGCGCTCAACGGCCGCCCGCTGCCCCTTGCCACCGCGCCCAATGCGCGCGGCGCTTCTTCCGCGGGGGGATGCGCCGCGACGTTCAGCAGGATGCCGATGCCAAACAGTGTGAAGATCAGTGCGCTGCCGCCGTAACTGATCAGCGGGAGCGAAATACCTTTCGTCGGCATGCTGCGCGTCACGACGGCGATATTCATCGCGGCCTGAAGCCCCAGCATGAGCGTCACGCCCAACGCCAGCAGACTGCCCAACAGATCCGGGGCTTTGCGTGCGACGGTCCAGCCGTGCCAGACCAGACATGCGAAGCCCAGCAGGATCAGGCACGATCCGATCAGGCCCAACTCTTCGCCGATCAGCGCGAGGATGAAGTCGTTGTGCGCTTCCGGCAGGTAGAGCAATTTGGCGTGCCCTTGACCCAGGCCCGCGCCCCATACGCCGCCGCTGCCTTGCGCGATCAGCGCCTGATGGACTTGGTAGCCGCGCCCCAACGGGTCGTACTCGCCGGTGAAAAAATGTTCGAGGCGGTCGCGTACGTAACCGAGCTTTTCCCAAGCCAAGAGCGCGCCCGCGGGCGCCGCGATGCAAAGAAACGGGAGCGCGTACGCGAGGCGCACCCCGGCGACGAAGAGCATCGCACAGAGCACCGTGGCGAGCAGCGCGGCGGTACCGAGATCCGGCTCCAGCGCCACCAACGCCACCGGTACACCGGCCAGCAAGGCGGCCGGCAGAAAGCCGCGCGTAAACGTGCGCAATTCTTCGCCGCGCGTCGCCGCCCAGCCCGCGATGCCCAGCACGCACAGAATCTTGGCCGCTTCCGAGGGCTGGAACGTGAGGCTGCCGATGCGGAACCAGCGTCGCGCTCCGTTAATCCGTTCGCCGATGCCCGGGAAAAGGACCGCGATCAGAATCAGGACCGCCAGCCCCAGCCAGATTTTCCAGTGCCGGCCCAGCGCGTGGTAATCCCACAAACTTCCCACGGCCAGCGCGATGCAACCGGCCAGCAAGTAGACGCATTGCCGTTCGAGAAAGAAAGTCGCCGAACCGAAGCGCTGCTCGGCCACCACGAAGCTCGCGCTGTACACCATCACCAGCCCCAGCGCCAACAGAGCTCCCGTGACGATCAGCAGATGTCTGCGCGCCAGTTCCATGAAAGTATCGCAGGCTCCCGGTGCGAAGCGCTACACGCGCAGCGTCGCGATGCTAAAGACAGCCAACAGCACGGAGACGATGAAGAAACGGCTTACGATCTTCGTTTCCGGCCAGCCCACTTTCTCGAAGTGGTGGTGCAGCGGCGCGATGCGGAAGACGCGTCGGCCAAACCAACGGAAAGATGCAATCTGGATCAGCACCGAAAGGGCTTCGGCGACGAAGACTCCGCCAACCAGCACCAGCATCAATTCTTGCTTGATGCTCAGCGCGACCAATCCCACCAGCCCGCCCAGCGCCAGCGAGCCCGTGTCGCCCATGAAGACTTCCGCCGGATGCGCGTTGAACCAAAGGAAGCCCAAGCATGCGCCGGCCAGTGCCGCGCAGATCACAGCCAATTCTTCGGCGCCCGGCACCCTGGGCACCGCCAGATGCTGCGCCATTCCCGCATGACCCGAGAAGTACGCCATCAAGCCGAAAGCCACGGCCACGGTGATCGTGCAAAGCGTCGCCAGTCCGTCGAGGCCGTCGGTCAGGTTCACGGCGTTGCTGCTGGCCGTCAGCACCACGCCGGCCCAGATCAGATACCCATAGCCCAAGGTGGGCCAGAAAGCCGCTTCGACGAACGGCACCGCCACTGCGCCACGCGCGCCGCTGGGACTGTACGCATAGAGCAGGTAGCCCACGCCCAACCCCACCACCGCTTGGAAGCAGAGCTTCTCGCGAATCGTGAGGCCCTTTTCCTTGCGCGTGAGTTTGATCCAATCGTCGTAGAAGCCGACCAAAGCAAGCGCGAGCATCGTGAAAAACGCGAGTGGCACGAAGACTACATCGCTGCGCGCGAAGAGTGCCACCGCGCAAAGCGTGCTGGCGACGAGTATAACGCCGCCCATCGTCGGCGTGCCTGATTTAGCCGCATGCTTCTGCGCGATGAACTCGCTATCGCTTTTCTGCGTGTTCTCGCCGTACTTGCGCTGGCGCAGCCAGGCAATCACGTGCGGCCCGAGGGTCACGCACATGATGAAGGCAAAGAGCGCCGCGAAAGCCGCACGAAACGTGACGGCGCGGAAAACGCCGAACGCTTCCAAGCCACTGTCCGAAAAAAGGTGCAAGAAGTAAAGCACGCCGAGCCCTCGGAGTACACCGTCCCCCGTCCCGCGGTATCGGCCGTTTCCCGAACCCCCTCTATCTTTCTTACCTAAGGAGCGTGCGCACAAGAGCACCCCGTGCAGCCTGAGCTTCCCGAGCTTCAGTCGCGTGGTAAAAACTCCGATGCTCAGTACCGGACGGACCTCGCGCGGGGCCCGCACCGCTACGGATCCCGGGATCGCCGGCTCCATGCCCCAACCCCAATCGATTCCAGGCGCTTCCGCTTCTTCCAGTTCTCGCATGCCGGCCATCTGGACCGGCGTGCGCATTCACTTCATGGGCTGCGGCGGCATCGGCGTCAGCGCGCTCATGGAATTAGCCGCCGCACGAGGAGCGCTCGTCAGCGGCTGCGACGGCTGCGAAGGCGGGCAGGTTCCGCATTTACGCTCGAAGGGTCTGGACGTACAGGTAGGCCACGACGCGAAGCACGTGGAGGATTGCGACGTGCTCGTCTATACGCCCGCGATCCCCGAAGATCACCCGGAACTGGTCCGCGCGAGAGAGATGGGCCGCAAGATTTATGCGCGCATGGGACTGCTGGGACGCCTCGCGCGCGGCCGGCGCGTCATCGGCGTCACCGGCAGCCACGGCAAGACCAGCATCACTTGGATGATCGGCCACTTGCTCTTGCATGCCGGGCGCGATCCCGACGTGCTGGTCGGCGGCGTCGTGCGCAGCTTGGGCAGTAACGTCCACATCGGCCAGCCCACCCTGGACGGATTCAAGGAACTCGTGCTGGAAGTGGACGAATCCGACAACCGGCTGCACGAAATCCGCCCTTCCATCCCGGTGGTCTCGAACATCGACAACGACCACTTGGAACACTACGGCGACCTGCGCGCACTGCAGGCGGCGATCACGACCTACTTCGCGGCGGCCGGAGAAGCGGCCGTACGCGACGACGCGGCGGCCCTGGTCGGATGCGGCGACGATTCGCGCGTGCGCGCGGCGCTCGAAATGGCCGCGTTGCAGACCGGCCTGCCGGCACTCAGTTACGGGTTCGGCGACGCCGTGCTCATCCGCGGCGAGAACGTCAAGACAGGCGAGATGCATTCGAGTTTCGACGCCGTTGGACCCTTCGGTGCTTGGCGCGGTCTGACGCTTCCCATGCCCGGCCGCCACAACGCGCTCAATGCACTCGCCGCCGTCTCCGTAGGCTGGCACCTGGGGTTGGAACGCGATGCGGTAGCCGCGGCGCTGGCCTGCTGCGAACGCGTCGGGCGGCGCTTCGAGATCAAAGGCGAAGTAGACGGCGTGCGAGTCGTCGACGACTACGGCCACCACCCGTCGGAGTTGGCCGTCACGATTCGCGCGGCCTGCGACAGTACCGCTGGAAAGGTCGCGGTGCTCTTTCAGCCGCATCGCTACACCCGCACCGAGGCCCTGATGGACGAATTCGCTCGCGTGCTGGCCGGCAGCGGCGCCGCGGCCGTCTATCTGCTGCCCGTCTATGCGGCGAGCGAAGCCCCAATTCCCGGCGCTTCGCACGATGCGCTGGCCGAACGCATTCGCGCGCTGGGCCACCCGTGCGTCGAGACGCTGGACAGCATCGAAGATGCCGTCGAACGCCTGGCCACTACGAAGCCGGGCGATACGGTACTCACCCAAGGCGCCGGCGACGTCACCGAAGTGGGCCCCCGGCTCCTCGCTCGCCTTAAAAACGGGTCACGGTAAAGCCTCCAGACCTTCCGTTTTCCGCGCGCAAGTCAGACCTCCACCCCGCCGATACCTCAGATAGCCCACGGCTTCCAACCGTGAGGGGAAGGTCCGGCGCCGGGAGTCGTCCACAAGCATGCACTGGTACCACGGATTCGAACGCTTCGTGCAGGAAGACGTCTCGCTCGCGGACCGAACCTCGTACAAGGTCGGAGGGCCGGCGCGCTACTTCGCTCGTCCCCATGACGATCTCGCGCTCTCGCTGCTGCTGCGGCGGGCGCGCGAAGAGTCCATCCCGTTGCATGTACTGGGCGGCGGCACCAACCTGCTGGTCGGCGACCGGGGCGTGGACGGCTTGGTCTTGCGCCTGCCGCAACAAGGCTTCGCCGAGATGCGCCGCGAAGGCCTGCGCGTCTCGGTGGGCGCCGGGGCCAGCTTGCCCAAGCTCGTCAAATGGAGCCTGACCCAAAAGCTGTCCGGCCTGGAATGCCTGGTGGGTGTGCCCGGTACCGTCGGCGCGGCGCTGCGCATGAACGCCGGCGGCAAATACGGCGAAATTGGCAGCCGCGTACTTTCGGTTCGCGGCGTGGAGTTCGACGGCAAACCGTTCCGGTTCGATACCGCCCAGTGCGGTTTCCGCTACCGCGATTCCGACCTCAAGGACCGCCTCGTCACGCGTTGCGAATTGGAGCTTGAGCCTTCCGAGCCTGCGATTGCCGACGACCTGATCCGGCTGATCATCGGCGAAAAGAGCAAGTCCCAACCCCTCGATCGCCGCTCCGCCGGCTGCGTCTTCAAGAACCCCAAACTTCCCGGTGTGCCGCCCGCGGGCAAGCTGATCGACGAATTGGGCCTAAAGGGCCTTCGCGTCGGCGGCGCCAGCGTATCCGAGTTGCACGCCAACTTTGTCGTCACCGACCGCTGGGCCACGGCCACCGATGTGGTGGGACTGATCCGGCACCTGCGACGCACGGTGCAGCGCGAGCGAGGCGTGTTGCTGGACCTCGAGATCGCCGCTTGGGGCGTAGGCGCGGATGAAGTTGCGGCCTGAATGCTTGGGACTCCAGACGAAACATTCTTTTCGCTAACCGCCCTTCCCGGCCCTGCCGAAACACCGAATAGGTTCACCCCGGTCCGCACCGGGGCGTTCCGCACCCCCACGGAGGCCCGTCATGGCGACGATCGTTCGGCACGGTAAGCGCTTTCAATCCCGGGACGAGTCCGATCCCCTGAATCACGTGAACATCGGCGTGCTGTATGGCGGGCCGTCGGCCGAGCGAGACGTCTCCATGGTGTCCGGGGATGCCGTCGCCACCGCGCTCGAAAAGGCCGGACGCAACGTCCAGCGCGTCATTCTCGACGGCAGCTTCGACGCCAAGATGGCCCGCGGCCTAGGCATCGATGTGGCCTTTCTCGGCCTGCACGGCGAGTTCGGCGAGGACGGCCGTATCCAACTGATTCTGGAGGAAGCCGGCATCCCATATACGGGCTCCGGCCCCGATGCGAGCGCCCAGGCGTTCGATAAGCTGCTTTCTAAGCGCTGCTACGAAGCCCACGGCCTGCTGACCCCGGCCTGGATGAGCTTCGAGCGCGACGAACTCGAGTCGATGGGGGGGCGCGCGCTGCACGACATCGCGCCGCCCGTCGTCGTCAAGCCGGCGGCTTGTGGTTCCAGCCTGGGCGTCACCATCGTGCGCCACCCCGACCAGCTCAACGCGGCGCTTCAGAAGGCGCTGGAATACGGAGAGAGCGTCATGGTCGAGCGCTTTATCCAAGGGCGCGAGTTGACTGTGGCGGTGCTGGGCGACGATCCGCTGCCCCCGGCCGAACTGCGAATCAAGCGCGAGTTCTACGACTACACCGCCAAGTACCAGGACGACGCCACCGAGATCATCTGTCCTGCCGAACTGCCCCGTGAAGTCACCGCACGTGCGCAGGCCAGCGCGCTGGCAGCCCACCGCGCCCTCGGCTGCCGCGACGTCAGCCGCACCGACATGATCCTCGACGCCCACGGGCTGTTCTGGGTGCTCGAAACCAATACGCTCCCGGGCCTCACCAGCCATAGCCTGCTGCCTCGCGCCGCTCACGAGTGCGGCACCAGTTTCCTGGGCTTGGCCGAGTTCCTCTTGCTAAAAGCGCTGGCCCGCCGCGCCGGAAAAGATCGCGCCGCGGCTTAAACAACCCCTTGAGGCTCCCCGCGCGGTATACTGAGGCACGAGTAGTGGGCCACTTTCCGCCCGAGGAGCCGGCACGTGCCGCACAAGCATCCGGTGGACGCCGAAGCGGCCGTGAAGCAGCTCTGGGCCCAGACCTTAGTCCAGGCCGATAACCCTGAGCTGACCGTCCATCGCCTCCCCGACGCCACGCAAGCCGACGTCGAAGCGCTCTTTCATACGCTCGACAAGAGCGCGGTTAGCACTTCCAGCGCGCGCAACTTGGCCGTTCCCGCCGCACCCGTCACCACCCGCACCGTGCTCGATCAGCCCATACATCGGGGCGACACGGAACGAACGTTGCGCTTTCCGGATCCCTCCGCGCGCCCGCCCAGCGGACCGGCCACCACCCTGCCCCTCGACCGCGAACAAGCGCGCACCGCCGAACCCCTTTCGGGATTGTCCGGCGCCGACTATTTCGCGTTCCAGCAGCAGCTTGGGCAAGGCGGCATGGGCGTCGTATTCAAGGCGCGCCAGGAGTCGCTCGACCGCGACGTCGCCGTCAAAACGATTCGGCTCGACCGCGAGATTTCGCATGCCGAAGTCGCCTCCTTTTTGCGCGAAGCGCTAACGACGGGAAGCTTGAGCCATCCGAACATTCCACCGGTGCACCTTTTCGGACGCGACGAACTCGGACGCGTCTTCATGGTCATGAAGAAGGTCGAGGGGCAGCCTTGGCGCGCGCTTCTGCATCCGCTGCGTCCCGACGGGCGGCCGGCGCAGCCCGAACAGATCGAGATCGACCTGCCCGAACATCTGGAAGTCTTTCAGAAAGTCTGCGACGCGGTGGCGTTCGCGCACGCGCGCGGCGTCGTGCATCGCGACCTGAAGCCCGAGAACGTGATGATCGGCGCGTTCGGCGCCGTCTTCGTCATGGATTGGGGCTTGGCGCTGCGCTTCGACGATGAAAAAGGCGCCAACTTGGGCACCGGCCGCGATAAGGCGAGCACCGTCGCCGGCACACCCGCTTACATGGCGCCCGAAATGGCGCTGGGCGAACTCGAGCGCATCGGCCCCTGGACAGACATCTACCTGCTCGGTGCGATCCTCCACGAGATGCTTACCGGACGGCCGCCCCACGGAGGCAGCAACATCTTCGAAGTCCTGGCGCATGCCGCCTGCGCCAAAATCGATCCGATCAAACACCGCCGCGGATTGCCGCGCGAAGCCCGGGAACTCGAATCGATTGTCCGCAAGTGCCTCGCCGAAGACCCGCAGCAGCGCTACCCCAGCGTCGAAGAGCTTCAGGCCGACGTGCGGGCCTTTCAGGCCGGACAAGGCAATCGCAGCGAGAGCCAGGATCTGGCCTCCGAGGCGCGGCGCGAACTGGAAACGCTCGCCCGCGAGACGGCCGATATTCGCGTGACACCGCCCTACTATCCGCGCTGCGCGGAGGTGCTCGCCAAAGCGCATCAGGCTCTGGCGCTGTGGGGGCACAATCCTCGAGCCACGCGCTTGCGCCAGGAAGCGCTCGCGATTTACGCCGACCTCGCGTTGCGCGGACAGGACTGGGGGCTGGCCGAGTCGTTGCTGCGCGACTTGCGCCTCAGCGGCTCCGGCGGCGGTTCGCTCAGCCAACCCCTCGAACAGCGCCTGCGCTCGGAGCGCGATTCCTGGCGCCGCCGGCAGATATTCTTCCAACGCGCCTATCGCTTCGCGGCGGTCATGTTCTTCGTTTCGCTGGGCTTGTGCTTCTATCTGTACCTGCAATGGAGCCAGGATCGGCTCGATCTGGAGGTACTCTCAGGCAAGCTGGAAACCCTGCAGCGAGAGCAACCCGAAGCGGAAGCATGGGTCGCGGCGGGAACTCCGGTCCCCGAGAAGTCGCCGGCTCCCATGTCCACCGTGATTCCGTTGCCGATCGACCCGCCACCGGTGCGCCCCCCGAGCCCCTCGCCGGAGCCCGAAGAACCGGTCTTTGCGCCGCGCCTGGGCGCGCCCCTTCGATTGCCGCGCGAGCTCGACGGACCCGTGCCGGACGATGCCGCGCATGCCCGCCCGATCCTGGGCTTCCGCGTCGGACCGCAAGGCACCTTGCTGCTGTGGGACGATCAAGGCCTGGCCTGGAGTTGGAAACCCGCGGACCGCGCCGCGCAGCCGCTTTCGGGCCGTACGGCGGGCCAACCGCTCCGCCAGGCGGAGTGGATCGACGGCCAGCGCGTGGCGATAGCCGATGCGCAAGGCGACGTGCGCGCCGGCGATCACCCGGATCGGCCGTGGCAGATCCTGCTGCGCGCAGGGGAAGCGCTCGATGCGCTCGACGCCGAAGGCCAGGGCGCTCAATTTCGTCTGGTCGCTGCAGCCGGCCGAAAGCTTTGGCTTTGCGCCGGCCGCGAAACGGCATCGGCCCCTGAAACGTTGGCCGCCCCGATTCTGGATGTAGGCCTGCGCCCACAAGGCGGGCTGCTCCTCGTTACGCCGCGCGGCGTGGAGTACCGCACGTCCGGCGCGCAGCACCTGAATTTTGCGTTCCCCGTAGAGATGGCGTCCGCTTGGCTGGTGGGCGACCGATTTCTAATGATCCCAGCTCAGCGCCGGTACGAGTTGAATGCCGGCCGACTGATTCCAGGCGAACGGCGCATCGAACTGACCGTGAAGTACGCGTTCCGTTCCGGCTCGATCGTTCATGCCGCGGCCACTTCGGACGGGCGGCGCATCGGCATCGCTTTGGCTTCCGGCGAGCTGCTCTGCGTGGACGGCGATGCTCCGCGGGTCTACGCTCAAGGCAAGGTGTATGCCACCCCTGCCCGAGCCTTGGCCCTAGATCCAGACGGAGGCGTCTTGTACGCGCTCACGCCCGACGGAAGCCTCGACCGTTTCGACCTCTCGAAGTGGAAGCCCTGACGAAATCGTTTGAGGAGTAAGCTCAGACCGCGACGCGTGCGCGTTTGCATGCCAGGCGCACCGAGACGAGTTGCTCCGCCAGGCTCAGCACTTCCATCAAGCCGTTGGCCTTGCTCGCGCACGGTACGCTGGCTTTGCGCAGCATATCCTGCAGGACGAAATCTTCGCCGTAAGCCGTCATCACCATCTTCGGCACGCCGGGATGCAAGCGTTCGGCCTCAAGCAGAAACTCGGGACCGTTCATCCGCGGCATGCGGAAATCGGTCACGATCAAATCGGGATCGAGCTGCGGCAACGCCGCAAGCGCTTCGTGCGGCTTGCTGAACCCGCTGACTTGCCAGCCCGCCTCGCGCATCATGTACTCAATCAGCTTTACCGTCGCGGGATTGTCATCCACCACGACCGCGTGAAGCCCGCGGAACGGATGCCTGCCGCTGGCACTGGCGCCAAAGCCGTTGCTTGACTGCATCATCGATTGTCGCCTCTTAGGCTGCACAATGTAACCTAGCCTATGGACGCCCCTTTTCGCAACCGTATAGCATCCTATTTAACTTAAATTATGGACTGAGGTTACATGCACAAGCGGCGCACCTGTGCGATTCGGGCCTGGCGGGCTGGAACCTCAACCTTTGAGGCCTAGAGAAGGCCTTACTTCTGGTTCAGGACCCGGCGGTAGATATTTTCATACTGCGGCACGATGATCCCGGGCGAGAATTTCAGTTCGGCCTTGCGGCGCGCGGCTCGGCCCATTTCCTTGCGCCGCGGCTCATCGGCCAGCACGTCCATCGCTCGCGCAGCCATGCATTCGTAATCGCCGACCCGGCACAGCCAGCCGTCCTCGCCGGGGCAAACCACCTCGCCCAAACCACCGGTCTCGGTCGCGATCACAGGAACGCCGCAGCTCATCGCTTCCAAGGCCGCCAAGCCGAACGATTCGTACTGCGACGGCAGCAGGAACAAGTCCGCGCAAGGAAGCAGCTCTTCCACCGAATCCTGGTTGCCGAGAAAATGCGTGTCCTTCTCGACGCCCAACTCGCGCGCCACCTCGCGCGCCGCCGGCAGGTCCGGCCCTTCGCCGACCATGATCAGCTTGGCCGGCGTCGCCTTGCGCACAAGAGAGAAGGTTCGCACCACGTCGGTGACATTCTTCACCGGCCGGAAGTTCGAGATATGCATCAGCACCTTCTCGCCGTCCGGCGCAAAATGCTTGCGGCAGCAGCGCCGCGGCTGGGGCAGAAAGCGTTCGTGATCCACCGAGTTGTAGACGATGTCGATCTGCCGAGTCACGCCGAAGGTTTTTTTCGTTTCGCCGGCCAGGTAATTCGAGACCGTCGTCACCGCGTCGCTGCGCTCGATCCCGAACTTCGTCATCTTGAAGAAAGTCGGCTCCGCGCCTACCAAGGTGATATCCGTCCCGTGCAACGTCGTGACGATTTTCAGCCTTCCGCACGACTCCGAAACCACCTCGCGCGCTAAATGCGCGCAAACGGCCCACGGCACGGCGTAGTGCACATGCAGCACATCCAGCTTCACCGCATCGGCCACCTCGATCATCTTGCACGCCGCCGCCAGCGTCCAAGGCGGGTACTTGAAGAGCGGGTAACTCCCGACGTCGATCTCGTGAAAGAAAAGGTTCTCGTAAAAGCCGCGCAATCGAAACGGGAGCGCATAGCTGAAGACGTGAACCTCGTGCCCGCGTTTGGCCAAGTCGATGCCCAGTTCGCTCGCCACCACGCCTGAACCGCCGTGAGTCGGATAACAAGCTATGCCGATGCGCATGACCGACCCTCTCCAAACCGATGCCTATGCCGCGCTATGTATCGAGTACGGTCCGCGCATTCCGTTCACCTGGCCGATTTAGGGGCCCGACCCAGCCATCCGGCTACGTCTTTCACCGCCACCGGCCCCTTCACGCAATAGGGCTCTCCGTACGCCGCGCCAATTTTGAATCCGTAGAACCCGTGCATGGCGCGCAGAAAATCGATAAACCGGGCGCTACTCAGCTTCGTTTGCGGCGCCTTGCTGGCGCTTTTCTTGCCCGGACCGAATTGCGTGCCGTAGCAGAGCACCAACTCCAGCTTACGCTCGAAGACGCTCGAAATATCGACCACCAGGTTCGCGTCGATGCCGTAGCGATTATTGTAATACAGCACCGTTTCGGGCCGGTAAGGCGGCCGGTCGTGCGCGGCAATTCCCTGGGCGCTGCGCGGATCGAACTTCGGCGCGCCGCAAAGCCAGGCCACCGCTTCCGCCGCCTGCCCCACCGCGGCGTGATCGGGATGCTGATCTTCCCAGTGCGGCGCCAGCACCACCCGCGGACGAAACGTCCGCAGCACGCGCACCAGCGCCACGCGCAAGCGTTCGTCGTCCCGCAGATGCCCATCCGGAAGCCTCAGATTCACCCGTGCGTGGGTGCCCAGGATCCGGTCGGCTGCCGCCGCTTCGCGCCGGCGCGTGGCCACCGTGCCCCGCGTGCCCATTTCACCCTCCGTGCAGTCGGCGATCGCCACCGACATGCCTGCCGCGCGCATCAAGAGCAGTAATCCGCCGCAGCACAGCTCCGCATCGTCCGGATGCGGAGCCAGCACCAGCACGTCCGCTTGTTTCGGCTTAGAAGCCAAACCCATGCCCCTCCACGTCGGCGCCGGCGTGCAGCGTCATCAGTCCAAGCAGCAGCAAGCCTACCCCGTCCACCGCATCGTAGCGATCTTCGCCCGGATGCCCGCGGAACATGCCGTCCAGCAGGAGCACCCGGATCGCCTCGTCGGCCAAGCCTTGCGCCTGTTCGAGCAGCGCCGCATCCTTAAAATGCCGCGATGCGTGCGCCAGAAAATGGATTCCGCGCCCGTAGTGTTCGGCGTAGCCACCCTTCCCGCCGTTGACGGGCGTTTCGCGCGCCAACTGCGCCGCCAGATTCCGCGCCGCTTCGGCGAAAAGGTCTTCGCCTGTCCGAGCATGCAGACGCAGACACGTCTCGGCAAGCGCGAACGGATAATCGTGGGCAGGAAACAGCGGCGCCCAGAAATCGGCGTAATCCCCCGGCTGATAGGCCGATTCCTTCGGACCCAGACTCGGCGAGCCGTCCGCGACCTTCAGCTTTCCGTAGTAACGCCGCGCCTTGGCGTCGTACCCGAATCGCAACCACGCACGCACGGCATCGGCCGCGCACTCCGCGAAAAAAGCATCGCCCGAGTACTCCGAGGCGCGCAGGAGCGATCCCGCCCACAAGCCTACTTCGGTCGTGCAGACCAACTTATCCCAGCGCTTCGAGGTCCGGTCGTTTTCCATCAATCCTGTTTCGGGATGCCGCGATTCGAAGCTGAAGCGCGCGATTTTACGCGCGAGGTCCAGCAGCTCCGGCGCGTCTTCGCGTGCGTGCAGCCACGCAGCGCTCTCGACCAGAATGCCGCCCGATTCGATAAACGCGTGCGACTTCTTCCCGTCGGCATGGCGATTGAACCCGCCGGTTGCCGCATCGAAAACGTGCCGGGTCACGCACTCACGGATCGCGCGCGAAGTGGCGCGCGCATCGACTCGGTACAACACAGCCCACGCCGGCGGCAGAGGCCGACATTCGTGGTAACCGCCGCTTTCGGTGTCCGGGTCCACCGGAACGGGCGTCTCGTCGCTTTTAAACGTAAGCGTGCATCCACGCCACGCATCCCAATAGAAGTGATTGCCCCACAACAAGACGCCGTTTTGGGCGACGCAGCGACGCAAGAAGTCCCGTACGTACGCGTCGGCGGCAAGCGCGTACTCGTTACGCCCCGTCAACGCGCTGGCGGTGTGTGCCGCCGCAAGCTGCGGCAGATCCCAGTACAGCGAACAGCCGCGCGGCGCGTCGATGTTGCGGTACACGCGCTTCTCGATGTCCGGTGCGTGCGTGTCGGGTTCGGGATACGTACGCGTGCGCAGATCCAAGGCGCTCCACCACATCGCCGTCGGATCCTTACTCACGCGGGCGGGCGCATGGGCCAGCATCCCGTCCAAATGCGATCTCACCGGAGCCAGGTAATCCATCGTGCTACTCCCGCCCCATCAGGAGATGTTCGAAACTCAACGGTTCCAGCGCTTCCAGTAACTCCCCGGCCAGACTTGGATCGAACCCCGTAAACTGCGCCGCGCAGAGCGTCCGTTCCTGCGGCCGGCCCAGCGGCTTCGCGCAGGCCGACAGATACTTCAAGCGCGTCAAGCGCGCGCCGTCGCGTTCGGCGAGATTCGCCTTTACCTTCGCGGCCACGCGTTCCAACTCGCTCGAAATGCGCTGCCGCGCCTTCTCGAACAACGGTTCCAGCCCGCGATCCACTTCACGCACGTCGGCATGGATGCCTTCCAGTTCGGCCAGCACCCGCTTGGAACGCTCGTCTAGCCGCGCACCCAAGGGTCCGCCGGTCACATGCTTCGCCTGCAGCTCGGCCCAAGGCAGCAAAGCGTCGGCGGCGGGAATCTCGAGCCGCTTCACGGTTTTAGTGGCAACGGCGTCGAGAAGCGTCGCCGAAGCGCGCGGCACCAGCAGCGGCCAGACGGCGCCGAACTGCGCGTGCAGCTCGGGCAACTGGGCCCAATACGCCATCTCGCCCGGACCCAGCACCGCCGCAGCCACGGGAAACAGCGCTTGCTGCAAGACTGGGCGCAAGGCCGCCGCCGCCGAAAAATGCTCGGGATGCGCTTCCAACCGCGCGCGAACGTCCGGACTGCGCGCGTCCTCGGCCGTCAGCTTTACGCGCTTGCCTTGGCGATGCTCAAACAGGAACGGCGCGGGATCGCCCATGCTTTCGGGCGCAATGCCGGGCTCGAAACCGGCGGCAGCCAAGGACGCTCCGGCCGCGCGAACCAGACGGTGCGAAGTCTCGAACTCGGTACAGGCCCGCTTAAACAATCCGCGACCCAACGGCCGTAGCGCGGTCGACTCCGTCACCACCAGCCCCAGCGCCCCCAGCCAGAAGCTCAATAGGCGCGCGCACGCGCCGCCCAAACTCCGGGTTCGATACGGATCGATCAGCCCATCCGCCGCGCCTGGCGCCAGGCCGGTCAGCACCTCGCGCAAGCGCTCGATCTGCTCGGCAACTCGTACATCACCCGCCGCGAGGTTGCGCTGAGCTGCAGGCACTTCCACGCGCAAGCGTTCGACCTCCCCGCTCGCGCTCAAGAAATAGGTGTGATCGACTTCGCCGAGATCGTGATCGTCGCTGGCGACCCAGAACACGGGCACGAACCGGCGCGACGGCCCGAAGCGGTTCTCCAGATCGCGCGCCCAACGCACGGCGCTGAGCGCCTTCAGGACCGTGAAGAGCGGTCCTCCGAACAACCCCGCCTGCTGGCCGGTGATCACGGCATATGTTCGAGGTTCGATTAATTTCGCGGCATTTGCGTGCGCCGCTTCGGGCGCGCCGTGGCGAGCGCACTCGGCGTTCAGAACCGAAGCCAGTTCTGCACGCGGATACGCCTGCGCGTCGATCGCGTCGAGCACCGAGCGAATATCGGCGTCGGACCGCGGATCGCGGCGGATATAAGGGCGTACCCGGTCGAAGTCGTCTGCCCATGCGCTCATCAGCGGGCCGCCAAAACCGGCGGCGGCGTAGGGCAGGCGGGCGAGGATCGTAGGCGGCATGGGTGAGCGAACGGCGTCGTTCGCGAATCTCCAAGGTACCCTCAAGACCACGCTCCGGAAAGCGGAAGTGCCGCGCCCACGAAGGCTTGGAGCGAAAGGGCTTCAGTTCCACCGTACGGCAGCCGAAAAGAAATAACGACGTGCCATTTTCGGCGTTCGAAGGGGGGACGGTATGCCACGCGCCAAAGCGGGCGATAAAAAGAAAGCCACTCGCGTCATCCAAGGTCCGTCCGCGCCGAACTTTGCGCGTTCGTTGGGCGAAGCCTTGGGCCGCGCCATCCGTCCTACGCTTCCGCTGCTGGCCCTAGCCGTCCTTTACGCCGGAGCCGCCTACCTTTTGTGGTTGCCTACCAAGCAGGATGCGCAGGCGCTGCTGACCAAGGAAAGGCTGCAGCAGCCCATCCTTAAGGCCGACTCGCGTCCCGTCTGGTTGCCGCTCGAAGAAGCCCGCGTCCTGGTTCAGGTACCGTTGGCCCTGGAAGGCCGTTCGGTCTTCGAACCCGGCCTCGCGCGCGAACTGGGTCGACTGTACGAAGCAAATCCCTGGATCGCTCGCGTCGGCTCGGTAAAGGTGCGTTATCCGGCGGCCCTGCAAGTGGAGGACTGGACCCTTCGATCGCCTTTCGCGCGCGTAGAGTTGGCAGGTGGATACGCGGTCGTCGATCGCACTGGCCACGTGCTTCCTATGCGGGCCGGCGACCTGGCCGTCCAAGAAGATCCGGCCGGTGAGACCGGTCGCCTGCGCCTGCCTTCGATAACCGGACTCAACCTCGCGCCGCAGCCTGCCGGCCAGCCGCTGGGAGGTAGCGAGCTTCAGGAAGGACTCGACCTGCTCGTAACCGTCCGTGGCGTGCTGGGACGGTTACCCGGCGATCGGCAAGCCACTCGCTTTGTACGCGAGGCCCAGGGCCGCTGGCGCATCTGGATGGACAGCGGGGCCATCGTTGAGTGGGGTTACGCCGCCGAGGAGCGCCGACCCGAAGGTGAACCGAGTCATCGCGAGAAGGCGGAACTGCTCTACAACCGGCTCTTCGAGTGGGATCGCCTGCCGGTGCGTTACATCAAGCTCGACCAGCCGCGTGCGCCGGTAATGCCGCGGTAAGAGGACCCTTACCCTGAGGATCGTACCGCCATGCTTCATGCTTCCGCCGAAGGAACCGCCGCCCCCATAAGCCGCCACGGCGGCGAAGCCATCGTGGTGCTGGAAGTGGGCAGTTCCCGCGTGGCCTGCGCGCTGGCCGAAGCCGATTTCGGCAAGCCGCGCCTGTTGGCGGTGGAATCCGTCGCCAGCTACGGCCTTCGCGGCGGCGAAGTGATCGACCTCGAGCGTGCCGCCGAATCGATCCGCATCGTCGTCCAGGCCGTCGCCGACCGCGCCGAGGCCGATGTGCGAAGCGTTGTGGTCGGCTGCAGCGGCGAAGTGCGCATGAGTCTCACGCAAGGCACGCTGCCGCTGGGCGGCGAGTGCCCAGCCGTCACCGAATCGCACGTCGAACGCCTGCGCAAGAGCCTGCATCCCGAAGGCGGCCGCACCCGTCGCTTGATTCACCGCTTCGATGGTCCCTACCGCGTGGGCGAATTGGCCGGCATCGAACGCCCGGTAGGACTGTGCGGACCCACGTTGACAATGGCCAGCAGCTTCTTGACGGTTCCTTCCGACCGGCTCGAGAACCTGCTGCGCGCCGTGCGCGCGGCGGGCGTCGAGATCGAAAACGTGGCCGTCGAGCCGCTCGCCGCGAGTTACGGTGCGCTCTCCGACGACGAACGCGGTCTGGGCGCGGCGGTACTCGACTTTGCAGGCGGCGGTTTCCGCGGTGCGCTCTGGGAAGGCGGCCGGCTGCGCCAGCTCTGCGCCATCGGGCAGGATTCGGCTCAAGGCGGCGGTGTGCAGGCCGGGCTCGCGGGATTGGAAGCGGTGGTGGCCGGCGTCGCGCGTCATTTCCGCATCGCGCCCACGACGGCCCGCGGTTTGATTCGCGCACACGGCGCCGTGGGCGACGCCGCGCCGTTGCCGGATGCCGCGCCGATCGAAGTACCGGCCGTCGACGAACTCGCTCGGATTCGCATCGCGCCCTTCGAACTGGCCAAGGTGCTGGAAGCGCAGCTCGTACCGGTCCTCACCGCGCTGCGAGAGGGGTTGAGCGGATTCTCGCGCCATCATGCCGCGGGCGTAGTGCTGGTCGGACAAGGCGCGGCGCTGCGCGGACTGCCCGATTGCGTCTCGCGGGTCTTCGGCGGCGCGCCGGTGCGGCAAGGCGTCCCGCGCTGGGAGCCCGCCTTGGCGGAATCCGTCGGGTTGCCGGTGGAACTCGACGGCCCTGGCGGCTGCGGACTCTGCGGCCTCATCGTGTACGGCCATCAGGCGCGCGCAAGGTACCGCGAAGCGCGCGGAGAGACTTGGTGGACCCGGCTCAATGCCGGACTGAAGCGCGTGGCCGCCTCGCTGTGAGGCGTCACGAAGCAGCCCCTTCCAACCGGGAATCGCTCGCCGTGTCCGAAACCCTCTTCGCATTCCCCTACGCGCCGTGCCTCGCCGTCGGGATTGGCGAACGTGGCGGGCGCGCCGCGGCCGCTGGCCGATTGGACGGCTTCGGCGAAGGCATGGTCTGGGCCGCCTGCGACGCCCAACCCGCACGGCTGCTCTCCACCGGACTGGAGCGCAAGCTGCTGCTCGATATCCCAGCCTCGGCCACCTCCGCCGATCTGCGCCCCACGCTCAACGAGCACCACGCCGAAGAACTCGATCAATGGGCCGCGCATCACGAAGTCGCCGTCCTGCTGGGCGCCTATGGCGAGCCAGCCGCCGCGCTCATGGCGCCGCTGGCCGAAGCGTTCCGCGCACGTGGCGTTTTCGTATGGAGCCTGGGGTTGCCCGCCCTCCCCTTCGAGGATGCCGCGTACGCTACCCGCGCCGAACAAACGGAGGCCGACTTGCTTACGGCAGCCGACGTATCGATCGCGCTCGAACCTCAATCCGTCCTCGCACCGCTGGGCCCGAATCCGCGGCTGGCGCAAGCGTACGCGGCTGCCGAAGCGGCGCTGCTCGGTTCCGCACAAGCGCTTCTGGGAGCTTGGGTCGGCGGCGTGGACGGGCCCGCGCCGGCGGCTTCCGACTGGCGCGAAATCCTGCGCGGACGCGGACCGGTCCGGGCGCGTTGGGGTTCGGCGAGCGGTCCCGACGCCCCCGCGGAAGCCTGCGATACAGCGCTGGAAGGTTCTCTAGAGCAGGATAACGGCGAAACACGCGCGGCCTTGCTGGTCTGCGGACGAGAGCTAACGCTCGGCGAAGTGGCGTTGCTCGGTTCACGTTTGGGAGGCGAAGGCGCCGCCGGACCCGTTCGCCTCGCGCTGGGGCTCGAAACCACCCTCGCCTTGGAAGCCCGCTGCCTGATCCTAGCCCGAGCCTCCCTGAGCCAGAACGTAGTCTCCCTTGCCGCTGGCCGTTAGTCCCGCCTATAATCCCCTTTAGAGCGGTTCGTGAGCTCATTGAAGGTTGCGCGCCCCGCACCGTCTAGCAGCACGAGGGGTGCTAACAAGGGAGTTATTCATGCCAAGTCCAAATCGCGCCGGATCTTACGCCGTAACCATGGGAATCGTCTTGGGCGTCGTGCTGGGGGTGGTGATCGCCAAGGTCATGGACGGCCCCGCCCCGGTGGTCGCCGGCGGCAGCGATGAAAACGGAAAACGGCAATTTACGGCCCAAGCCGAAACCTTCCGCTCGGCTGCGGCCACCATCGCGCCTTCGGTGGTCGCCATCACGACCATGAAGAAGGTGCCGGTCGTTGAAGGCTATACGGTCGAACAGAAGCGCGATATCTTCGGCTTCCAGCACTATTATCGGCGGCCCAAGCTGAAGGAAGGCTGGAGCATCGCCGGAATCGGTTCGGGCTTCGTCTTGGACGCCGAAAAAGGCCTTGTCCTGACCAACAACCATGTGGTTCAGGACGGCGAAGGTTGGGTCGTGCGGTTAAACGATAAACGCGAGCTGAACGCCGAACTGGTTGGGCGCGATTCGCAGACCGATATCGCCGTACTGAAAGTAGACCCCAAAGACCTTACGCCCGCGCGGCTTGGCGACAGCGATAAAATCGAAGTCGGCGATTGGGTCCTGGCGGCCGGCAATCCTTTCGGCCTGCTTGAACAGACCATCACCTCCGGCATCGTCAGCGCCAAAGGCCGCCGCGGGTTGGGCATCAGCAACTACGAAGATTTCATCCAGACCGATGCCGCGATCAACCAAGGCAACAGCGGCGGACCGCTCGTGAACTTGAACGGCGAAGTGGTGGGTGTGAACACCGCCATCTACTCCCGCACCGGCGGCTACCAAGGCATCGGATTCGCCATTCCGATCAATCAGGCGCGCAAGGTCGCCGAAAAGCTGATCGCGCATGGCAAGGTGCAGCGCGGCTGGCTGGGCGTCAAACTGGAAACCATTCCCGAACGATTGGCGCAGAAGGTAGGCGTCGCCGGAGGGATGCTGGTGCGCGGCGTTTTCCTCAACGGACCGGCACACCAGAGCGGTCTGCAGCCCGACGATATCATCGTACAGGCCAACGGGCATCCCGTGGCCGGCGCCGACGACTTCCGCGAGCACGTCGCCGATCTCATCCCCGGCAGCGACGTGAAATTCGAGATCCAGCGCCTCACCCGCCAAGGCTATACGCGCAAGGAAGTCAGCGTGAAACTCGGCGAACAGCCCGAGAATCCGCCGGAAGAATGACGCGTGCGGCTTAGGTCTGCCCTGAACCGTAAGCGCGTTAAACCCGTTCCGATTTTCGCGCCAGCCGCTGCCAGGCGACATACAGCAGCACCCCGGCCACAAACGATCCGCTCGTCCAAGCAACGATGCGCCAGCCTTGCGGCTCCTGCACGACCGGGGCCGGCGGCGCGGGCGGCGGCGGCTGAGGCACGGGAATGCGCGTCATGTTTTCGGGAAGCGGCCTTGGCGCTTCGGGAACACGCAACTCGAACGCGGATACCGCCGCGGTAAAGTCTTGCTCTCCGCGCTCGGCTTGCTCTTTCGCGGCTCGCATCGAGATTTCGTAGAGCCTCTCGTTCGCGGCGACCAGCAGCGCCGTATAGCGCGTGGCTGGACGGCCGGTTTCCTCTAAGTCGATCGCCACCCGCAGCGCTTCGTATTCGCTCACGCGTTCCGGCGTCACTTTCAGGTCCGTGAACTTCAAACGCGCTGCATGGGCGTACGCACGAATCCGCTCCAGGCAAGCTTCGGCGTTTTGCGGCGACCAGGCCGGATCGAGCGGTATCCACGCAACGGCCAGCTCTCGACGCGGCGGCGAGGCCGGGCGCGCATCGACCAGGAACTGCGGCCGCTCGGGCTTCTCCGTGGACTTGTCGCGAAACGCATACAGCACGAGCCGATGAATTTCGCCGGGAAGCGGGTAGTTATGCGCGACGTAGCCGGCGGGAACGCGCAGCTTCCAGCCCGCAGTGGGATTGATGAGCGACCACGGTTCGCGCGGCCCCGGAGGCAGTTCTTGCGCGTTCAAGCGAGGCAGCACGCCGGCGGCCAGCAACCACCCGCATGCCAGCAGCAGGCGGGGGTTCACGGACTAAACACCGGCGCGGGGAGTCGGGCTTGGCATTCCTGACGGAAGCGTTGCACGAGGTTGCGTCCGATGGACGGCGCGGCGAGTTGCGCCAACCGGGCATCGATGGCTTCTTCACGCCCTTTGAACACATCCAATCCCGGTGCGGGCCGGCCCCCGGAGCGTTCCTGGATCTGCACCTGCTGCCGGGCGAGAAAGGCCTTCAGCCCGCCGGGCTCGTAACCCAGGCGCACGAGCAGATCCACGGCTTGCCGGTCGCAGGCTACCAGTCTTTGGTAGTCGTAACCGCGCGCCACGAGACGGTTGGCCGCTTGCTCCAACAGGTTCGAAAACTCGTTCGCGTCCAGCCGGTTCAAATCGCCGCCACCGGCAGGATCGAGTTCCGCTTGCAGCGCTTCCAGATCGGCCAGCGCACGCCGCGAGGCCGAGTAGGCCACGGCTTGTGCGAACAATCCCGCCAGTTCGGACTCGCTCCGGCACAACCGCAACGCGCCAAAGGTCACGAGCACGAACCCGCCCGGAGCCGCGTAGCAGGCCACCGACTCGCTGCGCAAAATCGATACGGCCACCGGCAAGTCGGGCCGTTCCGAATGCGCGGCCAACGCCGCGGCCACCAGTGCCAGATAACGCTCCAGGCGTTCGTTTTCGTGCCGGCCCAGGCGGCCTTGGAATTCCGCGGCCAATGCTCGGCCCAATTCACGCTCCTGCTCGAAGGTATAGGTTCCGCCCAGCGCAGCCGGCTCTTCGTGGGCGTTCCAGGCGCGCCGGACGTAATCGAAGGTACGAGGCTTCAGCAGACCCAGTTCTTCACCGGTCGCGCGGCCCGCGGTGGAGACGCCTTCGGCGTAGCTCTTGACCGTGGCGCTCACCTGTTGCGCGGTCTGTTTGCATGCCGTCACCGCCAACAGAGCGAGGCAGGCCAACACGGGCAGAATGCGGAGCATTCGATCGCTCACGGCTCCACCCCCACTTCCAGCGACGGCCAATCGGAGCGGTACACCCCCAGCTCGCCCTCTTGCAAAAAGCGCTCCAACTCTTCGGCGGACGGATAGGTGCGTTCGGACTGCAAAACAGGCTTCAGATCTAGCTTGCGGCGCTGCGCGTGCGCCGCGGCGCGTCCAGCGGGTACGTCGGAGGCCGGGGGAAACACGCGCCCGCCTTCCTCCAGCCAAGGCCGCACGGGGGCCGCGAAGGCCGGGGCGTGCGATCCCAATTGCGTCGCGTGCATCCACCCTTCTCGCGACTCGGGTTTCCCTTCGGTTCCCGGGGTCGGGCGCACCTCGGCCTTGATGCGGACCCAATCGCCTTTCGTCTCCAGCACCTCCACGTCCTGCCCCGCCACCAGCCGCCTTCGCGCGTTCCCTTCTTTCAGGCTCGGCTCCGAACGCACCGGCGCCGAGCGCACACGCAGAAAGCGCAGCGCCGGATCGGCCGCCGCGCAGGCGGCCCAAACGAACGCGCTCGCCAGCGCCAGGCATAGCGCATATTGCGTTGAGGATCTGCGTCTCGTTCGAGCGATCACCAAGCTTGACTCCATGCGGTTGCGGCAGGCTTGATGATCGAAGGCCCGCGCGGGGAAGTCAAGCCGCCCCGCGGAACAGCCCGTTGAATTAGGGGCTGCTTGCCTCGGGTTGCGCCGCCGTGGCGCTCCTTTAGACTACCGGAGCTACCGATGCTGTATCGGCTGACTGGAGGCCCGCATTCATGCCTTACGACGTGGTGACGTTCGGAGAAGCAATGATCCGCTTGCGCCCCGATTCCGGGCTGCGCCTCGAACAGGCGCACCACCTGGAACTGACGGTGGGCGGCGGCGAGCTGAACGTGGCCGTGGGCTGCGCGCGGCTGGGCCTGTGGAGCGCCTGGGCGAGCCGCGTGCCGGACAGTCCGCTAGGTCGCATTGTGGTGGGCAAAGCGCGCGAGCAGGGTGTCTGCACCGCCGGTGTCGTCCATGCCAAAGACGGGCGCCAAGGGTTGTACTTCGTCGAAGAAGGCGCGAACCCGAGAGCGCAGGCCGTCGTTTACGACCGTGCCGACAGTTCGATCAGCCGCGTCAAGCCCGGCGATATTCCCTGGGGCAAGCTGTTCGAGGGCGCCAAGCGCTTCCACGTCAGCGGCATCACTCCGGCGCTCAGCGCCAGCGCCGCGCAAGCCACCTTGGAAGCGCTCAAAGCCGCCAAGGCCGCCGGCTGCCAGGTCAGCTACGACCTCAACTACCGCAGCAAGCTCTGGACGCCTGAACAGGCCCGCGCTTGCCAGGAACCGTTGATGGAGTTCGTGGACCTGCTCATCACCACCGAAGAAGACACCAAGGTGGTTTTTGGAATCACCGCCAAGGGTGCGGGCGACGACGAGCATTTCAAGGAAGTGAAGTTCGAGAGCTACCGCGACGTGGCGCGGCAATGCGCCGAAAAATTCGGTTTCTCCGGCGTAGCGATCACGTTGCGCGAGAATCGCAGCGTCTGGTTTAACTCCTGGTCCGGGCTTTACTACGACGTCAAGGCCAAGGCCTTCCACGAAGCGCCGCGGTACGAACTCGAAATCGTGGACCGCGTCGGCGCGGGAGACAGTTTCGCGGCGGGCCTGCTGGGTGCGCTGGTCATCAAGCCCGGCGAATACGCCCATGCGATCCGCTTCGCGACGGCCATGAGTGCCTTGAAGCACACGATTCCGGGAGATTTCTGCGTCGTCACGCGGGGCGAAGTCGAGAAGCTGATGGAAGGCGGCGGCTTAAGAATCGTGCGCTAAAGTCTGCCACGCACCGGACTTTGAAGCGTCAGAAGAAGGACAGCAGAAGAGGCTCGCCGGAGAACGTACGTGTACGCTAAGGCCTCTCATTCCGAACGCTACAGCCGAGGGTCCGCCATGAACCGCCGCGGCCGCATTTGCTTGGTATTGCTCCTGTGGGGCTTGGGGCTGCCGGCCAGCAGCGGTGAAGCGCCGGCCGCTAACAGTCCCGAGGCGCTCGTCAAACTGCTCGAAGAAGGCGACTTCGACGAACGCCAGGATGCCGAAGCCAAACTTAAGGAGATCGGAGAAGACGCTTACCCAGCGCTAAAAAAGGCCCTCGAAAGCCCAAACCTGGAAGTCCGCGAAATCGCCAAACGCCTTATGGCACTCGAAGGCGAGGCCGTCCTGCGCATTCTCCTGATCGACGCCCAAGGCAAGCCAGCGGAAGGCGAAACTTTGACCTACTTCATCAAGTCCGCCGACCAGCAGAGCATCCATATGGGTTTCTCCAGCGAAGACCAGAAAACCGCTCCGACCGATGCGCACGGTTCGATTGTCTTAGAAGGCCTGAAGAACGGCTCCTACATGCTGAACATGCAATGGCCGCAGACTCAAGCACAACCGGAAGGGGGCTACTTCCAGCGCGTGTACCTGGCCTCCGGGGTCAATCGGATCCGCTTCCGGTTACCGGCCATGGTCAAGATTCAAGGGCTGGTGACGACGGGCAAAGAAGCAAAACCCCTCGCGGGAGCCAGCGTGGAACTCTTGCCCGACAGCGGCATGCCGATTCCGAAATCGCCGGCGCTGTTGGAGCGATTTCTCGAAGCCAACATGTTCGGACGCCAGCCGAATCAGGTCCAAGCCACCGCGGGAGAGGACGGGCGCTTCACGCTCGAAAAAGTGACCGCCGGCCGCTTCCGCCTGCTGGCTCGCCATGAAGATCATGTGCTGTCCATCAGCGAACCGGTGGACGTCAGCGCCGAGCAGGATATCGCGCTCGAAAAGCCGCTGGCCCTGTTCACTAAGGCCGAGACGCTGGGCGGCTTCAAAGCGATCGTACAAGACGAAGAGGGCAAGCCCACCGCACAAGCGAAGGTAAAAGTCACGCTCGTGCCCTTAAGCGACGAAGCGAACGACGATGGCGGACTCGAAGGCATGGGCGCTTTCGGCATTCAGCTCGGCCGCATGGGCCGTATGCAGGAGTGGCTGGCGCCGAAAGATCTCGAGACCGACGCCGACGGCAGAGTGGAACTCAAAGAGCTGCACCCTGGCAAATACCGCTTGGCGATCGAAGGCGGCGGCGGAGCCGAGCGCGTGTGGGAAAGCTTCACGGTCGAATCCGGTGCGGTCGTCGAACTCGAGCCGCGGAAAGCTCCCGAACCCGGAACGCTGCGCGGTACGATCGTGGATGGCGCCGGCAAGGGCGTCCAGCACGCCCAGTGCTGGGCGGTGGAATGCAGCACTTCGTTCGTCCGCGATGCGCTGGAGGCCGCGGCGCGGCAGCATCCGTGGCAACTGCGTTCGATGGCGCCGCGCTCGGAAACCCCCATCACCAGCAAGGTCGACGGAAGCTACGAGATCGGCCAGCTCTCGCCCGGCCGATACGTGCTCATCTTCGCGTTGCCCGACAACGCCATGGGCATCATCCGGAATCTGGAGGTGGCCGCCGGAAAAACGGTGGATGCCCCAAAACTCAACACCGGCGCCAAGGCCAAGGACGAACACGGCGTCAAACGCGTCAAGGGGACCGTATTGTTGCCCGACGGCCAGCCCGCGTCGCAGGCGCAATTGACGATGTTCATGGGCCCAAACTCGACTTGGGGCAGCAACGTCGGCGCCCAAGGAACCTTCGATTTCAATCTGAGCCACGGCGGCAACCGTTACGCGCGGCCCACCCTGCTGATGGCGCGCGTGCCCGGTTACCTGCCCGCCAAGGTGGACCTCACGGCCGAAGGCGTCGATCTCAACAACATCAAGGTCAACCTGCAGCCCCAGCAATTCGGACGGTTGAAGGTGAAGGCGGTGGACGCCGAAGGAAAACCGCTGTCCGGCGTATGGGTCACGCCCCAACGAGCCTCGAACAGCCACTGGAACGGCCGGCAGCAAGCTCCGCAGTCGCGGACCACCAACGCCTTGGGCGAAGTCTCCTTCCGTGGGTTGGCGGTGGCCAAGCGGCGCTTCTCGGTCGCTAAAAACGGCTACTTCCACGAAGGCTCGCTGGAGGTCGAATTGAAGGCCGACGAAGAAGTCGAAGCCACCGCGACGCTGAAACCGGGCTTCGCTATCGAAGCCTCGCTCCAGGCGCCCGAGGGGTTTAAGGTCGAGGACGCGATCGTGTACCTCACTCCCGATCAGCTCGGATTCGGCGAAGTGCGCAGCGCAAGTCCGGACGAAGCCGGCCAGATTCGCTTCACCGGACTCCCGCCGGGGCGCTACCAGCTCAATCCCTGCCTGCCCGGCTGCGTGCCTGCCTTGACGCGTTATCCGGTGGAAATCAAGGCGGCTGCCGCGAAGGTCGAAATTGCCTTCGTGCCGCCACCGCGCATCGCGCTGGATCTAGGTCCGGCTTGGGCAGGGGCGATGGTTCAAGCCGGCACGCCGCGAGACGCGGAGGAGAAAGAAGCCAACGGGTATCTATTCCAACGCCAAACCATGCTGCCCGCGCTGGATGCCCAAGGCCGCACCCGATCACGCCCGCAAGAACTCAGCCCTGGACGGTACGACCTCACGGTGTACTCCGGCGAAGCCATGGGCCGCTTCTCGGGCATGCCGAAACCACGCAAGCAAGGCCAGTTCACGATCGTCCGCCGCATCGTTCAAGGAGTCGAAGTGGCGCCCGGCGCCACGGGCGAAGAGTACCTCAAAATTCCCATCGAGCCCGGCAAGGGCAAGCTGAAGGGCTGGCTCGACGATGCCAACGTAGCCGACAAGCTGGCCCAAACGGGACAGGTGATGGTGATCCTCGAAGGCGCCGGCGCAAAAGGAGAACTATACCTCGCGCTGAACGCCGCCTACGGCGGCAACTGGCGCTTGATCGAACCCGAAACGGACGCGGCCGAAAAACCCGATGAAGCCAACGTGCGCACACGCTTCGACTTCGACGCGCTCCCGCCCGGCGCCTACACCCTGAAGGTCAAGACCTACATGCACCGCTACGACCCCGAGACAGGCACCTCTACGCCGTTGCAGAGCCTGCTGCGGATCAACAGAAAAGACACGGTCGAGTTCGAAGTTGCCGAAGGCGCGGAAGTGGATCTCGGCAAACTCAGCCTGGAACTGACCGAACAAGCGCTTGCCGACATCGAGACGATGAACGCCATGCGCTACCCGAGCGAATTCGGCGACGACGAGGTTCCGGTCTTTAAGCCTTAGAGCCGCTAATAAGCCCCTCTTCGCCGAATACTTCGGCCCGGAACGCGCGTACCGCGCAGCGTTTCGGATCGCGCCATGCGCCCGCGGGCAGGCCGGCTTTGTGCTCGCAGCACGAATTCAAAAACGCTTCCTTATCCATCTCGAACTCGACGGCCACCTGCGGAAGGTACACGCCGCGCCGCCCTTCGTAAGTCCCGCGCCCCTCGACGACGATCCCGTCCACGCCCAGTTCGAACGCCAGCGGTCCGGCCAGCTCGCGCGGCGGATGCAGCACCGAGATGTCGATCTCCAGTTCGGGCAGTTCCTCGCTCGTGACGGGATCGTTCCGAAAACGCGAATCGGCCGTCACGCTGTCCGCCGCCAGACGCGCAACCGACCGGTACAAAGGCTCGCGGAAATCGAAGGTGCCCAAGCAGCCGCGCAGACTCTCGCCCGGCGGCAACCCTTTGCGTTTAAAGGTCACGAAGCAAGCGCCGGGCGCGGTGAGGACGTCATTCCCGGCCGGAGGTTCGGGGGCCGCGAAGACCGTACCGTTCAGCGCATGCGCCGCGGCCGAACGCGCCAGTTGAAGAAGGTAAGTTCGCGCGGCGGGGCTCAGCGCGCCGGGTGCCGGCCCAGCGGTCACGCCTGCGCCGCCTCACCGGCCGGGGCCTCGGAGGTGGTCTTGGCCGGCAGCAGACTGGGGCCCGAAGGCATCGTGTCGACTTCCGAAATCATCGCCGCATCCTTGACCGACGGGAAAAGCTTCCCGTGCCGATACGCGACCATCAGTGCGCGGATGACGGTCATGTCGAACGCATCGCCGGCCTGGTTGCCCAGCGCGGTGAAAGCCTTGCGCAGATCCGCCGGATCGGGATCCTGCCCAGGTGTCAGCTTGCCGTCGTCGTAAAGCAAGTGATCCAGCGCGTCGGCAACCGAAATAATCCGCGCGCCCAGAGGGATGCTTTCGCCTTTCAAGCCCACCGGATAGCCCGTCCCATCGAAGCGTTCGTGGTGCCCGCGCACGTAGGTAACCACATCACCCAGTCCGGGGAGCGTCTCGAGCAGAAGCGTGGCGTAATGTACGTGCGGATCGCCCTTCTTGACTTCGCCCTTGTCCGGGGCGCTCGAGACCACGCTCTTGAACTTCCCGATATCGTGCAGGTAGCCGGCGACGGTGACGCGCAGAACTTCCAACTCATCGAGGTTCATCTGCCGTGCGATCGCCGCCGACGCCGTGCCGACCCGCTCGGCATGCCCGCCTCGGCCCGTCTCCGCGGTTTCCAACAGCGCGACGAGCTTGCCGATCAGGCCCATAAACATCCGCCGCCGGCCTTTGGTGGCGGAGAGCAGCGTCAGGTGCGCGCCCAATTGCGTGCAGATCGCGGTCAGCAGTTCCAGGTCTTCCTGGTCGAAAGTCTCGGCCAGCCGCGCGTTGACGGCGTACAGCGCGCCCAGCGCCTTGCGGCCGGACATCACCGGCACGCACAGCACACTGCGAATCTGGTGCATCACGATCGAATCGCCCGTCTTGAAGCGCTCGTCCTGCATCGCGTCGGCCGTAAGGATCGCCCGCGCTTCGGTGATCACGCGCTTCAGGATCGTCCGAGAAATCGGGATCTGGCGGTTCTCGCCCTGCTGCTTCGTCGCCCGCGGAACGATCGCGCCGGTCTCCTCGTCCTTCAGGAACAGGTACAGGTGATCGGCGGGCACGTACTCCTGGATCAGCGTCGTGATGTGCCCGAAGAGTTCATCCTCGTCGATGTTGCGCGCCATCAACTGCGTGGCTTGGCAGATTGCGCGGAAGTGCTCCCCCGCCCGCGCGCTGTTCTCGCCTTCGCCGACGAACAGATCCTCGACCTTCAACTCCAGCGAAGTTTTGAACTCGGCCGCTTCGTCGTACTCGACATCTTTGTTCTGCGTCTTGCCAGACGACTCGAAAACGATCTGCGTGCTGCCCAGGCGGATCACGTCGCCTTCGCGCAGCAGTTCCTCTTCCATCTGCTCTTCGTTGACGAACGTCCCGTTGCGGCTTCCCAGGTCGCGGATGAAGACCATCTCGCCCACGCGAAACACTTCCGCGTGCTCGCGCGAAACGCCCTTGTCGATTACCTGCAATGAGGTGGTCGGATCGCGGCCAATAATAATCGGCTTATCCCCCTCGACTTGAACGAGGGAGTTCTTTTGCGGACCGTTTTTAATACGCAACTGCGGCATAATGAACGCTTGGCTCGCTCTCGCGGACCGACCTCTTCGCCCGACGGTCCCCGAACCACCGGTGCAAAAGATATATCGTTCCCGAGCTATGCCCTTAAAAAGTGGACGCACCTCGTAAAGCCCATGCTGCCGCCACTCGCGACAACACGCCCTTTATCCACCCGTCTTGGTCAATTCGCGGAACCGCGCCAGCAGATCGAGCGTTACCGGACCGGGTTTGCCGTCGGCAATCGTTCGCCCGTCCACCTTTACGACCGAAATGATCTCTGCACCTGTGCCCGTCAGAAACATCTCGTCCGCCGTATACAGGTCGTAGCGCGTGAAGAGTTCTTCTCGGACATCGTATCCGCCCGATGAGGCCAATTCGATCACCGCGTCGCGCGTCACCCCCTTCAGGATGCCGGCGTTGGCGTGCGGCGTGCGCAGGATCTTCTTCCCGCCGCTCTTGTGATCCGGCGGATTGATCACGAAAATATTATCGCCGCTGCATTCGGCCACGAAGCCGGCCGGGTCCAGCATCACCACCTCATGCACGCCCGCCTGGATCCCTTCGATCTTGGCCAGGATGTGCCCCAGGTAGTTCAGCGACTTGATCCGCGGATTCAGGTTCTCGCGGTGGCTAATCGGCGTCGCAGCGGTGATCACATCCAGACCCTTCTGGTAGAACTCGGGCGGATAGAGCTGAATCGTATCGGCGATGATCACGATTGTCGGACGCGGGCACTTGCGCGGGTCGAGCCCCAAGTCGCCCTTGCCGCGCGTGACCAGCACGCGAATGTACGAATCGGTGAGCTTGTTGATCTTCACCGTCTCTTCGATCCGCTGGCTCATCTCGGCCTTCGAGATCGGTACTTCCAGCCAGATCGCCTTGGCGCTGGCGTAGAGCCGGTCGACGTGCTGCTTGAGCCGGAAGACTTTCCCGTGGTACGAGCGAATGCCTTCGAAGACGCCGTCTCCGTACAGCAGGCCGTGGTCGAAGACCGAAACCTTCGCCTGGTCCTTGGGGTAGTACTCGCCGTCGATCCACACCTGAATGCTCATCACGAACTCCAACAAGATGAAGGCGCCCCGCCCGCGCGGCCGCGCCCGGCTTGAACGTCCCCGCGCCTCCTTGGGCGCGGCTAAACTTGAGTGCGCTTGGCCTGGAGTTGCAGCGTTCCGGACTCCAGGCGCAGAATACGGTCGGCTTGTTCGGCCAGCGCCGGGTCGTGAGTCACGACCGCGGCGGCCATTCCGTCTCGGCGCGCTAACTCAAAGATCAGCGCCATGATACGTGTACCCGTGGCCGGGTCAAGGTTGCCTGTGGGCTCGTCGCAAAGCAGCACCCGCGGGCGCTGCATCAAGGCCCGGGCGATCGCCACGCGCTGCCGCTCCCCTCCGCTAAGCGTAAGCGGGCGCTGCCGGGCGCGATCCTTCAAGTCCACCGCCTCCAGCAACTCCTCCGCGCGTCCTCGGGCCGCGGCGGCCGAGATCCCTGCCAGCCGCGCCGGCATCAGTACGTTCTCGAGTACGTTGAAGTCGGGCAGCAGGAAATAGTGCTGAAATATGAAGCCGATCAGCCGGTTGCGCAGCTCCGCGCGTTCGGCCTCTCCCAGTTTCGCCGTCGGGGTGGCGTCGAGTTCCACTTCGCCCCCGTCGGGCCGGTCGAGCAGTCCCAGCAGATGCAGCAGCGTGGACTTCCCGCTCCCGCTCTTCCCGATCAGCGCAACTACTTCGCCGGCATGCACCGTCAGCGTGGCTTGCTTCAGCACCTCCAGCCGCCGCTCGCCGTCGATGAACGTGCGGCGCATCTCCGTCGCGCGCAGCAGTGCCGCGCCGGAGCGCTTCGCATCGTTCGCCGCCATCGCCGCCTCCGTGCGCTCGCCCACGTTACTCATGCCTCAAACACTCGACCGGATCCAACCGCGAGGCCTTCCACGCCGGATACAGCGCGCCCAGGAAACCCGCCCCCAGCGTAAGGACCACGATCAGCGCCACGTCCTGCGGCAGCAGACGTGAGGGAATCGTCTCGATCAGAAACGCCGCCTTGGGAAAGATGTTCACCTGAAAGGCCTTTTCCAACTCGTTGAGGTTCCGGATCAGCAACACCGCCAGCGGCAACCCTAAGGCCAGCCCGGCCAAGGTGATGCACAGGCCTTGCACCAGGAATAAAGCCAGGATGCCCCGCGGCGTCGCGCCCATCGCGCGCAACACGCCAATATCGCGCACCTTCTCGGCCACCATCCGGCTCAGGATCAGCATGATGATGATCACCACGAAGACCAGGAAAATGCCCATGATGAAACGCATGATCTGGTTCTCGCGCGTGATCGCCTGATACCAGTTGTCGCCCTTCTCGCGCCAGGTCTCGACCTCCAGCACCTCGCGGAGCTGCTTCAAGTGCGGCACGTCGCGTGCCATCGCCGCGTCGACCGTCCCCTTCACCTTCGAGCGAATCTCGTCGAGGTCCGGACGGTCCGGATCGCCGACGACCCAAACGCTCAGCGTCTTCGCCTGCCCCGGAATGCCCAGCTTGTCGGACAGGTACGAGCGGTCCACGAAGGCCGCATTCTCGTAATACGGGTCTTTCCCTTCGAAGAAGCCGACGATGCGGAACGCCACCGGCCGCGGATCGCCCTCTTCGTCGGTGAATAGGAACGTGACGTGATCGCCCGTCTTCAAGTTATGCCGCCGCTTCCACATCCCGCCGACGATGCACCCCCGGAGCGTCTTTCCGCCCACGTCATGCACCCCGAACTCGCTCAGATCCTTGGGCGAGATCAGTTCGCGCATGCGCCCCAAGGCCAGTTCGCGGTCCAGATCCACCCCGCGCAGCGCGCCGATCGTGCGGCTCTCGTCGAAGATCGCGATGGCCGGAATCTCCAGCCCGATCGTGACCCCCTTCACGCCCTCGACGCCCGCAACTTCTGCGGCCCACTTTTCGGGATGCCACATCCCGCGCGCGATCGAACCGGCTTGCACCGTCATGTGCGCCTGCACCGACTGCAAGCTGTCCATATGCAGCGCCTTGAAGCCTTCCATCACAGAAATAATGAGCAGGTACAGGATCACGATCAGCATCGTGATCGCCGCGGCCATCCAAGAGATGGGACGCTTGCGCAGAAAGCGGAGGGCGACAGGAATCACGTACATGGCGACGCCGGATGGGGCTCCTCTTTATCCCCAAGTATCGGACGAAAACGAAGCGCGGCGCGCCCTATTCCGGTCCGCTTAATTCCCGGTGCGCGGGGTATAGTCGAACCGGTAAATCCGTGGCGGCTGGATGTTCTGCCGGAACTGGAAATCGAAGTTCCACGCCTCGCCGTTCGGATAATGAACCTCGAACCGCAGCCGCAGCATCGGGTTCCCCTGCGGATCCGGGAACGTCTGCGCATCGTCAAATTCGAACGAACTCGGCCAGCCGCCGGTCTGCATCCCCTTCGCCTTGGCGATGAAGTCCGCTTCCGTGACGTTGGCCCGGAATCCGTCGTCCGTCCCGTTGTAAGCTTCGCTAAAGCGCCCCGTCATGAACTGTTCGAACCAGCGCCGCGCGGCGCGCTCGAACTCCGGATAGTCCGAATCCATGAGGTCCGTGGCGCCCGTGCGCATCTGCAGGGATTGACCGTCTTCGGCAGGCGGCGCATCGGACTCTATGCCCAGCAGCAACAAGCCGCCGATCCCCCCGCCCAGCAGCAGCAGCAGCACCGCGGCCACAATGCCTAAGACCACCGCGCTCGACGAGCCCTGCTTCGGCGCGGGAGCGGGCGGCCCCGAAGGGCGATAACCGCCCGGCGGCGCATACGCACCGGGGGGCGAATACACCGGCGGAGGCCCGTACGAACCGGCCGCGGGCGCGGGCGTCTGCGGCGGAGCGTAAGCGGCCGGCGGTGTGTATACCGGCGGGCCTGAAGCCGGCGGAGCGGCATTCACCGAAGGCACCACTTCCTGCCGCCAGGCCGAAGGCGACGGCGCAGGACCGGCCGGCGACGGAGCGGCGCGAACGGTGGGCGTGAATTCCGCATCCGAACGCGGCGCCGAACGGCTTGGAGCGGCCCGGCAGGCGCGCAATTCCTCGCATAAGGCTCCGCCGTCCCGCGGTCGGTGCTCGGGCTTCTTTTGCAAGCAGCGCTCCAGCAGCGCAGCCGTTGCCTCAGAAACGTCCGGCCGCAGTTCGCGAATCGGACGGTGCGGATTCTGCATCGTGTCGAGGATGATCTTCATTGCGCTCGAGCCCGTGAACGGTGCGTGGCCGCTCAGGAGCGCGTACAGCGTCGCGCCCATGCCGTAGACGTCGGCGGGCAGCCCCGCGGTCTTCGCGTCGATGGCCTGCTCCGGCGCAAGGTACCCCGGCGTGCCCATCGCCATCTGCGCACCGGTCAGCGATAAACCGCTCTCCCCGCAGCGCGCGAGCCCCAAGTCCGCGAGCTTCGAACGCCCGAATTGCGGTTCGTGCCCTCCGCGCGCGAACGGAATCAAAATGTTGTCCGGCTTGATATCCCGATGCACGATCCCCTCGGCATGCGCCGCCGCCAGTCCTTCGCTGGCCGAGGCGATCAGCGTCAGCGCCGTGGCCTCGTCAAGCCCCACTCGCTTGTCCTTCTGGACCTGCTTCAGCACTCCGCCGGCCGAGGTTCCGCGCACGTACTCCATCACGAGGTAGCACAGCCCGCTCGCTTCGTCGCGGTTCACATCCAGCACGTTCACGACATGCGGCGAACTGACGCGGCATGCGATCTGCGCCTCGCGGAAAAAGCGTTTCATCAGGTCGGGATCTTGCTCGGCCAGATTCGGCGGCAATACCTTGAGCGCGACTTCTTTGCGCAGCCGCGAATGCAGCCCGTAGTAAACCGCTCCCATCCCGCCCTGCCCGATCTTGGCGACCAGAAAAACGCCGCCCAGCACCGGAACCGTAAGCCCGTCCATCGCATGCCGCGGCGCCAGCGCCAAAAGCGCATCGCGCGAAAGGTCCTGCGGCGGCAGCGAGCGTTCGGTGGGCAGGTCCAGTTCGCCGTCGCCTTCGGCGTCGACGATGGGGCGCGGCGCCGGCGGAGGCGGGTCCGAAGGGCGCATCACCGTCGCATCGGGGTCGTGGGGCCGGTCGGCCCCCGACCCGCCCGGCGACCGTGGTTGAGGCGTGCTCATGGGCGGAGACTATAGCGCACGTTTGCGCCTTGAGGAATGCGGAATTGCAGACGCTTGCGGCGAATTCATTGCGCATCCGCCAAACTCGCCAGGTATTGCGGGTGTGCAACCCGCAGGGGAAGCAGCTTATTCACTAGCAACTCACTTTAAGCAAAAGAATTTGACTTCATTGGCCGATTGTTAGGTACGATCCGGCCTCGGCCAGGCTCTTCGCCGTTGACCAGTAAGATTCCCGTCCTTGCAAAGGACAGGTAGGAGAAGTGAACACAACATACCGCGCGAAGCGCGCTCAATAGCTAATAAACGAATACGAACCCGCTTAGTCCGGCAAATCGAAGTGTATTTGGTATGAATCAAAGTCTAGCCAAACGCAGCCCTTCTTCAAAGGGGTTTGAGAAAATATGTCTGCACCCAAAATCCCATCAGGAATTACAGCGGTTAATTGGGAAAGAGGAAGCAAGTTTAAGGAAAATGGTGTCTTGGAAATTTTTAATGTCGCATTTTCGGTCAAGACTACTTCTAACGAGTCCAATTTCCATACCGGCACGATTTCCTTACGGTGGATATCGGTGATCTGAATCCGAACTTCTCGTCCACTCACCTTCTCGTTCATTCGAAGCTCAAAGTGGGGATCGGAATCTAGAAAGGTGGCTGTAGCGCCTGTGTCGAAGATAAAGATTGCAGTTCGACCATTCGCCAATTTCACACGCAAGTATATATGCCCATCGAAAAGCAATATGGGGAGAGTTGTTCTGCGGAGGCCCTTCTCCGAAGGAAGGGGCGATTTCCATACCACGAACTTGTCGTTCTTTAAATCCAATCCCACGCACAATCTATTTACGACAAATAAACCTAATCCCAAGTAACTGCGGCCGGCTTCGTCAACAGGTATGTTTCTCACCTTCCAGCTTCCTATCCACATCGAAGGCAACACGGAGCCCTTTCTAATCCCCCATCCATGCATGCCCCAACTATGACTCTCAATTCTCAACTTGGTACTTTCTTCAAAAACACTTGTAACCAAGGAGGCATCCCATGCCCCAGTGTCCAGGTGTAGGCGAAATTCCCTTTCCTCAGTTCGAGTTCTTATATACAGAATGCGATTTCGGAATCCCAATTCTTCAGACATCGGGATAGGCAATTCGCCAATCGAATAAAAGCGCATACTGGCAGGAAACCTTTCCCGCCAAGCCCTGATACTTTCAACTGTCTTTCGCTGCGGATCGTCATCATTCAAACTCCTTATAATCAATTCGGCACGGGCTTGGCGAACTAGCTTGGGAACTTCGATCGGAAATGTCGGAAGGATTCGATACGACTTCAGATCAGGATACCCATCTCGCCAACCTGCTTCATTAAATTTCGCAGCTTCTTCTGCCTTGCCTTCAGCTTCTCTAATCAGTGCCATCACAAAGTGAGCTTCAGCCAAACGTCCGTTCAATTGTAAAGCCTTTGCCGCAGCCTCTTCGGCGTCTTCAATGCGACCAGCACGAAGCAAAAATTGGCTCCGCAGTGCCCAGTCCTTCGCAGTACTATCCGGTTTGTCGATTTCTCGATTAGATTGCTCTAACCTCTTATTTAGATCTCCCCTAAGTAGGCTAAGTCCACTTAAATCGGCGGGACGAGCAGGAAGTTCGTGGCCTTGCTCCGCACTTAGTCGCCTGACTAGGAATGTCAGGCTAAGTATGCATCCAATAAGATGGATGCATCTGTTTGGTAAAATGACCAAGCGCCTACTTCTCCGTCCGCAACTTCGCCGCGTCTTCGTCATGCACCGCCGCGCGCCGCCTATTCAGTATCTTCTCGATCTTCTGCTGCGTTGCCTCGTCCAGCTTTACGCCCGCCGCCTTCACCGTCTCGTCGAGCTGCTCCGGGCGCGAAGCGCCTACGATCGCGGCGCTCAGCTCGTCCCGCCGCAGCACCCACGCCAGCGCTAATTGCGAAACGCTCAGAGCGCATTCGGATGCCAGCGACTGAAGTTCCTGCACGGCGGCAAGGTTGTACGCAGTGAGGTGGCGGTCCTTGAAATTATCGCTCTTTTCGGCGCGGGAGCCTGCCGGGATCGTGCCGTTTGCGTACTTGCCGGTGAGCAGCCCCTGCGCAAGCGGCGAATACACGATGAAGCCCAGCCCGTGCTGCTTGCACAGCGGCATCAGGTCGGCTTCGATCTCGCGCGCGAACAGGTTGTAGCGCGGCTGATGGCTGACCGGAGCGTCGTAGCCGCGGCGCGCGCAGACCGCCGCCGCTTCCGCGACCTGCCGCACGCCCCAGTTGCTCACGCCCCAATACAGAATTTTGCCCTGCCGGATCAGATCGTCGAAGGCCCGGCACGTCTCCTCGATCGGCGTCTCGGCGTCGTAGCTGTGCGCCTGGTACACGTCGATATACTCGACGTCCAGCCGCGCCAGACTCGCTTCGCAGGCTTCGCGCACGTGCTTGCGGCTCGTCCCGCGGTCGTTGACTCCCTCGCCCATGCGCCCATGGCACTTCGTCGCCAGCACGATGCTCCGGCGCGGAATGCTTTTCAGAACCCGCCCCACGATCGTCTCGGCCTGCCCCGCGTTGTACACATCGGCCGTGTCGAAGCAGTTGATCCCCAGTTCGTACGCGCGTTCATGGCACGCGATGGACGCTTCCGCCGCGTACTGCCCTCCGGCGGTGATCCACGAACCGTACGCGATCTCGCTGACCTGCACGCCCGCTCGACCCAGATGCCGGTAATGCATGCACGTGCTCCTTCGCGAAGGCGAATCAGTACGCCGGGGCTTGCGGCTGCGGCGCATACCCGCCAGGAGCGGGCGCCTGCGTTTGCGCACCGTGCCAGGTCAGTTGGCGGTACATACTGCCGAAGATGCCCATCAACACCACAGACGTGAAGATATACCCGATCACGAGCAGGATGATGCCCAGTCCGGCGATGATGGTGCCCACCAACACCGCGCAGAACATGATCAACGCATTACCGCTGGTCAGCCGCCAGCTCTCGCCCAAGGCCTCCATCGCGCCGCGGTGCCGATCCATGATCAACGGAACGGCGATCAGCAGCCGCAAGGTAATCCAATAGTTAAAGATGTTGAGCCCAAACTGAACGATCTGGCCCGCGGTGCCCAAGTAAGTGGCCAGCACCGCGCCAACCAGACCGGAAAGAATGCCCACCAGAACCATTACCAGGTTAACACCCAGCACGCTTCCGATGCACGAAAAGCCCGAGAAGAGGTCTTCGAAGCGCGGTTCGACGGGTTTGCCCATCACGTTATCGGCCATCGTGATGCTCACTTTCCACAAGCCCGCGATAAATACGCAGCTCAGCAGCCAGATGACTGCAAAAGCCACCAGCCCCCCAACAACCGCGATCAGGATACCCGCGGCCGCACCACCGCCGCCTCCGGCTCCGCCCGCCATGCCCAGAATCAAGCCCATCGGAATTAGTGCGATCATCGCGATCATGCTCACGATGATGCCGAACAGGAAGATCATCGCGCCGCCCATACCCCAGAAGCGCCGCAGCACCGCGATGCCCACATCCAGCGTCGCGCCGAACTCCACGCCACCCCGCGCGCCGCGCCACGCCGGATACTGATCCTGCGCCTGCGCCGCGCCCAACTGCTGCTGCAACGCCTGGTCGACCACATGTCCGCAGAAGCGGCATTGCCGCGCTTCAACCTTGATTTGCTGCCCGCACGCCGGACACGGACGGTCCGCTCCGGCAGCCGGAGCCGCACCCTGCGGCGCGTAGCCCAGCGGCGGAAGCACCTGCCCCGCCGGCGGAGCCTGCCCATGCGCGGCATATCCCTGCGGCGGCGGCGCATAGCCCTGCGGCGCCGCCGGACCCGACGGATACGGCGGTGGCGTCCCGCCCGGAGTGTACGGCTGCGGCGTGCTCGAACCCACCGCCTGCGGCTGCGGCGTCGACGACGGCGTCCGCGGAGCGGCCGGCGCCGAAGGCGGCACGTACGTCGGCGTAAACGCCGCTTCGCCGGCGCGTTGCGCCGGTTGGCCGCTGGCCGTCGGGATCTTCACCCGCGTTTTACAATCCGGGCAGGCGATCTCGCGCCCGACGTACTGATCCTGCGCAAAAAGACCCTTGCGGCATTGAGGACAATCGAACTCGATGGCCATGACACGCCTCGTGATTGTTGGAACGATCCATTACGCGGGCATACAAACCCGTTTTCCCCGATGCGGGGGGCGCTGTCCAGTCTGAGCGCGCCGGAAGCTCAGACGCGCTTAAGCCGCTCGAAACTGAAAATCCCGCCGCCCATGTGGCGCAAGCGATAGCCGCCTTTGAGCCTCGAGCCTTGCAATTCGAAGCGTAGTAGCAGCGCATCGGCCTCGGGCGGCTGGAGCCACGCGAGCGTACCGGATTCCACGCGCGCGACGCGCCCGCGCCCGCCGCTCACCTCGCCCTCGAACTCGAGATACGCGCGGCGGTGATCGTCGATAAGCCGCAGCAAGTTGGTCTGCGCGTCCGGCCCCAGGGCCTGCTCGTCGCGCTGACGCACGTCGGCGTGGCTCTTGCCGTCGGGAAATTCGTGCGTGAGCGTCGCGAACGTCTTGAGCACCTGCGCGGCATCCGAATCGCCCGCCTCGGCCTGCAGCATCAGGTCGAAGTGATCGCCGTGGTCCGGCCAGCCCGTGTGGTGCAGGACGACGAAGCGCATATAAATGGAACGGAGCCCGAAGCGCGAAGACGCTCCGGGCTCCGTTTCCGCGAACTTAGCCCTTGAACGAAACCTTCCCCTGTTCCGCCAGCTTGTCGATCACGTGCGCGGCGGTGCTGAAGCCGATGTGCAACTCCTTCAGCAGCACGTCGGTATGCACCTTGCCGGCCTTCTTGAACGCGGCTTCGGCCTTCTTGAGCAGTTCGTCCGGCACGTACTCGTGGTGCGCGCGGTGATCGTCGCCGGCCGCGGCGCCCGCTTCGAGGTAGCCCAGCTTATTCAGGGCGTCGAGTATGATCTTCACGCCGTCCTGGACCGTGCAGGTGCTCGTGTCGACCACGATCTCGGCCTTGCTCGGCTCTTCGTACGGATCGTCCACGCCGGTAAACTGCATGCCCTTCCCGGCCGCGACGGCTTCGCGGGCCTTCTTGTACAGGCCCTTCACGTCGCGCTTCTCGCATTCTTCGATCGGACACTTGGCGTAAACCTCGACGAAATCGCCGATCAGCTTGCGGTTCTCGTCGCGAATCGCGCGGTAGGGGCTGATCGCGGCGGTGATCGCCACGCCGCCGTGGCGCGTGATCAAGTGCGCGACGAACCCGATGCGCCGGATGTTCGTGTCGCGGTCTTCCTTGCTGAAGCCCAGGCCCTTGCTCAGATGCTGGCGCACGACGTCGCCGTCCAGCAGGTCGATCAGGCGGCCCTGCTTCTGCAGTTCCTGTGCGACCGCGTTGGCCAGGGTGGATTTGCCCGACCCCGACAGCCCCGTGAACCACAGCGTGAAGCCCTTCGGCATGTCCCTTCTCCTTCGCATGAGCGCTCGGAAAAACCCGGCGGCGGAAAAAAAACGGGGCCCTCGAACGGCTCCGGGGCAACTCCTATAAGGTAAGGCGCAAGCGGAGGGTGTCAAACGCCGGGGAGCGGGGGAATCCGGTACTGCGCCAAGGCATCCCGAAACGCCGCGGGGCTCAGGCCATACCGGCGTTTAAACTGGCGCGCGAAATACCGCGCATCGTCAAAGCCGGAACGGTGCGCGGCCTCGGGCACCGTAAGGCGCGGATCGGCAGCCAACAGGCGGCGGCCTTCCTGCACGCGCCGGTCAAGCAGATGCTGCAAGGGCGAGCGTCCGAATGCCCGGCGAAATGCGCGCCCAAAATAGTCTTCGCTCCACCCGCTCGCGCGCGCCAAATCCGCCAGTTTCAGGCGTTCCGCGAAATGTCCTTCGATGAAGGATAGGCTTAAGCCCAGCCTGCGTTCCACGGCCGGACCGGCGGTGGTGTCCACGGCGGGGCTTTCCACGGCCCGGCGCAAGATGCCCAGCGCGACCAGCAGATGCCCGGCCGCCACTTCCGCCCACCCCGGCCGGCCGCCATGGTGCGCTTCCCGCAGCGCGTCATACGCTTCAATCAGTTCGCGTTGCTCGCTCAGCCCCAGCCGAATGCATCGAGGCAAGCCCATCACGCGTGATGCACCCGTCGCCAGCCCGTCCCCACCGGATAAATCCCAGCGCACCCAGTGGCAGGTGTAGGGCTGTTTCCCGGGTTCGATGGTCGAAGCGTAGACATCGCCCGGGCGAAAAAGATACGCCGCACCGGGCAAGGCTTCGAAGGCCTGTCCGTTCAGCTCCGAACGCATGCAGAACGGCCGCACCGGTCCAAAGTCGAGTTCGAAATGCGCGAGCGTGTAGCGGGGAATCTCTTGCGGCTCGCGCAGTTTAGAGAACCCGGCCGCGACGATGCGCGGCAAGCCCGCTGGATAGGCCACCTTGGAAGGTAATGCCCGCTGGAGCCGTGCCATTGCTCGCGCACCCCGTTCATCCCAGTCCGGTTTTGTACCCCAACTCACCGCATTCGCACCATCGCGAACTCATCCCGGATTGGGGTAGTTTGAGCACACGGTACCGCTACGGAGAATAGTCATGACCTTCCGCTACGAAGATCGGCACCAGGACGAGTTCCTGCGCGACGGGTTCACCGTTTTCCGCGGCATCTTGCCGCCGGCTTTGGTCCGAGACCTGCGCCGAGAAACCGAAAAAGGGCGCGAATCGGCGCGCAAGGCCAGCGGAAGCCAGGTCCAGCGCTTTCAGCCGGTCGGAGCGTACGATCTGGATCGCAAGCCGTTCGAAGCGTACCGGGATCTGCCTGAACTCCGCGACGCCCTCGCAAGAGTGCTCTCTCCCAGGCATACGTACGGGGATCTCGACCGCTGGCTGGGCGTCCTGATTGAGCCGGCGAGTCTGCCGTGGTGCACGAACTGGCACCGCGATTTCAGGCACCACACGACGGGCGAAAAGCGCGCGGCATGGGAACGCGTGCGCTTCGACCTCGACTACTTCAACCAGATCAACTGCGCGTTGTACGCGGACGACAGCACCTGGGTGGTGCCAGGCAGCCATTTGCGCGAAGACTTGCCGTGCGAACGCGCCGCTTTCCCGGACGATCCACCGGCTGGCCCTTCCTTGGATGGATGGGGCGCCGAGGAACGAGAGGCAGCTTGCCTGCGATATGCGAATAGCATGCCCGGCGCCGTTCAACTGTTCCTCCAAGCCGGCGACTTCTGCCTGTACCGAAGCGGCATGTGGCACTTGGGCAACTATCTGCCCTACCGCCGCCGCGCGACACTCCACGACGCCGTCGAAACGCCGCGCAGCCGGACTTGGCTCCTGGAGACCGGCCACCGCGCGCCGGGCGACAAGCCGCGAGCCGAGCAAGCGGCCGCGAGCGCGCTCGTACGCGAAGCGATTCCTACTTAATGCAGAGTTGATCGCGGAAACGCGGAATGAACCGGACTACTTGCCCAGTTCCAGCCGGATCGCCAAGGCTTCTGGAAGCCCGGCGTCAATGATCTTCTGGCCGGCTTTTTTTACGTCGTACGGCAACCGGTGAAGCTGCACGATCTGCTTGTTCGAATCGTAAATCGCGAAGCTCGCACGTGGGTCTTCGTCGCGCGGCTGCCCCACCGATCCCACGTTCACCAGCGTCTTGCCTTCCGCGTTGATCTTGATCTCCTGGTCCATCGTGTACGTCATCGGGACCGTGTCGAAGAAGGCCAGCGGAATGTGCGTGTGCCCGTAGAAAAGCAGCGGCTTGTCGAGGCACTCGAAGGAAAGCTCGGCGTCGAAAATCGTCGTGATGTAGTTGAAGACTTCCGGGCTGTGCGCGCTGCCGTGGCTGAGCGTGAAGTCCTCGAAGTGGCAGACGAACGGCAGCCCCGCCAGCCACTGCCGCTCTTCGTTCGAAAGATGCTGGCGCGTCCAGTTCGCGACCTGCCGCGCGAAGATATTGAAGAATTCGGTGTCCAGTTTGCCGCAGGCCGCGTGATCGTGGTTGCCCGCCAGACAGACGACACAGCGCTCGCGCACCGTCTCGATGCACTTGCTCGGCTCCGCCCCGTAGCCCACCACGTCGCCAGTGCACAGGAAGACGTCGATATCCTGTTTATCCAGGAACGTCAGGACAGCCTCGAGGGCATCGTAATTGCCGTGAATGTCGCCGAAGATGGCGTAACGCAAGCTGATCGACTCCGTATGCACGGTCCCGGATCGCCAGGCGCCGGGCCGGGGCGAACACGACGAATATACGTTTAGCGACCGGATGGTCAACGACCTAAAGAGGGCGGCTTGTCGTTCATGCTCCCCGTATCTTCCGCTTTTTCTTCCAAAAGCCGCCCGCGCGTCACCGCGCCGTCTCCAAATCGAGCGCGCAAGCGGTCCACCGTCCGCGCCGTGCGCCGGCGCTTCTCGTCGTCTTCGTCCTTAAAGAGGCCCGACGTCCACTCTCCCGGCGCCACCATCCGCGTAGCCTGCACTCCCAGCAGCCGCACGCCCCGGCCCTCCAGCGCCACCTTATGCCGCAGCAGGTCCACCGCGGCCCGATACAGCGGCTCAGTCAGGTCGGTGGGTTCCTCGAAGCTGTGCGCACGGGTGAGCGTCGTGAAGTCGCCAAAGCGCACCTTTAAGGTGACGCCGTGCGCCAGCAGGCCGCGCGCGCGCAGCCGGGTGGAGACGTCTTCGGCGAACCCGAGCAGTTCCCGCTCCATGGCCCGCGGATCGCGCATATCCTCGGCAAACGTGTTTTCTTTCCCGATCGACTTGGGGCGATCCCCGACTTCCACCTCGCGTGTATCGAGTCCCAGCGCCAGACCGCGCAGATGCGCCGCCGCGTGCTCGCCGACTCGGCGCGCCAGCCACTCCGGCTCGGCGCGCTGTACATCGGCGATGGTGTGCAATCCCAGCGCCTCAAGCCGCGCGCAAGTCTTCGGACCCGCGCCCCACAGGCGCTTCACCGGAAGCGGCGCCAGAAACGCGCGCGCCTCGGCCTCCCCGTACGCCACCACCACCAGCGCGTCGGGCTTGCGCAGATCGCTGGCGACCTTGGCCAGATACTTGTTCATCGCCACGCCAACGGAGGCCACCAGCCCCGTCTCGGCCAGAATCTCGTTTTTGATGCGCTGTGCGATCTTCTCGGGCGTCCCGAATAGCCGCTGGCTTCCGGTCAGATCCAGAAAAGCCTCGTCCAGCGAGAGCGGCTCCACGCGGTCGGTGTAGCGTTCGAAGATGCGCCGGATCTCGCGCGACTTTTCGACGTACCGCGCCATCCGCGGCGTGCGCCAGACGCCCTGCGGGCACAGCCGAGCCGCTTGCGAACTGGGCATCGCGCTGTGCACGCCGAATTTGCGCGCCTCGTAGCTGGCGGTGCTGACCACCCCGCGCTTCCCCGGCGCGCCGCCGACGATCACCGGCAGGCCCTTCAGCTCCGGAAAATCCAGAACCTCCACGGCCGCGTAGTACTGGTCGAGGTCCACATGCGCGATCGCGCGAGTCCACGGAACGACGGGCATGGCGATTCACCACGGAGCGAGCGGAAACGGGGAATGCTGCCGCCGGCTAATGCGCCCAGAAGCCCGCCGGCTGGCCGTTCTCCAACGGCTTGAGCTTCTTAAGATCGTAACTGAAATCGCTGCGCCCTTGAAGATGCTTGCTCATCCGCGAACGCAATTCTTTCAGCAGCGCGCGATTGCCCGAAATATCGACGCGCTCGTACGGATCCTCCTCCAGATCGAAGATCTGCTCCTCGTTCTGATCCACGTACCAGATGTACTTGTGCTTCTTGTGAACCAGGTAGTGGTGCCCGATCGTCTTGCCGGTGTGCTCGCCGTGAAGATCCTCGCGCACCTTAAGCTTTTCGCCTCGAAGAATCGGAGCCAGCGACTTCCCGTCCACCCCCTCGGGAATCTTCGCGCCGCCCAGTTCGCACAAGGTCGGCAGGATGTCCTCCAGGCAGACCAGTTCGTCGCTGCTGCTCTTCTTGATCGGAACGTTGCGACCGGAAACGAAGAACGGGACGTGCGCGCTCCCTTCGTACGCCACAGTCTTGCGGAACATATGGTGATCGCCCAGCATCTCGCCGTGATCGGAGGTAAAGAGCACGTACATCGGCTCCGCTCCACGCGTCCCGCCGTACACGTAAAACGACTCCAACAGCCGCTGGATCTGGTCGTCGATGTGGTTGATCAGCCCGTAATAGCCGGCCATCGCATTCTGGATCTCTTCCAGCCGGAACGGACCGAACTTGTCGTCCGGTGCGATGCCCGGCACCCAGGCATCCGATTTCGGCACCCAAGTCCCGTGATGCGGTCGGTATTCGTGCATGCGCCGGACGTAGCGGTCGTAGTAGTCGCGCGGCGGAATCAGCGGCGGATGCGGAGCCCAGTAACTCAGATGCAAAAAGAACGGCTGCGACGGATCGCGTTTGCGCGTCATGAACTCGATGGCCTGGGTGGTCAGCCACGTCGTCTGATGCAGGTGCTCTTCCAGCGGCCACGGCCGGGCGAGGCGTCCGTTTCCGTTGATGCCGTGAAAATTCGGCTCGATCGGAACGTTCATCCCGCGCAAGTAATCGATCCAGTCGTTTTCCTTCTGCCACTTGGAATCGGGGCGGAAAGAAGGCCCGTTGCTGAGAATCATGTGGTCGAAGCCGAAGCGCCGCCGCTGCGGCATCTGGTGCAGCTTCCCGACGAGTTGCGTCTGGTAGCCGGCATCGCGGAGCAACTGCGGCAGCGTGAACTTCGGATCGAACGGCGCCTCTTCGCTGTACCCCACCAGCCCGTGCGTCGCGGGCGCCTGGCCGGTCAGAATCGTGCGCCGCGCCGCGATACACGTCGGACACGTGGTGTAGCCACGCGTGAAGTTCACCCCGCTGGCCGCAAGCCGGTCGAGGTTCTGCGTCTCCAGGATCGGGTTGCCGTTGTACCCAAGCGCGTCCCAGCGCTGCTGGTCGGTGGTGATCAATAAGAGGTTGGGGCGCGGCTCAGGCATCGGAATACTCCGGTCGGACTGGTAGGAAGCTGAAGAATCCGGTAAACAGTCTGCCGCTTGTTTCCCTTCTTGTCACCTGCATCGGCGGCACTCGAATATGGCTCACTCCGGGCACGCGCACGACCAACACGACTGCGCCCACACGCAACGCGGACCCGCGCGCGCGCTGGCCGTCGCCGTCGGCAATACGAATACATCCTTTCGCGCGCTCACCGAAGAGTACATCGACTCGCCCTGCGACGACATCCCGACGCCCGACCTGCTCCGCCGCCCCGGTGTCGTCTGGAAGTGGCTCGAACATACGGCTCAAGCGAATGCCGATACGGCGGTCCTCCTGGGCGGCGTGGTGCCGCGGGCGCTGGATGCCTTCGAACGCCACTTGCGTACGCACACGAAGCTCAAGGTCATGCGCTTTCGCAAACAACTCCCCTGCCCCATCTCGATCAAGCCCAAGCCGGCGAAAAACGTCGGCGACGACCGCCTCCTCGCGGCGCTCGACGCGCTCTGCTTCCTGGGGCACCACCCGTGGGTGATCGTCGACAGCGGCACCGCGCTGACGGTCAATTCGGTGCGCGCGCTCAAAGGCACGCGCGTCGGCTCCTTCGAAGGCGGGCTGATCATGCCCGGCGAAGCGCTGGCCTTTAAGGCGCTCGCGCAAGGGACCGCGCAGCTTCCCGATCTTTCCGCCAAACGCTACGGAACGCGCGACAAGCTCCCGCTGGTGGGCGAAAATACCGCCGATGCGATCCGCGCGGGCGTGCGCTGGCAGCAGATCCACGCGGCGCTGGAACTGGCCAAAGCCCAGGCCGAACGCCTCGGCAAAGGCGCCCGCGTGCTCCTTACCGGCGGCGGACTCGCCTCGCTGTATCCGTACGCGCTCACCGCTTTGAAGCGCTACAAGCCCGAAGTCTCGTCCGAAGCGGTGCCCAACGGATTGCTCGCCGCATGGATCATCTGGAACGAACGCCGAAAGGCATAGAATTCTCGCGCATGGCCGAAGCCGAGCGAACCTCCTCCGCACCACCCCCGTCGTCCGACGCTATTTTTCGACTCGATACCGCACCCGGCGAAGCCGCCATCGCCGCCTTCGTGCTCGACGGCGCAGGACTCTTCGAACGCTTCGCGCCGCTCTTCAGGTCCAAACAGACGCTGAGTCCCGGGCGGGAAGGCCAGTTGGCTTACGGCAGTCTGGTCGATGCCGCCGGAGCCACGGTCGACGAGGTCGTCTGCGCGGTCGTCACTAAGGATCGAAGCGAGACGGCGCGCGCGCAGATCGAAGTCTCCTGCCACGGCGGGCGCGGCACCGCCGCCGCCGTCCGCGAGCTATTCGAAGCCGCCGGCTTCCGCGAAGCCCTGCCCGGCGAACTCCACGCCCGAGCGCATCGTGCGGGCCGCCTGAGCCTGTTGGCGCTCGAAGCGCGCCTGCGCCTCGGCGCGTGCGTCACAGCGCGCCAGCTCGATCTGCTCCTGGCCCACACGAACTTGCAGGAACGCTGGGAGCGGCTGGGTATGGAAGCCGCCTTGGGGCTTCGCCAGCGCGAGATCGCTTGGCACGCGCCCACGCATACCGCCGCCGCCGACGAGTTGGCCCGTTACGAAGCCGCGCGGCGCCTGCTTCGCACCCACCGTGTCCTGGTCGCCGGTCCCGTCAACGCGGGCAAGTCCACGCTGGTCAACCGCCTGCTCCGCGAGAACGCCTCGCTCGTCAGCGCCGAAGCCGGGACGACGCGCGACCGCCTGGAACGCCCGGCCGCCCTGCGCGGGCTGAGTTTGCTGCTGATCGACAGCGCCGGACTGCGCGACGTAGCCGGCGACGCCGTCGAGCGCGCCGGACAGGCCAAGGCGCGCGAGGCCGCGGCTGAAGCGGATCTTTGCTTGCTCGTGGTGGACGGCTCGCGCGCGCCGAGCCCCGCCGAATTCGAGGCGCTGGCCGCGCTGACCGCGCGCCCTTTTCTGCTCGTTCTGAACAAAGCCGATCGAGGACTCCACGAAGAAGCCGAAGGGCTCGCCTTCGCGTTGGCGGCCACGCCGTACCGTATCGCGGCGCGCGACGGCACGGCGCTGGAAGCCTTGGAAGCGGCGATGGAATCCGCCTTAGTGAACGGTGCACCCGCGGAACCCGGCGGGCCCTTTACCCCGCGCCAGGAGCGCACGCTCCAGGCGCTGAAAATCGGCCTCGAACAAGGCGTGGACGGCGTGGACCTCCTCGGGCATATTCGGACCTTCGTAGGCACCCGGCCCAACGAAAGCGAACTGGATACCGTCTTCCGGGAAGCGGAGGAAGCGGGCGCGCATGCGCACCCGGCACAACCATGAGCAAGAAGAATAAACGCAAGGCCGCGCACGAAGACCGCGAAGCGCCTAAGCGCCAGAAACAGGAGCGCGCGATTCACGACGCGAAGTGGATCGCCAAGCAGATCGACGCGTTCTCGAAAGAACTGCTCGCCAGCGGCGTCCTCGACCACGCGCTGATCGCCGGCATCCGCCGCCGCGGCGCCGAACTCGCCCGCCGCGTGCGCGACCGCGTCTCGAAGCAATGGGGCCATCCCGTGCCCTACGGCGCGCTCGACATCACGCTCTACCGCGACGACGTCGCGCTGCGCGGGCCGCGCCTGCACACCGGCAAAAAAGGCACCGTCATCGAGGGTCCCGTGGATCACCGCGTCGTCTTCCTGATCGACGACGTGATCTGTACCGGCCGCACCATCCGAGCGGCGCTCGACATCCTCAACGATTACGGCCGCCCCGGCGCCGTCCGGCTCTTCAGCCTCATCGACCGTGGCGGACGCGAATTGCCCATCCAGCCCGACCGCGTGGCCGAACGATTGAGCATCCCGCACGCCGATCGGGTCGAGGTGCGTCTGGAGGAGACCGACGGCGAAGAGGGCGTCTTCGTGGTGCTGGGCGGGATGCGGTAAGCGGTTCGTTTTTCGATGCGTGCAGGGCGCTGGAGCGGCAACGGTTCGGCCAAACCACAAAGGAGCATTGGGAAAGAGGATCGTGGCAGGCGCTTCCGGATGAACCGCCGGCCACTCCAAAAGCCCCAATCCAAAATCCGATGGCATGGACGCGCAAGCATCTGCTCGACCTGGAAAGCCTGAGCAAGGCCGAGATCGTCGAGATTCTCGATACGGCGGCTTCCTTTAAGGAGGTTTCCGGGCGCAGCGTTAAGAAAGTCCCCGCGCTGCGCGGTCGCGTGGTGGTGAACCTCTTTTACGAGGCCAGCACGCGTACGAGCAACAGTTTCGCGCTCGCCGCCAAGCGCCTTAGCGCCGACACCATGAGTTTCAGCAGTTCAGGCAGCAGCGTCTCGAAGGGCGAGACGCTGATCGACACCGCGAAGAACATCGAAGCGATGGGCGTCGATGCGTTCGTGATCCGCCACAGCGCGCCGGGAGCGCCGCACCTGCTCGCGCGGCACACCCAATGCAGCGTCATCAACGCCGGCGACGGCTGCCACGAGCATCCCACACAGGGTCTGCTGGATATCTTCACGATCCGCGAAAAGCTCGGCAAAGTCGCCGGACTCACCGTCGCCATCCTGGGCGATATCCGCCACAGCCGCGTCGCGCGCAGCAACGCGCACGGCCTGCGCAAACTCGGCGCGCGCGTAATCCTCGCCGGCCCGCCCACGCTCGTACCTCCGGCCATCGCCGCCGCGCTGGGGGTCGAAGTGAGCCACGATATCGACGCCGTCGTCGAACAGGCAGACGCGCTCAACTGCCTGCGCATCCAGTTCGAACGCAAAGCCGGCCGCTTCTTCCCCGGCGTGCGCGAGTACGCCGCCATTTACGGCCTGAACGAAGAACGCATGAAACGCGCCAAACCCGGTGCGATCATCATGCACCCCGGCCCAATCAACCGCGGTATCGAACTGACCCCCGAACTCGCCGATGGCGAGCGAAGTGTGATTCTGCAGCAAGTGAGCAACGGTTTGGCCGTGCGCATGGCGGTGCTTTATCTGTGCATGGGCGTGGGCGCGCAAAGCGAAGCCGCGCGTGAGGAAGTTGAAGCATAGCTTCTTGCGGCTTCACACATTGAGGTTGTCGTTTGGCGATCAAGCAAGAGAAAAAGGGAATAGGCATGTCTTCACTGCTTCTAAAAAGCGGCCGCGTTTTCGATCCGTCGAGCAAGCTCGACAAAACCGCCGACGTCCTGATCGATACCGCGCTCGGAACCATCGAAGCCATCGGCAAAAACCTCAAGCCTCCGCTCGGCGCCGAGATTCTCGACTGCACCGGCCTTCTTGTCTGCCCAGGCTTCCTCGACATCCACGTCCACTTCCGCGAACCAGGCTTCACGGCCAAAGAGACCATCGCTTCCGGCAGCGCCGCCGCCGTCCACGGCGGATTTAGCACCGTGGTCACCATGCCCAACACCGACCCGCCGCTGGATAACTCCAGCGCGATCGCCTACCAGTACCTCAAGGCCGAACAGGCCGGCATGGCGCGCGTCTTTCCGATGGGCTGCATCACCAAGGGGCGCGCGGGCGAGGAACTTGCCGCGCTGGGCCTGCTCGCGCGCGCCGGAGCGGTCGGCTTCACCGACGACGGCGCTTGCGTGAACAGCAGCTTTCTCGTGCGCAGCGCTCTCGAGTACGCCCGCGCTTTGGGCAAGGTGGTCGTCGAGCACTGCGAGGACCACGATCTTTCCAACGGCGCGGTGATGCATGAAGGCAAGGTCAGCGCCGCGCTCGGCATCAACGGCTATCCGTCGGCGGCCGAAGAAATCATCGTCGCACGCGATATCCGCCTCGCCAAACTCGCCGGCGCGCGGATTCACGTCCAGCACATCAGCGCCAAGGGCTCGGTGAGTCTCGTGCGCGAAGCGAAGAAGAAAGGCGCCAAGGTCAGCGCCGAAGTCGCCCCGCATCACCTGCTGCTCACCGACGAATGCTGCCGCGATTTCGACGCGAATTACAAGATGAACCCGCCGCTGCGCGAACCCAGTGATCTCGATGCCTGCCTCGAAGGCCTCCTCGACGGCACCATCGACTGCTTCGCCAGCGACCACGCGCCGCACACGACCGAAGAAAAGTCGCAGGAATTCGTCGAGACGCCCAACGGGGTCATCGGCCTCGAGACCAACATCGGCGTGCTGCTCACGCATCTCGTCCACAAGAACAAACTGCCGCTCAAGCGCTTCGTCGACGCCTGGACGGCCTCGGCCGCCCGCGTCCTCGATCTGCCCGGCGGTAGCCTGAAAGTCGGCGGCCCCGCCGACGTCACGATCCTCGACCTCGACCTGCGCTGGCAGGTCGATCCCGCGCGCTTCAAGAGCAAAGCCCGCAACTGCCCCTTCGCCGGCTGGAAGCTCAAAGGCGCGCCCGTCTACACCCTCGTCGGCGGAAAGCGCTTCGACGCCATCGGCGTCACGATGCGCGAATCGGCCAAAGGCAAACCCATCAAAGCGAAGTAAGCCGAAATATTGCAAATGCGGGAATGGGCCGCACCGTCCTGGACATCATCAAGCAGGCAAAGTATATTCGCTTAGGCGAATGGAATGGCGCCCATGACCCAGGCCGATCGACTCTTTCGCGCCGTAGCCGACTCCACCCGCTTGCGCCTGCTGGCGCTGCTGCGGGAAGGAGAATCCTGCGTCTGCGATCTCGTCGCCGCCATCGGAGCGCCGCAGCCCAAGATCTCGCGCCATCTGGCGTACCTGCGCCGGGCGGGACTGGTGAAAGCGCGTAAGAAAGGCCTCTGGGTACATTACAAGCTCGCGCCGGCGCAAGGCATCCTGCATCGAAAGTTGCTGGAATGCCTCACCTGTTGCGGCGGCTCCGCGCCGCCGGCCGAGCGCGACCGCCAACGCCTGTACCGGGCGCGGGAGCAGCGCGAGTGCTGCGCACCGCCGAAAAGGCCCCTTCCATCGAAGTCCGCATGCTGCGACGAAAGGAAAATGCGATGAACGCTTCGGAAAAAATCCGCGATCAGGTGCGCGAGGGCTACGCCAAGGTGGCCGAAAACGGGCCATGCGCGGGGGGCGCCTGCTGCGGTGGACTGCCGCCGGACCAACTGGCGCTCAAGTTGGGCTACGAGAACGGCGAACTGGAAAGGCTACCCGAAGGCGCCAACCTCGGGCTTTCCTGCGGGAATCCCACCGCGCTGGCCGAGCTCCGGGCGGGTGAGGTCGTACTCGACCTGGGCAGCGGCGGAGGTTTCGACGTCTTCCTGGCCGCCGAGAAAGTCGGTCCGCTTGGACGCGCCATCGGCGTGGACATGACGCCCGAGATGCTCGCGCGCGCACGCGCCAACGCCGTGACGTTCCGCGCGCGTATGGGCTACGACAACGTCGAATTCCGCCTCGGCGAGATCGAGCATCTTCCGGTCGAGAACGCCAGCGTTGACGTGATTCTCTCGAACTGCGTACTCAACTTGTCTCCCGATAAGCCGCAAGTGTGGCGCGAGATCGCCCGCGTGCTGAAGCCCGGGGGCCGCGTGGCGATCAGCGACATGGCGCTCCTGCGTCCCTTGCCCGAAGCGCTCCGCTCCAGCGTCGAAGCGCTGGTGGGCTGCGTCGCCGGAGCGCTCACCTTGGCCGAGGTCGATCGACTCATCCGGGCTGTGGGCCTGACCGCCTTGGCGCTCGAACCGCGCCCCGGCTACGTCGAAGCGATGCTCGGCTCCGGCGATCCGCTCTACAGGGAAATCCTGAGCCACCTGCCCGACGGACACCGCGCGAGCGACTACATCACCAGCCTCTCCATCGCCGCGCGCAAGCCGGCGTCTGGAAAGTGTTGCGGCTGATCGAACCGCTGGGCTTCTTCGCGCGTATAGTCGCTTGTATGCGCGAAGAAGCCCCGCCTTCACAAGCCTCCAAGCCTCGTCGGGCATGGTTGTTGGGGTTGACCCTGATCTTATTGGGCGGCTCGGTCGCAATTTTCATCAGCCGTGTATCGGCACGGGCGTACGAACAACGCGCGCGCGCACAATGCGCCTCGAACCTATCTCGAATCGGAAAAGCCCTGAGCATGTACGCCGATGCGGGTGCGAGCATGGGGCGCTATCCACCTGATTTGGATCTTCTGCTCGATGGATTCGTTGAACACCCGCACATCCTGGAATGCCCCACGGCGAACGAAACGTCGGGCCCCCCACCACACTCCAGCCACGTCTATAAGTACGTGCCTGGACACACTCAATCCCATGGGCATGCCGTACTCGCCATTTGCCCGCACTGCGGAGCAGGCAGGGGTATTAATGCGCTTATGGGCGACGGTCATGTCGAATGGCTCTCTTACGAGGAGGGCGGCCTTGAAGCCGCGCTGCGCAAGTTGAATGTTCCGCTCGACCTGAAACCGGACATGACGCCCGAACAGCACCAAGAAATCCAGCTGCTCCGCACGCGACTCGGCCTGCCGGTTGCCCCGCCCGCGCCCTAGTGTCCTGTCCGGGCCAGGCCCTGCAATAATTTTGAGCGGACTTCGATCGTGCTCGACTCGCGTTAAGGGTGGCGCTCCACGCCCCCGCGTGACTTGGATTCCCTCAACCCGACGCACCCCGAATGCCGATACACCGTTAGGGGAAATATCGGCCTGACCCCGGCCGCTCGTTGGCCATTGGTCTGCATTCGTCCGGGAGCCTCACGATGGGCACGCTGATTCTGAAAGCCTTGAAGCCGTTGCGCCACGGCTGGCGGCGCTTCGAATACGGTCCGGCCACTTCGCTCGGAGCGTGGTTCCAGGCACATCCCGGCGCCTGGGTGGTGCTGGGGCTGGCGCTCGCCTTGAGCACCTTGACGATCTGCTGGCTGCGCGCCGAACCGCTCTCCGCGCCTGTGCGCCGCTTCGAAACGCCGCACGCACTCCAAGGTTGGACGATCACGCTGCCCGAGGGCGGAACCGAAGCGCTGGCGCAAAGCATCGGCGAAACCGGCCTCATTCTGCTCACCGCCGGGCAAGCCTTCACGCTCGATCCCAATCCCGTCGCGTGGACCGGCCGCCTGACGCTCGAAAACTCCGACGCCTGGGACCACGCGGGAGGCGAATTCGGACCCGCGGCCGCGGGCGGCGGCGCGCATTTCGGGCGCGCCCCCGCGCAAGCCGGTCGCTACCGCCTCGTCTGGAACGATCCCGCCACCGCTCGCCAAGGCGCCCTCGAACTGCTCGTGCTCGAACCCGCCGCCGTCCGCGAAAACGCCGGGAACACCACGCTCACCGTTTGTGGCGAACCCATCGGGCCGTACCTCGATCCGCTCAAGAGCCCCAGCGAGGACGTGCGCAAGTACGCCGCGCTCTACCGTCCGCCCACCCTTTTCGCGATCATCAACGAGCAGACCGAGACCCTCCCGCTCGACGAAGGCTTGCAGCTCGGCCAGTTGGTCGCGTTCCTCGACGAACGCGCGCCCGACGGCCGCAAGATCCAGACCAACCGCCGCCACACGGACCGGACGCCCGTCATCCCCGCGCTGGTTCACAAGCTCACGGCGCTGCGCCAACGCCTCCGCGAACAGGGCCACACCGTCACGCGCTTTTACATCACCAGCGGCTTCCGAACGCCCGCGTTCAACAAGCAGATCGGCGGAGCCGCCTTCAGCCGGCATTGTTACGGCGACGCCGTGGATCTGTGCATCGACGAAGACGGCGACCTGAAGATCGACGACCTCAACGGCGACGGCCGCGGCGACGAACTCGACGGCCTCATCATCGCACAGGCCGCCGAAGACCTCGAACGCGAAGGGCGCGTCGTGGCCGGCGGCATCGGCCTCTACCACTGGCCGGGCGAACACTCCGTAGGCAGCCACGTGCACGTCGATTGCCGGGGCTTCACCGCTCGCTGGGGGCAGCGCTACCGCAACGGCAAGAAAGAAGGCTTCACCTGGTGGCGCGACACGAACGCCGTCAGCAGCTCCGACTGATAGACCTCGCCAGACCTGCGCCCTTTCGCCTTCGATAGTCCGATTTAACTTGCGCAATCGAGTGTGCATGGGTATATTACGAGGAACCAGTACACCTGATCGGAGCGCTTTCCACCATGGCCTTCAACGGACTCGGCATGCATCTAGGTAACCTCTCGCGCCTCAGCCGCGCGCAATCGCGCAGCATCAGCGCCGAAAACTTCAAAGGCCAGAAGGGCAAAGGCGGCATGGCCACCAAAGGCACGGGCGAAAAATGCGCCCGCGACCTGGGCCGCTCCTGGAAGGTCTCGCCCAGCGTCCGCATCGGACCCGGCAAGACCTTCACCGTGGCCGAGATCAAAGGCCCCGGTGCGATCCAGCAGATCTGGATGACGCCCTCGGGCAACTGGCGCTACTGGATCCTGCGCTTCTACTGGGACGGCGAAAAGACGCCCTCGATCGAATGCCCGATGGGCGACTTCTTCTGCATGGGCTGGGGCAAATACGCGCAGGTCAACGCCCTGCCCGTCAACGTCAACCCCGGCAGCGCCTTCAACTGCTTCTGGGAAATGCCCTTCAAAAAGTCCGCTAAAATCACCGTCGAAAGCCTCCACGACGAAGAACAGACCCTCTATTACCAGGTCAACTACACGCTCACCGACGTGCCCGAAGACGCCGCTTACCTCCACGCGCAGTGGCGACGCAGCAACCCCCTGCCCTATAAGACCGACCATACCCTCCTCGAAGGCGTCGAAGGCTGGGGCCAGTACGTCGGAACCTACTTGGCCTGGCAGGTGAACAACAACAATTGGTGGGGCGAAGGCGAGATCAAATTCTTCATGGACGGCGACGAGTGGCCGACGATCTGCGGCACCGGCACCGAAGACTATTTCCTGGGCTCGTACAACTTCGAATGGCCGCGCGGAGAAGGCAAACGCGAATACTGCGAATTCTCCACGCCTTACGCGGGTCTCTGCCAGGTTCTCAAGCCCGGCGACATGTACCGCTGCAATCAGCGCTTCGGGTTGTACCGCTTCCACATCATGGACCCGATTCGCTTCGAGAAAGACCTGCGCGTCACGATTCAGGCATTGGGCTGGCGCAGCGGCGGGCGCTACCTGCCCCTGCAAGACGACATTGCCTCGACGGCCTTCTGGTACCAGACCGAACCGCACGCGCCCTTCCCGAAACTCCCCGACCGCGACGGGCTGGAAGTCATCTGAGACGCCGGCTCCGCTTGAAGGGGTCCTTTACCTGGGTGAGGAACCGGAGCGTACCCAAAACTTGCGCCGCGTGCTTTGATGGGGTACGTTTTGTCTCGTTGGATATTTCCATGGGCTTTCGGACGATCAAAGGAGGAACTTCCTTGCGTGCCTCATCCGCTCCTTCCCCGTTCCTCCACGTCCGCGGCTAGTCGACTCGCCGTAAGCATCGTGCTTAAGGCTCTTTCCGGCTGAACGCTTAGCGGCGTGGGGTCATCCCATTCCGCGGCTTGAAGCCGCAAGGAGCGTCGTGTCATGTCATCGCCTCACGATTCGCCGAGGCGCGGCTACCGCAACGACCGCATCGCGCACGCCGTCGCCGAGTTGTTCGTTACCGGCCTGTTGCCCGCACTGGAAGATCCGGTTTTGCAGGATTTGCGCCTCGTGAATGTGGAAGTCAGAAGCCTGGCGTGCATTCACGTCTGGCTGGGACCTCAATCGTCCGCGCCGTCCCAGGAGTCCCACCGGATCGAATACGCTTTATCCCGCGTCGAACGCAGACTGCGCATGGAGTTGGCGGAGTCCTTGCGCATGAAACGGATGCCCGTGCTGCGCCTCAATTACCTTCCTTGGCATCCGGATGCCCGGATCGGAGGCGACGCATGAATACCATCATGGAAGAGACGCAGGCCGTGCCCATTTATTGCTGGGCCGAGCGGGTGGACCAGAAGAGCATGCAACTCCTGAAGCGCTTGGCGCGATGGGACCGGCTCGCCGGTCCCATCGCCGTCATGCCGGACATCCATTTCGCCGGCGACGTCTGCGTGGGCACGGTTCTCGCGACCGAATCTTGCGTGCTGCCCAGCGCCATCGGACAAGACTTGGGCTGCGGCATGAATACGCGACGCTTCGAATTCGATGCGGCCTCGCTGCATCGAGAACACCTCGAGGCGCTGCTCGCACGGATCGGCTCGCGCATCCCCGTCGGACGGCGAGCTCACAAGCGGCCGCAAGAACTTCCCGGCAATTTGCGGCCCGGCGACCTCAGCACTCCCAGTCTTAGGCACCTCGCCGCTTGGCTCGGGGGTCGCCACTTGGGCACGCTCGGAGAAGGCAACCACTTCGTCGAACTCCAACGCGATACCCAAGGCCGCCTCTGGTCCACGGTTCATTCCGGCTCGCGCGGGCTGGGCGCCGCGATCGCGGCTCACCACGGCCAAGCGGCTCGTGCGCGAAACACGTGCGCCGCTTGGCGCGAACCGTTGCCGTATTTCGAAGCCGGCGGCGCCGATGCACGCGCGTTTTTCTCGGATCTGGCATGGGCCCTGGAGTTCGCTCGGCAAAATCGCCTACGCATGCAGGAGCGCGTTGTCGAAGCCCTCTCGGAACTCACTCAACAACCGTTGGAAACGGGCGAAGTCTTCGACGTGGCGCATAATCTCATCACCCTGGAAAGCCATGGAGGAAAGAGCCTATTCGTTCACCGCAAAGGCGCGATGCCGGCCGAATCCGGGCGCCGCGGGATCGTCCCGGGCTCCATGGGCACGGCCAGCTATATCGTTGAAGGCTTGGGTTTCACCGCAGCGTACGCTTCTTGCGCCCACGGAGCGGGGCGCGCGCTTTCGCGGGCCGAGGCTCATAGGAGAATCAGGCCGCGGGACGTACGGCGCCAAATGGCCCACGTCGTCTATTCGAAAATGCCCGGCATGGAAAGCGCCCTGCTCGAAGAAGCGCCACAGGCTTACAAGGACATCAAGGCCGTCTTGAATCAACAAGCGGAACTGGCCAAGCCGTGGCTAAGACTGGAACCGCTCATGGCCTTGAAAGGTTGAATCGAATACGAAGGCACGCAGGCTCATAGCCTGCGTGCCTGCTTACCTACTCCGCCTTCCCCGTCAGCGTCACCACGCTCTGCGCCGGAACCGTCACGCTCGCCTTCCCGCCGCTCACCGTCACCTCCGCTCCCGCCTCGCAGTTCTTCTGCTCGCTCGTCACATACACGGCCAACTTGGCCACCGCCGGCACGTCCTTCAACGCCAGCGCCACGGTCTGCTCCGCCGCGCCGTGGTTCTGCAGCACCACCGTCAGCGTCTTGCGCCCCTCATGCACGTAAGCGCTCACCAACACCTGTTCCTTTCCGTCCGGACCGGCTTCCACGCGCCGGGCGCCGGCCGGTATGAACTTCGCGTACTGCTTCTGGATGTAATACTTTTTCGTGGGCGCCAGCTCGTCCATCGTGCACAGCACCAAGCCGTGCCGGCAATCGTCGCCTGCGGAGAGGAACTGCCACGTCGTCCAGACGCTGGCGTGCCCGTACACGATCGCGTTATGCAGCATCGTCGCCAGACCGTTAAAGGCGCCGGCGATTTTCGTCTTCTGGCCCTTGTTCTTCCCCGAATCGGCGATGACTTCTCCATCCTTCCAGGACCCGATGCCGCCGCCCGTTTCGGTCATCCAATACTCTTTCCCCGTATCCTTAATCATCTCCCAAAGCTTGAACGCATCCTCCTTCTGCAAGTTCGAATCGATCCCGTCCGAATACCCGTGGCTGCAGATGATCGGCAGCGCCGCGTTCGCTTCCGGATCCTGCAGCACCGGACGCACGAAGGACATCAACCGATCGGGAAATTTGGTCATATCCTCCGGACCCATCGCCTGCGTGGCGATACCCTGCGCCTTGAAGACACGGCCCACCTCCTTCACCACCGCCGCGAACTCATGGGGTACGTAAATGCACGAGTCGTAAGGCTCGAAAAAGTGAAGCTCGTTCTGGATGCTCACCGCGTACAGCGGCGTCTCGAACTTCTTCTCCATGGCAACGCTCCATGCGGCCAGGTAGTGCGCGTAATGCGTGTAGTATTGGGGATCCAAATAGCCGCCGCACGAACTCGCCCCGAACTTGCTCCATTCCAGTTTGCGCTTCGCGTCCGCCTTCTTCATCCAATGCGGCGGACTCCAGACCGAGCCGAAGACCTTGAGCTCCGGATTCAGCTTTTTCAACGCCTGCGCCCAAACGGCGGCGCGATCGATCTCCTTCACCCGCCCGCCCTGCCCTTCCCAGCCGAACGCTTCGTACGTCAGCTTCGTCGGATCCTTCTTGATCTCCTCAGTCACCCGCACCGGACCGCCGTACGGATTCTCGCCCTCGATCACCCAGCGATTGATCGGAATCCGAGCCATGTTGAATCCCATGTCTTCGAGGTAAAGCGCGAGGGCCTTCGGATCCATAGTCCACTTGCTCACCGGATCCTTCGCCGGATCGCCCCAGTTTTTCATGCACGTGCCGAAACCGTGCATCACTTGCCGGGGCTTGCTGCCGTCCACGGCGATCTCCAGCGCCGCTGCTTGGGCGCACCAGACCAGCAGCCCGAACCCTAGTGCTCTGTTCATCAACATGGGATAATTGCTCCTCGCTTAAGACTGCATAAACCGTTCCGGCGACTCGAATTTGTAATCAAGAGAAAGTTAGGCGTCTCTTGGATGGTTTGTTTGCATCAGACCTGTAAGGAACGGAAAGCGCCTCTCTCATGCACCGTGCTTACCGACCCAGCCGGTACTTGCAGCTAAGCAAGCTCTCCCGTTAGAACGACCCTTATGGAACGACTCGCACACGCCAAACTCAACTGGGACCTCCACATCCTCGGTAAGCGCCCCGACGGTTTCCACGAGCTGGATACGGTCATGGTCAGCATCGCGTTGGCCGACCGGCTTCGCTTCGAGCCCGCCGCGACGCTCCACTTCACATGCACTGACCCCAGCCTGCCCGCCGACGATACGAATTTGGTTGTCCGTGCGGCCAAGCGTTTGGCCGAAGCCGCCGGGGTTCCGGCGCGAGCGGCGATACACCTGGAAAAGCACGTTCCGGCGGGCGGCGGGTTGGGCGGCGGCTCCAGCGATGCCGCCTGCACCCTGGAAGCCCTGAATGAGCTTTGGGGACTGCATTGGCCGCGCGAACGCCTCGCCGAAGTGGCCGCAACCTTGGGCAGCGACGTGGCTTTCTTCCTGTGGGGCGGGTGGTGCCGCTGCTTGGGCCGGGGGGAAGTTATCGAACGCCTACCTGAAACGCCTGAAACGAAAACGCCCGTCTTTTTTCTTGTTATTCCGGCTTTTGGCATTCCCACTCCGCTGGTGTATAAAGTCCTACAGGCGCCGGCATGGAGCGACAAAAGGCCTGCCCGCGTCTTGACAGAAGTTTCGGACAACATTAGGATGCAACTTGTTAAACTGTACAATAACGATCCTATGCCGGGCTGGCCTCACAACGGTTTACAGAAAGCGGCCCGGGATGCCGAGCCGCGATTGGTGGAACTTCACCAGTGGTTGGATGCTACGGTGCCGGGTCGTTGGCAATTATCGGGCAGTGGAGCCGTTCACTTTGTAGTCAGTTCAACAGTGGATGCGGCAACCGTGCATCGAAAACTGGAGTCGAGCCTGCCTTCAAAGGTGCGACTCATTCGAACTCAAGCTACTACACGTAGACCATGACCGGCTGGTGAAGTGGATGGCTAAATCGAACGGGCTCGACCCTGTCGCTTGATCCTGCCGTATTAAGGAGACGCGGACGAGTCCCATTATTGAATTCGACCGCCCGGTACGCGGCCACAGGATGCTCTATGCGCATCACGGAAATCAAGATCAAGCTCGTCTCTAGGCAAACCGACAAGCTGCTCGCCTTTGCCAGCGTCACCTTCGACCAGAGCTTCGTCGTGCGCGATATCCGCGTGATCCAAGGCAACAACGCGCTCTTCGTCGCCATGCCCAGCCGCAAAATGACCGACCGCTGCCCGCAGTGCGGAACCAAGAACCATCTGCAAGCGCAGTACTGCAACCAGTGCGGCAAGCGTCAGGGCGAGAACCGCTCCCGAACCGACAGCCGCGGCCGGGCCAAGCTCCACGCCGACATCGCCCATCCCATCAACAGCCGCTGCCGCAACGAACTCCAGGACGCGATCCTCAAGAACTTTAACGAAGAACTCGAACGCAGCCGCCAGCCCGGCTACGTTCCCGCGCAGTACGACGAATTCGACGCCGGCCCGGAAGGCGACGACACCGAGGACGTCGCCGAATCCGCGGCGCCCGCCGCACAGAAGACGCGCCCGCCGACGCGCTTGCGCATGAAGCCCGCACCCCCGCCAACGCCCGCTCCGGCCGAACCGCCGCCCAAAGCCAAATCCGCCGGCGCCAGCGGCTCGGGACACGCCGCCACCGACGCGTCCAGCGCCCCGCCGCCCGACGGCGGCGGCTTCGGGATCTTCGGTAACGACCGCTAAAGCGTTTCCGAGAACGCTCAAAATGAAACGGCCTCCCTTGCGGGAGGCCGTTGGGCTTCAACCGTCCAAGCCTTGACCTACTTGGTTTCTCCGCCTTCGGCCGGCGCGCCTTCCCCGCTCTTTTCGCCTTCGCGTTTGCCGTCACGCTTGCCTTCGCGCGGCGCGCGGGCCGGAATCGCCTTATCGACCTGCTCCTGCGTCAGGATTTCGCCCAGCCCCTTGCGGTATTCGCCGATCAATTGGAAACCGCCCGTGGCCTTCTGCAGCTCCTCGCGCGCGGCCTTCAAGCCATCGCGATCCTTCTTCTCGGCGGCTTCTTTCATCTTATCCATCGCCGCTTTCACTTCTTCTTTTCCGCGCAGCTCTTCCCATTTCGCCTTGAGCTGTTCGCGCAGCGCTTCGATCTTGGTCTTCTGTTCGTCGGTCAGCTTGTCGTCGCCCAGCTTGGCCTGAATCGTCTCGACCGTGGCCAGGTTGAAGCCCTGCCCTTCGGCCTTGGGCTTATCGCCTTCGGGCTTGGCTTCGCCTTCCGGCTTGGGTCCGCCTTCGCCGCCCATGCCTTCTTCCGCGCGCAACCCCGGAAGCGCACACAGCGCCAACGCCAACAGCCCAGCCACCGCCCAAGTCCTCGTTTCGTTCCGTACCATCCCCATACCTCCCTCGCGCGTTCCCCGCGGCGAGCCGGCCGGCTCGCGTCCTACGGCGGAGCGCTCTTCCCATCCGGCGGCGTCCTGGTTGCGCCGGACGTATCGGTTTAAATGCCAGGCCATGCGGTTGAAATCTTAAGCTACCGAAGTGGAGGACGCTTCGGACTTTTCACCTGCTGCACGTTATAACGCATGCACCACCTGAAGTATTCAGGCGGCGGCAGGCTCGTTAAATGGGAGATTGCTGGGTAGGCTAACCAAGCAAGTTGGGCAGCATCATCCGGGGAGTCTTTAACCCCTTGCCCTTCTTGGTCTTAATAGAGAGGCGCGGCGCCACAGAGCGAACCAGCGTGGCCGTCAGGAGTGGAAAGACGTTGGCTCGAATGCGCCAAAGACTGATGTAAATCGGAGGCTGGAGAGGCATGAAACCGCTGCCACGATCTTCCGACGACTCGCCGCCAAGGCTGCGGTCGTTGAATTCGCTCTGCATGTTGCGATCCCTTAACCGTCCCCGAATGCCCTTCACCTATATACCATCAAACGCGGTCAATCGGTAGAACTGGCATTTAAAAGATGCGTTCCCCCTCGCGTTTGGGCATCTTTCCAAGGCGTAAGCATTATTAGCACCTGCCTTCGCCGACCCATGTCTCATTCAACCCATAACACATCAATGACTTACACGAATTACGGCAGCTCGATGATACCCGTCAGGCCCTCCAAATCGCGGCGGAAATTCACGCTCGCCAGCAGGCCGGCCTCTTCTAAATTCAGATCTACGGTGCGCAAGTTCATGCTCTGGGCGAACGCACTGACGGATCGCTCGCCGGCTTCCAACGCCACGTTTGCCGGTCGCCGGCACTGGCGGGACCAAATACTGCACAGCGGCTCCAGCCGATACCGGCCTGCATCCGGCACCCTAAAGAGCGCACCGAACGACTTCGGCGGCATGCGATAAGCCAGCACCAACCGTTCCAGCAGCGAAGGCGTCAGATAAGGCATGTCGCAGGCCACGAGGAAGACATCCTCGTCGCGGTCTTCAAGCACCGTATACAAGCCGCCGAAAGGGCCGCAGCCGGGGTACAGATCGGCCAGCCCTTCCCCAACGCCCAGCGCCTCGAACTCCGGCAACTGCTCCTCCCGACCGATCAGCACGCATTCGTCGCACCAAGGCTTCAGGAATTCCGCCAGCCGCACGATCAGACGCTCGCCGTGCACCTGCAGACGCGTTTTATCGCCGCCTTCCAGGCGCTGGGAGCGCCCGCCCACGAGAATTGCACCCACCATTTTCGCCGCTCGGCCTCCTATTCCGTGAGCATACGCGCCACCCGCTCCGGCGTCCAAACGATGGTGCTCGATCCGGAGCGAAAGAAGCACCCGAATCTGCGTATTAACTTTTACATGGCGTGCACTTACGGAGGCCGGGCTACCGATGGATTCGGCGCGCGAACAAGCGTATGCTTTGAACGCGATGAAGCGTGCGCTGCCGATCCTGCTGGCGCTGGCCGGCTTCGCGGCTCCCGGTTGGAGCGGCGAAGCGCCCGCGCCGGTCATGACGCTCGAATCGCATGACGGGACCCGCCTGTTCGTGCGCGTCCGCCATGCCGAGCCGCTCGCGCTGCGCACCTCCAGCCCCGATCCCGTCGTGCTGCCCTGGATCGATCTGCGCGAACTCAAGATGGGCATGCGCGTAGCCCCCGCACTCAACGAACAGGCGCGCGCGGCCGTGCAGGCTCTCAGCGACGACAACTACGAGACGCGGCGCAAAGCGCTGGAGGCGCTGCGCGCGCTGGGCCGCAGCGCCGCGCCTTCGCTACAGGCGGCCCTCGCTTCGCCGGATGCCGAAGTTCAGGCCCGAGCGGCGCAGTTGCTCGGCGCGCTGGGCCTGAGCGAAGAAGCCGGCGGCGGCGACCGCGTCCGACTCGCCGACGGCCGCACGCTGTCTGGGAAGGTCGAGTTGACGGCTCTGGCGCTGGAGACCGCTTGGCATGCGGTCACGTTTCCGCCCGAGACGCTGCACGCGTTAACCGCCGCACCCGAAGGAGTGGCGCTGCCGGAGCTTCCGGCCGGCGAAGCGCTCCTCGCGCGCGCGCCGCCGCCCCGCGCGCTCAACGATGCCGCCGAACGCTTCGATCCGTTGGCCGATCGGGAACAGACCGCGCTGGTGGCCGCCGGCCAGGCGGCCTCGCCGTGGGCCGGAATGGCGGACATACGCTTCGCGGGGTTCGATAAGCCGTCGGATGGCAAGTCCGACCTGGCCGCCGGCGCGAACCTGAGCCACGCCTACGCCGAATGGGGTCTGCTACTGCGCGCCACCGAAGCCGCGCAGCAAGTCGTCGCCGACGGCGGAGAAGAATTGCTGGGCTTCTCGCGCGGCCTCTCGGCCGCCGCCGATCCGCCGCGTGGACGCGGGGATATCGAAGCGCGCTTTATCCGCCCCGGAAGTTTCGAAGCCGGAAAGAACTCTGGCCGCCCCGGAGCCGTGCACGCCGTCGGCTGCGTGATTGCCAACGCCGGCGCGGGTCAGATCGGGCTGGAAGCCTTCGACCGCCATGGGCAGCTCATCCTGCGCGTGCTCAGCCGCCAGGAAAGCGACCTCGTCGCCGGCGGCGCCATGGGGCACGAATGGCTGGCTGTGAAATCCAAGATTCCCATCCACCGCGTGCGTTTCTTCCGCACCGATCCGCAAAGCGAAACCGTGCTGCGCATCGACGACCTCTTCTTCGACCGCGTCGTGCCCGTAGAGCGCGACGAGCGCTTCGCGCTGCTGGAACTCGCCGACGGACAACGCCTCGTGGGCGAAGCCGCCGATCCGCCGGCCGGTTCGGCTGCGGCGCTGCGCCCCGCATTCCTCGATCCGCAAGCTGCGCCGTGGCCGGTCGCGCTCGAACGCATCGCGCGGTTCGAGCCGCCGCTCGAAACCATCGCCCCGGACGGCCCCGCGCAAGATCTGCGCGTTCGCCTGCAGCACGACGTCCTGATGCAAAGCGGCGAATGCTTCCGCGCGCAGCTTCGCAAGCTCGACGACAAATCCTGCGAACTCGGCCTCGCCGGCGGCGTGACGCTCACCCTCCCGCGCGCCCTGCTGCGCAAGGTCGACCTCTGGCCCGATCCCGCGCTGGATACGGCCGAGCCCGTCGCGCTGGCCGTGAAGAAGGACGAAAAGACCGGCGTCGAATTCCGCCAGAAGCAGGCCTTGAAGGATGAGGCCTCCCCGCAGATCGAAGAAACCCCCGAAGAAGCCGCCAAGCCCAAGGACCCCAACGTCTTTCCTACCCAGGGCCTCCCGCGCATGGACCTCGCCGAGATCCTGCGCGTGAATCTGGAAACGAACGAGCTGGTCGTCGATCCCAAGGACGGCGCGGGCGAGTGGCCCATCGATCTGTCCAGCGCGCGCTATCTTGTCTTCCCCGAAAGCGCGCAGCCGGCGCAGGCCGCGCCGCGCCTCTGGCGCCTGGTGCTCCGTCAAGGCAGCGCCTTCGATCTCGATATCCGCTCCATCGGCGCCACGCATCTCGTCGCCGAATTGATGGGCAGCGAAGTACGTTTGCCGTTCCACGTGATCGAAGCCGTGTATCGAAAGCCGCCCGCGCCCGCCCAGCCCTGACGCGCCGGCCGGAGACTCCGCGCATGTCCGATCCCGAAGCGTCGCCGCCGGAAGCCCCGCCCGCCGCCATCGACTCCGCCGTCTGCCCGCAATGCGAAACCACGCTGCGCAACGTCGTGCCGGGCGCCGACGGCAAAACGAAGTGCCTGAACTGCGGCATGCGCTTCGCCGTGAACGCCGCCCTCGAACCAACTCCGCGCACCGGCTCGTTCTCGGAGGATCCGCCTCCGACGCGTGAGCCCGCCGGCGGCGGCTTCGTGCTCGTCACCGTCTGCGCATCGGTGCTGCTGCTGGCGTCGGCCGTCGGCGCGCTCGCTTTTGGCGTCTTCGCCATCCCCGAGATTTTCCAGTACGGAAGGTTGGAGGTCGAAGGGTGCTGGGGCTTGCTGTATTGGCCCGGCGGCGTGATCTTCGCCTGGGGCCTCTGGGCGCTCGCGCGCAGCTTGGGGCCGCTGGATGCCGCGCTGGTTCACCTCGCCTGGCGCAGGGGCAAGCTCCAAGGTTCGCTCCCGCGCCCCGTCGGCTCCAATCTCCCATTCATTCTGCCGCCCTCCGTCGCCGGCGGCGTCGGCGGCCTTATGGTCGCGTTCGCGGGCTTCGAATCCGAGGAGTTTCTGGTCGTCATCGGCGGCTTGCTCATTGCCGGAGCCGGCATGCTCGTGGGATTGCTCTTCGAAAACCTCAACCTGTTCCTCATTTCGCTTGCGTGTCCTCGCGCTGCACCTGAACGGCAGGCACGGCAAGTCGCGCATCAGCCCGATCTTCGAGAGTCCCTCGGCCATCGCCGGGATGCTGGTCTTTGGTGGCGCGGCCCTGTTAACCGTGTTCTTCATGGTCGACCGCTGGTTCTGGTTCTCCCGCAACAACGAAGCGATCCTTCCGCCGGTCCTGTTCTTGCTCTCGTTCGTCGCCCTCGGCTTCAGCGCCACGCTGCTCGGCCGTGCCTTCGATGCCGCCCTCTCTGAATGCGCCTACGCCGGCCTGCGCCAACCCCCGCAACCGGCCTGGGCCGACACCATCAGCCGCATCGCACTGGCCGCATTCCCCGCCGGCATCATGGTCAACTTTGGCGCCTGGCTCAACGAAAGCAGCGTCAACTTCAAGGAGTTCCTTGTCACTTTCTCGATAGACCTCGCTTTCGGCGGCCTCGCTTTTCTGTTCTGGATCGCGCTCAAGCGCCTCCACGCCGGCCGGCGCGGCCTCGAAACACTCCTCATGGGAAGTACTCGCAACGCTGCGGGGGTACGCAACGCAAGATCGGCTCCGGAGTCTTGGGGGATCTACTTGTTGATTGGAACGGGCTGCGCCTGCGCGCTCTTGGGGTTCTTGACCTTCCTCAAAATCTTGTTCAACTTCGGCCGAATGAACGATTTCGACGAGTTGCTCATGTTCGTCTTCGGCTTCAACCTGCTCGTGATGCTCGGCTCGTATCCGTTCCTATGGCTCGGCGCCGCCGTGCATGAAGTTCGATGCATGCAATCCACTGCCGAAGCCGCGCGCCTTGCGCTGAATGTCGAACCGCCACACCCCGAACCCGAACCCGATGCCGCGCCCATCCCGTCTTCGCACGTCTGAATTCAACGCGCGCGCCCGCCCTTGCGGGCATTCCCGAACTTATCTACAACCTATCTCATGCCCCGCCCGCGCCGCTCACCGGCCCCCGCCTCGCCTGCGCTCTCGCGCGGCCGAGCCGCCGCCGACCTCGTCGCCGACCTGATCGCCCAAATGCGAGACGGCCGCCTGCCCCCCGGCGCGCTCGTCTCGTCGGGCCCCGCGCTCAGTAAGCAATACGGCATCAGCTACCAGACGGTCGTCCGCGCACTGAACGAACTCGTCGAACGCGGCTGGCTCGTCCGGCAGCAGGGTCGCGGGACTTTCGTCGCGCCGCGCCCGCCCATGGAAGCCTCCGGACCCGGCGAAGCCGCGCGCGCCACGATCCTCCTGGCCCTCGATCCGCAGGCGCTCGTGCGCGGGCGCTTTGGCTATCCCATCGCCGAGGCGCTCGACGAAGCCCTCACCCACGCCGGTTTGCGCGTGCGCTACGCGCCGCTCAGCGAAGCCGGCGAGACGGCGCTGCTGGAAGAACTAAGTTCCGGAGGCGGTGGCGTCTCGCTCCTCGTCGGTCTGGACCGCCCGGCTTTTCTGGCCCGCGCCCGCGCGCGCTGCCCGCTCTTGCCCATGCTCGCCGTCCACGGCGCGCCCGAAGGCTTCGGGACCGCACGCACACCCGGCAGCGACGCGCTCCTCGTCGACGACGAACCCGGCGCCCGCCGCGCGGCCGAACGCCTCGCCGAAGCCGGCCTCAAACGCCTAGCCTATCTGGGCGGTCCCGCGGACGACCCGCGCGCCCAAGCGCGCTACGTAGGGTTTCGCGAAGCCGCACGAGAACGAGGCGTCCGCGTCGAAGCACCCGTCTGGGCCGGCGGCTGGGACGAACCCAGCGGACGCGCCGCCGCGCCCGAACTCCTCGATCGTCTGGCGCTCCCCGCCGGCGTCTTCTGCGGCAACGACCGCCTGGCCTGCGGCCTTTACGAAGCCGCCGCCGCCCGCGAACTGCGCATCCCCCAAGCGCTCAGCGTGATCGGCTTCGACGACAACGAGATCGCCGCCCGACTGGCGCCGCCGCTCTCCACCCTTCGCATCGACCGCGCCGCCTACGGTCGCCGCGCCGCCGGCCTGATTACCGCGCGACTCGCCCAACCCGCCCGCCCGCCGCAACGCGAATCGGTGGCGGTGGAATGGGTGGAGCGGGAGTCGGTGGGAGGGCGGGCGGAGGGCAAATAGCAAAAGGTAATAAAAGGGGCGAGGCGCTTAGGTTTTGCGTGCGATGCGAGCGCAGAGTGCATGCAGGAGGCTCAAGCACGTAACGCGCTCCTGGAAGCCGCGCCGTTGCCGTTATTACTTTTTACTTTTCGCCACTCAATGCAGCACCAACAACCGGTACGTCCGCGTCGCCGACAATCGGTCGGGGCTCGGCTTCGGACCTTCGATCACCGCCAGGTAGCGTCCGTCGGCCGAAAAGGCGGCGCGGAAAAAGACCGGACCTTCGGTCGCGTAGGCCCAGACGAGCTTCTCGCGTCCCGAGCCGGGCCTGGATAGATCCAGCAGCGCGATACCGAAATCGGGCGGCGTGGCTTGATTGAAGGCGTTGGTCCCGGCGGGCTGGTGGTAGCCGGCCGCCAGCCAGCGCCGGTCGGGCGAAAGCCACAGGCCCTGCGGGCGGCCGGGCACGTCGAAGCGCCACAACCGCTGGGCTTCGGTTCCGCCGGGTGCGAAGGCTTGCACCGTCGCGGCTTCCGGATGCACGTCCGGCGGGCGGCTGGGCTGCGTCACCGCGCCGAATGGCTCGTAATTTTTATCCACCGTCACGAACAACGCCTCGCCCGACGCCGCGCCCCAGCCGATATGGCAATGCACGCTCAGCGTACCGGCCTGGATCGGCGTACCCACGTCGCAGCGCCAGCGCACGGAAGGTTGGCCGTCCTTTAAGTCCAGCGACCAGACGCGGCCGTCGTTCGCACCCAGCAACGCGCACGAACCGTCCGGAACCACCGCAAGCGACTGCCACGAATACGCGCTCTTGAAGTGCGGAGCCAGCGGCGGCAGCGTCAGCCGTCCGGTCTCCGCGCCGCTCACGCCATCCAGCGCCAGAACTTCGAGGTCCGCGTCGTCCCCGGTCTGCTGGCCCGCGCCGGGGATGCTGCTGACGCAGACCACGCGGCTCCCGTCGGCGGAGGCGCTCAGCCAGGTCAGGTTTCGCGGCAGCGGCGCGGCGGCCGGAAAGCGCCAGCGCACCGCGCCGGTCTTCGCATCGAGCCGGTAGATCCGCGAAAGCGAACGCTTCTGCTGCGGGCCGGGCCGCCACGAATGCAGGCCCAGAACCAGCACGTCCGCGCCGGCCGCAAGCACGCGGTACGCGCCCGGAAACGCATAGACGCCGTACGCTCCGCCTTCCGGCGGCGACGACTCCAGTTCGTCCGCAAGCCGGAAGCGCCACGCTTCCTTCCCGCTCGCGACGTCGAATCCATATACAAAGCCGTCCGGAGATTGCTCGCCGGCCACCAGCATCGAACCGTCTGCGGCAAAGGCCAGATCCTTGACGTAACCTTCCGCGAGCGGCCGGCGCAGGCGTTCGGTCGAGCCTGTGACGTTCTGAAGCGCCAGTTCGCCGCCGGCCGATGCGTAAGCGAGCCATTGGCCGTCGGGCGAGAAGGCCGCCACGGCATCGGGCACCTGATCGGCGGCGTAGTCGGCGGGCAGCGTCAGATCGATGCTGCGCAGCAGCACCGGCGCCGGCGCCCACGACCCGTCGACGCGGAAGGACTGTTCGCGGTGCTTCGTCTCGACACGCACATCCAGCGGGCGCTCGGAGGTATCGAAGAAAAGCGCCGCGCGGCCGGCATCGGGCCAGGTCCAGCTACCGTCCAGCGCGCGCTCGGCGCCTTCGTGCGTCACGCGCACGCCGGCGATCGGATCGGCCGCATCGCCTTCGACGACGATCCCGCCGCGCCCCAGCACGAGGCTCACCGCGTTGCCCGGCGGCAGGTCCGGCCCGTCCGAGCCGCCCGCCGCGCGGTGCCGCAGCGCGTACGCCCCCGCGGCCACGGCCAGCGCCACACCCAGCGCCGCCAAGGCGCGCATTCCGTTCATGCCCGTATCTTGGCTCATCAGCGCGTCGTTGTCAGGTCCAGAGGCGCAGCAGGCGGCGGCGCGAGGCGCTCGCGAAGATGCCGCTTCGCCGCGCCCAGCCGGCGCGCCACCACCAGCGTACCCACGCCGAAAACCGTCATCGCCGCGAACGCCGCCGCGTACCCGAAGGCATGCGCCACCCAGCCCCCCAGGACCGGCAGGCCCAGCATCAGCGGAAACGAGAGCGTATTCAGGAAGCCGAAGAACGTCGGGCGCTTGTCGGCCGGCGCAAGCTCCAGCACCAGCGACTGCATCTCGATCATCGTCAGCACGTTTTGGAATCCTTGCAGAACGTACAGCACCGTCACCGCGTTCAGGCGCGTCTCCCAATCGGTCCCCCACCAGCCCAGCAGCGGCACGGCCAGCGCCAGCAGCGCCGTGAGCAGCAACCGCGCGCCCACGCCCAGCGCCAGCCCCAGCCCGATGCTGCAGCGCCCGCCGATCCACGACCAAACGCCCGCCAGCGCCGCCTCGCTCACCGCCAGCGTCACCACGAAACGCGACTGCGCCCGCGCCGTCAGCTCCGTCCGTTCCGCCCCCGATCCGCCCAGCCCCAGCCCGCCCTGCGACGGTTCGGCCAGCGCGTACACCGCCATCAGCGGCAGCGCCATGACGCTGATCAACCCCAGCACCCGGAACGCCACCAGCAGCCGCAAATGCGGCTCTTCGGCCAGCATCGTCCGCGCGCGCCGGAACTGCTCGGTCATCTTCCGCCGCGGCTCCGGCGGCGGACCCGGCGGTTCGCGCACCAGCAGAAAGCAGAGCATCGCCGGCACTTCGAACGCCAAGCCGGTGCAGAAGAGCAGCACGTGGTTATGCGGATACGGCAGCCAATCCTGGTCTTGAAGCACAAACGGAATCCACATAAAGGTGAGCGCCGTCTGGATCAGCCGCCCGAAAAACGTGCGCAGCCCGAAGAAACGTTCGCGCCCCGTCACCGGCACCGCCCGCGCGACGATATCCTGAAACGCTAGCATCGACGTCCCGACGAGCATCCCATGGACGCACAGAAACGCGACGATCAGCCCCGCCAGCAGCGGCCCGCGAAAGCCCGAAGGATCCGCACCCAGCCACGCCACCGCCGCGCAGATGACGATCCAATTCAAGGCGCGCAGCGCCGAACAGATCCGGTAACAGGTCATCTTGCGCGGCAGCGATTCGATGTAGGCGCTCGCCGCCATTTGCGGAAGCATGAAAAACGCCTGCTGCAAGACGCCCACCACGCCGGCCAGCATCACCGAGCCGGTCAAGTCGAGTATCAGCGGAGCGAGGATGATCGACGGCGCGATGCAGGCGAAGGAACCCTGGACGAGCGAACCGTTCGCCACGCCCAGCGCGAAGTTGCGCCGGGTTTCGGATTCGGGAAGCGGTTCGGCTTCGGGCGCCTTGGCGGCGCCGGGTACGGACAGCGTGCGAGTGGCGGACATGGCGGCGAACGGAAGCGGCGAACCCTCCGGCGGCGGCGGGACTACTGTCCGGAGTTGGCCGTCTCGCGCGGCGTGGCGGGCGCCTTGGGCGCGAAAGCAGCGGGCGGCGAAGGCGAACCCGGATTGCCCATCGGGTCCAGGTTATCCGGATCGTAGCCCTGCGCGATCAGCGCCTGGCGTACCTTCTTCACGAACCCTTCGTCCAGTTCGTAGCCCAGGCGCTTCACGTCGTTCACCGCGATCCACGCCGAGTAGTACTGGTCGAGCCCGTAGTACGTCAGCGCCAAGTCTCGGTAAATGCGCGGATCGAATATGTTGTTCTTCTGCGCCTTCAACTGCGCCTGCTCCAAGAATTCCATCGCCATCGGGAAGCTACCCTTGCGCAGGAACTCCTTGCCCAGCGTCCAGAACGGCTCCCAGAGCTTGCCTTCCTTGTCCGTCAGCATCGCCTTGCGGTACCAGTGCTGCGCCTCGATGTGCCGGTTCAGCCGAGCGAAGCACGAGCCGATGTTCATGTACGGCTGCGGCAGGCGGTCGTTCAGCCCCAGCGCTTCCTGAAAGTAGTTGATCGCGTCGATCGGGCGGCCCTGTTCCATCAGCGCCAGGCCCAGGTTGTTGCGGTAGTCGGGAATCTTCGGGTCCGCGTTCACCGCTTCCTGGAACATCCGCGTCGCCTGCGCGAACTGCGCCGACTTCAGCGCTTCCAGACCCAGCGTGTTCATGTACATCCCGCGCGTCTCGTTAAGCTGCGAGACGCCCGCCTGCTGCTTCGCAAGGAATTCCTTGCTGTTGCTCATCCACCACTTCTTCCACGCCGCATAATTCTTGTAGCCGAAGTTCTGGCCCGTGATCTTGTTCAGCGCCCCGTGCGCCTTGATCTGAACGTTGATGTGCTGGTCGTTCAGCGCCTCGATCAGATTCGGAATCGCTTCCACCGCCGTCAAATAGCCCAGCATCTCGGCAGACGTCTCGCGAATCTTCTCGTCGGGATCGGACAGATTCTGGACATGCATCGCCACCGCGCGCGCGTTGCGCTCGGCTTCCGCCTTCTTGTTCTTGTCGTAGCCGTCCTTCTTCTCTTCGTCGACGATGCGTACGCCGCTCTCGAGGTCGTGGCGCGTCCCGCGCTCGAACGAGTACCCGCGGTCCGGCACCATGCCCTCTTCGGCGCTCGACCAACCGGCGCAAAGCGCCAGCCCCACGCTCGCCCAGAGCTTCAGTCGCGACATCGTTCCATCTCCACGGTTCCTACTTGAGACGCCTCGTATCTTATCCGTGGGAGGCCTTTTCGGACAATACGTTACAAAGAAGTTGCACGTCGTGCGGACTACTCGTACCGCAGCGCCTCAATCGGGTCCAGACTCGCCGCTTTCCATGCCGGAAACGTCCCGAACGCCACCCCATCCAGCAGCGACACCCCTACCGCCACGAACATGCCCCACAGCGCCAGCGTGACCTGCCAGCCCGTCAATTGATGCACCAAGTAAGCGAAACCGATCCCCACCAAACAGCCCATGATCCCACCCACCAGACAGATGATCAGCGACTCGAACAGGAACTGCTTGAGGATATCCGCCTTCGTCGCGCCGACCGCGCGACGGATGCCCACCTCGCGCCGCCGCTCCGAGACGTTCGCGAGCATGATGTTCATGATCCCGATGCCGCCGACGACCAGCGAAATTCCGGCCGAACAGAGCATCACGATGTTGAAGATTTGCTGCGCCTGCTCGACCTGCTTCAACAACTCCTGCGCCACCACCACCTGAAAATCGCGGTCCTCGTGCGGACGCCCCGACATCCCGTGCGCGGTCTCGTAAAAGCGGTCGATCAGCACCTTCGCCGCGGAGACTTCGGTCAAGCTGCGGCAGTGGTAAATCACCTCCGTGATCTCGTCGTCCAGCGGCGCCTGCGTGGTCCGCCGCAGCGCCGCAGAAAGCGGGACGTAGACGCGCCGGTTAAGCTGCCGAACCTGCGCCACGTCGAACTTCTCGTCCGTCTCTTCCTTACCCTGCAGCACGCCGACCACCAGATACGGCTCGTAATCGATCACCAGCGTCCGCCCGATCGGCGTATCGGCTTCGGCGAAGTTCTCGAACTGCAGCGCCTCTTCGATCACGCAGACGCGACGCGCTTCCGCCTCGTCGCCCGGATTCAGCCAGCGCCCCAGGCGCAGCTTGAAATTCATCACTTCTAGGAAATCCGGCGTCGTCCCCACCACCTCGGCCTGCACCGCCGCCTCGCCGTGCCGCACCGTCGCGACCACCCGGCGCAGCGGCGCGAAACGGTCGATCAGCGGACTCGACGCCGCCAGCACCTCCGCCTCGCGTACCGTCAACCCGTCGCTGTTCAGCCGCGCGGCCTTCTTCAGCCGCCGCTCCTCCGGCGTCTTCCCGCGCCAGTCGATCCCCTTCACGATCACGTTGTTCGCGCCCAGCGCCGCCAACTGCTTCAGCATCTCCGTCTGAGCGCCCTGGCTTACCGCGATCACCGCCACCACGCTCGCCACGCCGAAGATTATCCCCAGCATCGAAAGCGCCGCGCGGACCTTGTGGACCGCCAGCCCCTTCAAACCGATGCGCAGCGCGCTCAACCAGTCCATCTCGACCTCACCCCTACGCCAACGCCACATGCTCCGACGTCCGCGGCGACGCGATCGGCTCTTCGCGCTCCACCAAGCCGTCCTTCAAATGAACGATCCGCTGCGAATACTCGGCCTTCTCGCGGTCGTGCGTCACCTGCACGATCGTACGGCCCATCCGGTGCAGCGCCTGGAAGACGCCCATGATCTCGTCGCCCGTGCGGCTGTCGAGGTTCCCCGTCGGCTCGTCCGCCAGCAGCAGCGCCGGCTCCGTCACCAGCGCGCGAGCGATCGCCACCCGCTGCGATTGCCCGCCCGAAAGCTCCGAGGGCTTGTGCTGCAGGCGGTCGCCCAGCCCCACCAGCCGCAGCGCGTTGCGCGCCAGTTTCAGCCGCTCGTCGCGGCCCACCCGCGCGTACACCAGCGGCAGCGCCACGTTGTCCACGATGTCTTCCTGCGTCAGCAAATTGAACTTCTGAAACACGAATCCGATCTTCTCGTTGCGCAGTCGCGAAAGTTCCTCGTCGTCCAGGCCTTTCACGTCCACGCCGTCGAGACGGTACATGCCTTCGGTCGGCTGGTGCAGGCAGCCCACCACATGCAGCAGCGTGCTTTTGCCCGAACCCGACTGTCCCATGATTGATACGAATTCGCCCCGCCGCACCGTGAACGTCACCCCGCGCAGCGCCGGAACCTCCAGACCGCCCGGAAGCGTGTACACCTTCACCAGATCCCGAATCTCGATGATCGCGTGGTCGCCGCTCACGAACGGTTCTCCTCGTGAGGCCCCGCGTTCGCGCCTTGAGCTTCCGGAGGCAGCGCGTGCCGCGGCACGCGAACGTCTTCACCTTCGCTCAGGCCCGAACGCACTTCGACGAAGAACGCGTTGCCCCGGCCCAGTTCGACCGCGCGACGCTCGTTCCCGCCCAAGCCGCCGCGCACCCGCACGTACGCCGCGCCTGCCGGCCCGTACTCCACCGCGCCCCACGGGATCGCCGGAGCCGACTCCACGCGCCCCCACTCGATCTCCGCTTCCGCCGTGAATCCCAGCCGCATCGCCTGCCGGTCCGCTTCCGTCAAGTCGTCGAAGTCGAGCCACACCGATACCACGTTCACGAACGCCTCGCCCGATTTCTGCAGCGCCAGACGCGTCAGCGCCACGTTCTTGTCCGTCGCCACCACCGCGATCTCCGCCACGCGCGCTTTGTACAGCCGCTGCGGATATGCCGGCAGACGCACTTCCGCCCGCTGGCCCACCTTCAACTTCAGCACGTCCGCTTCGCTCGCCAGCACGCGCACCCGCAGGCCCGCCGTATCGACCATCTTCGCCAGATCCTGCCCGCGGTTACGCGTCTCACCCACCTGGATCGGAGAAAGCGTGTCCGATCCCTTCCACACGTCCACGAACGCCACCCGACCGCCCACCGGAGCCCCCACCTCGGCCTGTTCCAGTTCGCGCCGTTTACGCTCCAATCCCAGCTTGAAGTCCGCCAGTTCCACTTCCGCCAGATCCAGATCCGCCTTCGCGATCGCCACGTCCGCGTCGCGCTCGAACTCCCCCAGTTTCAGATTCAACTCGGCCTCCGCCACCGCCAGATCCGCCAGACGCTTGCTGTCCCGGCTCGATCCGGCCAGCGTGAGCTGATGCAAAATCTTCGCCTTCGCCAGCTCCGCCTTCTCGCGCGCCCACGCCAGCCGCTTCTGCTTCAGCACCGCTTCCGTGACGAACCCCGCCCGGTTCAAATCCTCGTGGCTCAGGTAATCCGAGAGTACCTTCGAATGCTTCAGTTCCGCGCTGCGCAGGTCCAGGTCCGCCGTCAGCCGCTCATCGGCCGTGGGATGCTCGTACGTCTCCGCCCGAGCGATCTGCGCCAACTCCAGCGCCGCCGCGCGGCGGCTTAATTCCAGCGCGTAGCGCTCCGCCACCGCTTCGGCGTCCCGCCGCACCTGCTGCACGTTCTGTTCTTTGTCGAAAAGGTCTTTCTCGCGCTCGCTCAGGTCATCTTTCGCGCGTGTGGCGTCGAAGCGCACGATCGGTTCGCCCGCGTGCACGTTCGTCCCTTCCTCGATCTTCCAGACCACTTCCCCGGAAAACGTAGAAAGCACCGGCGTTTCCAGGCGCGCCACCACCTCGCCCAACTCGTGTTGCGTCAGCAGCAGCGTCTTGCGCTCGACTTTGTACCAGGTCCCGGCTTCGGGCCGCGCGCTGCCCAGCCACCAGCCCAGCGCGCATAACGCCGCCACCCCCAGCGCCGCCAGCAGCCCGCGCCGCCGAGCCGTCCGCTTGCGCCGCGCGCTCAATCGGGCTTCCAGCAGCAATGCCGAGGCCGACGCGCCGTTCAATTCCGGAGCGCCCGGAGGAACCAGGCGGGTCGAACCCGAAGACTCGGAGTGCTTCAGGGCGTCACCAGCCATACGCGCGCCCCCTCCTCCACGCCCTCCACCGCCACGTACAGCCGGTCCTCCCCCACCACCGTCACGTTCCGCCGCTCCGATCCCGCGCTCGTCACCAGCCGCACGTACACCGCGTCCTTTTCGCGCACCAGCGCCGCGCGCGGAACCACCAGCGCCTTTTCCAGGCGGCCCAGTTCCAGTTCCACCTCCACCCGCAGACCCGGCCGCAGCGCGTCCGATTCCTCCGTCAGTTCCACTTCCACGTCGAAGACCTGCCGCTCCGCCATCCCCGTGTACTCGCGCGTCTCGCCGCGCAAGCTCTCGAATTCGTCCCGCCCTTTCTCGGCCACCCGCACGATCTTCCCCGCGAACGCGCGGTCCGGAAGACCCGGCAGATAAAGCCGCGCCGCTTGACCTTTCGTGACGCGCCCGATCCGCCCTTCGTCCACCGTCAGCACCGCCTTCATCCGCCTCAAATCGCTCAGACGGATCACGTCCCGTCCCGGCTGCACCTCCGCCCCCGGTCCGTAGCGCATCCCCCAGCGCGACTGCACCATCGCCACGCCCGGCGTCGGCGCGACGTGCTTCGTCTTGCCGATGTTCGCTTTCAGGTCCGCCAACCGCTTCTCTTCGGCCGTCCAGCGCGCCTTGAAGCGCTCCTCCGCCTGAGCCTTATTCCGATCCAAAACCTCCACCCGCTCCGCCGCCCGCTCACGCGCCTTCGACGCTTCCTGGACCTTCAGCTTCTGCTCCCCCACCTTGATCGGATCAGGCTGGTGCAGCTTGCGGTACTTGATCTCCGCGTCCTTCACCTTCAGCCCCTGCTCGGTCGTATCGAGCTGCTTCTGCCGCAGTTCGGCCTCCGAGACGAACCCGTCCTGGGCCAGGCTTTCCAGAATCGTCAGCTCTTCGCTCAACGCCTCGAACAGGTTTCGCGCGTTCTCGAGCTGGTTCTTCGCGTTCAGTTCGTCGCTCGTGCTCGGCCCCAGTTCCATCTCTTTCAGGCGCAGCGTCTCGAGGTCCAGCTTCAGGCGCCGGTCTTCCTGCTCGCTGCGCGCCTTTTGCAGCTCCTTGGCCAGCGTCTCGCGTTCCTTGGTCCACTCCGCCTGCACGCGACGCATCTTCGACTCGTGCTCGGTCAGCGCCTCCTCGTGCGGTTTCGGGTCCACCAGGAACAATTGAGCGCCTTCGGCCACCGACGCGCCGTCCGCGACGATCTCCAGCAGCGTGCCTTGAACTTGAGCGTTGATATCCTGCTGGCTGAAAGGCGTAAGCATCCCCGAGCGCCGGATCGACTGCACGAACGCACGGGACTCCACACGCGCCACCCGGGGGTCTTCGCCAAACCCCGGAGATCCGCGCAGACCGAACGCCACACCCGCGGCCAACACCGCCGCGGCCCCCAATCCGGCTGCCCAAGCAATACGCTTCAAAGCCACCCTCGCCCACTCACGGCCCCGCCGGCGGGCCGCCTCCTCCCGCACGCTTCCCGCCGCCGCGGCGTTTGCCTTCCCCGCCGGTCTTCCCCGCCGGCGCCGCCCCCGCGTCCCCGTTGCCCCCGCCGGCCGCCGGAGCCCCTCCGCCAGCCGCCGTCGCCTTCGCCGGACCCGCCGTGGGCGCTTCGCGTTCCACCGGCGCGGGCGGCACCCACACCCGGTCCCCCGCCTTCAAGCCCTCGCGGATCACCACCTGCCCGTTCGATTCCGGACCCAGCGTCACCGGACGATCCGAGCCCCCCGAAGCCCCCGCCACCCGGACCACCGCCTGCCGCCCCGCGTAACGAACCGCCTGCCGCGGTACCGCCAGCGTATTCGGAAGCGTCTCGATCGGGAACGCGACGCTTGCTTTGAATCCCTCGCGCAGCCGCGTCGGATCGCTCTCTTCGAGTTCCACTTCCAGGTCGAAGACGCGCAGCCCCGCCAGACCCTGCGCCTTGATGTCCGCGTCCGAAAGCTTGGCGTTACGGTCCCGCGCCCAGCCGTCGATCCAGGTCACTTCCCCGTGGTACACCACGTCCGGCAGCGTCTTGATCCGCACCAGCGCCTTCGAACCCGCCTGGCCTTCGCGCCGCGCCTTAAGCTGCCGCACCACGCTTTCCGGAACCTGCGTCCGGACCTTCATCTTGTCGTAGCTGGGCAGATCGAACGGGGGCTGCCATTCGTTGACCCGCTCGCCCAGCGTGACCTTCTTCTTGCTCCGCCAGCCGATCTCGCGGTACACCACGATGCCGTCGTGCGGCGCCGTGCGCGTGCAGCGCTCCAGCCGTTCGATATGGTCGTCGCGCTTCTCCACCACCCGCTTCAGCTTGTGACGCAAACTCTGAATCTTCGCTTCCAGCTTCTCGAGCGCCAACCGCCGGTCCAGATCCTTCAGTTTAAGCGCCGTCTCCGCCTGCAAGCGCTCCAGCGCCGCCCGCCGCCGTGTTTCCGAACGCGCGCCGTCCAGGATCGCACGCGCCTGCATCTGCGCGCGCTCCAGCTCCGTCTCCGCCAGCTTCAGCGCCAACTCCTTCGCTTCCAGATCCGAACGGTTCGCGTAGCCCTTCTCGATCAGCGGCCGCATCGCTTCCCAGTCCGCGCGCGCCGCCGCCACCCGCGCCTCGGCCCCCGCCTTCAAATTCGCCGCCTCTTCGCGCTCCAGCTCCGTCGGATGCTCGATCGCCTCGCGCTCTTTCATCTCGGCCAGCGCCGCCTTGTCGCGCTCCGCCTGCAACTCCGCGTCCAGGCGCTTCACCTCCAGTTCGCGCGCCTGCTGCTGCTGCGCCAGATCCCGCTCCGCCACCGCCAGCTCGTCCCGAATCGCCTCGATCGTGGTTTCCAGTTGAGCCGTATCCAGCCGCGCGATCGTATCGCCCTTCTTCACCCGCGTCCCTTCTTCGACCATCCAGGCCAGACTGCCCGAGGTCATGAACCCGATCGTCGTCACCTTGACCGGAAGCAGCCAGCCGTCCTCGCGGCAGACCACCGTGAAATCCGACGGCTCCACCCGCAGCCAATCGCCGCTCTCCGGAGAATCCGCCGAGACCTCGCCGCCCCGCGCCGCGCCCGGACAAACCAACGGCGCCAGCGCCGCGAGCAGAACGAATAGGCTGTGGGGATGGCGAATCGGAAGCATCGAAGCGTCCAAGGGGTGACTCTACTGTCTTTACACCGCCGAACGCACCCAAAGTCAGTGCGTGCACGTATCATTATAGTCTCGAAACAAGGACTAAAAAGGGTCCCCAGGCCAATAAAAAAAATACGCCCCGTGCATGCACGGGGCGTATCCCACTTTATTAAGTTTACTAACGAAAGGTCAGCCTTACTCCGGACTGCCTTCGCGCCGGCGCGGAGGTCGCCGATCGCGCCCGCCGCCGCCACCGCCGCCACGGTCCTCAGCCCCTTCCGGACGCGGCGGTACCGGTACGCCTTGCTCGATCAGAAGCGCCTTACGCGACAGCTTCATCCGGCCCAGGTCGTCGATCGAGATCAACTTCACGTCGATCTTGTCACCCACCTTCACCACATCGCCGGGGCTCTTGACGTAGGCCACATCCAGTTCCGAAACGTGGCACATCCCGTCCACGCCCGGCATGATCTCGACGAAGACGCCGAAATCCTTGATGTTGACCACTTCGCCGTGGTACACGCGGCCCACTTCCGGAGTCCCGCAGATCGCTTCGATCAGCGCCGCGACCTCGTCCGCCTTGTCGCGCTTCGGAGCCGCCACCACCACGTTCCCCGTGTCTTCCACGTTGATCGTCACGCCGTACTTCTCTTCCAGCCCGCGGATCGTCTTGCCGCCGGGGCCGATCAGCTTGCCGATCTTCTCCTGGTCGATCTTGAGCTGCACGATCTTCGGAGCGTGCTCCGAAATCTGCTCGCGCGGAGCCGCCATCGTCTGCGCCATCTGGTCGAGGATGTGAATGCGCCCTTCGCGCGCCTGATCCAGCGCCTGGCGCATCACGTCGCTCGGAACCCCGCTGCTCTTGATGTCCATCTGCAGCGCCGTGATCCCGTCCTTCGTGCCGGCCACTTTGAAGTCCATGTCGCCGTAATGGTCTTCGTCGCCCAGAATGTCGCTGATGACGTAGTGCTTCCCGCCCTCTTCCACCAGGCCCATCGCGATGCCCGCCACCGGCGCCTTCATCGGCACGCCCGCGTCGTACAGCGCCAAAGTCCCGCCGCAGACCGTCGCCATCGAGCTCGACCCGTTCGACTCCAGGATTTCGCTCACCAAGCGGATCGTGTACGGGAACTTCTCGTAGTCCGGCAGCATCGCTTCCAGACCGCGCTTGGCCAGCCGGCCGTGCCCGATCTCGCGCCGTCCCGGACCGCGCGGCATCTTCACTTCGCCCACGCAGAAGCTCGGGAAGTTGTAATGCAACAGGAAGCGTTCGTTGAACTCGCCCGTCAGGCTCTCCACGAGCTGCTGGTCGTCCACCGTGCCCAGCGTCATCGCCACCAGCGCCTGCGTCTCGCCGCGCGTGAACAGCGCCGAACCGTGCGCGCGGGGCAGCAACTGCACCTCGCACCAGATCGGGCGGATGCCCTTGCGCGAACGTCCGTCGCAGCGCTTGTCCAGCGTGATCATCTTGCGGATCGTCCGCTCCCAAAGCGCGCTGCAAAGCTCCTTCACGCGCCCCTTACTCGGCTTGCCGGACTTCTCTTCGGTCTCGTCCTTCGCCGCGTACGTTGCCACCATCTTCTCGGTCAGCGCCTTGCGCGCCTTGGCCCGGCCGAACTTCGTTTCCGTGTATCCCGCCGTCATGAACTCGGCTTCGTGCTTGCCCCACAGGTCGTTCACCAGCGGATCGGACGGCGTCTCGGCGAACTCGAGCTTCTTCGCCCCGCCCTTGGAGGCCAGTTCCTCGATCGCCCCTACGATCGTCTTGATCACTTCGTGCCCATGCTGGATCGCGCCGAACATCTGATCTTCCGTCACGCACTGCGCGCCGGCTTCGACCATCGTCACCGCATGCTTCGTGCCCGCGACCACCAGCTCGATCGTCGACTTCTTCAGCGCTTCGATGCCCGGATTGACCACGTACTGGCCGTCCACGCAGCCGATGCGCACGCCGCCCGTCGGACCCTGGAATGGCAGGTTCGATACGGCCAGCGAGGCGCTCGTCGCGATCATCGCCACCACGTCCGGATCCACGTCCTGCTCCGCCGAAAGCACCAGACACTGGATCAGCACGTCGCTGGCGTAACCGTTGGGCCAGAGCGGCCGGATATGCCGGTCGATCAGCCGCATCGTCAGAATTTCTTTTTCGCTGGGCCGGCTCTCGCGCTTCATGAAGCGCCCGCCGAAAATCATCCCCGCCGCGTAACCGCGCTCCCGGTAATCCACCGTCATCGGAAAGAAGTCCATGCCTTCCCGTAACGGCTGCTCGGCCACCGCCGCCAGCACCATCGTCTCGCCCAGCGTCACCACCGCCGAACCGGCCGCCTGCTTCGCCCACTTGCCCGTTTCGATCCGCAGCGTACGACCGCCGATCTCACGCTCCACAACGACGTGATTCATCTATCCCAATCCTTTCGCTCTGGCGGCCCGGCCGCCGGCAATGCAGCCAACGCCATCGCGCGACGGGCACAAACCCGCCGCGAGGCATCCTGCTGCTCATACCAAAACAAGCGGTGAAGGGGCTACTTGCGCAGCCCAAGACGCTCGATCAGCGCCTTGTAACGCCCCGCATCCGTATTGCGGAGGTAGGTAAGAAGGCGGGTACGCTTGGAGACCATGGCCTCCAACCCGCGCCGGGAATGATTATCCAAGCGGTGCGTTTTCAAATGTCCGGTCATGCTCTGGATCTGCTCGGTAAGCAGCGCCACCTGGACCTCGCAACTCCCGGTGTCCTTGTCGTTGCGCTGGTACTGCTTCACCAGTTCCTGACGTTTTTCTACGGTCAGAGGCATGGGACTTTAAATCGCTCCACCCAACGGACTCATCCTTCGGCGGGTCAATGTCACAGACCCGACTGGATCTCCACACCGGAGACCTCGGCGCACTCCCTCGATGGAGCACACCGCCTTGTTCTTCACGCGCTCACTCTCTGGGCTTCGGAGAATACCTAGCCCACGCGCGTGTGCAACTGCATTTCAAAAAAAAGCGCCCTCCGTGCGGAGGGCGCTTTTCCGCGGCCGAAGCCGCTTCACATTACCACTGAACCTGGTGGGTCACGATGAACGTATTGTTGTGAACCTCGCGAATCCGGGCATCGCTCTCCAGCTCGTTGACCCAAATGTAGTTGACCTGCGAGCGGACGTTGTGGCCCTTCCAGTAGTAGTTGAAGCCCACCGTCATCGCCTCGCTCTTGAAGCGGTCCGTCTCGACGCTGGGATTGTCAAGGTCTTCCAGGATCATGTTCTGGAACTGCTCGTAGCGGAAGGCGAACTCCACATCCTTCATCATCTTCCAGAACCAGCCGCCGTTCTCCAGATCGTCCGCCCAGATGCTCTGACCCAGGTGGTACCCAACCGCCGCGTACCAGCCGTGGCGTTCGAAGCTGTTGGGATCGTTCTGGAAGATCGGCTGCAAGCGGTCCTTCATCTGCCCGATCTCACCGCGCAACCAGAAGCCGCGCATCACCGAACCCGGGCGGTACCACGCCCACGCCCACTGGCGGAACGCATGCGTCTCGGTGAAGCCTAGGCCGTCCAGCGGGTCCCCGCCGAGGAAGTTCCCGCCGCGCTTCGCTTCGCCGTGCACGCCGTCCTGGCGGCTGACGCCCAATTCCAAGCTGCCCCAAGTTTCGTTGTGCCAAACCGGGCGAACCTGCACGCGCCAAGCCACATCGAACGGATCGTTGTCATCCGAGCGGTTCTGGTAGCCGCCGAACGTGTTCTGGAACGAACCGGCGCCGTTGAACGCGCCCAACCAGTACTGGAAGCGGCCTTCCCACCACGTGCCGTGGACCATCAGGCCCAAGTCGCGCTGGTTCGGGAACTGGTTGATCATCGCGCGCTCGGCAAAGTCGAGCTGCCCCGTGTTGCGCCAGCCTTCTTCGCTCATCGGAGGCTTGAACTGGCCGATCGTGAAGTCGTGCTCAGGCATGAAGTGCGGGTGGTAGTTGATGTACGCGTCCTGCAGCAGGCGGTTCGCCACGACCGTACCGTTCTGCACGCGCACGCGAGTCACGTCCGTCGTGCCGCCGCCCAGCGGATTGGCCGGGTCGCTGTTCGAGCTCGAATTGCTCCCGCCGAAGATCGGATTGCGCGGGCCAACCAAGTTGTTGAACGGCATGCTGCCCATGAAGGCCGATTCCGACTGGCCTTTGATCACGATGCCCTGGTTCGTCGGCGCGCCTGGGAACGAGTTGAACTCGTCCTGACCCGTCGGGTCGATCATCACCACCGCCGTAATATGAGGAGTGATGTCCAAGGTGAACTTCAGCTCGGCGCGGCGAACGCGATAACCGTCGTTATCGCTCACTTCGCCCGTCTGCCCGCCAAGCGCCGGCGGAACCGCGCGGAAGTCCTTCGAATCGTTCTGAATGTTGTACCACCACACCTGGACCAGCCCGCCCATCGTGAGCTTGCCGTCCTTAGTGGTCACCGTCGAGTTCGGGCCGTACTTGTTGTCGACCAGATCGTTCGCACGACCGATCGGACCCGCCGTCGTGGGTGTCGAATTCTTCTTGGCCAAGCGCGCCCGAAGCGACTCGATCTCCTTCTTCACATCCGAGAGATCTTTATCGGAAACGCCCTCTGCCGCAGCGATCAGGCCTACACAGCCCAACACCGCGAACAAGACCCACAAACGAACCAGGCTCTGCATGTTGCAGCCCCTCCAAGGACCGTGCATACGGCCAATTCAGTTACTGCCGAGTAGCAAGATGCAAAGAATCTAACGACCTTCCATCGGAAGTCAATATGGTTTCGCGCATAATAAAGAGTCCTCATTTTGCTTGTAATCCCTTTACTTGAAACATTTTACAGAAACACGGCGACCCTGCTTACTCATTTTTCGAGAGTCAAATCGACCCTCGCTTGCACATGTTCGGAGTTCGACTGCTCCATTTTGGACAGCCATGAGTACCCTTTGCCGACAACCATTTACGTGATTTCGAAGGCCGACAACACCCGCTCTTAGCTTTCGACGCGTGCTGAACAAGTGTTATTTTTCTTCATCCTCACTTCACCTGCATGGGGTCTCGGCAAAGCCATACCTCACCCTGTAGAGATTGGCTCCGAAAATAGGATTGCATTGAGACGAAATCCAACGATAAGGAGCGTAAGGCGATAGGCGACCGCCGGGGATCTTTCCGGTCTGGCGGATGGTTGGGTATTCGCCCAGGACCGCCTCGCATCCGCCACCCTTACATAAGGTTGCTCGCTGGTGGAAAGCAGTGCACGAGTTATTGCCAACTGTAAGATCGTCGGCAAAATCGGCGCCGGCGGCATGGGCAGCGTATATCGCGCCGTGCACACCACGCTCGGCCGCAAAATCGCGTTGAAGGTTCTTCCCAGCGAGTTCACCCGTTCGCCCGAATACGTCGCGCGGTTCATGCGGGAAGCGCGCGCCATCGCGAACTTGAACCACCCCAATATCGTTGCCGTCCACGACGCCGGTGAAGCCGAAGGGCTTTACTACATCGCGATGGAGCTGATCGAAGGCGCGAGCCTCGGCGGCATCGTACGCGACTACGGGCCGCTGCCCGAATCGGTGATGCTCGACTGCCTCGCACAGGCGGCCAAGGGGCTGGGCGGCGCGCACAAGCACGGCTTGATCCACCGCGATATCAAGCCCGAGAACATGCTCGTCAATCAGGAAGGCACGCTCAAGCTGGTGGACTTCGGCTTGGTGCTCGAGTCCTCCAGCCAATCGCATCTCACGCGCACCGGAACCTTCCTGGGCACGCCGACGTTCATGAGCCCCGAGCAGTGCGACGGCGACGTGGCCGACGTACGCAGCGATTTGTATTCGCTCGGCGCCACCTTCTACGCGGTGATGACGGGACAGCCGCCGTTCACGGCGCCCACGGCGCTGGGCGTGTTGTACAAACATAAGTTCGAAGCGGTACCCGATCCGCGAACGCTCGTGGCTAATCTGCACGAGGAAACCTGCCGCATCGTCCTCAAGCTGATGGCCAAGAAGCGCGAGGACCGCTACCAGACGGCCGATGAGCTGTTCAAGGATGTCGAGAAGGCCAAAAAGATCGTTCCCGAGCCGCCCTCCGAGTTCGATTTCCTGAAGGTGATCGAAGCCTCGATTCCGGCGGCCAAAGACCTCGATCCCAGCGAGATGACGCCCGGTCCGACGCCGATGACACAGCGGACCCAGGTGCCTCAAACGGCCACGGGCGGATCGGTCTATTCGACGCAGGGCGGCCAAGGGGTCTCGACGCCGGGCACCTACGGCGACGCCATGACGCCGACGCTGATTTCGCCGCCCAGCGGCCCGAGCGCATCCGGGTCCACGCCTGGGACGGCTCGCGCGACCACGGGCTTCGAACCGACGATGATCCACGGCCCGGGCGGGACGCACACGCCGCGCCCCGGTCCCTTGCCCGGCGGGTATACGCCCGCCACGCCGACGGGGCCGGGCGGCCCCAGCGCCAAGAGCTCCTTCCTCTGGATCGGCGTCGCCGCCGCGGCGCTTTTGGTGGTCGTTGCCGGCGGAGGCTTTTGGGCGTACCGGAATTCCCGGCTGAACGAATACGTCAATGAGGCCAACCAGAAGATGGCCGACGGACGTTTCGGAGAAGCGCTTAAAACGGTCTCCAACGCTTTGGGCGATTTCCGCGACGACAGCTCGTTGCTGAAGCTAAAGGACGATATCCGCGGGCGCTGGACGGAAGAAGTCCAAGGCAAGATCGACAAGAAAGAGTTCTCCGACGCCTATGCCATGGCCAAGGACGCGTTGCAGCGCTTCAGCGGAGACGAATCGCTCCTCAAGCTGGAGCAGGACGCGCTGAAAGGGATCGAAACGCAGACCCAGGACCAAGTCCGCACGCTCATCGACGCCAAGCGCTACAAGGAAGCGAAAAACCTGGCCTACCAGGCGCAGCGCGATTTCGCCGCAAGCAAACTGCTCAGCGAACTCTACCAGCACACCGACGGCGAACTGACGCGGGCGACCGAATCCGGCTTCCTGGTCGTGCAAGAAAAGCTGGATGAGGCCCTGGAGATTTACAAGAAAAAAGAGAAGTCCGATGCGGACTGGCAAAACTTGATTTCAATACTCACGCAAACGGATTCCTTGGAGCAAAAACGGCTTTCCACCAAGGAAGCCGCGGCGCTGCTGTCGAAGGTGAAATTCGAGAAGGCCATGCTCGAAATGGAAGCCGCGGCCAAGAAGCAGGATTTCGAAGGCGCGCGCGATTTCGCCGAGCGAGCAGGGCAGGAAGATTACCAAGCCGCTGCCGCTCACATCGCCCGCTGGAAAGCGCGCATCGACATCGAGCGCCTGCGAACGACCGCCAAGACGCTGGCCGAAGGCAGGAATTTCGAAACGGCTTCGGAGAATTTGCGCCAAGCGGCCTCGCTGGCCTTGGGGAACGACGACGAACTGCGCCAGATCCTGCTCAAAGAGTCGGCGCGCGCGCGTGCCGACGGGTACTTGGACCAAGCCGCCAAATTTAAGGAGAAGGGCGAACTGGAAAGCGCGCTGAGCCAGATCGCGCTGGCTTCGAGCATGATTCCGGACGACGAAGGCTTGAAGACGCAACTCCAGCAGGCGCGTGAGGCAGTCTTCAAGGGCAAGGACTACGTCCGGCTGGTCAGCGACGGCGATTCGCGCATGCGCGACGGTAAGTACCAGGACGCCGAACTGTACTACACAGAAGCGCTGCAGAAACAGCCCGACGACGTGCCGGCTACGCAAAAACTGGCGGCGGCCCGCTCGCGATCCAAGATGGTGGGAGCGGCCAAGCAGGAAGAGAATAAGGAATGGGAAGCCGCGCTTAAGGAATTCCAAGGCGCGCAGGCGCTGGCGAAGGATTCCAATCAGGCCGAACTTATCAAAGAGCTGGAAACCAAGATCGCGAACCTCGGAATGAAGTTGAAGGAATTGGCGGACCTGGAGAAGCAGGGGCTGGATGCGGAAACCCAGGAGGATTACGCCAAGTCCATCGAGATCTTCAAGGGCTTGAGCCAGGAACATCCGGCAAAGCGGGGCGAGTTCGACGCCAAGCTGGGGCTGTTGAACAATCTCCTCCAGTACAAGAACGCCATAATCTCCGGCGATTCGTACCTCGAAGCCCGCAAAGCAAGTGAAGCGCGGACGTCCTACGCCGAGGCGCTTAAGCATCGCAGCGACGAAGTCGCCCAAGCCGCGGTGGCGTTCCGCAACGTGCTGGCGGAGGTCCAGGAGCACGCGGTGCGGGGCGAAAAAGCGCTGCAGGAATTGAAAGCGTTCAGCGCGGTCGAGGAACTGGAACGCGCGGACCGCAAGTACGGCGAAGCCCTGAAAAAGCTGGAAGAGAGCAAGCAAAAGGTGCCCGCCGTCGGCCAGAAAATCCGCGAGTACCTCGATACGCACCTGAAGAAGTCGCGCGAAACGAACAAGCTCGAGACGCAGGTTAAGCAGGAAGAGACCGGCAAGAACTGGGCCGGGGCGATCAAGACCTACGAGTCGCTGATCGAACTAAACGCCTTGGGCAAGGCGGGGTACGAACCGCTGCTGGCCAACGCCAAAGTGCAGCGCCAGCTTCAGATCGAGTTCGAAAAGAATCAGGCCGCGTTCAAGGAACTCATGACTGCCGCGCGCACGGCCTACGGGCAAGGAGACAATGGCCTGGATACGGCGCTGGAAAAAGCGACGGCCGCCCGAACGGTCTTCGCCAAAGACCAGACCAATGGGCCGCCTTTCGTCCAGGAAGCCGACGGACTCATCAGCCAAGTTCAATCCGCCATTCACCAACGCAAAATCCGCCTGGCCAAAGCCGAAATCTGGCCGACCGTCACCTCGGCGGTTAATAACGGTAACTACGATCAAGCCAAGTCCGCGGCCGATAGCGCGGTGCGTAAAGTGGGCGCCAATCCCGGCGAATTGGCCACGCTCGCTTTGGCTTTAGGAAACATGTCCAAAGCCAAGCAAGATGTCGACCGGGCCAAGCAGACGATCGAGAGCGCCCGCACGCTTCTGCGCAAGTCCATCGCGCGCAACTACGAACCGGAACTCCAGGGTACGGTTAACGCCGTGCAAGGCAACCTGGCGCAAGCCAACCAGGAGATCCTGGCCAGCCGCTTTGTGGAAGCCGATCGTCTGGCTCAGGCCACCTCGAACGGCGCAAAAGACACCGCGCGCCGCGGCCTCGACGAAGTGCGCAAAAAGATCAATTCGAAGGGCAATGAACTAAAAAGCACCACCGCTCAACCGCACCACAGCCGCGAGATCGGCGAAGTGAGCGTGGACGGCGGCATGAACGCCTCGGACCAGAAGATCAAAGAGATCCACAAGCAAGGCGATCAGTTCCTGCAGGTCGCCCGTGAAATGGAAGGTCTGGTGTCCCAGTTGCGCTGATCTGGGCGCACAGGCCTTTGCAAGTCCCGCCTGAATCCGCTCGAAATCTTTTTTCCGCCTGCCGCACATTCGATGCAGATCGCGACCTATCTCATGCCCGTACGTAAAGCATGAAAAGGCTTGACAGTCTTCGCGGTCCTGGCTAGTTTCCGTAAAGCCTTGACAGCTATGAATCTTCCGTTTCCGAGCCGCATAGATATGGGCTCAGGCGAAAGGGGCTGCACGATGAGCGATAAGCTGGCCGAATGGCTCACTCAAGCGCGCTTGGTTACGCCCGAACAACTACAGACCGCTCAGGATACTCAAAAGCAGGTCGGCGGTAAGCTTCCGGTCATCCTGGCCAAGCTGCGCTACGTCACCGAAGAGCAACTGACGCAGCTTATGAGCAAGCAGATGGGCCTCCCGATGCTGGGCCTGAAAGACCTGGTGGTCTCGCCGCAGGTCTCGGCGCTGATCGACGTAGAGGTGCTGGAAAAGCATCAACTGCTTCCCCTGCGCCGGACCGAAGATGCGTTGATCCTGGCAGTTTCCGATCCGCTCGATTTCGCGGCCATCGATGAGATTCGATTTTTAACCGGATTGCGGACCGATCTGGCGGTCTCGACGCGCTTGGATATCCAAAAGGCGATCGACTACTACTGTCATGGAAGATCCAACCCGGAGCTGGAAGAAGCCGAAGCGGCGTACCGTGCTTCGGGCGGCGTGGCGGCGGCGGCCGGTTCGGGCGGCGCCAAGGGCCGGGTCGAGGTGGCGCCGACGGTTTTGTTGAAGGCGCTGGTGGAGCTTTTGGCCGAGAAGCAGGTGATCTCTCGGGAAGAACTGTTCGCGCGGGTAGCTCGGCACAAGTAGCATTGACCGGAATGCACGCGGGGCAGTATACTAGAAGCTCTATTGGCGATTCGAGTTGGGGCAGACGCCGGGCCGAGACCCGGCGCTGGGGGTGTTGCGGAGCGCGAGGCGTACATGAAGAGCCTATCGACACCCGAGCTGGCACAGCGCGTGGCTCAGGAGCTGAATCAGCCCGAAGCCACGGCCTTGGCGGTGCTGGACCGGGCCATTGACGTGATGAAGAAAGAACTTCAGCGCGGCAACCGAATCGAACTGCCACAATTCCTCACCGTCCAATTGAAGCAGGGGCAAACCGTGGCGGCGAAAAGCGCCGCGGGTTCCAACATGCATTTGCCCGCCGTGCGGCGCGTGCATCTCGATCTCGACGAAGAGTTCCGCAAGAAGCTTGAAGGAACGGGCGTCTACCAGATTCTGCTGGTGGTCCCGAAGAAGAATTTTTTCACCGGCGTGATGGCCGCGCGGCTGACGAGCCCGCGCAGCAACGTGACGGTGGTGCAGGGCGAAGACGACGCGGTCGCTCAACTGCGCAAAGAGCCGCCCGACCTCGTGGTGCTAGACGTCGGACTCTCCGAACCGTGGAAGGTCTGCGAAGCGGTCAAGAAGCGCAAAGAATCGAGCATGATCGCCATCGTCCGCATCTTCGCGGAAGGCGAAGATCCGCAGGCCGTGACCGGCCTGCAGGTCCAGCACGACGAGTCCATCGTCGAGCCGTTCGAGCTTTCCGAGCTGGTGCGGCTGGCCGAGTCGGAGCTGGCGCGCTTCGCCGAGGAACGCAACTACTTCGACCATTCGATTCATTTCCGCCTGCAGACGAAGGAAGACTGCATCGAGCGCTGCAACGATCTGTTCGGCGAGATGCTGCAGCAGTCGGGGCTGCCCGAAGAGTCGCGCGAGGCGCTGGCGATCGCGTTCCGCGAAGCCGTGGACAACGGTTCCCGGCACGGCAACAAGTACAACGAAGCGCGGCCCGTCGATATCCAATACTTCGTGGACCGCGAGAAGGTGACGGTTTCGGTGATGGACGACGGCGAAGGCTTCGACACGGAGATTTACCTGAGCCGCGGCGTGGGCGGGAACCCGGTGGAAGCGGCGCGCGAACGCAACTTGGCCGGCGGCGCCGGCGGGCTGGGCATCATGCTGATGCTGCGCTGCGTCGACAAGCTGGAGTACAACTACGCCGGAAACAAAATCACGCTGACGAAGTACATCCAGAAAGCCTGACCCGCGAGGCCCGGTCCAGGGCCGTGGGGGGCGGAACGACAACCGGTGGCGCGCGCAGGGTGAGGTGGAGCGGTCATGGCATCCATTGAGTTTCGAGTCAAAGTCATCAAGTCCCCCTCGGGAACCACGGCGACGCTGGCCGAGATCGACGGCTCCATCGACGCGACGACCATTCAGCAGTTCCAGCAGGTCATGGACAAGCTGATCGAGCGCGGCGTCAAGAACCTGATCCTCGACTGCACCAGCGTAAAGTACATCAATTCGACCGGTCTGGGCACGCTGCTCAAGTACGCCGACACGTTCGAATCGATCGGCGGGCATATCGCGTTCTGCCGCGTACCGAGCAAGGTCATGCTCGTGATGGAAATGCTGGGCTTCAACGCACTCTTCAACATCGTTCCGGACGAGGCGACCGCGCTGCGCAGCTTCAGCGGCGAAACCGCGCCGCCGGCCTCGGTGAAAGTGCATCAGGAGGCGCCGTCGTACGCCGCGCCCGCTCCGGCGGCCCCGGCTTACCCGGCGACCCCTTCGCACTACGCGGCTCCGGCGGCGCACGCCGCGCCCGCTCCGGCCCCCGCAGCCGCGGCTCCGGCCGCGTTCCCGACTCAGGCCCAGTGCGCGCGCTGCCGCGTGACGCTCGATATTCCGGCCGTCGGTAAGTACAAGTGCCCGCGCTGCGGCACGGTGCTGGCCGTCGAACCGACGGGCAAGGTCCGCTTCTTCGCTTCCAAAAAGGGCACGCCCGTCGAACTCAGCCTGCCCACGCGCAAGGAACTGCTGAGCGGTGTCGGTGAACTGGCCGCGCGCTGTGCCGAAGGTTGCGGATTCAACGGCGATAACCTCGACCAGATCAGCGGAGCGGTGGTGGATGCCTGCGAGCGCGTGATCGACTTGGCCTACGAGAGCGATTCCAAGAGCAGCTTCCACCTGCTGATCGTGCCCAACGGAAAGACGCTCACCGTCAAGATTTCCGACCACGGCAAGCCGTTCGACTTCGGCGCGGGCGGCTCGATCTACGCCGACCAGCGCTTCGCCAGCGTGATTCAGTCGATGGACACCGTGGAACACCGCCCCAACCCGCGCGGCGGAAACCTGCTGACGCTGATCAAGGTCCTGGAGTGATCCGGGACGCGCATCCGGGAGAGTGTTGACCCCATGGCGAACAGCCCATCACGGCGCTCCACGCGCTTTTCCATGCGCTCCAAGCAACTCGGCCAGTTGCTGCAGGACAACGGCGACGTGGGGGCGGAGCAGATCGCCAAAGCGCTCAAGATCCAGGAAAAAGAAGGCGGCCTGATCGGACAGATCCTGCGCAGCCTCGGCGCGTGCGACGAGCATGCCGTCGGCGCCGCGCTGCTCAAGCAGGTCCAAGTCACCGACATTCACTGCGAAGATCTCCAGGTTGGCTCGTCGGTGCTCAAGACGGTTCCCGCCGACCAGTGCGATGCCGACAAGCTCTGCCCGTTCGAGCGCCTGGGCAATCTGCTTTGCGTGGTCATGGGCAACCCGCTCAATCGTCGCGCGATCAACACCATCGAAGAAAAGACGCGCCTGAAGGTCAAGCCGTTCAAGGCGCCTTGGCCGAAGATCAAGGAACTGATCGACCGCAGCTACACCGAAGAGAACCTGGCGCGGCCCGACGAGTCCGAGCCCGATCTGAATGTCGGCGACGGCGAAGCCGGCGCGCCGGAAGTCGAGGCGCTGGACGACGCCGGCGCCGATGTGGTAGCGCCGATGGAGATCGCGCCGCCCGAGCAGATCGAGACCGAAGAAGCCGCTCCGCCCGCCCGCGCGCCGGCCGCCCGGCAGAAAGCCGCGCCCGCGCTTCCGCCCGAACCCGAGATCGAAGGCCTCGATAACCTCGACGAGTCCAACGCGGAGACGATCGAAGTCGATAACCGCGGGCTGCGCCGCCGCGAACGGAAGATCGTCTCCGACGAGCCGTACAAGATGCCGGTCCGCGAAGCCAAGATCAACGTCAACCTCGACGAGCTGGACGTCGAAGCCACCGACGAAGTGGTGGGCTCGGACGAGGACGAAGCCGAGGAAAACCTCGAGGAGATCGCGCCGGCCGCCGCGCGCTCCCCCGCCCCGCGCAAAGCCGCGGCGGCGGCCCCGAAGCAGGACGCTCCGAAAGCGGCCGCGCGCGAAGCGCTGGTCGCGTTCGAGGAAGTGGACATCGCGTTCTTCTACAAAGACGGCGTCGCGCCGCCCGACGACGTGGAGCCCGACGCGGCGCTGCTGGATCTGGTCGAAAGCCTGCCCGTCGCCGAGATGGTGGCGGATTCGGTCGAGGAGTACAAAGCCTCCCTCGAGCCCGAGCCGGAACCCGAGCCCGCCAAGGCCGAGAAGCGCCCGCTGCCCGTCGAAGCGCAACCGGCGCCGGCCGATCCCGTCAAGCCGCTGGTTCTGTCCGAAGCCGAATTTCAACGCTTGGCGCGCGAACTGGATGTCGATCCCGTGGGCGAGTGGGCGTGGGCGTACGCGGCCCCCGGCCCGCTGGAAGCCGTCACCTACGAGTAACCTCAAGCCGCGCGCGAAGTTGGCCGCACGGCTAAATCGGCTCACAAGCGTTTCCACGCTTTCAAATCGGGCGCAGGCACGTATCATTCGGTCCCAATTTGGGCGGGTGCACGGGTGCGCTCCCCCATTGGGATGGATTCATGCCGCGTCGCACCGACCTTAAAAAAATCCTCCTCATCGGCTCCGGCCCCATCATCATCGGGCAGGCCTGCGAGTTCGACTATTCCGGCGCTCAGGCTTGCAAGGCCTTGCGCGAAGAAGGCTATTCGGTCGTCCTCGTCAATTCGAACCCCGCGACGATCATGACGGATCCGGAGATGGCCGACCGGACTTACATCGAGCCCGTCACGCCGGAGGTTGTCGAGAAGATCATCGCGCAAGAGCGCCCCGACGCGCTGCTGCCCACGTTGGGCGGGCAGACGGGCCTCAACACGGCGATCCAGCTTTCCGAACGCGGGGTGCTGGCCAAGTACGGCGTGCAGATGATCGGCGCCGACGAGAAGGCCATCCGCAAGGCCGAAGACCGCGAGCAGTTCAAGAAGGCGATGGACAAGATCGGCGCGGAAGTCGCGCGCGGGGTCTTCGTCCACAACCTCGAGGAAGCCAAGGAGGCGCTCAAGGAGATCGGGCTGCCGTGCGTGATCCGCCCCGGCTTCACGCTGGGCGGCACCGGCGGCGGCATCGCGTACAACCAGGAAGAGTACGAAGAGATCGTCGCGCGCGGCCTGATGTACAGCCTCAACAAGGAAGTCCTCATCGAAGAGTCCGTCGAGGGCTGGAAGGAATACGAATTGGAGGTGATGCGCGACCGCTTCGACAACGTCGTGATCATCTGCAGCATCGAGAACTTCGACGCGATGGGCGTGCACACGGGGGATTCGATTACCGTCGCGCCGGCCCAGACGCTGACGGACAAGGAATACCAGCGCCTGCGCGATCTGGCCATCGCGGTGATCCGCGAGATCGGCGTCGAGACGGGCGGAAGCAACATTCAGTTCGCGGTGCACCCCGAAAACGGGCGCGTCGTGGTGATCGAGATGAACCCGCGCGTCAGCCGCTCTTCGGCCTTGGCCAGCAAGGCCACGGGCTTCCCCATCGCCAAGATTGCCGCCAAGCTGGCCGTCGGTTACGGATTGCACGAACTGCGCAACGACATCACGCGCGAGACGCCGGCGTGCTTCGAGCCCACCATCGATTACTGCGTGGTCAAGATCCCGCGCTTCGCGTTCGAGAAGTTCCCGGGCACCGATCCGACGCTGACGACGCAGATGAAATCGGTCGGCGAAGTGATGGCGATCGGCCGCACGTTCAAGGAATCGCTGCAGAAGGCGCTGCGCGGGCTAGAGATCCGCCGCGCGGGGCTGGGCTGCGACCGCGCCGATCAGGCCGCCGCGCTGCCCGACGAAGAGACGCTGCGCCAGAAGCTTTCGCGCCCCAATGCCGAGCGCATTTTCTACGTACGCCAGGCGTTCCAGGCCGGATTCGACCTCGAGAAGGTTTACCAGCTCACCCACATCGACCGCTGGTTCCTGCGCAACATCCAGGAATTGCTCGAAACCGAAAAGCGGCTGCGCGCGGTCAAGGGCCGGCTCCCGAAGAGCGCCGCGCCGGTGGAGCGCAGCGGCGTGCTCCTCGACGCCGACGCACAGCAGGTGCGCGGTGACCTCAAGCTGCTCGAAGAACTCAAGCCGCTGATCCTCGACGCCAAGCGCGACGGCTATTCCGACATGCAGCTCGGCTGCCTGTGGGGGCTGCCCGAGGCCGACATCCGGCGCCTGCGCAAGGATCTGGGCATCGCGGCCTCGTACAAACTCGTCGACACCTGCGCGGCCGAGTTCGAGGCGTTCACTCCGTACTACTACAGCAGCTACGAGACCGAGTGCGAAGCGCGCGTCAGCACCAAGAAAAAGATCATGATCCTCGGCGGCGGCCCCAACCGCATCGGCCAGGGCATCGAGTTCGATTACTGCTGCGTGCACGCGGCGTTCGCGATGAAAGAACTGGGTTACGAGTCGATCATGGTCAACTCGAACCCCGAAACCGTCAGCACCGACTACGACACCTCCGACCTGCTCTTCTTCGAGCCGCTCACGCTCGAGGACGTGCTCAACATCCACGACCGGATCAAACCGGACGGCACGATCGTGCAGTACGGCGGGCAGACGCCGCTGAACCTCGCGCGCGGACTGGCCGACGCGGGCGTCAAGATCGTGGGCACGTCGGTCGAATCGATCGAGGCCGCCGAGGACCGCAAGCTCTTCAACGAACTGATCAAGCGCTTGAAGCTCCTGCAGCCGCCGGGAGAGACGGCGCTGAGTTTGGCCGAGGCGCGCGAAGCCGCGCTGCGCATCGGCTACCCGGTTCTGGTGCGCCCCAGCTACGTGCTGGGCGGGCGAGCCATGGAAATCTGCTGGGATCCGGCCAAGCTCGACGCCTTCGTCCAGGAAGCTTTCAACGCCAGCCCCGACGCGCCCGTCCTGATCGATAAGTTCATCGAGGACGCCATCGAGATCGACGTCGACGCGTGCAGCGACGGGCAGGAAGTGATCGTCGCGGGCGTGCTGGAGCACATCGAGGAGGCAGGAACGCACAGCGGCGACGCGGCCATGTGCCTGCCGCCGCACAGCCTCTCCGACGGCCAGATCGCCAAGATCGAGAAAACCACGCAGGAACTGGCCAAGGCGCTGAACGTGGTGGGCCTGATGAACGTCCAGTTCGCCATGAAGGGCGACCTGCTGTACGTAATCGAAGTCAACCCGCGCGCGAGCCGCACGGTCCCGTTCGTGAGCAAAGCCTCGGGCCTGCCGTGGGCGAAGATCGCCGCCAAGTGCATGGTCGGCGTCACGCTCGCGCAGCAGGGCATCCGCGGCCCGTACACGTGGGACCACATCGCGATCAAGGAATCGGTCTTCCCCTTCAACAAGTTCCTGGGCAACGACATCGTGCTGGGCCCGGAAATGAAGTCCACCGGCGAAGTCATGGGCCTCGACACCGATTTCGGGCGCGCCTTCGCCAAAGCCCAGATGGCGGCCTACCAGACGCTGCCGCTGAAGGGTAAAATCTTCCTCTCGGTGAACGATACCGATAAGCGCAAGGTGGTGAGCATCGCCAAGCGCCTCCACGCGCTGGGCTTCACGCTCGTCAGCACCGGCGGGACGCATAAGATCCTGGCGCGGCACGGCATCCCGGCCGAACGCGTCAAGAAGATCAGCGAAGGCCGGCCCAACATGCTCGATCTGTCCCGCAACGGCGAGATCGGGCTGGTGATCAACACCCCCACCGGCAAGGGGCACCGCACCGACGAAGCGCGGATCCGTTCGGCCATGGTCGTCCGCAACATCCCCTGCATCACCACCATCGCCGCCGGCGAAGCCTGCGTGCTGGGCATCGAGAGCATGCTGCAAGGCTACGGCGTCAAGGCGCTGCAGGACTACCATCAACGGCGGTAACCGGTAACGCGATCTACGCCAGACTTCACCAGTCGAAGGCAGGAGTTCGGAATAGTGCGGAGCCCCGGACGCCCTCGTCCGGGGTCTTCGTTTCCCGCCGGCGGGCAGGGGCGCCCGCCGTTCCACGGCCCGTAACCTGAAAAGCCTGCCCCTTTCCGAACGATCGCTATGGCGCAGGCCGGCCGCATCTTCGCGACAAAAAAAAACGGCGCGCCGTTTCGGGCGCGCCGCGTTGACGTCTTTGGGTTGTCGTGACCGTTTACGGTTGAACGTTCACCGTATCGATCTTGCCCTCACCGGCCCCACTACTGTCCGGCGAAGATCACCGTCGGAGCCGTGCTGCTGAAGACCGCGCCCGCGCGGCCGGCGACGCCGGACGCGAGGAAGTTGGTCGTGGTCGCCATCCCGTCGGTGATGCTGACCTGGATCGGTACGATGATCGCCCGGCGCGGATCGCCCGGCACGTCCAGGATGGCCGTCTCGCCGAAGGTGCCGTCGGGCAGCCAGTCCGTGGTGAAGGTGAATATGAAACGGGTCTCGTCGTAGCTGACCTGGCTGAAGCCCAGGGCCAGCGCGGCGGGTCCGGTGAGGCTGAACTTCCCGTTCGTGCCCGTAAACGAACCCGGCGGGATAGTGACCGCCGGCATCGCGCCCACGCCGATATCCACGCCAAAGGTGGCCGGATCGAAGAGCGGATCCATCGGATCGCGGACCAGGCTGAGCTTGACCTGCGCGCGCTGCTCGAAGCCGTCGATCACGTTCCCGCGCTGAGTGATCGCGAGGAAATCGACGAAGGTCAGCTCCGTCGGCGGCTGGCCCACGCTGCCGAAGCGGAAGGCGCCCTTGCCCACCGTGTCGGGCTTGCGCAGCGTGTAGACCAGGCTGTTCGTGGCGTACTCGGCCGGATCGCCCGTGGCCGGATCGACGTTGAACGGCCCGATGCAGATCGCCAGCGGGACGTCCACCGTGGCCGGCGCCGGAAGCATGTTCAGGGCGGCAGGAGCGCCCAGCGCGTCGTAGATATCGTCGTTCACGATCGAAACGCTAAACGCGCCGGTCGTGGGGCTGAAGCTGGCGCGGACATTGGGCCGAGCCGAGCGGTTGCTTTGCCACGAGACCAGCTTGGAACTGGCCTTCATCGGCGTATTCAGCGTGATGTCCACCGGCCCGCCGGGCGTGCCGACCACCACGCGGAACGCGTAGAAGCGGACTTCCGTGAGGAACGCGGCTTCGTCCACGCTGGCCGTAACGAACGCGGCCAAGTTGACCCGACCGCTCGCGGTGAGCGTGTCGGTGAGGTTGGCCGTGGGGAAGAGGTGCTTCTTGAAGTTGAGCGACAAGTTCATGTTGGTGACTTTGATCGCCCCGCCCGAGACGGAGACGGTGGCCGTATCGTCGTTGTCGTCCTGGTCGAGGTCCTCGATCGTCGGGTCCACGCCCTGGATGCCGGTGACGACAACCGTATTGGTGATGAGCGGTCCGCCGGCGACGAAGTCGATGGTGGCGTCGTAGGTGAGCGTTTCCGTCGCGCCGGGAGCGAGCGAGAAGCCGTCCCACACGCCCGTGCCTTCGTTAAAGCTGCCCGCACTGGCCACCGAACTGGCCGCCACAATGGTGATGCCGCCCGAACCGCCCGCTAAGTCGTCCGTAATCTCAACCGCGGCGGCGGTATTGCGCGTGCTGTTGTTGGTGACGGTGATCGTGTAGGTCACCGTGCCGCCGTCGGAAGGAGACGGGTTGTTGACCGTCTTGGTCACCGTCAGATCGACGATGTTGTTCGCGCCGGCAAAGACGTTGCCGATCACGGTGGCCGCCGGAAGCGTGATGGTGCCGGTTCGGCCGGTGGTGACGTTGGCGTCGCTGTCTGTGGCGTCGGAGCCCACATCGGCCGGAACGAAGGTGTAGTTCGTGCCGAAAAGGGCCAGGCCAGCCGGATCGAACTCGACGACGTAATCGCCGGGGGGGAGCTGGAAGCTGTACGTTCCGCCCGAAGTGGTCGTGGTGTCGAAGGGCGTGACCAGATCGTTGATGTCGTAGATGTTGACGGTGAATCCGTCCGGTCCGTCCACATCGGGCGGCGCGCCGTATTGAGCGTTGTCGTTGCGGTCGTCGAAGATGCGGCCGCTGATGGTGGCCGTGGCCGTACCCGCGAAGGTGGTGGTGTTGTCCACCCCGCTGGTGAGCGTGATGACCGCCGTCTGCCCGTGCGTCAGGCTCGTCGAATCGGGATTGGCGTCGCTGTCGGTGGCATCGGCGCCCGAATCCTGGGTCGTGAAACCGTAGCCTACGCGCAAGCTGGCGTCGTCGAACTCGACGATATAGCTGCCAGGGGCGAGGCCGGTAAAGCTGTACGTGGCGGTGGCCGTCGTGGTGGACGTGATGAACGTGCCGGCGCCATCCAGCAAGTTGACCGTAAACCCATCCGGCTCGTCAAGGTCGGTCACGCCGCCGTCATACTGCCCGTCGCCGTCCACATCCTCGAAGACGCGTCCGCTGATGGTGACGAGCGTGAAGACGCCGGCATCGAAATCACCGATGTTGGTGGCCCTGTCCAACGAGAATACGGCGGTCTGTCCCGTGCCCGTATCCACGTCGCTGTCGATGGTGTCGTCCGCCGCCGGCACCGTCTGATCCTGCACCGTAAATGCCCGACCCCCAGGAAGGGTCACTTGAACGATGTAATCGTCCGGACCCGCAGTCGCCGGGGGACTCAACCCATAAGCGCCCGCGGCATCGGTAATATCGACAATCGGAGGCACCAAGGCGGTGCCACCCGAGTCCAACAATTCAACCGAGACGCCGGCCAGCGGCATCGTGTCGTTGTCGAAGCCGTCGCCATCGTCGTCAACGAAGACCACACCCGTGATGAAATGGTTGAGGTCCACGACCGTCGGATCGTTACCCATCGGCGGCTCTTCGTCATCAGTGAGCAGATCCACGATGAAGTCCTGCGTCGCGCGTCCTTCCTGGACCGTACCCTGTGCCGTGATTTGGAAGGTCCCCGCGTTGGTGAGCGGATCGTCAATCAGGACATCGAACGTGACGACGGCCGTGGCGTTGTCCGCGATGCTCGCGAAGGTGACGTTGACCGGATTGGTCGTGTTGATCGTCCCGCCTGCCGCCACCACCGATGCCGGAACCAAGGTCGTATCTGTGGGAATGGGAATATTGATATCGACGTTGTTGATGGCGAGGTTCGCGTCGTCGTCCGGGTTGGTGAGCGTGGCCGTGTAGCGGATCGTGTCGCCGGGCTGATAGAAGCCGTCGCCGTTCACGTCCACCTGGAGGCTAGCGACCAGCGAGGCGGTAATTTCCTGCGTGGTCTCGAAGTTTGGGGAGAGCGCAAGCGACACGCCGCCTGCAATCGTTCCCGAAAGCGTGATGGCGGTAACCGCCGTGAAGTCCGCCGGACCCGTGGCTCCGCCGCCCGTGACAAATGCGCTGTACGGAATCACGAGCCGCAACGGCGCGGCGGAAACCGGCCAGGCGATATCAAAGCGGCTGAATACAGTGGTGTCCGAGTAAACCCGCAAGGTGGAGGTAAATGCAACCGCATTGCTTGCCATGTTAATGACAAAGGCGTTTTGAGTTCCACCTGACGTAAGCGTGAGGTTAAGGGCAGCCAAACCAGAACCAGCAGCCGAATCGAGCGTGGTCTCATCTCCATCGGTTAAATCGTACTGAACCTCATAGGTTCCAATGGCACCCACCTGAGACTGGATGACGAACGATCCACCTCCGCCGTTTACGCCGACCGTGATGTTCGCGCCGCCCGTCTCCGTAATGGTAATGTCTCGTTCGCCGCCTATGGCTCCAGTGACGACATTGGCCACCCCGTTGGTGCTGGAATTGGCCACCACAGGTTCCGCGCCACCACCATCATCAGAGAAGTCATCCACCACCACCGTCTGCGCCTGTGCGCCTGCCGCCGACAGGGCCAACAGCAACAGCGAGGCCCAAGTCCACGTCGCGCTGCGCGCTCGCGTCGACCGATTCCCCGCACGTCGTTCCGAAAGCAGTTGCCGAACCATCACTGTGGCCCCTTTCGTCTTGCCGATTCTTGAGTTAGGAGTGGCCCAGTATCCGTGGATTCGGACCAAAACGCAAAACCAAAAACCTAACTCAAACCGGACCGCAAGACCGTTCCCCGCACCCCGATCCCGGGACAGAGGCTCCCGAGACGTAGGCCCAAGACGCACCCCGCATCGCCCTCTTAGAGAACTATCCCCATAAATGAATGCACCAATGTGCATTTCCAATCCAAGCCGGGACGCTCCTGACACAACGAGCAGGGAATCGGAATGACGGTCTGAGCTTTCCATTTTCCAGGCGGCCGACCCGGGCTCGCACGGATTCAACTGGGCGCAAGGTGCGCCCAGCCGGGCGTCACCCGGCCTGCGCCGTGCACCGGCATCCGGAATCTGGAAACTGGACCTGCGCGCTACTCTTTCTCGCGCCGGCGGCGTTCGCGCTGCATCTCGCGGCGTTCGGCGTTCTCTTTAAGAGTCTCGCGCTTGTCGCCGCGAGTCTTGCCCTTGCCGACCCCCAGCTTCACCTTGGCCCAATTCCCGCGGAAATAGAGTTCCAGGGGGACAATCGTGTATCCGCTGCGCTCGGTCTTCTGCTGGAGCTTGTCGATCTCGCGCCGCGCAAGCAGGAGCTTGCGGCGGCGGTCGGCCAAGGGGACTTCCACAAACGCCTTCTCGTAAGGGGTGATGCGCAGCCCCACCAGCCACGCCTGGCCCTCGTAGATCCGCGCGTAGCTGTCGGCGAAATCGACCTTCCCCGCGCGCAGGCTTTTGACTTCGCTGCCGTGCAACTCCAACCCCGCCTCGAGCGACTCCTCGATGTGGTAATCGAAACGCGCGCGCCGGTTGGTCGCGACGACCTTAAAGTACTCTTTCTTTTCGACGGCGGCAGGCGCTTTGGACATGCTCGGTCTCGGGTGCACGGGCTGGCAGAGGATACTGTGCGGAGCGGCAGGGGGAAAGTGGGGATGGACGGGGAGCGATAAGTAAAAAGTAATCGACGACTCTTTTGCGCATGCGCCGTGGATTACGTTTTACTCATTCCTTTGCGCCCCTGCCGCTATCAATCGTCGCCCGCCGCCTCCGGCAGCGCATCGGCACGTGCGGCTTGAGCGGGGAAGACGGCCTGCCCGGTCAGGAGCGCCAGCAGGAGCGCTTCGAAGCCGGTGACGAGCGTGGAGGGTTCGATCCATTCGTTTTCGGTATGCGCGCCGCCGCCGCGATGGGTCCCGATGGTCGAGGCGCGCAGGCCCAGCGCGAGCGGCACGTTGGCGTCGGTGGAACTGGCGGTGACTTTGACGGGCACGTTCAGCGCGGTCCAGGCGGCGCGGCCGACATCGACCCAATCGGTGGTGTGCGCGGGGTCGCCGGTGGGCCGCCGGCCCAGATCTTCGACCTGGACGGTCAGTTCGGGCGGGACGGGCACTTGCTCGATCAGCCGGCGCGCGCGCGCGTCGAGGAGTTCGAGTTGGAGCGGATCGATGCTGCGCAGATCGAGGAGCAGTTCGGCTTCCGGCGCGATGGTGTTGACGCTGGTCCCGCCGCCGAGCATGCCGACGTTAAAGGTGGTGCGCGGCTGGACGGGCACTTCGAGCTTGGTCAGCTCGGCGGCAATGCGCGAAAGGTGGTGAATCGCGCTGGGCTTGCCGAAGTCGGACCACGAATGCCCGCCGGGGCCGCTCACCTTGACGCGGTAGCGCACGCTGCCCACCGCCGCGCCGACGATGTGCCCCAAGCCGCCGTCGAGCGCCAGGGCGGCGTCGAGTTCCGGCGCGAGACGCTCGCAGAGCGCACGAATCCCGTTCAAATTCCCGAGGCCTTCCTCGCCGACGTTGGCGGCAAAGATCAGTTCGCCGGCAAACGGCCGGCCGGCTTCGGCCAAGTACTTTGCGGCCGTCAGCAGCAGGCTCAGCCCGGTGCAGTTGTCGCCGATGCCGGGGCCGATCACGCGCGTCGTCTCGCGCCGGACCGTGCAATCGGTCCCGGCGGGGAAGACCGTATCGAGATGCGCGGAAACCATGACTCGAGGGCCGCTCCCCAGCGCCCCGGCCATGCGGATCCAGCGGTTCCCCAGCGCGTCGGATTCAACCGGGATGCCGCAAGAAAAGGTCAGAAACTGTGCTACAAAATCGCCGCGAACCTGCTCGTGAAAGGTAGGCGCCGGAATGGCGCATAGTTCGGCGGCGCGGTCGACCAACTCGTCGCCCGCGGCGCGTACTTTGCTCCAGAAGGGTTGCAGATCTTGACGTTTTTGGAGCGTTCCGACCGCACGTTGCGCGGCCTCAGCGTGCGGACCCGGCGGCGGTTGTAGGGACGGACTGGCCACTCGAAGGAAGCTCCTCGTTGCTGCACCTTGTACAACTGCGCGCGGTTGTAGCGCTAAGGGGCTCCGGGCGTCAAGGCGGTCTGAACCAATGCGGAACGAATCACCTAAACTTTTGACAGGCCAGTACGTCCACAGGCGTTGGTACCACATGGACATACACCGCCGTTGCGGGCAAAGTCGGCGGGCTGGTTTACCTTTGTACAGATTGGAGTGATGCATGCAGCGGCGGCAACTCGAATGGGCCGTGGGGACGCTACTGACGTTGGCCATGCCGTTGTTTGCGGCCAGCCCGGTGGACCCGCTGCGCGAGCAGCTCAAGCAGTGCAGCCAGCACGACAACGCGCAAGGCGCGGGCGTGCTGTGCGGCGTGCTGAGCCAAGCCGTAGGCGGGGTCAAGCAGTTCGGTTCGAACCGCCACGCGTTGCGCGAATGGGAAGAACTGTTGATCGACACGCAGGTCGAGGTGAGCCGGTTGCGCTCGCCCGAAGCGGTGGGCATTTTCGTGATGGGCCTGCAGCGCATGGACAGCATGTCGCAGACGACGATCCTGCAGGGGCTGCTGACGCATCCGGCGAGTTCGGAACTCGACGAGGCCGTCCTGAAGCTGCTCAAGAACACGCGCGATTTCCAGGTGCAGGTGGCGTGCATGGAATTGCTGAGCACGCATAAGTACACGGCGGCGACGGAGGAGATTCTGCGGCATCTGAAGCCGGAGGTGATCGTGGCGCTGCAGGTGGCCAGCGCGCGCGCACTGGCGCGGATGGGCGATCCGAAGGCGATGGAGCCGCTGATCGAGTACTTGCGCTCGATGAAGGGCAGCCGCATGCGCTTCGAAGCGACCGCGGCGCTGCGCGCGATCTCGGGCCAGGAGTTCAATCAGGATGCCGCGACCTGGCAGGGCTGGTGGGACAAGCAAAAGGCCGGCTTCACGGCCAAGCCCGGCGAGCCCGTCTTCAATTACGAAACGCTGAACACCGGCAAAACCGAGGAAGAACTGAGCTACTACGAGATCCCGCTGGTCGAGAACCGCATCGTTTTCGTACTGGATGTCTCGGGCTCGATGCAGCTGGGCGGCGATCCCAACCGGCTGGACCGCGCGCGGACCGAAATGAAGGAACTGATCAACCGCTTGCCCGAAAAGACGCTCTTCAACATCATCACCTACAGTAACGCGACCAAGCGCTGGATGCGCGATCCGGTAATGGTGCAGGCGACGGCCCACAACAAGAAGCAGGCGCAAGCCTTCCTGGACGACATGCGCCCGGGCGGCGGCACCGAGACGGCTTGGGCTTTGGAAGAAGCGCTGCGTGAAATCTCGCTCATCAACGGCGTCGAGACCATCTTTCTGATTTCCGACGGCGCGCCCATGCCGATGCGACACTGGATGCCGTCGGTCAAAGCATTCAGCGATCTGCCCCCGAGCAACAACGCGATCCGCCGGCGCATTAAGTTCATCAACAGCACCCTGAAGGTGCGCATCCACACCATCGGTATTTACACCCGCGCCGCCGGCGACCCCACCGAGCAAGGCCAGGAAAGCATGAAGTCCTTCCTCGAAGGCATCGCGAAGGACAACGACGGGGTCTACAAGGAAGTGAACTAGCCCGCCGACGGGCCGACGGGCGCCGCCCTTCGTCGGCCATCGCTCCGCTTCCGCCCAATCCGCTGCATGCCTCGCCCTTTCCTGCCGATACACCGATCAGGCGTCTTCGCCGCTCGAGTTCAGGCACGTCCCGAGGTCACCGGATGTCGTTGCGCGCGCTGCCCGAATTCTTGCGCGGGATCGCTTGCGGATTGCGTGAACGAGCGCTGCGGCGGCAGGCTTCGCGGTTGCGACGCCCGGTTGGCGAACGGTTCTACCGGCATTCATGGTCGCCACGGCGCGAGCGGCGCCGCGCCTTTCTGCTCCTCGGCGCGCTGGGCGGGCTGTCGCTCCTGACCATGGCGCTCCTGAGCCCCTCGCCGCAAGCCGGCGGGCGGCCGCACGAGGAAGCGGCGCCCGAAGCCCCGTCGGTGCCCGGTTACGCGGCGCCGATCCGCGGCGGCGACCCGCTCTCGCCCGATCCCGACGCGCCGGCCCACGCATGGACCAGCATCGTGCTGCACCATTCCGCCACCACGCGCGGAAGCGCCACCAGCTTCGACGCGTACCACCGCCAGCAGCGCGGCTGGCGCAGCCTGGGTTACCATTTCGTGATCGGGAACGGCACCGATACGCCCGACGGCGAGATCGAAGCCGGACCGCGCTGGCGGCGGCAGGAAGCCGGCGCGCACGCCAACAGCAACGCCTACAATACGCACGGGATCGGGATCTGCCTCGTCGGCAATTTCGAACTCGCGCCGCCCAGCGAATCGCAACTCCAAGCGGTAGTGGCCCTGTGCCGCGAACTCTGCGCGCGCCACGGCATCCCGCCCACGCGTATCTACGGGCACGGCGAAATTCGCGAAGGCGGAAGCACGGTCTGCCCGGGGAAGTTCTTTCCCCTAATGCGAGTGCGAAGCGAATTATCGAATCGAAATTAGGAACGAATTATTAACTTCAACGGGCCACGGAAACTCGACCCGCAGGCCCGAAGCACGCCCCCTTTAGACCTGATTCTCTTCTCGATGGGCCTTTGTAATACTTAACTCGCCTTGTTCCCTACATACAAATGCACCGTCCCGAAGGTCAAAGGCACGGCCTGCACGTCTTTCAACCCGATCGCCTCCATGCGCTGCTTCATCTCTTCGGGTCCGGCGAAGGCTTGAATGCTGCTGGGCAGGTACCGGTACGCGTCGCCGGCGGCGAAGGCGATCAGCTTCGCAACAAGCGGAAGCACGTATTTGAGGTAGCTCATATACAGCGGGCCGAAAATGCGCCCGCGGGGCTTCGTGAATTCCAGCACCAGCACCTTGCCGCCGGGGCGGACGACGCGGGCCAGTTCGCGCAGGCCGCGTTCCAGGTCGCCGACGTTGCGAATCCCGAACGAGACGCTGCTGGCGGCGGCGGACGCATCGGACAGCGGCAGGCGCAGCGCGTCGCCGATGCCGAAGACGATCCCCCCCACCCCTTTGCGGGCGGCTTTGCGCGGCCCGTAAGCGACCATTTCGGGCGTGAAGTCCAGCGCCAGGACACGCAGGCCGGGCACGCGCCGCTTCGCCGCGAAGGCCACATCGCCCGTGCCGGTGCAGATGTCGGCCAGCCAGGCGCCGGATTCGAGTCCCTCCAGTTCCCGCGCGAGGCGGCGGCGCCAGGTGAAATCGAGCCCCAGCGAGAGCAGGTGGTTGAGGAAATCGTAGCGGCGCGCGACGCGACCGAACATTTCGCGCACTTCGGCGGGCGATTTGCCCCCGGCGTTGCGCAATTCCGGCGCAGCAGAGGAGGTCAGGGACGAGGATGCGGCGGCGCTCATTCCGGTCATGCTAGAGGATTCGACCACGCGCTCCAAGCACCGACCGGTACGGGGACTGCGCAAGCAGGTGGTGGCGCCGGCTTTTTACGGGTAAATTAACCCCCCCTATGCTCCGTATGGAATGGAAAGCCGAATGCCCGAAAATAGGGCCCCTCTGAACGCGATCACCCCTCCACGACCGATTACTCTCGGGATCGTGGTGATCGTTGCCGCGAGTTACTTTGCATTCGGAAAGTTGGGGCTCTTCCTGGCGATCCCGCCGGGCTACGCCACCGCGGTCTGGCCGCCCTCGGGACTGGCCTTAGTGGCGCTCCTGCTGTGGGGTCCGCGCCTCGCGCCCGGAGTGCTGCTGGGGTCCTTTATTTTAAACGGCCACCAGGTCTGGCTTCAGGACGAACCGGCCGGACTGATTCCCGCGCTGCTGCTTCCGCTGGCGATCGGGATCGGAGCCACCGTTCAGGCGAGCCTGGGCGCGTGGTTGATCGAACGATCGGTGGGCGCTTCCAATCCCCTGGAGCAGCCCGGCGCCATTTTCCGCTTCCTGCTCCTGGGCGGTCCGCTGGCCTGTCTGGTCAATGCAACCGTGGGCGTGGGGGCGCTGTGGCTTTCGGGCGCAGTGGACGCCGCGGCCGCGCCGTTCAATTGGTGGACTTGGTTCACCGGCGATTCCCTGGGCGTGGTGATCTTCGCGCCGTTGACGTTGATCGCGCTGGGCCAACCGCCGGAAGTCTGGGTGCACCGGCGCGTTTCGGTCGCGCTCCCCATTTTGCTGGCTTTCGCCCTCTCGATCGTGCTCTTCGCGTTCGTCAGCCGCAGCGACCAAATCCGGATTCAGACCGAGTTCGAGCAGCGCGCCAAAGTTTACGAAGTCGCGCTGCAGCGAGCCTTCGACAAGTACCGCGACGCCCTGAGGTCGACGCAGAGCCTGTACGCCAGTTCGGTGGAAGTCGACCGCGAGGAGTTTCGCAGCTTCACGGAGAACCCGATTTCGCTGCACCCGGGTCTGGAAGCGATGGCTTGGGCGCCACGGGTGAACCGCGCGGATTTCGCGGCATTCGAAGCGGCAGCGCGGACGGGCGGCGCGCCCGATTTCGCGATACGCGACTGGAAGGGCAGCGAACGCAATGCGGACGCGAGCGAATCGGCGTTTCCGATTCTGTACCTCCACGGTTCCACTCTTGCCGCCGACCACCTGGGCCGCGATGCGGCCACGGTGCCCGCGTTTCGCGCGATCCTGGAACAGTCCGCGACTTCGGGGCGCTCGCGCGCGGCAATTTACGGAAAAAATGGCGCAGGGCAGGCAGACAGATTGCTGCTGTGCCGTCCGATTTATGCGAATCGAACGAAGCTGGAAACGCCGCAAGACCGGCAGCGGAATCTGCAGGGCTATGTGTTCGCCTTGGTTGGAATCCGCGGCTGGATCGAAGAAGCGCTGGATACGCACGAGGCTACGGGATTGGATTTCGAACTATCTGAAGCGAACGGCGCCGGCACGCGGCCGGCCTTGGCGAGTTGGCACGGCCGGCCCAAGGACCGCCAAGCGTACGATGCTCTCGCGGCGGCGGGCCAAACCGTGAACTGGACGACGGACTGGGAGACGGCCGGCTTGACCTTCCGGCTGAAAGTCTCGGCGGCGCCCACGTACCTCGCGGCGCATCGTTCGCTGCAAGCCTGGTGGCTGTTGGCCAGCGCCGTGATGTTCAGCGCGATGCTGGGCGCGATGCTGCTGGTCGTCACCGGCCGGACCAAGCAGGTGGAACGGATGGTCGAGGCCCGGACGGCGGAGTTGACCGCCGCAAACGCCGGACTCGCCGCGGAGATCGCCGAACGCCGCCGCGCCGAAGAGGAACTTCGCCGCGCCAAGGAAGCCGCCGAAGCTGCGGCGATCGCCAAGAGCAGCTTCCTGGCCAACATGAGCCATGAGATCCGCACCCCGATGAACGGCGTGATCGGCATGACCGAATTGCTGCTGACCACGAAACTGAACGATGAGCAGCGCGATTACGCGCAGACGCTGCATTATTCGGCCGACCTGCTCATGGCGCTGCTCAACGACCTGCTCGACTTCTCGAAGATCGAAGCCGGGCGGCTGGACGTGGAGCGCATCTCTTACGACCTGCCTCAAACGCTGCGCCTAGCCATGGATCTGGTCGAACCGCGCGCGAAGGAAAAAGGCCTCGAACTGCGCGATCGGATCGAACCCGGCGTGCCGGCTCGAGCCGTCGGCGATCCCGTGCGCGTGCGCCAAGTGGTGCTCAACCTGCTCAGCAACGCCGTCAAATTTACCGCCAAGGGCGAGATCTCCCTGCGCGCGTACCTTGCGGACAACGACCGCTTACGCATCGAAGTTCGCGATACGGGCATCGGGGTGGCGCCGGAGCTTCGGCTCCGATTGTTCAACCCGTTCACGCAAGCCGACGAATCGATCACGCGCCGCTACGGCGGAACGGGGCTGGGCTTGGCGATCTGCAAGCGGTTGGTGGAGCTGATGGGCGGCCAGATCGGACTGGAGAGCACGCCCGGCACGGGCTCTACGTTCTGGATCGAACTGCCTTTCGAAGCGCCGCCTGCGCCGGGCGCGAGTCTTCCCGCGCCCGGCGCCAAGCCGGCGTAAACATCCGCAGCGGAGCGACGCGTCAGCCGCCCGTCTTCGCTGCCTCTTCTGGTTTTAGCGTGGCCGTGAAATCGGTGCCTTTGAGGGCATCGGACAGCTTGGCGACATCCGTCTTGGAGGGGTCGTACTTGACGGTGGCCGTCTTGGCTTTGAAATCGGTGGTGGCTTCGAGCACACCGGGCGCCTTCTTGAAGGCCGTGACCACGGCCTTGGCGCAACCACCTCACGTCATACCGGTGATGTTGTACGTCGCCTCCTTGGCTTGAACGGCTTCCTCCGCCTGCACCTGCCCGGCCGCCAGGAACCCGCACAACGCGAGCACTCCCGCCGCCACCTGCCTACGAGTCATCATGAATGACCCCTCCATTTAGGAGATTGGCCCCGTGAAGGGCATTTCGGGTGCGCCACGGCGGCGCATCCTTTGTGCATCATCATACCCGAGCGGCGAGTAGGTATTCCAGAACCCGTGGAATCAAGACTTCGCCCGGGACGCAAAGATGTGCAGAATCGTGGCCAAAGGAATGGCGTAGAGGCACAGCCGACCCAAGGTGGGATACCAGCCGTTCCAGCCCAAGGGACTCCAAGGATCGAGGAGCAGCCAGAACGGCCGCCACCACGCGTGCCACTCCAACCCGCCGTGCAGCGCCTGAATCAGCAAGTTAAACAAGATCAGGCCGCCCGCGCCCAGCCGCCCGGCAAGGCGGGCCAGGCACTCGGCGGCCAGGAGATAGCGCCGCGCGGATGGCCGCTCGCCTTGCGCCGCCGCCGCCAGCACGCAGAGCGCGTAGAGCCATGCGGCATGCAGAAGCACGTACATGCCGTAGGCCCAGAAATATTCGGGGGCGCAGAGCAGGCAGAGGCTGGCGGCCGAAGCCAGCCCGAGGCTGATGACCACCAGATCCAGCAACGCGAACTGAAATCGGGCGCGGCGTTCGAGCGGCACTTTATGATACGCCGTCAGCAGCACGCGCAGGTTGACCCCGAGCATCGGCAGCAGAACGACCAGCGCAAGACCCACTTCGTGTGCGAACGGCGGCGCTTGCCACCAGCGCAGGGCGAAAAGTCCCAAGGCGCCGAGCGCCGACAAGAAGCCCCACCATCCGAGAGCCTTGTGCGTGGCGGGGGTCACACCGGCAGTCCGGCGCGCTTCATCTGTTCGGCGACCTTGCGCTTCACGGCTTCGTCCATCACGAGGTAATCGGGCCACTCGCGCACAAAGCCTTCGTCCGGCCATTTCTTCGTCGCATCGATGCCCATCTTGCCCGTCCAGCCGTAATGCTGGCTGGCGTGGTCGAGCACGTCAGTAGGCCCCTTGACGAGTTCCAGGTCGCGGCTGAAATCGCAGTTCGCCCCGACGTGGAACCAGACTTCGTCCTCGTTCTGCACGTTCACGTGCTTATCGACGATCACGATGATCTTGGTGAACATGATCTGCCCGAGGCCCCAGATCGCGTGCATCACCTTGCGCGCATGCTGCGGGTAAGATTTGTCGATCGCGATGAAGGCGCAATTGTGGAAGACGCCGAACTCGGGCAGGTTGTAGTCGACGATTTCGGGAAGCGTAAGCTTGAGGAACGGCAGGAAGATACGCTCGGTCGCTTTGCCCAAGAACGTATCTTCCATCGGCGGCGGCCCGACCACGATGGTCTGATAGATCGGATCGCGCCGGTGCGTCACCGCGGTGACGTGGAAGACCGGATAATCGTCGGCGAGCGAATAGAAACCGGTGTGATCGCCGAACGGCCCTTCGCGGCGGCGTTCTTTCGGTTCCAGATAGCCTTCGATCACGATTTCCGACTCGGCCGGAACGAACAGATCGGGCTGCGAGACGCACGGCGCCATCTCGACGGGACTCTTGCGCAGGAACCCGGCGAGCATCATCTCGTCGATGCCCGGCGGCATCGGCGCGGTGGCGGCGTAAATCACCGCCGGATCGCCGCCGATGGCGACGGCTACGGGCATGCGCTTGCCCTGCGCCTCCCAGGCGCGGAAATGCCGCGCGCCGTCGTGGTGCAGGTGCCAGTGCATGGCGCAGGTGTTGCGGTCGAATATCTGGATTCGGTACATCCCGCAGTTAGGCAAGCCGCTGGGATCCTTGGTGAAGACGTTGGTAAGCGTGAAGTACCGACCGCCGTCACCGGGCCAGCATTTCAATGCGGGCAGGATGCCCAGATCGACCTTCGCGCCCTCGTACACCACTTCCTGGCACGCGGCGCTCTTGACCTTCTTGGGTGGAAAATTCGCGAGCTTCGCCAGCAGCGGGAGCATCTTGAGCTTCTCGACGATCGTTTCGGGCGGGCGCTGATGCAGCAGCGCGTCGATCTCCCGGGCGATCTCGTCGAAGTTCGTGCAGCCCAGCGCCAGCGCGGTGCGCGCGTAGGTGCCGAATAGGTTGATCGCCACCGGCATCGAAGAGCCTTCGACGTTCTCGAAAAGAAGCGCCGGACCGCCGCGCTTGACGGTGCGGTCGCTCCATTCGGTGATCTCGAGGATCGGGCTGACGCGTTCCTGTACGCGGACGAGTTCGCCGCGTGCTTCGTAGGCGCGCAGCAGTTCGCGAAGGTTCTGGAAAGGCATGTTCGGCGTGCTCCGTGGGGCGGTTCGCCGCGCACTATACAGAGCATTCGGAGCGGGTGCTAAGGAGGAAATGCAGGCGGCGTCCCCGCGGGTTACGGACGCGGACCGAAGTGCGGCGCAGGCGCGCCGTGCTCCCGCGCGCCCAGGTCCGGCGCTTCGCCCGAATACGGCCCCAGGAGGTTGGGGACCTTCAAGCCCTTGTCGATCGCCGCCGCTCCATCGTTCAACGCATAATCGTAAGCCGAAGGCTCGAAGTGTTGTGCCTTGCGTTCGTCGGTGACGACCGAAAGGACCGGAACTTTGGCCCAGATCGAAGGCTCGAAGGCGATGCTGTGCGGCTGCTGGCCGGCCTTTTGCATCGCCGCGAGGCTCTCGAAGTTCACCTGGTTCCACTTGGCGAACGGAGCCTTCGGATCGTGCGGGCCCCAGCCGATGTAGTCGAAATCGACCGCGTCGGTTCCGGGCGTGACCTCCATGGCTTTGAACCCCGCGCCGGCGAACAGGTTGTTCTTGAAAGTGACGCGGTGCCAGCGCTCCGCCGACGGGCAGTACATCGCGTGCCGCCAGCTGAATGAGCTGTTGTTGAAGACCACCAGACCCGTCGGCGTGCGCTGCATCTTGTACGCGGTGAACGTGTTGAAGATCTCGTTGCGCAGAATGTATATCGGCCCGCCCAAGGTCGGCGCGACGCTCACCGCCTGATACGTATTGGTGAAGCGGTTGTTGAAGATGCGCGCGTTCTGCGCGCAGAAATCGACTTCGATACCGTCGTCGGTGCATTCGGAAACCTCGTTGAAGCTCACTTCCCAGTTCACGCACTCGTAGTAGTTGTTGTTGGAGATCCCGTCGGCGAATCCCGAGACGCGGTTGTGCGTGACGATCACGTGCGCGCCGCGTGTCTCGATGCCGTGGGGGCTTTCGATACCTTTCGAACGCGGCCAAGTGCATGGGCCGCGGACCGTGTTGTCCGTCACCACCGTGCCATCGGAATCCTCGGCGAAGACGCCGTACTGCTTCACCGTCGCGTGGCAGTGGCTGACGACCGCCCACGGCGCATCCTCGGCATGGATCCCGATTTCGGCGTTCCGCACGGTCAGCTTGCTGACCCAGATGTGCGGGCCGCTGAACGCCACGCCGCCGTCGACGATCACCCGGTCGCGGTCGGCGCCTTCGACGATCACGGGCAGCCCTTCGCGGCCTTGGGCCTTGAAAGCCAGTTTAGGATACGTGCCCGGAGCGAGGACCAATCGGTCGCCGGCCTTGAGTTCTTTCAATTTCGCCACGGCGTCGGCGGGCGTGGCCTCGATCACCTTCATCTCGCTGGGCATGGCCGGCAGCGCGCGCGTGCGAACGTTGACGGTCTTCTCGGCCGCGCCTCCGTCCGGGTCGCCGAGCTTCAAACGAACCTCGTACTCGCGCCCTGGCTGCAGGTGGAAAATGGATCCGGCCAGCAGGTTGGGGTTCTGCATCCCCTTGCGCCAGTTGCGAATCTTTTTGTCGCCCTTGGCGATCTCCGAATACTTCACGCGCATGAACGGGAATGCATCTTCCCAAGTATCCTGGCCCGCTTCGCGAAAGGTGGCGGTCAACGTTGCGTTGTAATTGGCGTCGCCCTTCACGAACCAGCGAAACGAGAGGCAGGTAAAGGAACCCGGATCGCAAACCAGTTCGCCAGGCTGGACGGCGTTGGAGGTTTCGGCCGCACGCAGATTCGAGACAAGCGGAGCCAAGAGCGCCACGAGGACCATCATGATGCGGTTGCGGGTCACGAATCCTCCTCCCGAGCGTTGCGCTCTTGGAAGGCATACACCGCTCCGCGCTCAAGCGTACTAGTACATTCGCGCCGAATAAAAAAGGCGGCCCGAAGGCCGCCCTTATTGCACAGGTGCGGACGAACTTAGTTCTTGCGGACCAGACCTTTAAAGACCCCCTGAATGCGCACGCGTTCGGCAAAGATCGGTTGCATCGTTGCGTTGGACGGTTGCAGGCGGAAGCGGCCGTTCTCGCGGAAGAGCCGCTTGAGCGTCGCGGTGCCGTCGTCCAGCAGCGCGACGACGATCTCGCCGTCCTGCGCCTGGTCGCGTCCTTCGACGACGATCAGGTCGCCGTCCATGATGTGATCTTCGATCATGCTGTCGCCGCGAACCTTCAGGACGAACATGTTCCCGCCGCAGCCGAAGACCTCGCCGATGGGTACTTCTTCGCTCGACTCGATCGCTTCGATGGGCTTGCCCGCCGCGATGGTTCCGCGCAGCGGCAGAGCCTTCTTCGTGGCCTGATCGCGCAGGAAGTTCGGCTCGATAATCTCCACGCTGCGCGCTTCATGCCGGCGCCGCCGGATTGCGCCCTTTCGCTCCAGCGCCTCCAAGTGCTCGAAGACCGTGATCGTCGAGACGCCCAGATCCTTGGCCAACTCGGCATACGTCGGCGAGTAGCCGTGCTGGTTCTGGTAATCGAAAATCAGCCGCAGGATCTGCAACTGCTTAGGGGTGTAATTCATCCAAAGCGCCTCCCTGATGGGCACGCGATGACAGGCCCCCTGGAGACTCCTCCAGCCCGTTCATCCGCGCACGTGAGCGATTCATCCGACTCGTACCACGGCCTCACATCTGCACTGCTCGTTCTCATCCTCGGTCGTACTTCTGCTGCTTATATCGACCTAAACCAACCACTTACCGTAGCACTGAGTTGCTCGAATTTCGTGCAACCTTAGCCTAAGCATCTTAATATATTCCTAAGTCGGCTGTTTTGCCAAGCGAGTTTAGCGAAAAACCGAATTCATGTGTTGGACGAAGCAACACTCGGCCAAGGGTTTACACAGGTCGGTTGCGAAAGAAATGCGGCTGCGGTAAGACTCGGTACTGCGCTTGTGCTCTTACGTTTAAGCCTTTTGCCGATGTGATTCTTATGCTCAAACTTCGAATCTGGATGGGAGCCTCGCTGGCCGCCTTGGTCTTCGCCACAGGCTGCCATCCGCAGGGCCACACGCCGCGCTCGGCGTCAGCCGGATCCGGTTCCGAGACCACTTCCGTCGGCGGCTTCGCGCCGGCAACGCCCGTTCGCCGTGCGCCGCCGCTGGATGCGTTCAAAGCCGATACGTGGCGGATGCAGGCGATGCTCGACGCCTTGGCGCCCGTCGCGGTGCCGAGTTCGCTTCTCCTGGGCGACGGCGACATCGTCCTCACGGTGACGATGCTGGAGGATACGCCGCGCACGCGCCAAGTGCTCGAAGCGCTCAAGCATTTGGGCTTCGCCGATCGCCCCAAAGAGGAAGGCGTGCAACGCCTCTATCAGCGCACGGTGGCGCTGGGCGATCGCGACACGTGGCCCGGCTTGATCGAAGCCCGCCGCGCGGCGGCGCGCGGCCAGGTCGCCGCGGCGCGCAGGCGGCTCGAATCGGTGCAGCAGCCGGGCCGCCTGGAGGCCGCCGGCGATCCGCAAGCGGCGCAGCGCTGGCCCGCGGGGCGCTTGGCGTACACCGGCGCGGCCTTGGATCTGGCGCTGCCGGCCACCGACGGCTTTGCGGAATACTTCCTGCCCGTGGCGCTGGAGCAGCATCAGCCCGCGCTGGGACTGAAGGCCGGCGACCTGGGATTCGTGCGGGGCGGCAGCGCATACGTCGGCGACGACGGCTACTTGCGCTTGGCCGCCGGTCCGTTCGCGACCGGCCTATCGGCCGTCCCGGCCGGCGCGCAAGCGGTCTCCTTGGCCGCGGACGGCACGGTCACCGCCATCGATGCTTCGGGAGCGTCTGTCGGTTTGGGACGACTGGCATTGATTCGTCTGAATGCCGCACGCGGCGACGGAGCGCTCTTTGCACCGCCCGAAGGCGAAGCGCCCGGCGCGCGAGTCGCTCCAGCCGAAGGCGTCGCGCCGGCCTTGCGCACCGGGCACCTGGAATTTCCGGCCGTCGATGCCGACGCAGAAGCCGCGCGGCTGGTGACGGCGCTGGCCGAACTGCGCCTGCTCAACGCGATCGAACTGGCCCTTGCGCAGCCCGTCCGCGCAGGCAGCGGCGCCGTTCCGGCCGTAGATCCCGGTCCGCGCAAAGAGACGCTGGCCCTCGCCGCCGATATGCCGCTGACCGAAGCGCACCTTAAGCTCCTGGGTACGGAAGTCGAAGTCTCGCCCGGCCGCACGACGCTGACGGTCGGCAGCGGCGAGAAGGAACGCCAGCAACTCATTCAATCCCTGGCGCGCGTCCTCCATGGCCTCCGGCGCCGCATGCTCCTGGCCCAGCAGAACTTCGCCAACGCGCTGCGCACGCGCGACGAACAAGGCCAGCTCAATCCCTACCGCCGCAAGATCGTCAAGCTCGGCGAGGCCGGCGAGGTGCTGGAGGCCGAAGACCCCAGTGCCTTCGTTAAAAAACTGATGCCCGAACATCCCGACGCCGGCCCCGACCAGCAGGTCACCTTCCCGAACGTAAGCCAGAAGGTGGAACGCGCCGACTTCGAGCGCGCGCAACTGGAGTACGCGCTGGTCAGGGAACTCCTCAGCCGCCTGGATCCGCGCACGATCTACCCGCCCGCGCCGGACATGCGCCTGGAATCCGCCGCGCCGAAGCCGTAATTCGCGGCCTGCCGCCTTCATATTCCATCCAAGCGCCTTATGGCCATCCAGCCTTGGCGTGGGGTACAGTACGCGGGACACCGTATCGCGCACCGCGCGCACCCCATAGGTGCAGCACCCGTGCGATAATTTTTCAGGATTTGGGGATGGATTCGAACGTTCGCGGCCCCTGCTGCTTCAGGAGAGGTCACGAAGGAGCCCGATGCCCACTACGGACCTGATGATCCAGGAGCTGGTGAAGCTCCGCCACGACCCGAAAGGCGTCAGTCCCACCGCCTTTTGGCAACTGGTGGAACGCTTCCGGGCCGATCTGGTGAATCAGGCGCTGGCCGTGCTGGGCAGCTTGAGCGACGCCGAGGACGTGGCGCAGGAGTCGCTGTGCCAGGCGTTTCAGAGCCTGTCGGAACTGCGCGATCCGGAAAAGCTGGGCCATTGGATGCGGGCGATCAACCGGCGCAACGCGATTCGCGCGGCGCGCCGGCGGCGCTTGCAGTCTCAGCGCGAGGGCCGGTTGCCCACGGATGCGCAGCCGGCCATCGCTCCGGCGGCGGCCGGTTCGCGCGCGCCGCTGGAGCGTCTGGCCCGGACGATCGACGGCTTGCCGGAAGAAAACAGGACCGTGGTGGTGCTGCGGTTCTGGGAAGGCCGGACGTACGACGAGATCGCTCAGATCCTGGGCGTGCCCGTCGGCACGGTCAACAGCCGGATGGCTCGCGCCTACCGCTTGCTGGCCCGCGTCCTGCCGCCGCCGGTGGCTTCTCCTCCGGCGCCGTACCGCGCTGCGTGCGCGGCCGGCGCCGAACCCGTGCGCGCCGCATCGGCGCGCCTGGAACGAGGAGCCGCCCCATGACCGCCCCGCTGCAGGCCGTTCGAGTCGATTGCCGCAACATGCTCAGCCACATCGTGGCCGATCTGGAAGGACGGCTCGATCCGGAACGATCGGCCGAACTGCGCGAACATGCCGACGCGTGCCCGCGTTGCCGGAAGGCCGCCGCGCAATTCCGCGACGTCCACGCGCAACTTCACGGCACGCTCGGCGCGGGGCGCATTTCGCCGGACTTCAGCGAACGATCCCAGCGCCGATTGGCCGAACGCACCGCCGCGCTCGAAACCGGCGGGACCACCAGCGAGAAGCTCAGCGCCGTCGCCATGGGCGCCACGGACGAGGAACTCGATCCGCCGGCTCCGGGATTCGCGGAGGCGCTCGAAAAGCGCCTCGGCGCGGCGCCTTGGTGGATCGTCAGCGGAGCCTTCCACGCGCTCCTGTTGCTCCTGGTCACCTTGATCGGCATGGCCATTTACCGTGCGCAGGACGACGCGGCGGTGATCGTGACCGACCTGGAACGCCGACCCGAAGTGGAAGATCCCAAGCAGCCGCTGGAACGCGACATCTTCCGCAAGCCCGTGCCCATCGAGACCGCCGAGAACGTCGTCGTCGAATCGCCGGTCGTGACGCACGAGGAAGTCGAGATCGCCGAGCATGTCGAGACGGCCAACGAGTCGGACCTGAATACCGCGCGCGGGGACGAGCAGGCGATCTCCGACGTGATGCTGGGCGGCGTGGGCACGGTGGCCGCGCTGGGCATGGGCGGCGGCGGGGGCGGCGCCTTCGGGCAGCGCCTGGGCGGCGGCCGCATGCGCATGGCCGTCCGCGGCGGCGGGAACAAAGCCACCGAAAGCGCCGTAGATGCCGCCCTCGCGTGGCTTGCGCGCAACCAGGAACCCGGCGGGCAGTGGGACGCGGCCAAACACGGCGCCAGCTTCCACGGCTCCACCACCGGAGTCTCTGCGCTCGCGCTGCTGGCCTTCCTGGGCGCGGGGCATACCGAAAAGGTCGGGAAGTATAAGGATAACGTCAAACGCGGCATCGAATGGCTCCGCTCGGTCCAGAACGATAAAGGCCTCGTCTGCATGGCCGGCGACCGGCCGAGCTACTCGCACCCCATCGCCGGTTTGGCGCTGGCCGAAGCCGCCGCCATGGGCCGCGTCGCCGAGACCCGCGACGCCGCGCAGAAAGCGGTCAACTACAGCGAAGAGATCCAGTACGGCGAAGGCAGCGAGCGCCTCGCGTGGCGCTACAGCCCCAAGGAAGCCCTGGGCGATACCTCCGTGACCGGCTGGTACGTCATGCAGCTCAAGAGCGCCAAGATCGCGGGGCTGAACGTGGACCCCGCCGCGTTCCAAGGCGTCATGGCCTACCTCGATACGGTGATGTTGCCGCTGGCCGATGCGCAGAACGGTTACGGCGGAAACCGCTACGGCTACCGCAAGGATGCGCCCGCCGCGCCCAACGGCGTGCGCGTCAAGGACGACGCCTGCAACACCGCGATCGGCTGCCTGGGCCGGCTCTTCCTGGGCGTGCCGGCCAACGATATTCAAGGCGGCGTCGAACACTTCCTCACCACCCCGGGCGGCGGAGTGCCCGACTGGAACAAGCCGCACTTCTATTACTGGTACTACGCGACGCTCACCTGCTTCCAAAGCGGCGGGGACCAGTGGAAGCGCTGGAACGAAGCCATGAAGCCCACGCTCTTGAATAACCAATGCAAAGGCGGAGCGGACGACGGCTCGTGGCCGATCGTGGGGCCGTGGGTCCAATCGGAAGGCGGCGGCCGCGTCATGAGCACCGCGCTGGGAGCGATGTGCCTGGAAGTCTACTACCGCTACCTGCCCATCTATAAGAAGTAATCAAAGCGAACGGACTGCGGCGAGATGACGGCTGCCCTGTAGCGGGATGCCACGGCGCAAGCCTCGTGGGCTTGGTGGGTGGCCGGTAGCGGGGTGCCACGAAGCAAGCGTCGTGGGCTTGCTCCGAGGCACCCAGTACACCGCCCTACCGGCCACCCGCCGTTCGCCGCACCACCCGCGGCGTCCTTATGTTGAACCCAAGCAGCACGCTCGGCTGATGGCCTGCGTAGCTCGCCAACACCGATGGATTCATATCCCATTTAAGCTCGTTGCCGCCAATCCGCTCAAGGCACGAAACACCTTGCGGCTCCACACGGAGAATCCGCGCCACCCGCCGCTTGATCTCAATGACATGAAACTGTCCAGGCTCTTCGATATCCAAAAGCGGTTCGACGACATGGCAGTCCTTAGCCGACCACACGTTCCGCCCCGAGCGCAAGAGACACAGATGCCGGCTGAATACACTCCGAAAAGCCTTCTCCTGAGGCTGAACGAGGTCGTGCCGAATGCGGACGCCTTTGCGGTCTATATTGGACGCGCTAGTGGGCTCCGATAAGAGCAGCACGCATCCTTTCCAAATCTCGGATTCGAATACGTACACGTACCCCGCATCTTCAAAGGCGCGTTGCGTCCTGCCTTTGGGTGTCGCTCCAGGCGCGAGCCAAGCCAGCCCAATCTTGGCTTGTCGAATCGCCGTCGTCCGCTCTTCGTCCGTGGCGCACCGCATGCCGCTCCCTCCCCTAGATACCCGAACCCTCCTGCTGGAAAATCATAACTCGGTAGCACGCGCACAGATCCGCGTGCCACCGATCCAACCGCCCTGCCAAACACTTTCCCAAACCTTCTCTAACCTTCCGACCGCGCCCGCACACGCCCCAACCTTCACCAAAGCTCCGCCCCAAACTTTTCCAACACTCTGGCCGCCCCAACCTTCTCCAAGCGCCCCACCCTTCAACCCCCAAGCCGTCTTCGACCCTTGTGCCGAAGGCACAACCTTGGTTAGCCCAGGGCAAGGCCGCCCCGCGGCCGCCGCCCTGGGTCTGCCGCCCCCCATCCCCGTTCCGCCCTGTAGGGGCGGCCTAAACAACTCACTCTGTCGGCGCAGGGCCGCATGCGGCGATGACGGCACAAGCCCATTTTCGCGAAACACAGACCGCTCCAAGTGAAACGGCTGCACCGAGAAGCAATAGAAGGAGAATATTGCCCACAATCCACTCACCATTCCCCTTAGTTCTTGTCCTCAATAGTGGCTGTTGTTGGACCACTAAGCGGCTGACTTCCGGATAAACTTCCGCCAATCCGTCGAAACTCTTAAACATGGAATGATCGTAGAATCCATTAAGTTTGATTCTCGCTTCCACCCGATTGCTGAATACGGCTAGCGGCGCACCCATGCGCACGTCCATGAGATATACGCAATCGAATCCATGGACGCTAATCCACTTAATTTCCGTCATCGTTCTTGTCGCAAAAAAGAGGACTGCCGACCATGTGGCGACGACTATCAGGCATTCAAGCAGACTTAGCTGAATCAATTTCAAGAGCTAACTCCCCCAAAATAGGGCTGGGCTATAGGATACAATATAAGCGCTTAGGCGAGTGGCCGCGGGGTGCCACGAAGCAAGCGTCGTGGGCTTGCTCCGTGCCTCACCGACCGCACCCGCTCAAACCTCCATCGACGCATCCACCGCCGCGCGTTCGCCCGCTCTTCGCTTCGGCATCAACCATCATGAACGCGGACCGCATCTCTAACTGGACACTGCCGGCGAGCCTCCCTTCGGCGCTCAGCCCGGCCAGGAGCAAGTCCAAGTCGCTTGCTCCTGCGCACACAGTACACCGCCCTACCGGCCACTCGCCCCGCGCTGCACGTCCACTGCAGCGGTTGGTTAGCCCGCATTCTCGTCGTAGATGCGGGAGTAGTCGGAGAACTTCGTGCCGGTCAAATCTGCCTCGATCACGCGCTTGGCCTTAGCGAAATCAACAACGAAGCAGCAAACCTCCATCGTACCTGATCCGATGCTTCCGCCATCGCAAAGACCCAGACCGGTCCAGCCCAGAGTTTCATTCATGCGATCTTGAAGCGCATGACGTTTTTCGAGATCAGTCGCCGATCCCATCCCGTTGACTGGATACTCAATCAGAAGCGTCGCGTGATCGTCGAAATCAATTGGCTCGTAACCCTCCGTTAAGGCTGGCTGAAGGATTCGCTCGACATTCTCCTCTTCGCTCAATTTACGATCAACACGATGCTCACGGCTTTCCCCTCTTTCACCAAGTGGCCCCCAATGCTCAACGACCTTCGAGCCATGCACCCACGCCTCGTGGTACGCGACAGGTTTGCCGTTTTCGAAGCGATATAGTTTCAGCATGTGGTCCAAGGTATGGGCTAACGATCAAGCTCAGCGGCTGCGGCCCGGGGGCGCTGAGCCTGGGAATCCACCTGTAGGGCCGTGGTCCGCTGCAGCGCCCTGGTTAGGCCATGTAATCACAATCTGAAACTTTCTGGAATGATTCGCGAACTCTACCTAAAACCGCTGGGTCTGTCGAGAACACCTCGTAGAACGAACTGTCCACTGCTCGAACAATAATCCACGGAGAGTCACTGCTACGCTCGAAAGCCGAGAACTCGCCATCAATAACCTGAGTCAAATCGTGCGCGATGCGGCTGAGATGCTCGCCAGTAATGAACGTCTGCCCGTCAGCCAACCGCTCCAATTCCACCGCCGCCTCGCCTGTCTCTGGGCTAGTCGCCCACACCTCGGATGCACGCCATCGTGACTGAATCGTGCGCTCACCAAACAAGTCGAGGATGTGCTGGAGGTCAACGGCAAGAACGTGGCCGCTCTCATTCATGTCTCGAATCTGAACGCCGCGCATAGTGGCCTAACGCCAGAGCTCAGCGACCGCCGCCGGAAACGCCCGGTCGGCTGTAACAGTCGCGAGCACATTACCTGACCCGTCCGACTGCCCAGCGGGTCGGCGGTTCGCTGCAGCGTTCTGGTTAGGCGACTGAAAATACTCTCTCACTAATCTCTCCACAAAAGCACCGAATGATGCGAAATGATGATCCGTCCTCGCGAACAGCCAACAGAAACTCTTCCTGCTCTCCGACATGGCGTCTCGCCCACGCCAATGCAATGGAACGAATCTCTGGCTGCTTCTCTTCCGGTACACCCTCAAGAACTGAGATGTGCTTCTGCTCCGGCAGACATAGCGTCGGCAAGAAAGCAGCGAAGCCGTCCTTGTGGATGATTCTCTGCGTAATCTCGGCGAAATCTTCGAGACGCATAGTAGTCGCCTAACAGGTATTCGACCGCCTACGTGCGGCCTAGTATTTCCAAGTTCATATTGCTTTTACCGCTGCTCGTCAATGGGACACATTAGCTAAACGGCATGATCTCCGTTGGGTAGACCGCTCGGCACGCGGCTCTACGAAAATCGCTCCGCTACACCGCACCGCCCGCCAGGGTCCAGCGCGGCTTGCCATTCGGCCGCACCTCGACGAGAAGTCAAACCCCGCCTTCCGACGCTTGCGCGTGGAATCGGATTCCAAGCGCTTTCGCCACTTAGAGGATCGTTGCCAAACTCGGATTCCCCTCCGCACTTAACGCGCGATAAAGGCCCTCGCGGCTAAGCCCCGCATCTTTGGCAACCTAGGACATGCCTTTCGCCCGAGCGATGTTGCCCAGCGCGCGGGCGACTCCACCGCCAGGCTCGCTTCAGGTCACGGTTTGGCAGCAGGGTCATACTTTTCTTGCTCCCAATGGATAACATCTTTGGTCTCGACGTGAATCTGAACGGTGAAGTAACTGTCGCCAACTGTCACTATGCCACGTAAGAGCGTGACATTACAGAACGGTAACAGTGCAGCGCGTCTGCGGTTGAGCTGTTCGGTCCAAGCGGGGCCTCGCGGGCTCAGGCGAATCTGCGTGTCGAGAAACTCAATATAAGAGTAATCGAACCGGCATTCCTCCAAGCCAGTAACATCGCCAGCATGCGCACGCAACAGCTCAGGCAAATCCGGCATCGCTCGAACCGCCTCGACAAATAGTGCCTGAGCGTTCATAAGCGCTTAACCCAATCCCAATTCACCTCATCAGTGCGGCCAAGCCATTCCAGCTTCATATTGCTTTACCGAAACTCGTCAACTGGACACTTCCGATACATGCTCTCGCTCCCACTAGCCCCCCCCCCACGTGCAATGCCCCTGCACCAGTGCCGCACCTCGTGCGCCCAAAATTACGCTTTGCGTTATGCATTTATAGCAGTTTTATAGCAGAACCGATTTTTTGCCCTACGTGCGCGAGGTGGTATAGACACCCATTTTGTTCTTATAACTCCTTAAAACACGTCCGAAATTCCGCCGCACAAGAGCACCCCCCGCCACGCGGTTCATGCCTCTCCCAAGCTATATTTCGCACCATTTTGAACACAAAAAAAGCGCCCAAAATGGGCGCTTTTTCCGCTGCGACACCGCACTCGAAAAGGCGGCAATTCCGCTTAAAATCCGAACCCAAATCCACCGCTGCGGTACCCGCTGAAACCGCCGAAGCCGACCGAGTAGCGGAAGTTCTTATTCCCGCCCTGGATATAGAAATTAGATCCGCCGTAGTAGCCGTTCCCGTAGGACGGATACCCGTAGCCGCCGCTGAAATTCGTCCCGAATGCGAACCCGAATTTCTTGTTCCCGTACACAATCCCGGGCGAATACCCGTACTGCCGCTGGAAGCTTCGACTCAGCGCCGCGTGGCTCGTCCCGCCGCTGTAATACGGTTGGTAGTAATAACTTCCCAGCGTCGCAAAGGTCGCCGTCTGCCCCGGCCCAAACGGTCCGATCGTCGTCGTGTGCGCCGGAAGCGGCCGCGCCAGGCGATTGAAACTCCCGTCCGGATACCCCACGCCGCCCACGCCGCGCGCCGGATCGGTCACCTTCGGGTAGCTCGAAAACAGCGTCCCGCCCGTCACCGAAACGCTTCCCGTGCCGGCAGTTACGCCCGGATAGTAGCCGTACGTCCGGTAGAACTCCTGCGCCCGGAACGACTCCGCCGACCCCGTCCGCGGCCCGCCTTGCAACGTGTAATGCGGATCGGCATATACATAAGGCCCGTAGCCGTAACCGTATCCAACCGGATAGCCCGCAAGAGGATACCCGTAGCCGACCGTCCCGAAAAACGCGCTCGAATCGCCGTAGCTAATCCCCACGCCGTCGACATAGTACGGAGCATACGCATTGCCGATGTACAGTCCGTCGTCGAAACCGAAGTAGCCGTAACGGGATAGCAGATCCTCGCCGGCTTGGAGACTGGCTTGCCGCTGCGCGAACCGTTCGGCTTCGCGCAGCTCGTCAAGCCTCCGCTGCACTTCATCTTGCGTGAACGCGTCCGCTCTCCGCGG
>BTVV01000002.1:0-142082 GCA_045863855.1 Planctomycetota bacterium | reverse complement strand
GTGGAGCTGGTAAACGGGGACTTGATTGCCCGCAGCATCACATTAGGCCACGACCTGCCATTCAAGGGCGATCTGCGCGTCACCTTCCAGGCGCAGTGCAACGCGCAGTCTGCCGGCCGCATCTTGCTGCGCTTTTACGATTATTTGGGTGAGTTTGGGTACGACGACAACAAGTCCACCAGGATCTGGCGATCCACCGAGCACGATGGCTACAGACGTCCGTTGGCCACCTCGGATGCCAAAGTCAAATCCGGTCAGATGTATGCGATAGAGTACACGTATACGGAAGCCACCAAGCGCGCGGCGGTGCTGGTCGACCAGAAGGAGATGCTGGGATTTGTCGATCCTTCCGGCAGCGGAAAAGGCCGCGTGGCCTTGGGTTCGGGCTGGACGACCCACATCAGCAATCTGACCATTACCGGCGCGCTGGACCTGGATGCGATGGAAGCTCGGATTCAGCGCACGCAGGCAGTTAAGGAGTACGCTCGGAAACTGCTGGCTCCGGCCATGCTTCCCATGTTCCAGCCGGAGGATCGTGCCTTCTGGGATTACCACGGCGAGTTCAAACACTGGAAACCACAAGAAGGCGGCTTGTTCGGAACCGGCTCACTCCGAATACCAGGCCTTACCTCTCCTAACTATGAAGTCTCCCTCGAAATGCGCACCGTCACGGCGGACAGCGTGCGGGTCTATATGCGCCAGGACAAGCATTCGATTTACTACTTGGTCGTTGGAGACGACAAGGTGGAGGTCACGCAGTGGGATCGAACCGCTCGTAAGCACAACAGCTTGGCCAAGAAAACGGTGGCGGGCAAACAATGGCAAGCTTGCACGATCCGAAGCCGCGGGACCGCCTTGCAGGTGTTGCATGGCGACCAAGTGCTGTTTGAGCGAACCACGCTTCCGGCAGGCTCCGTTGGGTTTTCCCTTGGTACCTTTGGAGGTGCGGGGGGATACCGAAACGTGAAAGCACGTTTGCTGCCTTAACATGCCGTAAACTTATTGATGATAATTAGTTATGAAAACATAAGGGGCTACACCCTTTCCATTTTGCTCTATGTGCAGTAGTCTTTTTCCAAGATTTCGGGAACTGGCGTTCTCCTGCCGCATCAACTGGGCGGAGGAGTGGGAACCGAAGCGGAGTGCCTGAACCTCATGCCAACCACCGCGATGATGATCGAAGCGTTGGTTGCCATGCGCCACGATCCGGGCGGCGTACCCCAGGACCATTTTTGGCAACTGGTGGAACGCTTCCGGGCCGACTTGGTGAACCAGGCGATGGGCATTCTGGGCAACCGGCCGGACGCGGAAGACGTCGCGCAGGAATCGCTGTGCATCGCCTTCCGTAATCTGCCGCAGTTGGCGGATCCGCAAAAGCTCGGGCGCTGGCTGCGCACCATCAACCGCAATAACGCGTTGCTGGTGTTGCGCCGCAGGCGCACCGAGCGGATGCAGACGAGTCCGGTGCTGGATCCACAGGTCCCCGCTCCCCTCACGACCCCTACCGGCACGAAGCTCGAAGCCGCGGGCCGCCGCAGCGCCGCCGACAAAGTGGCGCGCGCGGTGGACACGCTGCCCGACTCGTTCCGGGAAGTCGTGGTGATGCGGTATTGGGAGCAACTCAAAAACGCCGAGATTGCCGCTCGATTGGGTATTCCGGAAGGTACGGTCAAAAGCCGCCTCGCGCGGGCCGACCGGATCCTGCTGAATACCCTGCGGCAACTCTGGGCCGAGGAGGACGCCTGACATGAGCACCACCAGCGAACTGAATCTGCGCGCCACGGGCTTCGATTGCCGCTCGGCTCAGGACGAATTCCGCAATTACCTCGAAGGCGAGCTGATCGTCAAAGAGGCAAAACTCCTGGAAATGCACGTGAACGGCTGTGCGCGCTGCCAGAAGGCTCTGGCCGAGCATAAGCGCATGTACAAACTGATGAACCGCACGATCGGCGCCGGACCGCTCAGCCCGGAGTTCGTGCAGCAGACCGAAGCCAAACTTAAGCAGACGCCGCCCGGCGTGGCCTTGCCCAATCCGAATACCCTGCCACGCACGCCCGCGCCGATCACCGGCGAGTACGGGGAGGTCACGCCCGAAGACGAAGAGCTTTTCGCGCCGCCCCCCACGGGCTTTTTCGAAACGCTCGCCGCGAAATTCGGAGCGGCGCCGTGGTGGATGGTCTCCGGCGCATTCCACGCGCTCTTGTTGCTCCTCCTGACCTTGATCGGCATGGCGGTGCTGCGCGCGAATCCCAACGAAGTCGTGATCGTGACCGATCTTTCGCGCAAGCCCGAACCGCCGCCGGAAGAAGAAAAGAAGCTCCCGCGCGATGTCTTCAAGCAGCCAGTGGAAATGAACACGACGGAAGTCTCGGTCGAACAGCCGGTGCTGGTGCATGAAGAAGTGGAGGTCGCCGACCATGCGGAAACCGCGAACGAATCCGATGCCGCCGACGCGAAGGGCGAAGACGGGATCAGCGACGTCTTCCTGGGCGGCACGGGAACGGTGGCGGCGATCGGCATGGGCGGCGGAGGCGGCGGAGCCTTCGGCCGGCCCAACGGCGGCGGCGGCCGGCTGAGGCGCGCGCTGCGCGGCGGCGGCGGCCAGGCTACCGAGTCGGCCGTGGACAAGGCGCTGGAGTGGCTCGCGCGGCACCAGGAACCGGACGGCAGTTGGGGCGCGACCAAGCACGAAGGCAAAGCCGACGGACGCGTCAACGGCTTGAACGGCGACGTGGCCGTCACCGGGTTCGCGCTTTTGGCCTTCCTGGGCGCGGGGCACACCGAGCGCGTGGGTAAGTACAAGAACAACGTCAAGATCGGCACCGAGTGGCTGGTCAAGACGCTCGAAGAGCAGGAAAAAACGATGGGCGCCGGGCGCTGGCTGAACAACCATGGCAGCAACTACACACACGGAGTCGCGGCCTTGGCGCTGGCCGAAGCAGCCGCGATGGGACGAAACCCGCTGGTGAAAGCCGCCGCGCAGCGCGCGATCGACGGCGTGGTCAAAGGCCAGATCAAGCTCGACGAGAGCGATTACCTGGCCTGGGACTACCAGCCGGGTACGGGCGTCTGCGACACCTCGGTCACCGGCTGGAACATCATGGCCTTGAAGTCGGCCAAGGTGGCCGGGCTGAGCATCGATCCGGCCGCGTTCGCCGGCGCCATGCGCTGGATCAACGCCGGTCAGGATCTGAAGGGTGCGCCCGAAGGCAACGGGGCGGCCGAGTACTGGGAAGGCGGGATGATGACCTACCGCGGCACGCTCGACAATCCGAACGGCCGCAAGAACATGGCCATGACCTCCGCCGCGGCGCTCACGCGCATGATGGTCGGCGGCGAGCCGATGGACCATCCGGGCATCGCCGGGCCTTGCAACCTGATGAAGCAGCAGCAGAACCTGCCCACGCCGAACGATGCGCACTTCAATCTCTACTACTGGTACTACGGCACGCTGGTCATGTTCCAGAAGGGCGGCGAGCACTGGAAGCTCTGGAACGAGAGCATGAAAGCCGCGCTCCTGCCCACTCAGCGCAAGGACGGCGACTTCGACGGCTCCTGGAACCCGCTCTTCTCCGAGCCGCAGGGTCACATTTACGGTGGACGCGTGATGTCCACCGCGCTCGGCGCGCTGTGTCTGGAAGTCTACTACCGCTACATGCCGATCCATCGCTAACCCGCGAGTATCGGAACTGTGCTCACGAGGCAGGCCGCGCACTTGGCGCGGCCTGCTTCGTTTGGAGCCACATGCGGGCGCTTGATCGAAGCCATCCTTCGAGCTATGAACAAGCCATGAGCACGCCCGAATCCTCTTCCGAGCACGAGCGCACGGCGCTTTCCGACGGCTGGATCACCTTCTTCTTCTTCGTTCTGATGGCCTGCGCGTGCGCGCTGACTTGGTATTGGACGCAGCAAGCCACGCTCCCGGGCGCGCCCGGCGCACCGGTGGGCTAAAAGACCGCTTCGTCCTTCCTTAAGTACGTTGTGTGCTTCCAATAGCGAGAATTGCACCAAGTATCCCGCGCCGAACGCGTCCAGCCTATGGAAGGCGGGGTTTCGTGCCATGAGCGGCGGCCCATCGATATCCCAAGCGCGCAGGCGCCGGCTCGATGAGCTCGAAGCGCGCCCGGGTTTGAACTGGCGGGAAGCGCTGGAGCGGCAGGTATTGATTTTCCTGAACCGGCGGCACCGGCATTCCGCGCCTAGCCAAGCCGAACCCTTGGATGCGTCCGGCGCCGAGGAAGCGCGGCGCTTGAAACTGAGCGACCACGCGCGCGAGCGCCTGCGCGCACCCGGCGATTCGAGGCTGCGCGCCGAACGCGGCTTCCGGGCCGACGACGAACTCGAATCGATCGAACTTCACGCGCGGAGGCAAAAGTCTTACCGCAGTTGGCTGGAACGCCGTTCCGGCCTGCTTGTGCTCTTCTTCCTGCTCCTCGTCGTCTTGCTGGCCAGCGCCTACACCATCGTCACCTTCCTGAATTGACCGCCTCAGTTCCGATTTTGACGCCTGCCGGCCCCGGCCGATAATCGAAGCGATGCGCCACCGCGTACGTCCCTTCTTCATGCATGCGCCCGTGCTGCTGGCCCTCGCGGGCTTGGCGTGGATGGCCTCGGTCCGAGCCGAAGAGCCCGCCGAAAACGAGCGTATCCTCGGCAAAGACGTAGCCGGCTGGATCGCGCATCTCGAAACTCACGAGCTGCCCGAGGAAGTCCAGCAAGGCCTGTTCGTGCTCGGCGAATTCGGCGCGCAAGCGGCGCCGGCGGTGCCGTTGTTGCGCAAACTGGCGGGAACGGCGCGCGACGAAAGCGTGCGGCGGCTGGCGATGGAAACCTTGGGCCGCATCGGCGCGGAAGCGCGGGCCGCGGCGCCGGATCTGCTGGCGATTTACGCCGACCGCAAGGCGCCGCCGCGGCTGAAGCAGATCGTGTTCGACGCCGTGGTGCGCGTCGCGCCCGACGATCCGGCCGTCGCCGAAGCGGTGCTCGGCACGTTGCGCAGCCCCGATCTCGAACTGCGCGGCGCGGCGTTTAACGCGGCCGTGACGGTATACTTCCACGGTCCGAAAGAGCTGCGCGGCGATTTGCGCGACCGGCTCGAACGCGCGCTGCGCGACGCGAAGGATGCTCCGGCGGCGGCTTCGGCGCTGCGCTGCCTGGGCAAGCCCGGCATCGAGCCGTTGCTGCGTGCGCTGGAGCGCGCGCGCGGCGGCCCCGCGCAACTCGCGACGGTCAAGGCACTGGGACAAATGGGTCCGTGGGCCGTGGCGGCGCTGGAGCCGCTGGCGCGCATCGCGCGGGAATCGGACGATCCGGAGTTGCAGAACGAAGCATTGTACGCGCTGGCGGGCATCGATCCGCTCAGTCCCGTGACGCTGCAGGCATGCGGAGCTTTATTGGGTCGGCCCGAGGTCGGATCGTTGGCCGCGCAGACGCTGCAGCGCGGCGGAACGGGCGCCGTTCCGGTTTTGCGCGCGGTTCTGAGCGATTTGAAAGGCGCGCCATCCGCGCGCGCGGCGGCCGCGCAGGTGCTCGGAAAACTCGGCGCACCCGGCGCGGACGCGTTGCCCCAGTTGCTCGCCGCTCTGGACGATCCGGCGCTGGAAGTGCGCCGCACGGTCCTTGAAGCGATCAACGAGCTGGGCCCCAAAGCCAAAGCGGCCGCCGAGCCGTTGGGCGCCTGGCTCGAAGGCATCGGCGGCCCCGGAGCCAATCCCGTTTTGCGCGCCTTGCGCGAAGATGCGCTCCTGGCGCAAGCGAACGTCCGACGCGATCCGCAGGCGCCGCCGCTCGTTTCGGTCGCCGAACTGGCCGATGACGCGCAGCTTCGCGAGATCTTGAGCGTCAGCCTCGATCCCGGCTACCGTGCCGAGGCCGCGACCGCGTTGCGCGGTCGCGCCGAGGGCGCCCAAGCCGCCGAAAACGCGAAGTCCCTGATCGCGGCGCTGAACGACACCGAGGTCGACGTACGCTTGGCCGCCGCGCGCGCCTTGGCGATTTACGGCGCGCACGCGAAGGCCGCGACGCCGCCGCTGCTGGATTGGCTCGGCTCCGACGATCCGCGCCGGCACCGGGCGGCGCTGGCCGCGCTGGCCGGGTTGGGCCCCGAAGCCGAACGCGCGGGGCTGCCGCTGGTTCATTTCGCGCGCTCCGAGTTTGCCGACGACGCGGAGACGCGCGAATTGCTGGGACTCGCTCTGCGCCCGCACGGCGCACAAGCCGGTCCCTGGCTGCTGCGCGCGCTGCAAGAAGGCGCCCCCGCGGAGATCAAGCGGATCGCGCTGACCGTGCGCGAAATGGGTGCGCCTGGCGTGGTGGCCTTGCCGGAATTGCTCAAGCTGGCGGAAGGCGCCGATCAGGATCTGGCCGAAGCCGCATTGCTCGCCATCGGCGCCATGGGCCAGGCCGCGCGGCAAGCCAGCCCCGCCCTGATCGAATTGCTCACCAGCCCGCTCCCCGAACGTCGAATGGCCGCGGCGTGGGCGCTGGGCGATCTGGGTCTCGATCCGCTGGCCGGAGATAAGTACGGCGCGATCGAAGCGCTGATCGCGGGAATTCTGGACCCGCGCGAGAAGGTCGCGCGCGCGGCGCATTCGGGGCTTGTAGCGCTCGGTCCGGCGGTGCTCAAGCCGCTGCAGGAATTGCTGAAGCTCGACGACGGCGAAGCGCCGTACTGGGCGCTGCGCGTGATGGCGCGGTTGAAAGCCGATCCCGAGGTCGCGATTCCGCGCATGCTGAAGCTGACCCGCCCCGGCATGCTGCCCCTGGAACGCGGCACCATCGCGGAACTGCTGGGCCAGTACGCGCCCGAGCGGCCCGAGATGATCCCGGCGCTCGTCCGCCTGCTGGGCGACCGTGAAGATTTCGTGGCGCGCGCGGCGGGCCGGACGCTCAAGCAGTTCGGTGCGCGCGCAATTCCGATTCTGGAAGAAGTCGTGCGCGGACGCGATCCGCTCGCGCGGCTGCGCGCGCTCGAAGTGTTGGAAGAACTGCGCCGCGAATCTTGAGTCTATTGCGCACCGCCGTCCACGCTCGAAAGGGAATGTCCGCATGGCTCAGCCCGTCGTGAACCTTCGCCCGGTCGCCGCCGAACTGCGTATGCGCAATGTCCGCACGCGCATGACGCCGAAGTACGGCGCGACCATCCTCGTCGCCTGCCCCCTCGCGCATCTGTGGCTCACCTGCGAAACCGAGAGCGGCGCGCGCGTGACGGGCCTGGCCGGCGATAGCCTTCCGCCGGGCTGGTACGACAAGCGACCCGGACGCACCTACCGCCAGGACGTCGAAGATTTGTCCGCGGCCGTCGCCGAAGCGCAGCGAACCGTGCTGGACCTCGGCCGCGCGCAGCCGCGCTCGGTCTTCGCGCTCTGGCGCGACCTGTACAAGCACCAGCTCGAATGGGCGCGCGCGCGCGATCTGCCCGACCTCGTCGGCAATCTCGGTACTTCGCTCTTCGAGCGCGCGCTGATCGACGCGGCCGGCAAGCATACGAACGCGCCGTTTCATAAGCTGATCGCCGATAACCTGCTCGGCCTCAAGCCGGAGGCGGTGCATCCTTTCCTGAACGGCTGGCGGCCCGCCGAAGCGCTCTCCGAGCGCCCGCGCTCGACGATCCACGTGCGGCACACCGTCGGCGGCGTCGATCCGCTGACCGAAGGCGACGTGGCGCCGGGCAAGCGCCTGCGCGACGGTCTCCCGCAGACGCTGGAGGATTACCTGCGCGCCGAGAAGCTGCGCTACTTCAAGCTCAAGCTGGGACACGATTCCAAGGCCGACCTCCAGCGACTGGGCCGCATCGCGCGACTGCTGGACGAACACATCCCCGCGTCCGAGCCGTACTTCGTGACGCTGGACGGCAACGAACAGTGCGATCCGCCGGAAGCGCTCACGGCGATCCTAGAGCAGCTGAAGCCTCCGGCGGTCTCGGAGCGCTTCGCCGCGGCGGTCCTCTTCGTCGAGCAGCCGTACCCGCGCGCGAAGACGCTGGACGAGAGCGTGCGTGCGGAACTTGCGCGAACCTCGCGCATCAAACCGGTGATTATCGACGAGTCGGACGCCAATCTGGAAAGCGTGCCGCGCGCGCTGGAGCTGGGGTACGCCGGCTACGCGATCAAGAGCGCTAAAGGTCCGCTCAAAGCGATCTTTAACAAGGCCGCGGTGCAACGCCACCCAAACCGGCCGGCGCGGGGCATCGTAAGCGGCGAAGACATGATGAACGTGCCCGTCCTGCCGCTGCATACCGATCTGGTCGTCATGGCCGCGCTGGGCGTGGAGCATGTGGAGCGCAACGGCCATCACTTCTGCCGCGGCTTGGATCACCTCGCGCCCGGCGAACGCGAAGCGCTGCTCAAAAGCCACCCGCGGCTGTACCGGAAGTTCGACGACTCGCTCATCGCATTGGACACCGAGCGCGGGACCCTCGACGTCACCTCGCTGAACGCGCGCCCCGGCTTCGGGGTGGACGCTTCCTGCGAGATGGACGGAACCCGCATGACGCCTTGGGCCGAATGGAAGTTCGAGAGCCTGGGTCTTTAAGTCTTTTGAACCGCTCTGGCTTCTTGACCGTTGCCCTTAGTTCGCCGGCTTCAACTCAAGGTCGATATTCTCTTCCGCGCCGATCTGCTCAAGCGCGCGGCGGAGTTCGGCCACCTTCACGCTGCTGGGAACATCCAGCGTCGCGTGCAGACTGAAGAGCGGCTGTCCGGTAATGGGCGCGTGGGTAAGCCGCGTATCGAGCGCGCGCACGTTGATCCCGCGTTCGGCCAGGAAGCGGCTGACGCGCTGTACGATGCCCGGATGGTCCATGCTGTAGGCGTCGAGTGCGTAGGGAATCGTGCCGCGCCCGCTCGCGCCGCCTTGGGTGCGCTTGGCGAGGATCGAGAGCCCCGCCGCCTCGCCCGCCTGCGAGGCGCCCGCGAGCACCCGCTCGACGGCCGGCGCCTCGCCGCTGACGAGAATCAGCATCGCGAATTCGCCGCCCAGCACGGCCATGCGGCTGTCTTCGATATTCCCGCCGCAGTCGAGAATGAACTTCGAGACGGCGTTAACGAGCCCGGGCTTGTCGGGTCCGACGGCGGTAAGGACGGCGTGTTGGGGCATGGCGTGGCTCCTGTCCTTTTAAGGAACTTTACAATCAGTTTAGCTTAGTACTCTACAAATGAATAGAGTAGCCTGATTAGCCCAAGCGACTAAACTTTGTTTACCTATTTCTTACGACATAACCAGTACCCATCCGTTAAATTCCAGGCAACAGGATGAACACGCTCCGCCACAACTCAAAATATGACTGGCCTCAAGCGTCAAGCTGGTCTTCTTGAAGGGGCTCTGATGATGACACGATCTCGCGTCATTATTCTCGGATTGGCCGTCATTGCTATTTGCTCGTTGGTTGTAGTTGGATTTTTCTGGCGAGATTGGCGGATTGGTCGAAATGAAGAAAAGGTAATCGAAGCCTGTAAGCAATACGTCGAGGCGCAAGACGCTTATAGACGTACTGACTATGACCTTGATGGCGTCTTGGAGTACGCGACTAGTACGATGGGGCCGAATGGATTGTATGAGCTTAAAGCAGGTTCGGGCGACCTTAAGTTATTGAATGAAAGCATCTCTCGGGCCTTTCTCTCGTCTCCTGACCCAGAACCGTACTTTGGTTATTTTTTTAGTATACTTACCGGGCAAGGGATTCACGCGCCGGGTGGATCAAAGTCATACCTAGTAAGTGAAAATCTAACTTTAGGTTACGGACTACTTGCATTTCCTGCGGAGTATGGAATATCGGGAAGAAACACGTATTTGGTCAACAATACTGGAACCATCTATGCGAAGAATTTGGGCTCAATACAGAAGGACACAGCACTTGCAATGACTTACATGGGCAACACCGGTACTCAAGAACATGGAGTAGTATATCCAACCAAATCTCTGAGCAATCTTGCCGAAATCGAAGTTTCGCCGACTTTAGATACGCCACTTCAGGACTCTCGTAGTACGATCTGGTGTGGCACATCTGACCTTGCTTGGCATGAGTTGAAAGAATTCTTGGGTGGACCAGTCCTGATTCAGAACCCACCGGCATGGCTGAGCGCACTGAATGAATCACCCTTTGACAAAGCGATGATTTCAGAATCTAGCTGCATTGCTGTAGCGGGAAAAATGCCAACTGTCCTTGAGAAAATTCGCGAGCAAGGCAAAAGTCGTTTTGGCGCTCAGTTCCTGCCGCCAGGAATGCCTGAAGTGGGAGAATCTAGCGACCTAATTGCATACTCCTATTTGGAGAAGGTGCTTGAGTTTGCAAAGCCATTTCATAAGAAGAAAGCACCCCTTCATTTCCAAGGAAAACCTGTCGCATCATTTGGATTGTGGGATGGGGAAGATGGTTGGCATGACTTGTCAGATCAAATAGCCATTTGGGAATATCAGAACCCTTCTAGATTTATAGTTGAGTTACTAACCAAATCCCGTGAAGAACGCTTGGTACTGGCACGCTTGCCACTTCAAGAGACCTTGCGGTTAGCTTCCGAAAGCGTTATTAGGGCAATTGACAAGGAGAAGGCACTTGCGTTTCACGAGGGAGATAAACTAGAGATACCAATTTTGAAGTTCGAGATTGAGCGTGTATTCCAAGAAATTAGTGGCCGGCCAATCCAGAATCCAGGCCTGGAAGGTCTAATACTTTCTGGAGGTATGCAAAGTATTCGTTTTGAGTTGAATGAGCGCGGTGCGGAAGTCATATCCTGGGCTACATGGGTGGTTTCGAATGGCGACCTGCCGCAAAAACCCCGCAGTTTGATTTTTGATGGGCCGTTCCTTATTTTACTTGCCAAAAGAAACGCGCCGCTTCCCTATTTCGCTCTTTGGGTTTCAAATCCCAGCATACTTACGGAATTCAAAGACTTTTGAAGAAGTGGCTAAAAAAGTGATGTATCTGTTTCAGGTGGTGCTTGTGGCGCCTTCAACCCAATATGCTCGTACCCGCGCCCGCCGAGCATCCGCCCGCGGCTGGTCTTCAAAATAAAGCCTTCCTGAATCAGAAACGGCTCGTACACCTCTTCCACCGTATCCGGTTCCTCGCCCACCATCGCGGCGATGGTCTTCACGCCCAGCGGTTGCCCGCCGTGCTGGGCCAGCGCCTGTAGAATGCGGCGGTCCATCGCATCCAGTCCCAATTCGTCCACGCCTTCGCGCTCCAACCCCTTCTGCGCGATGGCCAGCGTCAACGTGCCGTCGCCTTCCACCTCGGCCCAATCGCGCAGGCGGCGCAGCAGGCGGTTGGCGATGCGCGGGGTCTTGCGCGCGCGCGCGGCGATCTCGTCGGCGGCTTCGCCGCCGGTCTCGATACCCAGAATCTTCGCCGAGCGCGCCACGATGCGCGCCAATTCCTCCACGTTGTAGAAGCTCAGCTTCTGCGGAATCCCGAAGCGGTCTTGGAAAGGACGCGAGAGCAGCCCGTCGCGCGTCGTCGCGCCGACAAGCGTGAACGGTTGGAGTTGGAAGCGGATCGGACGCGCGCTGGCGCCCTGATCGACGGTGAGGTCGATGAAGAAGTCTTCCATCGCCGAGTATAGGTACTCTTCGAGCACCGGCGAAAGGCGGTGAATCTCGTCGATGAACAGCACCGTGCGTGGCGGCAGGCTGGTGAGCAGGCCGACGAGATCGCCGGGCTTCTTGAGCGCCGGGGCCGACGTCCCGTGATACTCGACGCCCAATTCGTTCGCGACGATTCGCGCGAGCGTGGTCTTGCCCAATCCGGGCGGCCCGGAAAGAAGCACGTGGTCGATGGCTTCGCCGCGCTTGAGCGCCGCTTTGACGTACACGCGCAGATTCTCGACGACGCGGCTCTGGCCCACGAAGTCCTTGAAGCTCTGCGGGCGCAGCGTGGCCTCGAAGGCGTCTTCGTCCTCGCCGGCGCTGGCGGGCGCGGTGGGGCTTACCGGAGGCGGGAGCGGATCGGACTCCGGGTCCGAAGCGGCGGCTTTGCGGCGCGGCGGGCGTGGCATCAGCCGAGCCCCTTTTTTTCCGCTTCGATTTCGCGCTCCATTTGAAGCAGGCGTTCCTCGACCTTGAAGCGTTTCGACCAGGACTCTAAAAGCTTCCTATCCACCTTGGGCGTTCTCGACCACACCGTCTTAAGATCCCATCTATCCTTATCGCGAAAGGCCTTCAGTTTGAGCAGGATCAAACCTTCCGCGCTCAGGACGCGCACCCTGGTATTTTCGATCGACCCTTCAAGGCCGCTGGTATGCAAGAAGGCCATGAACTCATGTTGCGAAGCCCTTAAATCCACATCCACAGGCGGTCCATCGGGGAGCCCGTATTGCATGGGCTCCCACCAGAATTGCGCATCGGGCGGGAGCCAACTGGAACCTTCGTTCGGATTCGAGCGCAAATCGTACTTGGCCAGGATGGCACCGAGATCGCTCAGGCGCTTGCGGTCGAACAATAGAAAGAAGTCCACAACGCGAGTGGCTCTTTCGTGATGATGAAACGACAAAGCCATCCCACCACCCAGTACGTATCGCACACCAGCTTCATTTAAGGCTTTGGCGCCTGAAATCAGCGCTTTGAATAAGTGCACGGATGGAGGATTCACGGCGGCTTGCATGGGATACGACTCCGCATCTTCGGCCACACGCTCGGCACTCGCTTTTCTCTTATGTTCTTTAACGAAACCAAGGCGCAGCCGTGAACAAAGGTCAGTCAACGCAAGCCAGCCTTCGGCGGCGCGCTGCAACCGCTGGTCGGTGCCGGCGGAATTCATAATCCGATACTCGTCCAAGCTCATGGCCATACTCTAGTTGGCTCTCGACGCCCGGCAAGCCGCCACGGCTATTCGGTGTACGGCAGCGCGCGGCGGATCAGGTCCTGCACCTGCTCGGGTTTTTTGCGTTCCGCGCGCAAGTCGTCCCACGCGCGCTGGACGGCTTTGAGCGCCACGTCGTTGGGAACTTCCTGAAGCTGCGCCACGGCCCGGACGGCCAGTTCGGTAAGTTCGTCCAGGTGCGCGAGCGGTGCGGCGGACGCTTCCGGCGTTCCTCGCGCGCGCGACGGCGCCGCGCCTTCGGATTCCTTGACCAGCATCTTGCCCAGTTCCAGCACGATGCGCTTGGCCGTGTTCTCGCCGACGCCTTTGATGCGCTTGAGCGTATCCACGTCGCCAAGCCGGATCGCTTGCTGCAAATGCTCCATCCGGCCGCCCGAAAGCACCGTCAGCGCCATGCGCGGGCCGACGCCTTTCACGTTATGGATCAACTGGCGGAAAAAATGCCGCTCCGCTTCGGTCACGAAGCCGAAGAGCGTCAACGCGTCGTCGGTAACCTGCAGATGCGTGTACAGCGTGACGGGCTGCCCGAGGTTGGGAAGCGCCTGGTAGCCGGGCAGGGAGATGAGCAGGAGATAGCCGACGCCGCCGGCTTCGACGACCGCTTCGCCGGGCATCTTGCGAATCAGCGTGCCGCGCAGGTGATGGTACATGGTCGCCGCCGGGGTCTGTGGAGTCGCGGGCGATCCTACGCCAACCGCGGCGGCTCTGTAGCTCAAAAAAAAAGCGGCAGCCGAAGCTGCCGCCGTAAAGCGCATGAACGGATCTCGAACGCTCAGTTGAGCGGCTTGAGCGAGAGGCCCATCTCGGCCAGCTTGGCTTTCACTTCGTTGAGGCTGGTCTGGCCGAAGTTCTTGGTCGCCAGCAGGTCGGCCTCGCTCTTTTCCATGATGTCGCCGATGGTCTCGATGTTCAGCTTCTGCATGCACTTGCGGCTGCGCACGGAAAGCTCGAGGTCGGTGATCGGCTTGAGCATCGCGGCGTTCTCGGTATTGCCGCTGCGCATGCGGTTGGCACGCGCGCGCTTGTTTTCTTCGTCCTTAAACATCCCCAGGCGCAGGCCCTTGGATTCGAGGAGGTGGCGGATCTCGGTCAGCGACGTCTCGCCGAAGTTCTTGTAGCTGAGCAGCTCCTGATCGGTCTTGCGGACCAGATCGCCCAGCGCCTTGACGTTCATCTTCGCGAGGCAGTTGCGGCTGCGCACCGAGAGTTCGAAGTCGGAGATCGGAATGCGCAGGACCGATTCGAGGCGCTCGTTTTCCTTGCGCTCGTTTTCGTCGTAGTACATGTCCAGCGATTCGATGCAGTCGCGCAAGTACATCGCCGCGCGGCGGTTCTGCGGATCGACGCGCATCGCTTCCTTCAGGCAATGGATCGCGCCGTCCATGTCTTCCTGATCTTCCAGCAGCAACGCCAGATTGACCATCGCGTTGACGAAAGACGGACCTTGCCCGGTGACGCGCTTATAAAGTTCGATGGCCTTCTTGTCTTCGCCGCGCAAATCGAGGTAGTACGCGAGACGGAAAGCGGCGTCGGCATGCTGAGCGTCCACGGCCAGCGCCTGCTCGTACGCGCTGCACGCGGCTTCCTGCCGCCCCTGCATCTCGATCGCATGCCCCTTCTGGAAGAACAAGTCGGCGTCCTTGAGGCCCTGGCTTTCGAGGCGCTGCAGAATGGCCAGCGCTTCGTCGGTCTGCTTCGACGCCAGATGCGCGGCGGCCAGTTCGATCTCGATCTTGGGCGAATTGGGATGGCGCTGCGCGCCGGCCTTAAGCTGCTGGATCGCCTGCGCGTGATCGCCGCGATCAAGCGCGAGTTCGCCGCGGATCAGATCGGCCAGCGAGCCGTGGTAATCCTTGAGCCCTTGGTCGGAGCGATCGAGAATCCATGTGAACGCCGCCTTGCGCAGTGCCTTCTCTTCGGCGGAGAGGCTCTCGCCTTCCAGAACCGAAAGCCGCTGCTGTAGCGCCTTGCGCTCAGCCAGATTATTCCGAGCCACGCCGCGCAGCTTGAGCAAAAGCTCTGGCGTAAGTTGCGGCTGCGCGCAAATTTCATCGACAAGGCCGAGCACATTAACGTCCGCAGACATGGCGACTCCCCGTACGCGAGTACGTTCTGTTACAACTGTGGCTGCCAGGGTTTGGGCGCAAAACCGCCGATCCGAGCAAGGAAACCATCCAAGCCGAACGATTTTAGGCACAGGGTTCCTTGGCGCAAGAGGATTTTGAGCCTTCAGGTGTGCTGCACCTTGTAGGCTTTTCCAGGCGCTTAATGAGGAATGCGCGTGAGCAGCCCAATGCCTCTTGCGCGCTCATGGATCGTCGCTACAATGACCCCTCGTTTTTTGCGCGCCCTTAGCTCAGCCGGTAGAGCAGCTGACTCTTAATCAGCGGGTCCCAGGTTCGAGTCCTGGAGGGCGCACCATTAGCCGCTCTAGGATGCTTGAGAAGCAGAGGTGTCACGATGGCGTCGCATTGTCAGGTCTGTGAGAAGGCTCCGGTCGCGGGCGTGTCTTACGTCCATCGTGGCTTGGCGAAGGCCAAGGGCGGCGTCGGCGTCAAGGTTACCGGCAAGACCAAGCGCTGGTTCAAGCCGAACCTCCAGAAGATGAAAGTCGTCGAGACGAACGGACATGTCCACCGCGTGTGGGTATGCACGAAGTGTCTGCGCGATGGCAAGATCACGAAGGCGCCGAAGCAAAGCATCCTGCGCGAGATTCGCGCCGAGAAGGGTGCGGCCAAGAAGAAGTAAGGTCACGCTCGGTACTTCGAAATATCACGCCCACGGGTCGGTCAGACCTGTGGGCGTTTTCTTTTGCGCGCCTATATTCACATAACCTAATGTAATTACAATTCTTACAGGGATAGTCGGTTCGTTTTGAGATGGATATCGCTTCAAATAGGGTCCCCACCTTGTAGCCCTTAAAGCCTCCTATTCTGGTTCTTGGATTGGATTTAGGAGAACAGGAGACGCTTGGCGTCCGTATGACACGGAGATGCGCGTTCGCGCGCCGCCTGACACTTCCTTAAAGGATGTAATCGCCGGACCTTACTCGACCGATACGATACTGAACGCCTATGGCCCATTCGAACTTGAAGGATCAGATCACCGCCGATTCCGGGCAGGCCAGCCTGGAGATCGTGGTCACGTTGCTGGGCGGGGTGCTGCTGGTCGCGAGCCTCGCGGCGCGGTACCTCTTTGCGGCTGCGACGGGCGAACCCTCGGGCACGGTAGGAATCCATCCGGATTTCGCCGAGCCGCACGTGGTCCGGAATTTCTACTCCGATGCGCTGGCCTTCCTTGCGGCGGCTTTGCTGGGCGCGCCGATCGTCGCGAACGCTTGGAAAGATCTACGCACCGGCCACACGCACATGACGGAGCTGGTGGCGCTGGCCTTCCTCGCGGCATTCGCCATGGGCGAATACCTCACCGCCGGCGCGATCGCATTTTTCATGATCCTGGCCGAGCTGATCGAGAGCCGCACGGCGCTGGGCGCGCGGGCGGCCATCGAGAGCCTGATTCGCGTCACGCCGACGCGGGCGTTCAAGGTCGGACCCGAAGGCGAGCAGGAGATCGAGGCGAAGGATTTGCGCGCCGGCGACGTAGTTCGCGTGCGGCCCGGCGACAATATCCCCGGCGACGGCGTCGTGCTCACCGGGTTCAGCACGGTCAATCAAGCCACGATCACGGGCGAATCGATCCCCGTGGACAAGAGCCAGGGGGCGGAGGTCTTCGGCGGCACGATCAACTTAACCGGCACGCTGGAGGTCAAGATCACGAAGGCCGGCGAAGACACGACGCTGGGCCAGGTGCAGCAGCTCATTCTGCAGGCCGAACGGACGCGCACGCCGATCGCGCGGCTGATGGACCGCTACGCTCGCTGGTACACGCCGACGGTCCTGATGCTGGCGGGGATCGTTCTCTTCTTCACCAAAGATCTGAACCGTGCGATCTCGATGCTGGTGATCGCGACGCCGTGCGCGCTGATCCTGGCGGTGCCGACGGCGATGGTCGCGGCGCTTTCGGCCGCCGCGCGGCTGGGGATTCTGATCAAGAAGGCCAGCGATCTGGAAGTCGCGCGCAACCTGACGGCCATCATCTTCGACAAGACCGGCACGCTGACCACGGGAACGCTTTCGGTCACCAAGCTGCGCCCCGCGCCGGGGGTGGACGCGGCGGAACTGCTGGCGGCGGCGGCGATCGCGGAACAGCACAGCAAGCACCCGGTGGCCAAGGCGGTCCTGGAAGTCGCCCAGCGCGCGCGGATACCGATCCGGGAGCCCGAACGCTTCGAGGAAGTCTCCGGGCACGGCGTCCTGGCGGTGTTGGACGGCGAAGACTTGTGCGTCGGACGCGCGACCTGGCTGGCCGAACGCGGCCTCGACCTGGGTGAAGCGCCCGGCGCGGAAGCCGAAGGCTTGAGCCTGCTGCATGTCTCGCGCGGCGCGCGGGTGTTGGGCTGGATCGGCATGGAAGACAAGACGCGACCGTCGGCCGCTCCGGCGCTGGACGAGCTGCGCGCGCTGGGCGTCCCGCAGCTCGTGATGGTAACGGGCGACCGTGTCAGCGTCGCACGGCGCGTCGCGGCCGAGATGCACTGCACGGACCTCAAGGCCGAAGTGCTGCCCGGCGAGAAGCTGGAAATCGTGGAAGGGATCAAAAAGCGCGGGCATTTAGTGGCGGTGGTGGGCGACGGCGTGAACGACGCTCCGGCACTGGCGGCCGGCCACATTTCCATCGCCATGGGCGCGGCCGGCAGCGACGTGGCGATTCATTCGGCCTCGATCGCGCTGATGAACGAGAACCTCAACCGCATTCCGTTCCTCATTCGGCTCTCCAAGCGCGCCACGACCGTGGTGCGGCAGAACTTGATCTTCGGCGGGCTGTTCATCGTATCGCTGCTGGCGGTCAGCGCGGCGGGCGGCCTGCCGCCGGCGCTCGCGGCGTTGCTGCACGCGGGCGCGGAAGCGATCGTGATCTTCAATTCCGCCCGGCTGGTGCGCGAAGGCGAAGACCTGGACGGTCCGGCGGAAGCGCCGCTGGCGGAACCGGCGCGCGTGCACGCGGCGCATGCGGCATGAATGGACAGACGAACGTGAATGGTTTGAAGCACACGAGAACGAACGGCGGCGCGGAACTATCCGACCTCGCGGGTCTGAAAGAACGCCACGGCCAGCGCCAGAATCGCGGCCACGTGGAGCGCGCTGTAGGCGCTGACAAGCCCCAGCAAGGGCCAGAGTTCATCCAGGTGGGTGTGTTCGCGATGCAGCAGTTCGGCCAGCCAATGGAAGTTCAAATTCGGCACGAGCGAGTAGGCGATCTTGGCGAGCGCGTTCTCTTCGGCGCGCGCGCGGAACAAGAAGTCGCTGCTCAAGCCCAGCAGGAAGACCGCCGAGCAGATCGCCAGGGTCATGACCTGACCCAACCGCGTGGAAACGGCGATAGCTACGGCGCAGAGCACAGCCAGAGCCTCGAAGACCAGCAGCGCGGCCAGCCAAAGGCGCGGATCGAAATCGGTCTCGGGCGGCTGAATGACAAAACCTTTGCCAAGGCAGAGCACCAGGATGTAAGCGATCGATTCGATGACGACCAGCGCTCCGGTAAAGGTGGAAGCGAAGACCCAGCGGTACGCGTAATTGGCCGAGGCGGCGAGCAACCCCGCGAGCGCAAAACCGCCGAGGCCGAAAAGCAGCACGGGCTCGTCGAAGGGATCGTTGGCGCGGGTCATGACGCCGTGGCGAACGGTAAGCATGAACAAAAGGGTCCAGACCCAGCACGCCGTGGCCAGCGCGGCGGCGACGCCCAGAAACTTGCCGGCCACGAAGAGCGGACGTCCGACGGGCTTGCTGATCACGGTCAGTACGGTCTTGTTCTCGATCTCGCGGCTGAAGACACCCGTCGCGGTGAAGGCCGCGAGCAGCAGTCCGCCCAGGAAGATCGTGCTGAGGCCCAGGTCCAGGAGCAGTTTGTTGTCGTCCTCGAAGGCGTAGCCGCAGACGGCGATGTTAAGCATCAGGAGCAGGCTGGCGCCGCAAAGCAGCACGACGAAGACCGGCTGGCGGATCGATTCGCAGTACGTATTGGCGGCGATTGTCCAGAGTCGGCTCGGCATGCCGGCATCCCGTGGGCGCAGACGAATCGAACGGCTGCCGATTATACGCGCGAGCAGGCGCCGCGGTTGGCCCGGAAAGCGCCACTTCTGGCAAGACGGAGGGCGGCATGAGCGCGCTGACTCCGCAAAGTTACCAGCGCGCGGTAGCAGGCGCGTTGCTCGGTTTGGGCGCGCAACTGGCGGCGGCGGCGGGGCTGGCGGCGATCGCGTTCGCCGGCGATCCGATCGTCTTTTTGCCCGCGGCTTGGTACGCGGCCGGCGGCATCCCCGTGTGGCTATGCTTGCTGCTCCTTTATCACCAACACCGGCTCGAGCGGATGGAAGCGTTGGAGGCCGAACGCCTTGCCTCGGCCGGGCCGGACACGCAGCTTTTCGGCGAGACCGCGGCCGAATTGAACGTCGCGCAGCGGCGTTTGGAACAGCTTCGCCGCATCGGGCTGCCGCTGACGGGCCTGTGCACCGGAATCTTCCTGCTCGCAGGAGCGATCTGGCGGATGGGCGCGGCCGAGACTTGGCTGAGCGCGCATGCCGAAAGCGCACACGGGCTGACGCGCCCTCTTCTGCCCATGGCCTTCGCGCTGGGCATCGCATTCGCGACCTTCCTGATCGGCCGCTATGTGGCAGGGATGACCCGGCAGGCCGAGTGGATCCTGTTGCGCGGCGGCGCGGGCTTCCTGATGGGCACCGCGCTGGTCTCGGCGGCCGTGACGCTGGCGCTGGCATTCGTCCACTTCGAATCCTACGCGCTGCTGCATTACCTGCCCTTTGTCCTGTGCGTACTGGAGGGCCTGCTGGGCGCGGAGATGCTGGCGGGGCTGGTGTTGAACCTGTATCGCCCGCGCAAGCCCGGCGAGACACCGCGGCCGGCGTTCGACAGCCGTTTGCTGGGATTGCTGACCAGTCCCGGCAGCCTGGCCAGCGCGCTGCAAGAAGCGGTGAACTATCAGTTCGGCTTCGAAGTGACGCGGAGCTGGTTCTGGAAGTTGCTCTCGCTCTGGCTGGCGCCGCTAACCGGCGTGGCCGTCGCGGCGCTGTTGCTGCTCTCGTGTCTGGTGAAAGTCGAACCGCAGCAGCAGGCGCTCGTGCTGCGCTTCGGGGAACTGTCCCGCTCCGAGCCGCTGGATCCGGGACTGCATCTCAAATGGCCCTGGCCGGTGGAACGCGCGGAACTGTACGACGTGACGCGCATCCGGCAGATCGTCGTGGGCTCGCACGCGCATATGATGGACGATCAGGCTCCGATCCTTTGGAATAATCAGCACGCGGAAGCCGAAGAACTGCTGCTCGTCGCTCCGCCGCGGGCGCTGATTCAGATGCCGCAAGGCGACGGCGAAACCGGCGGCGGCAAGGCTCCTTCGGTCTCGCTGCTGGCGGCGGAAGTCTTCCTCAATTACCGGATCAAAGATCTGGTGGCGTACTCGCGCCATCAGAAGGATCCGGAAGCGGCGCTGGTGGCGCTGGCCGAGCGCGAGACGGCGCGCGTACTTCTGGCCGGCGACGAAGACACCTGGTTGGGGCCCGAACGCGCAGCCTTGGGCCCGAAGCTGCGCGAACTTCTGCAAGCCGAGGCCGACCGCGAACGGCTGGGCCTGGACGTGGTTTTCGTGGGCATGGCCGGTATCCATCCTCCGCAGGAAGTTGCCGAAGCGTTCCACCGCGTAGTTCAAGCGCACCAGGAACGCGAAGCGCGGATCGAAGTCGCGCTGCGCGAAGCAATCGGACAACTCGCCGCCGCGGCCGGCACACCCGAACTGGCTCGTACGATCGGCGCGGAGATCGAACGGCTCGAAGCCTTGCGCCAGGATCAGAGCGATGCCGCGGCGCTGGCGGCGCAGGAAGCGAAGATCGAAACGCTGCTACAGTCGGCCGGCGGCGAAGCTTCGAAACGAATCGCCGAGGCCCGGGCCTACCGGCACGAACGCGAAAACGCGGAGCGCGCCAAGGCCGAGCGCTTCGAGCGCGAATTGCTCGCTTACGCTCGCGCGCCGCGGCTGTACCGCATGCGCCGATACCTGGAAGTGCTGGCCGACGGGCTGGCCGAGCGGCGCAAGTATCTGCTCCTGGCCGACCGCCGTAATCTGACCGTTCGTTTCGACCTGAAGGACCAGGGCGCGGAACTGGCGCCCGTGAACTTGCAGTCCAAGGAGTAAGTCCGCCATGCCGAAGCACCTTCATTCGATGGCCGCCGGCATCCTCGTGGTGCTGGTTCTGCTGCTCTACATGGTCTCGTTCACCGTGCGCTTCAACGAAGCCGCGGTGGTGACGACCTTCGGTAAAGCCGGCGACGGCGCCGTGAAGAACGCCGACGGCGAAGGCGCGGGCCTGTATTGGAAGTGGCCCTATCCGATCCAGGATGTGCGCGTCTTCGACCGGCGGGTGCAGCTTCACGAGACGCGGCTGGAGCAAATGACGACACGAGACAATCACACGCTGATCGTGACCGCTTACGTGGCGTGGCGGATCGGCGACCCGCTGGCCTTCTTCCGCTCGCTGGGAAACGTAACCGACGGCCAGAAGCAGCTTGAAGCACGCCTGCGCGAAGCGAACGCGATCGTGAGCCGGTACCGTTTCGACGAGTTGACGAGCACCGATCCGCAGCAGCTCAAGCTGGCGGAGGTCGAAGAGAAGATCAAGACGCGGCTGCAGGAAGAACTGGGCGCGCAGGGCTACGGCATCCAGGTCGAGACGGTGGGCTTGAAGCGGCTGGGTCTGCCCGAGGACGTTTCGAAGACGGTCTTCACGCGCATGCGCGAGACGCGCGAGCGGATGGCGAGCACCGCGCGCAGCAGCGGCGACGCGATCGCGAGCAAGATTCGCAGCGAAGCCGAATCGCAGGCTCGGATCATCCAGGCGTTCGCCGACCGGCGCGCCGAAGCGATCCGCGCCGAAGGCGACGCCGCGGCCGCCGAGTACTACAACGTCTTCGAGAAGAGCGAGGACTTCGCGATCTTTTTGCGCGAAATCGAAGCGCTGCGCAAGACGCTGAAGCAGAACACCACCTTCCTGCTCGACATGGAAACCGCGCCTTTCGACCTGCTGAAGCCGGATGCGCGGCCCATGCCGAAGCCGGACGTGGGCGAGAAGAAGTAGGAATCGGGAGCGCGGCATGGCCGGCCACGAACACGAACATACGCACGGGCACGATCACGGGCATGACCATGGGCATGCGCACGATCACGGCCACGGGCACGAGCCCAAGAAGATCTCGATCTTCGGGCACGATCATCACCATCATCACGCCGAGCCGGAAGGACCGGATGCGGATAAAGACCTCGATCCGGCCAACCGTTCGCTTTCGGATGCGCTGAAGGTCAGCTTTGGGCTCCTGAAATGGGTGATGGCGCTGCTGGTGGTCGCCTTCTTCGGAAGCGGCTGGTTCTACGTCCAGGAAGGCGAAGTCGCGGTGCTGCTGCGGCTGGGCCGTGTGGTGGCCACCGAAGCCGGTACGGTTCGCGAAGCCGGCGGGCCATACTTCGCGTTTCCGCAGCCGATCGACGAAGTCATCACGGTTCCGACGACGCAACAGGTCGTGAACTTGGATCGCGCGTTCTGGTTCGAGGTGAAGCCCGAGGACCACGGCAAGAAGCTTGAAGAATTAAAAGTTCCCACGGGCGGGCTGGTGCCGGGGCAGGACGGCTCGCTGCTGACGGGCGACCGGAACATTTTCCATGCGCATTGGAGCGTGACGTGGGCGGTGCCGCGCGAAGAGGCCGTGCGCTTCGCTTCGGCGATCGGGACCGCGGGCGGTCGACCGGGGATGCTGAAGCGCGCCGAGGAGCTGGTTCGGTCGGCTTCGGAGCAGGCCGCGGTGCATCTGGCGGCACGGACCAGCGCCGACGCATTCCGCGCGGGGCAGATCGCCAAGGAAGATTTGCGCGCGGTCGTGCAAGCGGCGCTGGACCGCATGGGTACGGGAATCCGCGTCGTCAACGTGGCGCTGGCCGATCCCACGCCGCCGCTGGCGCTGCGGCAGGATTTTCAGGCCGTGATCGCGTCCGAGAGCGAGAAGGCCAACAAGCTGGAGGCCGCCGCGAAATTCCGCAGCCAGACGCTGACCGATATGGCCGGCGACCGCTACCTGAAGCTGCTCGACGCCATTGCGCTCTACGAGACCGCCCGGCGCGCGAAGATCTCAGCACAAGTGCGAGAAGCCGAAGCGGCCCTCGACGAGCAGTTACTGGGCGCGGACGTGTACGGCACCGTCGCGCGCCTGATGGAAGAAGCGCGCACCTACCGGCGCAACGAGGTCCAGGAAGTCCGCGCGGAAGCCGAAACGTTCCAGGCGCTGGCGCCGCAGTACTTGCAGAATCCGCGCATTGTCCGCAGCCGGCATTTGCAGGACGCGCTGGAAGAGATTCTGGCCGGAGACGTTGAGACGTTCTACCTTCCGTCCGGCACGAAGGAACTGTATCTGGAAGTGAACCGCGACCCGCGCATCCGCGCCGAGCGCGAACGCCGGCGCTACCTGGAACAGCAGCAGGAGGCCGCGCCGCCGCCGAAGCGCTGAACGCCATGTCCAACGACGCCCCCACCGCGCTCGTCGAATGCCGCGGCCTGACCAAGGTCTTCCGCGATTTCTGGCTGCGCCCGCGCGTAAAGGCGCTGAACGGCCTGGACCTGGAGATACGCGCGCACGAAGTCTTCGGGTTGCTGGGGCCCAACGGTTCCGGCAAGTCCACCACCATAAAGTTGATCCTGGGACTGCTGCATCCCACGTCCGGCCGAATCAGCGTCTTCGGCCGGCTGCCTTCGGATGTCCGCGCCAAGGCGAAGATCGGGTATCTGCCCGAAGAATCTTACTTGTACCGCTTCCTCAATGCGCGCGAGACGCTCGAGTACTACGGGCGGCTGTTCGAGTTGGAGCGATCCGAGCGGAAGCGGCGCATCGACATGCTGCTGGAGATGGTCGGCCTCGAAGCCGTGCAGCATCGCCCCGTCGGCGAATACTCGAAGGGCATGCAGCGGCGCATCGGACTGGCGCAGGCGCTGATCAACGATCCCGAGTTGCTGATCCTCGACGAGCCCACGACGGGGCTCGATCCGATCGGCACGCGCCAGATTAAAGATTTGATTTTACATCTGAAAGCACGCGGAAAGACCGTGCTGCTGTGCAGCCATCTGCTCGCCGATGTCGAAGACGTCTGCGACCGCGTAACGGTGCTGTACGGCGGCCGCGTGCGCGCGCAAGGCACCGTCGACGAACTGCTCGCCAAGCGCGACGCGGTGATCTTCGAGGCCGAAGGTCTGAAGCCGGAGGAAGTCGAGCCGGTGCGGGCGCTGATCGAAGGTACGGGACACGCGAAAGTTCGGCGCGTCGAAGCGCCGCGAAAGAAGCTCGAAGCGTTGTTTTTGGAACTGGTCGAACAGGCGCACGCCGAAGGCGCGACGACGCATGGCGCCGGTGCGGGCGGACCCGTGGCGGGATTTTTGGGAGCGGGAGTGGAATCGGCTGCCGCGGCCGAGCCGGTGCTCACGCCGGCCTCCGTGGCGTTAACGGGCACGCGCGTGGACCGCGAGGTGCTTACGGAACTCGCGCAATCAACCGCGCCCCGGCCGAGGGCCGAGCCGGCGCCGGCTGCCGAAACGCAGGCAAGCCCACCGGTGGCCGACCGGCAGGTATTGAACGAACTGCTTACCGGCGCCGCGTCGGAATCTCCCCAGCCCAAGCCTCCCGCGCCAGCCAAACCCGCGCAACCTCTGCTGAACGATGCCGCTCGCGTGGATCGCAGCGTACTCGACGATTTGCTCGACAAGGATCGGCGCTCGTGAAGATGCCCCACAGCGCCGCAGGCCGCTGGGGTTGGGCGGCGATTCTGACGCTTGCCGGATTGGGCGTCGCGGGCGCGATCGTGTGGGCGGCCACGGGATGGGCGCCGTGGCGCGCGGGCGCCGGCGTGGCCATTTTGGGTGCAACCGCCGCGACGTGGACGTTCTTCGCCGGGCTGGCGCTGGTGCGCGGACTGCTCTCGTACGCCTGGGCGCCGCTGGGCGTGGCGCGCACGTTTCTCGACGAAGCGCTGCGCATGCGGGTGGCCGTCGTCTTCGTCTGCGTGTTGCTGCTGTTGCTCGTCACGCTTCCGCTGACGCTCGATCCGGGCTCGCCGCTGCGCTACCGGATCCAAACTTTTTTGAGTTACACCCTCGGCGCGACCGGTCTATTGCTGAGCTTCATGACCATTTTCCTGGCGTGCGGGACGGTCTGCCACGAAATTGAAGACAAACGCATCTATACAGTACTGAGCAAGCCGCTTTCGCGCGGCGCGTACTTGCTGGGCAAGGGGATCGGACTGGCGCTGCTTAATGCACTGCTGCTTTGCGTCGCGGGACTGGCGATCTGGGGCTTCACGCGCTTGCTGGCCACGCAGCCGGCGCTCGATGTGGAGGACGCGCGGGCGGTCGCGGAAGATGTGCTCGCCGCGCGGAAGGCGCTGGCCCCGGAAGCGTCCGCGGGCCTGGAGGAGGAAGTTCGCCGGCGCATCCGAGAAGTTGAGGCGAACGATCCGGCCTTCGTCGCCGAAACGGGACGCGCCGCATTCGAACGCCAGGTTCGGCATCAGGTGGAACTGAACGCGCACAACCTTTCGCCGCACCAGCGCCGCACGTTTATCTTCACCGGACTGGAGCAGGCGGTACGAGACCGCGCGGCTGTGCAGTTGCGCATGCGGATGCGCACATCCGGCGCGCCGCCCAACTTGGAATTGCTGATGCGCATCGCGTTCAACGGGCGCGAACGCGGCATTCGCATGCCGGTGAACGCGTACCTCGTGCTGCCCGTACCGCTCGAGGAGATCGGCCCCGATGGGCGGCTGGAACTCACCATCGTTCACGAAAACCCGCTTGCACCGCAACAGACCTTCGATACGACCGCCACGTTTCTGCCCGGTGAAGGACTGGAAGTGCTTTATGCGGCGGGGAGCTTCGAAGGAAACCTGGCGCGCGCACTGGCGATGCAGTGGGTCAAACTGATCTTCCTGGGCGCGCTGGGGCTTTGTGCGGCCACGTTCCTCGGATTTCCCGTCGCAAGCCTGCTGGCGTTGATGGTTTTAGTCTTCGCAAGTTCGAGCGGATACCTGGGCGAGGCGCTGGAATTCTTCGGCGAGAATACGCCCGGCGAGGCCGCCAAACTGCTGGCGGCGGTCCTGAAGGTCGTCGTCGGCGCCTTGGCGGCCGTATTGAAGCAGTTCAGCCGCTTCGCACCCGTCGATGCCGTGGTCAGCGGCCGGCTGGTTGAAGGCGGCGAAGTATGGGCCTGCGCAGGGTGGATCGGACTGGCCTGGACAGGCGCGACGGGTGTGACCGCCTGGCTGATCTTCCGCAAGCGCGAAGTGGCGCGGGGCGCGTCATGAGTTCGGAGCGCGGAGCGATCCTGACGGCGCTGGGTCTTGCCGCCGCGGCTTGGCTGGGCGCGGCGCAAACCATGCCGGCCATCGACGCGCGGCGCGAAGCGCTGCAGATGACGCTCGATCCCGAACGGCTCAAAGAGTTGCCCCCGCAGATCGCGATCACCCAGGCTGCGTTGGGGAGTTTTCGCGGGCTCGCGGTCGATTACCTCTGGCTGCGTGCCGGACGCATGCAGGATGAAGGCCGCTTCTACGAAGCGATGGAACTGGCCGGCTGGATCACCGATCTGCAGCCCCGCTTTCCTTCGGTCTGGGCCTTCCAGGCCTGGAACATGGCCTACAACATCTCCGATGCGGTGCAGACCGACGAAGAGAAGTGGCTGTGGGTGCAGAACGGCATCCGCCTGCTTCGCGACAAGGGCATTCCCGCCAATCCGCACGAGATTCGACTCTATCACGAACTTTCGATGATCTATTTCCACAAGCTCGGCAAGTTCGCCGTCGGTTCGCACTGGTACTACAAGCGGCAGTTCGCATCGGAGTGGCACGAGTTGTTGGGCGCGCCTCCGGAAGGCGGGCAGTCCAGAGCGCTTGCGGCGATGCGCGCGCTGTCGGACGCTCCAGGGGATTTCGAATCCCTGGTTCTCCAAAGCCCCGCCGCGGCAGAAGTGCTGAAATCGTGGTGGGCGTTGGGACTGCCGGAGCACGCGGAAGGCGTGCGGCGCATCGGACGCGCGCTGGAATTCCGGCGCTTCGGCGAACGCGGCATCAAGGCCGCACTGGCGCGGGAAGCCGATCCGGCACGCCGCGCCGTCGACGAGCGGGTCTACTCGTGGTTCGCGGAATCCCGTGACGCCGGCACCGTGGCCAAGGCGCTGGCCTTCTGGCGCGCGCTGGAACTGCGCCGCTACTATCGCATGGACCCGTCCGTCATGGCGGCGCTGACGGAAAAATTCGGACCGCTCGACTGGCGTCATCCGGCCGCGCACAGCTTGTACTGGGCCGATCGCGGCATCGCGGCCGGCGAAGCCGTGGAGCACGCGTACGATTACGACATGCTTACCGCCGACCGCTTCATCCTGCACAGTCTGCAGATGCTCGCCTTCGGCGGCCGCGTGAATCTCGATCTGGTCAACGGCTACTACAGTCAAAGCCCCGACGCGCGGCTCTTCGATGCCTTCGAGAAAGCGTTGACGGACGCGGGCGCACGAAAGAACACGGGCTTTTACAGCGCGGCCGATTTCGCGGCCTCGCATCGCGGATTTCTCGAATGGGCCGTACCGCAAGCGTATCTTCTTTCGGGACCGGCCGCCGCCGAAGGCTATTACGAGAAACTGCGCCGCACGTACGGAGCGCAGGCGCGCGGCGCCTACGCGTTACCGCTAGAGGATTTCGTCGTGCGCCAACTCACGCGCGGGCAAGACGTGATCGAGCACGTCCGCTCCACGCTGGCCATGTTGATTCAGCGCGCGATTCTCGAAGGCTGGGCGGAAGGGCAGTCCGAAACGGCGCAGCGCTTTCTGCGCCTGGCCAAGGACCGTATCTACGACCATTACATGCGCGAATTCACCGCCGGACGCCTGACGGCGCGCGGCGCGCTGGTCCTGCCTCCCTTCGTCAACCTGGTCGCCGATGGCTTCGTGCAGACGATGCTCAGCCCGCCCGGTGCGGTGCCGATTCCGCTCAAGGCCAGGCTTTGGGAGCGTTCGCCGGCCGAGGTGCGAAGGATGGTCTTCGACCGCATCCACGAACCGCTTTACCAACAGGCGCGGCAGGCCGGATGGTCCCCCGAGCGCGCGTTTCCGGAACCGCCCGGCATGGACGAGTTTCGAAGCCGATCGAGCACGGACGATACCAGACCGGACGCCGGTGAGCTGATTCCGCGCATCGAACGCGACCGCAATCCTTAAGCATGCCCCGGTCTGGTGCGAATCGAGCGCCCATACTATCCTGTTGGGCTCATGGCCGACTCAAATGGAATTACGCCTTCCGAGAAGCCCCCGGCGCGCCGCACCTGGATTGCGTGGCTGGTGCTTCTGCCCATGCTGGTCTTGAGCCTGCGCGGATGCGCGCAGTTCGTTCAATGGGCCGATCTGGTCGTCGGCTTCGACTATGCCATCGACTACAGCGAAGGCACCATTCTCGCGCAGACGGCGCTCTTGGATTCGGGCGGTCCCCATTACGACGCGCTGGCCACGCCACCGTACCGCGCTTCGGTATACCCGCCGGTTTATCTCTGGACGGCTTGGGGCGTGGGACGAGCCTGGGGATCGCTGCTGGCCGGGGGCCGGCTTTTGAGCGCCCTAAGCACCTTGGCGGCCGCCGCTGCCGCAAGCGTGCTGGTATGGCGCCTCACCACGGATAGCTCGGCCGGTACTTCGCGCGCACTCCACGCTGGCGCCTGCGTCGCCGCAGGATTAAGCGTCCTGGGTTCCGAGCCCATTTTTTACTGGGGCATGCTCTACCGCCCCGACGCCATGGGCTGGGCGCTCTCGCTCGCGGCCGTGGCGGTATACCCGATGTTGGCCGCGCGAGGACGCTGGGCGTGGCTCCTGCTGCCGCTGCTGCTCCTCGCGCTGTACACGAAACATTCGATGATCGCCGCACCCTTGGCGATCGGCCTGGCGTGGTGCTTGCGCTCCTGGAAGGAAGGACTGTGCTTTTGTGCCGCCCTGGGGGTTTCCGGGCTGGCTCTGATCGGCTTGGGCGAGTGGCTGACCGGCCGCGTATTTTTCGAGAATATTATCACCGGAAACCGCAACGCATTTTTCGTCGAGCGCATTTTTTCGATGTGGTCCGAAACGTTGGTCAGCGAGCGCTGGTTCGCCCTGTTAGGCTTGGCCGGAGCGCTCCACCAAGCCGGGCTTTATGCAACCTCGCCGCGCGGCGCGCGTCCCCACGCGCGGCTGGTCGCGCTGCTTTATTTCGTATTTGCTTGGCTGGCTTCGGCCAGCGTGGGAAAAGTAGGATCCAACCCCAACTATTTCATCGAAGCGCTCGCCATCTCGATCGCTTTAGGAGGCGCTTTAGCCGCCGACGGATTGCTCGCTTGCGCGCGCAAAGAAGCGGGCTGGCGAACGGTAGCAGGCGTATGCGCCGCACTGCTGCTGGCCTGGAGTCTGGGGCGAGGCGATCATACGCTTTGGATCGCCAGCGCGACGCGTTACAAAGATTCCCAGGAGCGCGTGCACGGTCCCATGATGATAAAGGCCATTCGTGAAACGAAAGGCCCGGTCATCTGCGAAGACTGCACGTACCTGGTTCTGGCCGGCCGGCCGCTCGAATTCGAGCCGTTCATTATGACTCAATTGAGCCTGCAGGGCGCTTGGGATCAGCGCCCGTTCCTAGAAGAGCTGAAGTCCGGGAAGTACGCTCTGATCGCGTTAAACTTCGAACTGGGCAAGGACCCGGGCTTTTACCGCGAACGTTTCACGGAAGAGATGCTCGAGTCCATGGGAAACGCGTATGCGTTCGAGCGCCGCATCGGCGCCTTCTTCCTGTACCGGCCGCGGCAAGCGGCGCGCGAGAAACCATGATTCGGGAACAGGATTCGCTTGAACCGATGGGCCGCTGGAACTGGCTTCCGCTGGCGCCGCCGGTGGCCGTGGGCTTCTGGCTGGGAGCGCAGTTCGCGCTTTGGGCCTGGACGGCAACCCACTTTCCTTACGAACTCGATTACGGCGAAGGGCCGATTCTGGCGCAATTGCACGCGGCTGACGCCGGGCATGGCCTCTACGAATCGTGGCGCGAGCCTCCGCATACGGTCACCAACTATCCGCCCGTGTTCCGAGCCGCCACGCGCTTCGCCGCCTGGTTCACGGGGGATTATCTTTCCGCGGGCCGTTGGGTCAGCGTGCTTGCGCTCTTTGCATCGGCCGCGCTGGCCGCATGGGCCGTGGGCGCACATGCGCTGGATCTGCGCCGCCGCGGCGCGTGCAGCGGCGACGATTACCTCGCCGCGCTGGCCTTCGCATTGACCGCGGGGGGCGCGGTCCTCGCGCCCACCTACGCTTTCTTGTGGGGCGTGCTTCTGCGCGTAGACACGCTGGCCGTCGCTTGCTCCTTGGCCGCGGTGGTGGTGAGCGCGCGAGCATTCGAGCGTTCGTGGGGCCCCTACGCAGTCGGCGTACTGCTCATTGCCGCGCTGTTCACCAAGCAGTCGATGCTGGCGGCGCCCGCGGCGTGCGTCGCGGCGGCCTGCGTGCAAAATCTGGGACGTGGCCTGCGCTTCACGGCGGGATTCGTCGGCGCGGGATTCCTCCTGCTGATCCTCGCAACCCTTTTTACGGACGGCGGCTTCTGGAATCACCTGGTGACGGCCAATCGCAATCACTACTCTTGGCCGCAGGCGTGCCACATGCTGGCATCGCTGATGGAAGAGCACGGCCGCCTGGTCGTTCTGGGTGGGTTGGGCGGTCTTTGGCAGTTCACCTCCTGGATGCAAACTCCTCACGCGGAGCGTCCGCACCCGAGGCTCTTGTGGTGCCTCTACGGCCTCACGGCATTCGCGACATCCTTGATGATTGGGAAAGCCGGAGCGTTCATCAACTACCAACTGGAGTTCCTGTGCGTGTGCGGCGTCCTTACCGGATTGCTGCTCGCCGATCTCCTCGCCGCGGCGCCGCCGCTAAAAGAGTTATGGGGCAAGGGCCTGTTCCCCGTGCTGGGCGCGTGCGGGGCCATCCTGTTGCTTACCGTTCAGTTCGTGCGCTTCGATCACCTGAAACTGCTCGCCGAAATGGAGCATGCCTTGCAACGACGCCTTGAAGAGCAGGATCCGTTCGTGTTGAAAGCGCTGCGCGACGCGCCGGGCGCCGTGCTCTCGGAAGACACTACGCTGGTCGTGTTGGCCGGGAAAGAACTTCGTTTCCAGCCCTTCGAGATGACGCAATTGGCCGAACAGGGCTTGTGGATTCAAGGACCGTTTCTGGATGAATTGCGCAATCGTCGCTACGACCGCATCGTTCTGAAGTTCGATCTCTTCGGAGATCCGTCCTGGCATCGGCAGCGCTTTAGCGACGCCATGCTCGACGTCATGCGCGAGCATTACGAGTTTGAAGCGCAACACGGGGCGCTGCGCGTATACCGGCCCAAACGGAACGAAGGCGGTGACGGATTGCCGTTGACTTCACCCGCGCCCGCTCGATAACTTGAAGTTAGAGCCTGGAGGCTCGGATTATGCAGAGCCGGGTACGTAGCCGCATTCTGGCCATGTTCGGCGCCGGTCTTATCTTGAGCTGGGCGATATCGATTCCGGCTTGTCTGTTCGGTTGGCATGCGACGGACATGCCATTCCCGTTGCTCTATGCGATGGCCGCTCCAGCGCTGGTGTTCGGTTACCTGGCACTGTACTGCTCCCACGGGTTGAAAATCGTGGCGCGCCTGCAAGCCTCCACGCGCCATCCGCATTAGTCCGGTGGACGCGGGAGGATGAACGTGTCCCACAAACTCGAACCGCACCCCGCAAAGTTCTGGCACATTCTGGACGACGGCCGCATTCAATGCGACCTTTGTCCACGATTCTGCCGCTTGCACGACGGCCAGCGCGGAATGTGCTTCGTGCGCAAGCGCGAAGGGAGCGGGATGGTGCTCACCACCTACGGCCGGTCGTCGGGCTTCTGCATCGATCCGGTCGAAAAGAAGCCGCTCAATCACTTCCTGCCCGGCACGCCGATCCTCAGCTTCGGCACCGCCGGCTGCAATCTGGCCTGCAAGTTCTGCCAGAATTGGAGCATCAGCAAATCGCGGGAATTCGATACGCTGGCCGATCGAGCGCAACCCGATACCATCGCACGCGCCGCCAAAGACCTGGGCTGCCGCAGCGTCGCGTTTACATACAACGATCCCGTGATCTTCCACGAGTACGCCATCGATGTGGCGCAAGCCTGCCGTGCTCAAGGGATCCGCAGTGTTGCCGTGACGGCGGGATACCAGTGTGCCGAGCCGCGCGCCGAGTTTTACCGTTATATGGACGCGGCCAACGTGGACTTGAAAGGTTTCACCGAAAACTTCTACGCCAAGATTTGCGGCGGGCAGCTCGCGCCGGTGCTGGAGACATTGAAGTATCTGAAACACGAGACAAAGGTCTGGTTCGAGATCACCACGCTCCTGATTCCTGGCGAAAACGACAGCGAATCCGAGATCGAATCCATGACGCAATGGGTGATGCGGGAATTGGGCCCGGATGTGCCGCACCACTTCACGGCCTTTCATCCGGACTGGAAAATGCAGGACCACCCCCCCACCCCGCCACGGACGCTCGTGCGCGCGCGGGAGATTGCGATCCGGAACGGGTTGCGCTTTGTGTACACGGGAAACGTGCACGACCGGGAAGGCGGCACAACCTCCTGCCACTGCTGCCGCAAGCCGCTGATCGTGCGGGACTGGTACACGATACTCGCGTACCGCCTGACGCCCCAAGGCGCGTGCCCCGACTGCGGCACGGCGTGCCCCGGGGTCTTTGAAGCGCAACCGGGAAACTGGGGCGCCAAGCGCCAACCGGTGTACCTGGCGGACTATGCTTAACGCTCGGCTTCAGGCCACGCCGGCTTGCAGCGTGCGCTGGAAGTGTTCGCGTACCATGCCCATACACAGCCGTGTCAGCGCCGGATTGTACCGGTGGCCTTCGTCTCGCATGAACGCATGCTGCGCGTTGAACTCGTGCCACGTGAAATTCACTTTGCCCGCGCAAAGCGTATCGTAGATCAGGCGCCGGCCGGCCAGCGGGATGTGCGGGTCCTGGCGCCCCCAGACCATCAGCAGTTCGCCCTTGATCTCGCGGGAGCGCGCGAGCGAGTCGTCCTGCTTGCCCCGGCCCAGGAATCCCGTGTGAATGTCCGTCGCGTAAAAACATGCCGCGGCGTTCACGTCGGCGTTGAACGCGCAGCGAAAACTCAAGTGGCCGCCCAAGCAGACGCCGATGGAACCCAGCCGCCCGTTCGCACTGGGCAGCGACTTCAGGTGGTCCAACGCCGCGCGCGCATCGGCGTCGTAGCTGGCGAGTTCCTTCTCGAATTTGTAGCGGTTGCCTTTGTCGGTGTCGGCTTTGTCGTATTGGAAGGGCGAGCCCGGCGGCTCGAACTCGTGGTACACCTCCGGCGCGAGCACCGTGTACCCTTCACCGGCCAGCGCGCGCGCGATGCGGGCGATCGGCGCGGTAACCTGATAAATCTCCGACCAGAGCACCAAGCCCGGATACTTGCCGGGCACAGCCGGCTGGTAGCGGAACGCGCGCATCGGACCGCGGGCAGTTGGCAGATCGACGTGGTCTTCGGTGAGCAGCATGGGCGGCCTCCGGGGCGTGGCTTCGAATGAGCGGAGGCTACTGCCCGGCAAGCGGGATGCAACGCCTACCGCGCGATCGCGACCGTGGTGCTTTGCGAGGAACCGCCGGGTTCTTCGAGCGTGCAGAACCAGGCGCGAGCTTCCGCGGGAATGGGCGGAGTCGTCAACACGCCATCATGCAGCATTGCAGGCAGCGAATGCCAATGGCGCGACTGCCAAGCCAGGGCGTCGGCGGTGAAGTGAAATTGCGGCGAGTGGGCTTGCGATGCGGGCCGCACCGGCGCGAAGCCGCATTCGCCCCGGTGTTCGAGAGGCCCGAATTCCGTCAACGCATCGCCGCCGCGCAGGTGCCAGTCGGCAAAGCGCGCCAACTCCGGCGGCGCCCAGCCATGCTCATGGCCATGCGGCATCCGCACGCGCACGCTTAAGCGCTTATGACCCGCCGGCAATCCGAAGGTTTTCATGTAACTGTCCAGTGGATACGCAAAGTCGTTGGTACCGTTTACGAATAGCATCGGGAGACGCGCGGCGCTCAGGTGCGAGGACGGATCGTACCAGCGCACCCAGCGCTCGCGCTGTTCGGCCGGCAGCTTGGCGAAGATCGCCAGCCAATCCACCGAACTGTTCTCGTGGATGAAGCCGCAGCCGTAGACGGGCATCGCCAGCGCGAAGCGCGGATCGAGCCCCGCGGCGAGGCAGGTCAAAAAGCCGCCCCACGAAATGCCGGTGACGCCCACGCGTACGGGATCAATTTCATGAAAACTGCGCAGCAGGGAGTTCGCCCGCATGACCGCGGCAAGGGCGTGGAAACACCAGTGCGACTCGGGCGGTTCGTGCATGCACATGAACTTCCGGTCGTGATCCTGCCCCGGCCCGCCATCGAGCAGGCGCTGGCCGTCAGGTCCGCAGCCGCCAAGATCCATCGCCAGCGCGGCGTAGCCTCGCGCGACCCATAAGCGCACCCATTCGCCAAAGGCTTTTCCACCGCCTCCGTGAACCAACACCATGGCCGGAGCAGGCTCGCGTGCCTCCTTGGGGCGCCCGTACCAAGCAAACACCCTGGACGAGCGACCGCGATAGGTTTCGTTCGTGTAAGTCAGACCACGCAAGCCATCCGCTTCCGCGTCGCCCCACCAGGACCAGCTTGGCGCGGTCTGGAGATGCTCCAGGTTCCAAGGCAAATCGATGGCAGGCATGCGTTTCCTTTGCTGTCCCAGAGTATCCTTACAATGTACGGCTACACCAATAATTTTTATTGTTGTGAATATAAGTAAAGTATTAAATCTCTGAGTCTCACCCGGCCATATAGTTAATATATACTTAAAATAGATGGCGCATTGGCCTGCTTGAGGGAAGCATAATGACCTGCTACTTATCATATAATACATTATAAATAAAGATTTAATGACAATCTTAAACTTCATCATACTGAAATAATAGTTATTGCCATGATAAACATCGGCCGATGGCAGATGGTCGGCGTATACGGTTATGATGGAGGCATTATGAGTAGACCGCAAAGTAAACAAGTCGAGATCCTGGCGGACCTACGCCGGCGCATCGTGGCGGGGCCGTACGCGCCGGGCGCGCAATTGCCCACGCGAGCCGAATTGGAGCGTAGCTTCCAAGCCAGCCGCATGACGGTGCAACGCGTGCTGGATCAGCTCACCGCAGACGGTTTCGTATATGCACGCGGGCGGTTGGGTACGTTCGTCTCCAAGCATCCTCCGCACCTCTCGCGCTACGGGCTCGTCTTTCCGTTCCGGAATAACCAGGATGCGAACTGGTCGCGCTTTTGGGAAGTACTGCAGCAGGTCGCGAAACAGGCGGATGCGGCGGGACCGCAGCGCGTGCCCTCCTACTACGGCGCCGAGTTCAAGGACCACGAGAGCTACTTCCGATTGGTTGAAGACGTCGAATCCAGCAGACTGGCGGGGCTGATCTTCGCGACAGGCCCCATTTACCTGGCGCCCGATTCGATCCTGCTGACCGCTCCGATACCGCGTGTGGCGGTGATGGACCGGCCAATGCCGGGCATCGCGGCGCTGGCGCTGGACCACGACTCGTACATCCGGCGCGCGCTCGATCGCTTCCAAGCCTGCGGCCGCTCGCGCATCGGGTTCGTACTGGGCACTCATTCCGAGGCGTTTCGCGAGAAGCTTTACACCGCCGTGGCCGCACGCGGCATGCAGACCCAGCGTCACTGGACGCAATTGGTCAGCCCGCGCTTCGGCATCGGTGCTCGAAACGCGGCGCATCTGCTCCTGCATCCCGACCAGCGCCTGCGCCCCGATGGCCTGCTGATCGCCGACGACCACCTGATCGAACACGCGCTCGCGGGTTTGGCCGATGCCGGCGCCGTGATCGGACAAGACCTGGACGTCGTGCTGCACGGAAATTTCCCCAGCGCCACGCCGCTGGCCGTACCGGCCAAGCGCCTGGGCTACGACTTGCATGCGGTGCTGGAGGAAGGACGCGCGCTGATCGACGCCTTGCGTGCGGGCCGCGCGCAGGCCGACTCGACGGTTCGTATTCCGGCCGTCTTCGAAGAAGAGACCGCTCGGCCGGCCTGGTCGGCGCAGGTGGCGTGAACACGACGGGAACCGTTCGCTCGGGAGCTTTCGCCATGCAGGTTTCGGTAAGATCGCCGCGCGCCGCCTTCCTTCGCCTGGGACTGGCGTTCCTCGCGGGCCTTTGCATCGGCTGGGGGCACGCGCAGGAACCGCTCTTCGCGCCCGCCTTCGCGCCGGAAGCCGTCGATTTCGAACTGTCCAAGCAGTTCGTCAACGGACAAGCCGCGCCGGCCGATCCGTTGCGCATCAAAAAGGTGCTGGGCTTCGCAGACCCGAAAGCCAACGGGCAGGAGCAGCTCTGGGAAGCCGAGGCCGCCGAGGGCCGCGCCGAGAACGAATACCGGTTCCTGATCGTGCTCAAATCCCCCGTAGCGGTGGGCAGCTTGGCGATTCATGCGGCCGATTGGAACGGCGAAGGCTCGCGCAGCGGCGGCGAGGTCTTTTACCTGAAGCCCAATGTCCAGGGCGTGCCGGATGCGCTGCAGCCCGAGGCATGGGCGGCGGTCGAGTTCGCTTCCGCGCAGCCTTTTTTGAAATTCGCGGCACTGCCGCCGGGATTGAGCACGCGCGCTTTCCTCTATAAGGACGTGCGCGCCAGCGGCCCGGCGCAGCTTGGCTACTGGCGCTTCTACAAGCGCCGCCTGGCCAGTCTCACGCCGCTCGCGCGCGGCTTCAGCGACAGCACCTCCGATGCGCAAGATCCCGACGCACTGCCCAAAGGTGCGGGCTGGTCGGGCGGCAAGCGCGCGAAGAAACTCTCCGCCCAGGATCCTGCATGGGCCGTTCTGGCCTGGGAAGAGCCGCACCCGATCGCGGGCGTATTCCTGTACTCCAACGCCACCGTGCAACAAGTCCAGCGCCTGAAGCCGGAGGTGCAGACGCATCCGGCCATTGCGCCCGACGAGGACTGGGAAGCCGTCCAGCCCATCGAGGAAGCGGCGGTAACGCACGGCTTCCAGCATTGGGCTTTCTCCTACCGCTGGTGCTCGTTCGCACCCGCGCCCACCCGCGCGCTGCGCGTGACGATCGAAGCCGTTGACCGCGGCGGACCGGAACCGTGGATCAACGGCTGCGGAGCCTTCGTGGATCTGAAGGACGGCTCCCCACCCGCTCCGCGCTCCCAAGACGATCGCCCGCCGATGCGCATTCCGTACTCCGCGGCGCTTGACGGCGAAGTTTCCGCGGTCATCGATTCCGCCGCGGGCGTGCGAGTTCGCAACCTCTTTGCCCAGCGGCCGCTCGCGCCGGGCAGCAAGGACGAAGCCTGGGATTTGAAAGACGAGAACGGAAACTACGTCGAGCCCGGCACGTACCGCTTTAAGGCCATTGGCGCGCCGCCCGTCGAACTGGCTTACCAACTTACGCCGTATCCCAACGTCGATCAGGTCTGGCCCGACCGCACGCCGTGGCTCACCGGACACGGCGGCGCCAACGGTTGGCTTTCCGACCACAGTCCGTTTTGGGCCTGCGCCACGCGAGGCGACCGCGTGTACTTCGGTTCATCCATGGCCGAGGCCGGTGTTTGCTTCATCGAGTGCGACCTCAACGGCAAGAAACAATGGGGCCGGCACGATTTCGGACCCTGGATCGGCGTAGGCGACTTAGCCGCCGACGCCGAAGCCGTGTACATCAACGCGCATGGAACCGTCTATCGCATGGATGCGCAGACGCGCGAGATCAAGAAACTCTTTTCATACGGGGGCGGCGGGCGCGAGTGGCAGTATCGCGCCATGGCCGCTCACGGCGGCAAAATCTACCTCACCTTTGGAGCCGGATCGGCCTCGTGGCTGGAGAACGCCGCCGCCGGCGATCTCCTCGATCAGCAGCATTGTTTGCCGCAGCCTGACCTCAAGAACGAAAAGCACCTGCTGCCCTTCATATTGCGTATGGGCGGGCACGTGCCTGGCCGCGACGTAGATCCGAGTAAGCGAACGCCCATGGGCCAAGGCCGCGTCTATTTGGAATCGACCTGCCTGAAAGAGCAAAGCTCGCAGCATCTCGTCCTCGCATTCAAACAGCCGATCCCCCTGGGCAGCTTGGTTTTTCCGAAATCGGACGCCAAAGAGACCATGACGCTAAGCGTGCTTAAGCCCGGCGCGACGTATCCGCCCCGTCCGGATCACGCCGCCGATTGGACACCCATCGACGTTTCGAAGTTGAGTGCGTGGGATTGCGTGCCCGCGCCAGCGAACTGCGAGACGCGCGCGATTCGCTTCACTTGGACCGGCGACGACCTGCTCCCCGCTCAACCGTGGATGGCGCGGCTCGAAGGGCTCAAGCTGTTGCGGCGGCGTTTCGCCAACTTGGCATCGACTGCCAAGGCCCGCGTCAATTCGGGCGCCGTCAAGCCCGACGGGTCCTGGGACGCGCAACGCGAACAACCGCTCAGCGACGATGCGCCGGGGTTGTACGTGCTCGAATGGGCTCAACCGCAGAAGCTCCGCGGTCTGGCGATCAAGGAGATCGAAGCGGCCGTTACCGAAATAGATGTATGGATGGGCGCCCCCGGTCCGGTTCCGCTGGAAGGTCCGGCCTGCGAAGAACGGGAGTCGAAGCCCGGCTGGCGGCATGTCGCCACGTACAAGCAGCGCCGCCGCACGGCGCAGTACAAGTGGACCGATAATCCTTTCGCGCGCTACCTCGACGGCTACGTCGATTTTGGCGCCGAGTTCGAGACGCGCGCAGTGCGCTTGCGCGTCGTCCGGCCCTGGTACGACAACGGCGAAGACAACGAGTGTGCGCGCGCGGACGGGCCGCTGGAGCACGGTGTTCACCTCACGCGGTCGCATATCGTGAATCTCGATACGCGGCGCTGCCGGATTCTCGGCGTAGCGGCATTGAGCTACCTGGGCGGCGAAAAGCCGGTGGTCGAGACCTCGGTCAAGCGCGTGGGCGTTTACGACGGCCAGACCGGGGCAGCTTTGAAGGAACTGCCCGCCGCGCTCGGCTGGCACGGACTCGCTTGCGGAACCGACGGCAGACTCTTTGCCATCCGCGAAGACCATCGCTCCATCGTCGAAGTCGACCGCGAGACCGGCGCCCTCACCGAGATCGTGAAGGATTGCTCGCCCAGTGTCATGACCGTTGGCCCGGACGGGCATTTCTACGTCTGGCCTTGGATCAATGACGGCAAAGAGCCCATTCACGTCTACGACGGGCAAGGCCAATTAGTACGCACGATCGGAAAGCCCGGCGGCATGCAGCCCGGCGCGTGGGACGCGCAGCGCTTCGGCAAGGTCCATCGCCTATGTGCGGATACGGCCGGCAGCCTGTGGGTGCTCGAATCCCAAAACGAGCCGCGCCGCATCGTTCAGTACAAGACCGACGGGACCTTCGTCAAAGAGATCCTCGGGAACACGAATTACGGCGGCGGCGGGACGCTCAACCGCTTCGACAAATCCCGCGCGTACTTCGGGCGCGTGGAATTCGAGCTGGATTGGACCCGCCATACCAGCCGCATCCGGGGGCTGATGGCCCAGGGACTCGAGTCCGACTTGCTGGCGTACAAACTGGGCGAGCGCACCTACCTCGCCACCGCGCCGCTGATGATGCATCCCGCCGCTTCGCGCGGCGTGGTCTACCTGTACGACGAAGCCAGCGGGACCGTCCGGCGCGTCGCGGCCATGGGCGATGCCACCGGGTACGATCCGCTGATGAAAGCGCCCGTGCTCGCGCTGCTGAAAGGAGAAGTACCCAAGCACTACCTCTTCGTCTGGTCCGACCTGGACGGCAACGGGGAGGTCGATCCGCCGGAGGTCCGCTTCGAAAAGAAAGGCGAGGCCCATCGCTACGGCGGCGTCAACCGGTTCGACGAAAAGTTGGGCTGCGTCGCCTTTGGATCGTACTATTCGGTGAAGGAAGTGCTTCCCAATGGCACGCCCGTTTTCGAATCCAAACCGCTGCCCGGTCCGGCCAACTTCGCGCTCGGCAACGGCGCCTTCGTGGGCTTACACCGCAGCGCCTCGCGCGAAGAGCGGACCGTCAATTACGCGCTCGACGCAGCCGGCAAGACGCTCTGGCAGTACCCGGCCGGCGGCGGCGTCTCGGGCCTCAGCATCCCGCCTTGGACACCCGGTTTGGTCGCGAACCAGTTCGCGATCATCGGCCATGAGACCATGACGGATGGCGCGTTGGGCGAGTTCTTCGTCACCCACGGCAACACCGGGCAGTGGTGGCTCTGGACCTCCGATGGACTGCTCGCCGGGCAGATCCTTTCCCACAAAAGCGACGCCCGCGCGCGCTTCTTCGGTCCATCCGAAGCCAAGCCCGGTATGCGGCTCGATCCGCTGAGCGGCAACCAAGAGCATTTCCACGGATTCTTCACGCGCAGCGAAGCGGACGGAAAGTTTTACGCCATCGCGGGGTTCACCTTCATGAGTGTGCTGGAGGTTCGCGGGCTCGAAAAGTTCAAGCGCTCGGAAGCGGAGTTCCAAGTGACTGCCGAGGACCTGGAGCGCGTGCGCGCGTGGGAAGCCAACCAGCAGCGCCGCCGAATCGAAGGCCGCCCGTTGCTGATCCAGGCGCTAGCGCGGCATGAGCCGCCCGTCATCGATGGCAAGCGCGGCAAGAAGGAATGGGGCGGCGAAGGCGTGCGCCTCCGCGACGAGGTGAACGCGACGCTGGACCTGGGGTACGACGAGTTCAATCTCTACGTCTGTCTCACGGCCATCGGCACCGGGCCGCTCAAGAATGCCGCCGACGATGTCCACCGCTGCTTCAAGACCGGCGCGTGCCTCGATCTGCAATTCAGCTCCAACGCCTCCGCCGCGCCCGCGCGAACCAAGCCCGTCGAAGGCGATCAGCGCCTGCTCATTACGTTCGTCAAAGGCAAGCCGCTGGCGGTGCTCTATCAGGCCTTTGCCAAAGGCGCAAAGCCCGACGAGGCCTGGAAGACCTTCACCCCCGCCGGCGGCGAGACCGCCTTCGAACGCGTGGTCGAACTGAATGACCTCGAGATCGCGATGGGCGGCGCCAGTCCCTACACGCTGGAGGCCTCGATCCCGCTCAACGCGTTGGGCCTGAAGCCCAAGCCGGGGCTGCGCCTGAAATTCGATTGGGGGCTCCTGACCTCCAACGACGGCGTGCAGGTCAAGGAGCGCATCTACTGGTCGAACCGGATGGCCACGGGCACATCGGACGAAGCCATCGAAGCGCGGTTGGAGCCGGCGCTGTGGGGTTACTTGGGATTTTGAGCCGTTCGGGAGAACCGCTTTGCGTCCGCACCGTTCGAATGCCATTCCGCTGATGCTGGGCGTCTCGTGTGCCGCGGCAGCGCTTTCCGCGGGCGAAGCCAGCTTTGCCGCCTTCGCCAAACGCGCGCAGGCAGGCGAGCGCCTCAGCGTCGTCTTCCTCGGCGGTTCGCTGACCTGGGGCGCCAACGCCAGCGATCAGGCGTACACTTCTTACCGCGCACAAGTCGCACGCATGCTGCGCGAGACCTACCCGCAGGCACGGTTCGAATTTCACGACGCCGCCATCGGCGGAACCGGCTCGCTGCTCGGCGTCTTCCGGCTCGAGCGGGACGCTTTACGCCACAAGCCTGACCTGCTTTTCCTGGACTTCACGGCCAACGACGGGATCGAAGGCGAGGACGTGGACTCCCTCGCGGCGTACGAATCCATCCTCCGCCGCACCATCGGCGCAGCTCGCTGCCCCGTCCTGCCGGTCATCTTCCCCTTTAAGTACGATATCGACGAGTCCCGGTTCCCGCGCATGAAGCGCCGCGAAGCGCACCTGGCGCTGGCCGAAGCTTACGGAACGTGCGCGGGCGATGCCGTCGAGCGCGTCTACCGGCGCGTCAAGAGCGGCGCGACGACGCTCCAGAAGCTTTGGCCTTTCGATCCCGCTCATCCGGGCGACGAAGGGTATCTGATCTTTGCCGAAGCCGCTTTCGAAGCGCTTGCCCGATGCGTGAAAGAAGAACGTGTTTGCAAGCTTCCCGAGCGCCCGCTTCACGGCGCGACGTACTTCACTTGGACGCGTTACCGCTTGGCCCTAGCCGAGCCCAAGCCCTCGGGCTGGGCGGTCGTGCCTCCGCTGCGTACGGCCGCCTGGCACGATTCCGTCATGAGCCGCTGGCTGGACGATGAAGTGCGCGCGCATACCGGAAAGGTGACCGCCGGCGCCGAAAGTCCGGCAGAACAGACCAAGGCCTCTGTTGCGCCTTGGACGCTCCGATTTCAAGCTTCCACCGTCCTGCTCTTCGGCACCAAAACCTCCGCGTCGGGAACGTATCGTGTCCGGATCGACGGCGAGTACATTCAAAATAGGGACCACGGCCCCGAGTTCGATGCCTCCTCGGCCAAGTTCGGCGGAAACGTAAACCTCTGCCACCTCGTGGCAACAGGGCTCGACCCCGAGCGCATACATGAGCTGGTGCTTGAACCGGTCTTTGCGGCCGGAAAGGAACAGGAACTTCGCATCGAGAGCGTATGTCTCGCCGGCGGAGCAGCGCGGGTTGTACCGTAAGCCGCGATCTACTCGGTTGACGGGAGCGCCGGTTTGCGGACACTTTGGCCTGCCGGATCCCCGGGACCGAGGCGAACGCGCATGGATACGATCCTCAAGCTGGTGGCGGAGGTTCAGGACCAGTCCTTTCCCGCGGGGCATGAACTGCTCAAGGAGGGCGAGAGCAGCGACCTGCTTTATATTCTTTCCGAAGGCGAAGTGGAGATCGTAAAAGGCGGCGAGCGTATCTGTTCGGTGCGCGATGCCGGAGCGCTGCTTGGCGAGATCGGCGCGCTGATGGGGCTTCCGCACATGGCCACGGCTCGTGCGTTTACCCCCGTGCGCGCCAAAGTGGTCAGCGACGTCAAAAGCTTCCTGCGCAAGGAACCCGAAGTCTGCCGCGAGGTCGCCGAAACGCTGGCGTGGCGGCTGGTCGAGACCAGCAACTTCCTCGCCGATCAGCGCCAGGAGTTCATGCGCCGCTCCAAGGCCGTGAATGTTTCCGCCGCCGAAGACGCCAGCGGGCTCGAACGCTTTACCGAGTACTGGCACCAGTCTTGGAAGCTCTTCGAGCGCCAGCATTACGAAGCCATCGGGCTCGAGAACGTGCAGCTTAAATACGAACAGTTCCTGCCCGGCGAAACCATCCTGCGCCAGGGCGTTAAAGACGAAAAGCTGCTGATCCTGCGCACCGGATCGGTGGAGGTGCTCAAGAACGAAACGCCGCTGTTCATGGTTTGGGATCGCGGCGTGCTCTTCGGCGAGATCTCGGCGCTGCTCGGTACCGGGCATACCGCGTCCGTCCGCGCACTGGAGCCCTGCACGTTTCAAGTGGTCGAGAGCGCAGAGAAGCTATTCCACGCTCATGTGGACGTGGCCTGGTTCGTCGCGCGGCTGCTTGCCAAACGGCTCCTCGACGCCAATCGTTATTTCGTCGGCCTCAAGCAGCAGTTCCACCGCATGGCCCTGGACGCGAAGTCCGACCAAGCCACGCAACTGCTCACCTTCCTCGAACACGCCGCCAAGGAACTGCAACTCCGCCACCACATCCGCCCCCGCCCCGGCGAGCACTTAAGTTAGGGACGCGGCATCAATAGATAATCGCAAAGCCCCCGTTCGGGCGGGGAAAGACCGCGACCAGGCCCCAGACCGGCACGCCTTCGGCTCGCCCCAAAGCGCCAACCGGGAGGCCTTGGGCGTCGATAAGCTGCCAAGCAGCCGCGCCGCCTTGATTCCAACCCGTACCTTCGGTCCAGGCCAGCAGCGTAAGTCCGTTCTTGTCGGACGCCGCCACGGGATGCTTACGTTTGCCGGCGTCGCCGGGCGCCGCCGCGACGGCTCCGCTCTTCCCGGTGCTCCCGTCGATGCGCGCGTAATGAATCTGTCCCTGCGTCTCCCACGCGGCCAGCGCTCCGGAAGCCTGCGGCGCCAGCGATGCGGTGCTCATCACGCAAGCGGGCACCTTCCAGGGATGCAACATCGCGCCTTGCAGCGGGAACTGTCCGGCCTTCCCGCTCAGCAATACCATGTCGCGGTTCACCTTCTCGATCGCCGCGCGATACAAGATGTACAAGCGGCCCTGCGTATCGCAGAAGGCGCGCATCCCGCAGCATGCACAGCAGCCGGTCGCTTGAGCCGAAGCCGGCGTCTCGCGCCCGAAGGTTTGGCCCTCGTCCTGCGAGGCAGCCACAAAGACTTGCCGCGCCGCTTCGTCCCTGGTCCCGGGCGCATTCCCGTGCCAGACCACGTATACGTGTCCCAGCGGGTCCGCCGCGAGGCTGCCGCCGCCGTCCAAACCGTCCGTCGTCTGCATCACATTCCGTTCGGATTCGAAAGCCGTGCCGGCATCGTCGAGCCGCGTATACAGCATCGGCGCCGCGCCGTTCGGTCCGCGCGGCTGAGCGTCCTTGCTGCCCATCCACGCCACGTGGGGGCGGTTGTTCTTGCCCAACGCGAGGTGCACGCCGCGGATGGTTCCGGTGGCTATGGCGCTGTTCGGCGTCCGGTTGATCCGAAGCGGTTTCGACCAAGTCGAGCCGCCGTCCGAAGAGATCACGTAGAACAGATCGCCCGCCGCCGGCGCACCTTTGAAGTACACCAGGTGGGCACGGCCTTGAGTATCCACAGCGGCCTGCGGCTGAATCCCGCCCTCCGGCACGCGCAGGGCGGTGACCTGCGCCTCACTCGAGTAAGCCGCAGCCCCCCGCCAAAGCAGCATCACGAGCAGCAGGTAACGGTACATGAGGGGATCCTCGCTTAGAGCTTCTATGTAAGCTCGCCCCCCGCCGATAGAGCGGGGTCAAGAATCTGAAGCTATGGTAACAATAGGTGGGACCCGGAGCGGACATGGCGAGCGGCACCAACTGGATCGAACGGCTCCGCACATTCCCCGGCCTCGTGCATGCCGATGCGCTGGACTGGTGCCGTGGGCGCAGTTGGCTCGTGCGCGCGCCGCTGTTCGTGTACTGCATCTACATCGGTCTGCGCATGCTCTGGGATCCGCATTACTGGACTCTGCTGCACAGCCTGAACTTGCCGATCCACGAAGCCGGCCATCCGCTCTTCAGCTGGTTCGGCCCATTTCTTGGCGCGGCAGGCGGCACGATCCTGCAGTTCGCCGCGCCCTTGGGCAGCATGATTATGTTTTTCCGGCAACGCGACTACTTCGCGATCTGCTTCTGCTTCGCGTGGCTGGCGACGAACTGCTACCACACCGGCGTCTACATGGCCGACGCCACCGAACTGGTGCTACCGCTGGTTACCATCGGCGGCGGCGACGCGCAGCACGATTGGCTGTATCTGTTCGGCAAACTGCGGGTGCTCAGGCAAGCCAAGCTGATCGGCTGGCTGACGTGCCAGGCGGGATTGCTCTGTATGCTGGCGTGCTGGACGGGAAGTGTCTACCTGTTCTGGCGGATGCATCGAGCCAGCGGGCGGAATGCGCGCGCCAAGTCTGGCGCCAGCTTTAATACCCGCTCTTCGTAGCCACCCACGTCTTCCCGTCCAATATCGCCTGCGCCTGCTCCAAGTGATGCTCGTCGTGGTCCAGTGCGGTCTTCAAGATTTGCGCGAAGGTCCGCGTGCCGCCTTCCGAATGCGGCGCGCTTCGGGCATCCAGTGCGGGCGAAGCCTTCACGGCCAGTTCGATGATCCCGCGGCGAGCGGCTTCGTATTGCAGCTTCGCCAGCTTCACATCGCGGCGCTTGTAATCCAGACCGGCCGCCCAGCGGTCGGGGTCCATGCCCAGCAAGAGCGGCTTTTCGTCGCTCGCGATACGCCGCAAGCGATCCAAAAACACGGCCTCGGTATCGCTGAGATGCACCAGCAATACCTGCAGCGTCCACTTTCCCGGCGCATACGCTCGCGCCAGCGCATCGGCCGGCGCATCGAAATAGCTCAGCGTGCGGTTAAGATTGGCTTCCAGGGCTTCAACCAGCGCGGCGCGGTGCGACATGGTCCATCCTTCCTTCAACAGGGCCAGCTCCAAGGCCGTTTACCTTACCTCCGCGGAGGGCCGACTCAATCTTTTCCCGCCCGGTTTAGTTCTGCCAGCATCTTCGGCCAAGCCAGATCCGCGTAAAAGCGGTGCCCTTCGGGACCGATCACCAGATGGCAGTGCCGCTCCGCCCCGGCCGCTTTATAAATGCGCTTTAAGTCTCTGAAGGCCGAACGCACCTCCTTAACCGGGAAAATTTCGTCGGTCAGCCCCGCGACCGCCACCACCGGCTTCGGTGCGAACAAGCCCATCACATCCGGCATCTCGGCATACAGCAGCAAGCTGGGGATGTAGTTGTCCATGCAGTGCCCGATCGACATGATCGAGCCCCGGAACGTACAGAAGTAGCAGGACGGCATGCAGAACTTCAGCCGAGGCAAGAGCGCCGCAGCGAAGACGCTGATCGTCCCGCCGCCGCTGTTGCCCATCACGCCGACTTTCTTCCAGTCCACGTCGCCGCGCGTTTCCAGATAATCCAGACCGCGGTCCACGTCGAAAACGCGCTCGCCGATCAGCGTCCGGCCCAGCATCAGCGCGTGCATCGTCGCGTCGTGGCAGCCGTGCTGCGCCTTGCGCTCCTGAACCTGCTCGCGCCGCAGTCCGAACGAACGCTGCTCGATGCACAGCGCCGCGATCCCGCGCTTCATGCAACCCAAGCCGAAGTCCCGGTCGCCTTGGATCTCGATCGGCTTCGATTCGTCCTCGCGATCCACCGCGATGGAATTATGCATCCCCGTCGAATGCCCCTGCAGACAGACGAACCACGTGTACGGCGGCTTGACGTCGCGCGGAAGGCACACGTACGCCAGCGCGTCGCTGTACGGCTCGGCCTGGAACGCGATCTTCTCGATCCGGCCCAGCGGGTGTTCGCGCTTCCAGAGCGACCGTACCTTTAGCGGGGCTCGCTTCGCCGGCCACGCGCCCACCAGTTCCCGCAGCTTCGGGCGCAGCTTGCGCTGCCAGGCCGGCACCGGCCCCTTGCGGTACGCCAGCGGAAGTTCCAGATCCTGCATCATCCGCGCGTGAAGTTCGGAGGGCGAAAGGTACAAGCGGGCCATGGGCGCTCCTTGGACGAAGGCTATGCACCTATCTTGACGCGCCCGAGCCTGCGGGCAAGAACGCTTCGCATGCGATTGCGCCGCCGCGCGCGCGCGGATAAAACGCTCTCCGTTGTCGCGCGCCCGCACCCCGCACGGAAAGGAATCGACTTCGTGAGCATGCGCACGCTGCCGCCCGCCCGGCTGGCGCTGGAAGACGGTACGGTCTACCGCGGCCGAGCCTTCGGAGCGCGCACCGACCGTTGCGGCGAAGTCGTTTTCAACACCTCCATGGCCGGCTACCAGGAAATCCTCACCGATCCGTCCTACACGGGGCAGATCGTGACGATGACCTATCCGCTGATCGGGAACTACGGCGTCAACGCCGACGACAACGAATCGCATAAGCCGTGGGTCGAAGGCTTCCTGGTCCGCGAACTGGCCGCGCTCAAAAGCAACTACCGCGCCGGCGACGATCTCAGCTCGTTCCTCGAAAAGGCAGGCGTTCCGGGGCTTGAAGACATCGACACCCGCGCGCTGACCAAGAAGCTGCGCGTCGGCGGCGTGATGCGCGGACTGCTGGCGTGCAGCGAAGCCAGCGCCAAGCGCTCCGACGCCGACTTGATCGAACAGGCCCGCAGCAGCCCGCGCATGGAAGGCCGCAACCTGGCTTTCGACGTAAGCTGCGAGAAGACTTACCGATGGGAAGGCGGCTTTCTGAAGGGATTCGAACGCCCCGAGACCGCCGGTCCGCTGGCGACGCTGCACGCGAAGCCCAACGAATTTCGCTGCGTGGCCGTCGATTTCGGCATCAAGCAGAACATCCTGCGCTGCCTCGCCGAAGTCGGCGCCGAAGTGACCGTCGTCCCGGCGCGCACCAGCGCCGCCGAGATTCTCCAGCTCAAGCCCGACGGCGTCTTTCTCTCCAACGGCCCCGGCGATCCCGCGGCCGTGGCCGGAGCGCCCGAAACGATCCGCGGCCTGCTGGGCAAGGTGCCGGTCTTCGGCATCTGCCTTGGCCACCAGATGCTCGGCCTCGCGCTCGGCGCGCAAACCTACAAGCTCAAGTTCGGCCACCGCGGCGCGAATCACCCCGTGCTCGACCAGAGCACGCAGAAAGTCGAGATCACCAGCCAGAACCACGGCTTCGCCGTCGATCCGAAAAAGCTACCGCGCGAAGTCGAGGTCACCCACATCAACCTCAACGACAACACCGTCGAGGGCCTGCGGCACAAGGAACTGCCCGCCTTCAGCGTGCAGTACCACCCCGAAGCCAGCCCCGGCCCGCACGACAGCTTCTACCTGTTCAGCCGCTTCCGCGATCTGGTCTTGGCAAGAAAGAAATAACGCTTACACCGTTCGCCGCTGCGAATGAGGAACCACCTGCATCGCGTGAACCGATACGAGTGATGCTCGCCGTGCCCTTCAATCGAATACCAGCCCGTACTCCGTGCGCTCCGCGTTCTCCGTGGTAAACGCCCTGCACCGAGTCCGAATCCGCTACGGATACGTCAGGATCACGCCCAGATATTCATCCGTCCGGTCGCGCAGGCCCTCGTACGCCTTCAAGCCTTCCGTAAACGGCATGCGCTGCGTGATCAGCGGCTCCACGCGCAGCTTCCCGTTCTTCAGCCACTCCAGCAACAGCGGCTGATCCTGCTGCCTCGTCACGGCATCGACGTTCCGCCCGTGCGCGCCGATCACCGCGATGCCTTTGCGGTGGATATCGAAGTACGGATCGATCTCCATCTTGCTGCGCGGGCTGCCCAGCAGCACCACCAGACCGCGGTCGGCCACCGACTTGAGCGCCGCGTCGATGGTGGGGTTGATGCCCACGGCTTCGACGACGATCTCGGCCCCGCGCGGGCCGAACTGCTTGACCCACTCGGTGAGCGGCTTTTCGCGCGTGTTAAACCCTTCGATCAGGCCGCAGGCGCGCGCCTTCTCGAGCCGGAAGGGCGTCAAGTCCGCGCAACCCACGCGCCCGGCGCCGCCCTGCGCGTACAACTGCGCGCACAGGTTGCCGATCAGCCCCATCCCGATCACCACCACATGCTCGCCCATCTTGGGTGGCGCGAGGCGCGGAGACGTCATCGAAATCTGAGCGAGGCCGAAGAACGTCGCGTGCTCGTCCGCCAGCCCTTCCGGCAGCACGATGACATCCTGCGCCGAAAGCTTCGCGTACGTGCCGTGCTTGGTGGCGTGGAAGACGCGCGTCCCCGGCTTGATATCGCCGACGCCGATGACCACCTCGCCCACCGCCGCATAGCCGGGGCGGAAAGGATACTTCGCGTACGCGAAATCCGGCTCGTCGAAGCCGCGGTGCGTCCGCGTGAACATCGCCAGTTCCGTCCCGGCGCTCACCAGCGTGACGCGGTTCTTGACCAGCACCTCGCCCGGACCCAGGCGTTCGGAAAGCTCCGTCTCTTCGACTTCGCAACGATGCTGATCGGGAAACACCAACTGCTGGATCTTCACGGCGCGACCCTCGCGGCGGATTAGCGGTTTGTGGCAGGCGACGCGTTCAAGTTAGCGGGGGGAAGCGGGAATGCGAGTGCAAGGGGAAAGCGCGCATGGGGGATGGTCGATTGGGGATTTTGGACTGAAAGGCAAGGACTCTTAAGCCTACGAGGAGGCCATGCGCGCAATAAGAGAATGGGGAGAAGAGGACATTTTTGCCTTTCTCCACGCCCTCCGCGTCTCTGCGGCGATGCAGTCCCCTACTTCCGCACCCTCCACTTCTCGAAATACCGCGCCCCCGCCTCCGGCGGCACCACATGCTTGTTGATCGGATACAGCCGCTCGCTCTCCGTACCCGGCGCTTCGGGCGTCGGCAAGCTCTGCCCCGCGCGGACATCCCGCGGCGCAAGGCCGAAGTGGCGCTTGCAGGCGCGGGTGAGGCTCTTCGTATCCGCCCAGCCCAGCGCGCGCGCGATGACCTTCACCGGCTCGGTCCCTTCGCGCAGCCTCCGCAGCGCCGCCAGCAGCCGCGCCCGCGTACGGTGCTCGATCGGATTCACGCCGACGCGCGGGCGATATCGGCTGTTGTAATGATCGCGCGAGACTCCCAGCTCGCGGGCGAGCGGCCCCAGCCGCAGCTCGGCGTCCAGGTCGGCGCCCAGCCGCAGCCGCGCGCGCTGCCACGCGTCGATGCGCGGCGCCTGCGTTTCGCCCCGGCGGCGCTGGCGGCCCAGTTGCGCTTCGGCGATAAGCGCCAGCATCTCGAAGACCGCCTGGCGCACCCGCAGTTCGTGGACCGCGCCGCTTTGCGGCAACTCCAGCATCAACGTCTCGTACACCCGCGCGAGCGGCTCGTAGGCATCCCCCATCGGCAGGTGCAGCGGCAGCGGGCCGGCCTCGCCCAGCCACGGCGTCTGCGCCTCCTTGGGCGGCGGCGCGAAATCGATGTGCGCCTGGAAGAACTCCAGCTTCCCCTTCGTGCCGTACTCGTTGTGCTCCGTCGGCCGGAAGCAGATCAGATCGCCGTCCTTGGCCTTGATGCGCCCCTGCGGCGTATCGGCCTCCAGCGTCCCGCGATGAATCAAGAGCAGGTGGTGCCCGGGGATGCGGTACGTGTACCAGACCGGCCCGACGCGCCAGTAACTGGCGAGGTCCACACGGGGCTGCAGTTCGTCGAGCGCCAAATATTCGGGCGCGGGCGGGCGAGTGCTCATCGCGGCGGCCTCGGGATGCCTTCCCTATCAGTATACCGCGTATCGGCCCGCGGGACGGAAAGATGTCGATTTTAGCCCCCAAGCCGCCCGATTCGGGGAACGAGTACCCATGGCGTCCGGCTCCGCCGTGGGGTTACCTGAAGCAGACCCGAGGACGAAGCCCATGACCACGCTGACCGTGCCTGCCGTCTCCGCCGTGCCCGCCGAGGCCGAACAAGGCGCGATCGCCGAACGCTTCGAACGCGACGGCTTCTGTCCGCTGCCCGGGGTCCTGGCGCCCGGCGAGTGCGCCGCATTGCGCGCCGCGCTGGATCGAGCCTTCGCGAACCCCGGCCTGGCCGATACGCATAACCGCTACGGCGACATCGTGATGTGCCGCCTCTTCGAACTCGACCCGCTCTTTCTGGAACTGCTCACGCGCGAACCGTTCATCTCGCTGGCCGAACGGATCCTGGGGCCCCACTGCCACCTCGTGGCGAACAACGCGGTGGTGAATCCTTCGGGCAAAGCCATCGACGGCTGGCACGTGGACGAGCATCTCCTGTTTCCGCTGCCCGAAGGGATCGAACGGCACGACGCCCGGCTGCGCATGCCCATCTGCCAGTTCACGTTTCAGATTCTGCTCAGCGACGTCCTCGACGAAACGCACGGGCCGACGCAGTTCGTTCCGGCCAGCCACTACGCGGGAAGGCATCCGCCGCCGAAGACGGCGGCGCCGAAGTTCGACGGACGCGGGCCGGTGAGCATGTACGCGCGCGCCGGCGACGCCTACCTGCACAACGGACAATGCTGGCACCGCGGAGCGCCGAATTCGTCCGGCGATACGCGCTACTTGCTCCAGATGCATTTCGGGATGCGCTGGGTCGCCCAACGGTTCTACCCGTTCATGCACTACCGCCTGCCCGAATGGGTCGAAGCGCGCACGCGCGACGACGCGCGCCTGCGCCGCGTGCTGGGCTTCCACGGGAAGGGGCCCTATGGGTAATACCTGGGATTGTGAATTGTGAATGGCGGATGGCGGATGGCGGATAACGGATTGAACGACTGCACTTCAACGGACAAGCCGCTACGCTCGCCTCGGCCGTTTAATCCGAAAGCCGCAATCTAATATCCTCAATCCGAACTGGATTCACGCTTCCGCCGCCGCCTTCATGCGCGCGTGGCGAGCGTCGTTCAGCGCGGCTTCGCTCTTCAGCCGCTCCCGCGCATCGTAGAAGGTGGTCGTCGGATAGGGTTTCCCTTCGGCCACAACCGGGAAGATCTCGTCGACCAGCTTGTCGCCGTCGTTGAGCTTCAACGGATCGGTGCAGATATGCCCCTTCTTGCGGAACTCGGTCCCGTCGGGCTGGTAGATCGTGGCAATCGCGCGGCGCGGCTTATCGCTGCGGTTGGGATTGGCGTAGTGGAAACACAGCCCATCGTGGAACGTGCAGCTCCCGGCCGGCATCGGCATCGCGACGGGCTTGAACTTCGCGCGCTCTTCCTCGTTCAGCATCGTTTCGAGCTGCTTCTTTCCGCTGCCCAGCGCGATGGCCGGGTAGATGCCCCACTTAAAGCTCTTGGGCACGAACTGCAGGCAGCCGTTGGTCTCGTTCACATCGTCCAGCGCCATCCAGCAGCTCATCGCGCCGGCGTGGTACATCGGCCAGTAGGGCCAGTCCTGGTGCCAGTCGCTGGCGAGGCTCTGCTCGGGCATCTTGTACAGGCAGTGATCGTGCCAAAGGCGCATCTTGGCGACGCCGGTCAACTGCCGCGCCAGTTCGCCCAGGCGGCGCGAAAGGGTGTAGCGCTTCACGCCCTCGTGAATGCGCCAGAGGTTCACTTCCTGGTGAAAGACCTTGCTGTAGAAGGGGTTGCCTTGGCTTTTGCCGGTCTTGGTGCGCGAGAGGTGATCGATCGCTTCGGCGATGCTCTCGCGGACGAAATCGACTTCGTCGGGCGTCAGCACGTTCAGGATCTGGATGAACCCGTTCTCCTGGTAGAAGCGGATCTGTTCGTCGCTGAGCTGGATCGTGCGGTTGAAGTCGACGGCCGGGACGGTGGCGGGCATCTCGTTTCCTCGCTGAAGCATCCGGCGCGGCTTCTTCCGCGCATGGAGGCATTAGACCCCAGCGAGGGGGTCCGGCACTAGTCCGCGCTGGGCACGAACTAGCATAAAACGATCATGGCGGGGAAGTCTTTCAATGGAGGCCCTTTGCCGTTCTCCCGCACCCTACCCCCCACGCCCCTTCTTCTCCGCCCGGTACGCCCGCGGCGAAACGCCCAGCGCCTGCCGGAAGCGCCGCGCAAATAGGTTCGGGTCGGGCCAGCCCACCGCGCCGGCGATGGAGGTGATCGGCTCGTCCGATTCCGCCAGCCGCGTGCATGCGCGCTGGATGCGCACGTCGTTCAAGTATTGCATTGGACTGCGCCCGGTCAGACGCCGGAAGAGCCGCGTCAGATGCGGCGCGCTCACCCCTGCCGCCGCGGCCAGTTCTTCCACCGCCAGAGGCTCGGCGAAGCGCGTCTCCAGCAGTTCCAACGCCGCGACGGCTGCGTCGTGCCGGGGGGCCTTCGCATCGGCGCGCGCTTCCGCGGATTTCGCGTCGAGTAACTCCGTCTCCGCCGCGCGGGAAAGGATCGCCAGAAAAGCCCACAGTTCGCCCCGCGCTTCCAGTTCGGCCGACGCGTCGCCGCGCGAAAGTATCTCGGCCAGCCGCTCCAGAATCCGTTCGGCTTCCAGACGCCGCGCCGGGTCGAGGCGCAACAGGCAGCAGCCGTCGCGCGCCTGCTTGGCCGGTCCGCGCCAGAACAGCTCCACCGATCCCGGCGCGCGTTGCAAGCCCGGCGCCAGCTCCTTGAACAGGCTCGTCCCGATCAGACAGTTGAAGACGCCCAGATGCTTCGCGTTCATATACGTATGCCAGTGCCCGGGCCGGATCGCCCAGACGTCGCCGGCCGTGGTGAGCACCCGCCGGCGGCTGGTGAAGTGTTCGCCGCGCCCGTGCGTGACCAGCACCAATTCGTAGAAGTCGTGATCGTGCGCGCCGACCATCTGATTCACGTCGTGCCAGCGCACCGAAAGCGGGAGCGACCCCGCGTGCCCGGGCAGATGCTCGGCCATCTTGAGCGTGCGGATCGCGGGCGGCGGGGACGGACGTTGAGCCAAGGGTATTCCTTTCGGCCGGATGCTCCATCTGAACCCATCGGCTCGGCGCTCGCAAGCGCGCTCGGTTCCCCGTAGGCTGTGCGCTGCCGATCCGGAGACGCCGCTCGATGCTCATCCCCGCCCCGCGCCTGCGCCTGGCATGCTGGCTCTGCTTGATGCTGGGGGCCGCGCTCGCCCTGCCCATCCGCGCCCAACAACAAGAGGAAGAACAGCCTCCGGCCGAAGCGCCGCCCGAGCCCAAAGTGCCGCCGCCGGCCAGCCAGGAAATCGCGCCGGCCAAACACCCTGCCAAGCTCCCCGCGCTCAGCATGCGCGGCTGGGAACTCGTCTTCAAAAACGACTTTTCCGGCGCGCGCAAGGCGTTCGATGAATCCCTCGACGCCCAGCCCAACGACCTCGAAACGCTGGAAGGGTTGCGCAGCGTCGCGATCATGGAAGGCCGCTACGCCGAATCCCAGGCGCTCTCGATCCGCATGCTCCGCGCTTCCGCCCAATCGCCCCTCTGCATGGGACTCGCGATGCGCGCGATGGACGGACTCGCCTTCACCGAATGCCGTGCCGAACTCATCCAAGCCCTCGAAACCTCCGTCCCCGCCGCCGCGCCCCCCGTGCGTCTGGCCATGCTCGACCTACTCGCCACGCTCTACATGCAGCGCGACGAACCGGCCAAAGCCCGCGATGCGATTAAGAACCTCGGCTACCTCGACCGCTGGCAGTTTGCCGCCGGACCCTTCGGCGCAGAAGACCAGAACAACCCCATGGAACGCCGCTTCGCCCCCGAGCAGGGCCTCAAAGACTTAACCTTCCTCGACGCCCGCGGGAAGCCCGTCCCCGTGCGCAAGGATCTCGAAGCCGCCTTCCGCGTCCTCCAGCTCAGCCGCCTTTTTCCCGGTGCAGGCGGCATTTTTTACGCGTTCACCAGCCTGCAAAGCGACGAAGACCGCGACGCGCTCCTCGTCTTCGGCGGACCGTCCAACGCCAAGATTTTCCTGCGCGGCGTACCCATCGTCCTGCCCGCCCAGGACGAACGCTTTCCGCGCGATCCGGTCCTCGTCCGCACGCGGCTGCTCAAAGGCGCCAACCCGATCCTCGTCAAATTGCCCGTGGCAAGCGATATCGCGCTGCGCGTCCTGGGCCTCGACCAAGGTCCCCTCGCCGGCGTCGCCGTCGCGCCGCTGCCTCCGGAAGAACTGGCCAAGCACGCCGTCGTGCCCGTCGCGGGCTTCCGCTTTGCACAACCCGCCGCCGGAGCGCTGGCCGAGTACTTCCTCGCCAAGCTCCCTGCCGATCGCCGCAGCGCGAGGGACGGTCTCGCCGCGCTCGCCGAGTCCGGCGACCTGAACGCCGCCGAATTGCGCTGGCTCGATCTGGCCGCACGCCAGGAGAACGACGCCGCCGCGCGCGAAGCCGTCGCGAGGCGCATCGCCGGCACCTGGCCCGATTCCATACAGGCGCTCGATTTCTCCGCGCACGTCCTCTCCAGCGTCGGACGCCACGGCGGCAACGCCGAGACGCGCCACGAAGAAGAAGCCCGCGGCATGCGCGAACGCGCTTTGAGCCTCGTGCCCGGCAATCACCAGCATCTCCTGGCGCTGGCGTCTTTCTTCCAGGAGCGCGAACTGAAGGACATGGCCTTCGACCGCATCAAAGCCTGCGCCACCGCGTATCCCGATTCGCCGCTCGCGCAGGAGCGTCTCGCGCTGCTGTACTACCAGAAGGGACTCTACGCGCTGGCCGAACGCCAGTACGAACTCGCCGCCAAGCTCGACGCCGCGTTTCTCCCGCAGCTCGTCAGCTTCCACGAGGTCTCGGGCAGCCGTCCCCGCGCGCGGGAACTGCGCGAGCGGCTCTACGCGCTCGGCCTCGAACCGCAGGGCGCGCGTTATCAGCGCCTCCTGCGCAAGGGCGCGCTCGACGAAGCCGCCAAGCTCCTCGACGAACAGGAACGCGCATTCCCCGAGCGCAAGGACGAACACCTCTCGCTCCGCGCCGACCTCAAGATCGAACAGGGCGACTTGGAAGGCGCGCTGAAGCTGCGCGAGGAGATCGCCGCGCGCCAGCCGCAGAACCGCACCGCCGTCGTGCGCCTCGTCGATCTCGAAATCCTGCTCGGCCGCAAGGAAGCCGCCGCCGCGCGCATCCAGGCGCGCCTGAAAGAGCACCCCGGCGATTTCGAACTCCGCCGCAGGCTCCGCGAGATCGAAGGCCGCGGCGGAGAACCCTGGTGGAAACCCTACGACGTCGAGGTCGCCCAGATCGATACCTCGCAGTTCTCCCAGCTCAACTATCCGCGCGCCAACCACGCCTGGATCGTCGACTTCATGGTCACCAAGGTCTTCCCCGATCTCTCCCGCGAATCCTACGTCCACATCGCGCAGAAGGTGCTCAACCTCGACGGCATCAACGAACTCTCCGAACAGCTTGTCGCCGCGCAGCGCCAGGACATGGTCTTCGTCCGCACCCTCAACCCTGACGGTTCGGTCTTCATGCCCCAGAATGTCCACGACTTCAACTTCGCGCAATCGGCCAGCTACTACCGCGTCGGCGCCGGCTCGATCCTCGAACACGCCTACCTCGAACACGCCGAGGCCGACGAGATCGAACCTTCGTTCCAGATGGCCTTCAACTTCAACGCGCTCGATGCCCCGCGCGCGATCTCGCGCTGGGTCGTCCTGCTGCCCAAGGACCACAAGCTGCGCATCCGCAAGATTCGCCCGGAGCTGATCGAAGAAAAAATCCTCCCCGGACCCGAAGGCTATACGGTCTACCAGTGGTCCAATAAACAGGTGGAAGGGATCAAGGTCGAGCCGTACATGGCGGGCGAGGGCGACGAGGAAGTCATTCCGCTGGTCTTCATCGAATCGCCCGAACGCCCGTTCCGGGCCACCGGCTGGCTGATGCGCCGCGACGAGAACTTTCTGCCCGCCGACGCCGCCGCAATCGCCGTCAAGCTCGCCCAAGCCATGCCCAGCGAGGAACACGCCTTCCGCGCCATCGCCGAATGGGTGCGCGGCAACATCCAGCCCGGACAGGAATCCCGCAACCTCGACGACGTCTGGGCGCTGCGCGCTGGAAGCAGCTCCCAGATGAGCGAACTGGCGCAGGCGATGTGCAAGGCCGCCGGCCTGGACGTAAGGCACGCCTTCGTCAACGGCGCCTACGTCCCCGCCGGAAACTGGCGCGGCAAGAACGCCACCCGGTCCTGGGATCCCGTCGTCTTCGGCAATTACGGATCCCTGGGCCGCATGCTCGTCCTGCAGCCCAAGGACGGACCCGAATCCTGGCTCCAGTTCTCCGGGCAGCCCGCGCGCTACTTCGACCTCGGCCTCCTCGTCGCCAATCAGGCCGGCTCCCTCGCCCTCACCGTCGGCGACGAAGGCGTGCGCATCAAACGCCTCCACGCCGAATCCCTGGGCCTGCTCCCCCTGCGCCACGACGTCTCCGTCGCGCTCGACGGCGAAGGCAACGCCTCCGTCCAGGGCCAGTTCCACATCTTCGGCGCCACCGCCGGAGCCGTCCGGCGCGAACTGGAAGATCCGCGCAAAGCCGAACAGATCAAGGAAGGCGTCGTCCGCGGCTACTGGCCCAATATCGGACTCAGCCAGGTCAAACTCCACGGGCAGGAACACGCCGGCGACGCGCTGCGCTTCGTCTACGCCGGCAACGTGCCCTCGCTGGCCGGTCAGGCCGAAAGCACCTGGTTCGTCCAGCCCTTCCTCGGACCCGCCGGCATCCAGCGCCTCATGGGACCGCCCGAACGCACCTACGACCTCCTCGTGCGCAGCGAAGTCGCCGACCTCGATCACCACATCGTCTACGAGGCGCCCGCCGGGCACGCCTGGGTTCAGGTTCCTGACGATCTCTTCCTGTGCAGCGAGTTCGGATTCTACCTCGCCGATTTCAACGTCCGCGGCGCGAAGCTCTTCTGCAACCGCTCCTACTTGATGCCCATGCAGCGCGTGACGCCCGAGAAGTACCCCGACTTGATGCGCTTCCTGCGCAAGGTCGCCGAACTGGAGTCCCAGCGCGCCGCCTACGCCCGCCGCGATTACCCCGGCTTCGGAAACTTCGCCCAGGAATACCTCAGCATGGGCTACTCGTCCCACGGCCCGGACGAAAAAGAGAAAGCGAAAGACGGCGCGAAGCCCGATGCCGTCCCTGGAACGAAGCCCGAGCCGGACCTCCCCGGCACCGTGCGCACCGGACCGGAGTAACCATGTCCAACGAACGCGTTCGCTTTTCCGATCTGCTGCCGCACCAGTTCCGTGCGCGGTTGAAGCAGCGCCCGCTGGCCTACCTGCCGCTCGGCACGCTCGAATGGCACGGCGAACACCTCCCGCTCGGCAGCGACGCGATCATCAGCGAGGGGCTTTTCGTACGCGCCGCGCAGCGCTTCGGCGGGATCGTGATGCCGCCCATTCACCTCGGCCCCGACCGCCAGAAGACCACGCCCGAGGGCGTCGTCCTCCAGGGCATGGAATACCACGAGTCCACCACGCCGCACCGCCCGCTCGACGGAAGCTGTTACTGGATCGGCCCCGGCGCCTTCAACGCGCTGCTCGACGCGATCCTCGAACAACTCAAACGCGCCGGCTTCCGCGCGGTCTTCGCCGACGGGCACGGCCCCTCGCGCCATCAGTGGCGTTCGGGCCTCGCCGAACGCCAAGACCGCTTCGGCCTCAAACTGTTGGGCGTCACCGAAGATATCGTGAAGGAGTGGCGCTCGCAGACCGACCACGCCGCCAAGAACGAGACCTCGCTCGTCCTGGCCCTGCGCCCCGATCTGCCCGACCTGGCGCAACTCGGCCCCGACCGCTCCGTCTGGCCGCAAGGCGTCGGCGGCCCCGATCCCCGCGACGCCTCGGCCGCCTTCGGCGAAGAGTGCCTCGAAGCAACGCTGCAATTGATGGCCAAGAAGCTCGACGAAGCAGGCGTATGAGCCCCGCGAGCAGCCACTGGCGTCACGCATCGAGAATGGGGTTGGGGTTGGCCGTATGGCCGTTTGAAGTTTGAAGTTTGAAGCTTGAAGCTTGTTTGGATCTTGCCGTTTGAAGTTTGCCGTTTGAAGTTTGCCGTTTGCCTTAAAACCCGCCTACTCCTCCAACCGCTCGCCCTCCGGCGACTTCACCGCCGCGGCCGGCGGCTCGGGCGGCGCAGCCTGCATCCGTTTCAACCCTTCCTCCATCTCCTGCACCGCCGGAAGCCCCGCCTGCTTCAGCGACTTCAAGTCTTGCGCCTGATAGAAAAGCTCGCCGCCGGTTTCCTTCTTGCGCACCTGGCCCCACCTCACCAGCAGGTCGAAATACGCGTCGTCTTTGCCGATCAAGGCCTTCGCCTGCGGCGCGGGAATCCAGATCGCGATCTTCTCCGGCCTGGGCGCCGGACCGCCGCCGGTCGAACCGTCTGCCTCAGCCTCGTCCGATGCCGACTCCGCGGGCGCCGTGGACGCGCTCGAACCGCCGCCCGGCCCGATGGCCTTATCCTTGATGAACCAGACGACGCCCACGCCCAGCGCCAGCTCGACCAGCGTGACCAGCAGCGCCGCGTTCAACGCCGCCGCGCGCGCCGGACCCTGCGGATCTTCCTTCGCGTAACTGCCGAACGTGCCCCAGCTTCGCAGCGTCCGCTCCAGGCAGATCAGCGCGAAGCCCCCCGCGAACGTGTACAGCCCCCAGGGGATCTTCGGCCCGCCCCGAATAAACCCGAACGTCTTGAGCAGCCCGATCACCACCAGCGCCAGGCCCAGCCCGCCGACGATCCGCCAGATCGTGCCCAGCGCCGCCTCGCGCCGGAAGACGCGCTCGCGCACATCCGGAGGCAGGCTCGCCGCGCCGCTCAGGACCATCCCTTCGGCCACCGACGCCGCCACGTAGGCCACGATGATGCCGACGATAATGACAAGCTGGATGCTCATGCCGGCCCCTGCGTCTCGATAGAATGCGGCACGAAGGGTTCTTGCCGCGAAGGCCGCATTCCTTTCGGACTTTCCGCGCGCATTCAAACCACCGGCTTGTTGCCGATCATCTTTTCGGGCTTCACCCACGCGTCGAAGTCCTCGGGCTTCACCAGCCCCAGGTCCGCCGCGGCCTGCTTCAGCGTCAGGTTTTTCTTGTGCGCGTGCTTCGCCACCTTGGCCGCGTTGTCGTACCCGATATGCGGATTCAACGCCGTCACCAGCATCAGGCTCTCGCGCAGGTTCTGCTCGATCCGCGCCGGGTTGGGCTCGATGCCTTCGACGCAGTTCGTGCGGAACGACTCCGAGGCGTCGCCCAAGAGCCGGCAGCTCTGCAGGAAGTTGTGCGCGATCAGCGGCTTGTACACGTTCAGCTCGAAGTTCCCGCTCATTCCGCCGATGTTGATCGCCACGTCATTGCCCATCACCTGCGCGCAGGCCATCGTCAGCGCCTCGCACTGCGTGGGGTTCACCTTGCCCGGCATAATGCTGCTGCCCGGCTCGTTCTCGGGAATCGCGATCTCGCCGATCCCGCAGCGCGGCCCGCTGGAGAGCCAGCGCGTGTCGTTGGCGATCTTCGTCAGCGAGGCCGCCAGCGTCTTGAGCGCCCCGTGCGCGTGGACGAAGGCGTCCTTCGAGGCCAGCGATTCGAACTTGTTCGGCGCCGTCACGAACGGATGCCCGGTCAGCTCCGAAATCTTCGCCGCCACCTTCACGTCGTACCCCGGCGCGGCGTTCAGCCCCGTGCCCACCGCGGTGCCGCCCAGCGCCAGTTCGCACAGATGCGGCAGCGCCGCTTCGGCGTGCGCGATCCCGTGGTCCAGCATCGAGACGTACCCGCTGAACTCCTGCCCCAGCGTCAGCGGCGTCGCATCCTGCAGGTGCGTCCGGCCGATCTTCACCACGTCCATGAACGCGCGCGCCTTCGCCGCCCACGCGCCGCGCAGCGCGCGCAGCTTCGGCAGCGTGTGCTCGATCAGTTCCTTCACCGCCGCCACGTGCATCGCCGTCGGAAAGACGTCGTTGCTCGACTGGCCCTTGTTGACGTGGTCGTTCGGATGCACCAATCGCTCTTCGCCGCGCACGCCGCCCAGCAGTTCGCTCGCGCGGTTAGCCAGGACTTCGTTGCAGTTCATGTTCGTCTGCGTGCCGCTCCCGGTCTGCCAGACCGCCAGCGGAAACTCGGTGTCGTGCTTCCCGGCCAGCACCTCGTCGGCGGCCTTCGCGATCGCTTCGCCCAGCTTGGCGTCCAGCGTCTTCAATTCCACGTTCACCAGCGCCGCGGCCTTCTTCACCAGCACCAGCGCGTAAACCAGCGCGCGCGGCATCTTCTCTTCGCCGATCTTGAAGTTCTCCAGGCTGCGCTGCGTCTGCGCGCCCCACAGCTTTTCCTGCGGGACTTTCATCTCGCCCATCGTGTCTTTTTCGATGCGGTAACTCGAGCTCATCGCGTGGCGTCCTCGCTGCGGAAACGATTAAAAGGAACCTGGCTTCGGTCGCGTGCATGTTCCCGTCCCCAGCCGGTGCTGTCAACCGCGCCCGGAAATGCACGCGGCGCGCCGGGGAGTTCCCCAAGCGCGCCGCAAATGACCGCTACGGCTTCCCCGGCTTAGTCGTCGTCCGGACGCACCTTCAGGAGCTTCCAGCCGCTGTCCTGCTTCTTCACCTTCATGCTGTACGTGCGCTCTTCCTTCACGCGCGGCAGGTAGTCGCGGCTGTCTTCGTCCAGGTCGTCGGGATTGACCGTGATCTCGAAGTTATCCGTGTCGTCGCCCTTGCGGTGCGTCTTGATCTTGACGATCTTACCTTCCTGCTCGCCTTCCTTCTTCTCGGCACGGTCGATCCGGTCGACGGTCATCCGCAGCGTGATGTCCTCGCCGATCTTGACCTTCGTCCCATGGATTTTGACCGGCCCGATATCGACGCCGAACGCGCAAACCCGCGGCGCCGCACAGACCGCCAGCACCAGCACCGTCGCCAGTAACGCTCGCATGGCCTATCCTCCTGAAGTGGGTGGTTTCGGTCCCCGTATAAGGCGACTACAGCCTAACCGGCCTCCGACGCTTGGCAACGGGGGGCTGAATGCATGGAGGCCGGCGCCTTACGCTCCTAAAACACCACCACGCCCCGCGCCAGCTTGCCGGCCAGCAGATCGGCGTACGCCGAGTTGATCTCCTCGAGCTTGTACGTCCGCGTGATCAGCTTCTCCAGCGGCAGCTTGCCCGACCGGTGCCACTCCGCGAAACGCACGAAATCGCGCCGCGGCTCGCACGTCCCGTAGTAGCTCCCCATCACGGTCAGCTCCCGCCGCGTGATCACTGCGCCGGGCAGGTTCGTCGCGCTGCCCATCGGCGCAAGCCCCACCAGCACCACCGTCCCGCCGGGACGCGCGCAGCGCAGCGCCTGCTCCTGAACCTCCGGCCGGCCGACCGCCTCGAACACGTAATCCGCGCCGCGCCCGCCCGTCAGCTGCCGGATCCGCGCCGGCACGCCGGCCCCCGCCTCCAGCACTTCGTCCGCGCCCAGCGCCTGCGCCAGCGCCGCCTTCTCCGGCGCGCGGTCGATCGCGATCACCGTACCCGCGCCGGCGGCCTTCGCGCCCAGCACGATGCAACTCCCCACGCCCCCCGCGCCGAAGACCGCGACGCTCGCCCCCGCCGGCAGCGCCACCGTATTTACCGCCGCGCCGACTCCGGTCGTCACCGCGCAGCCGATCAAAGCCGCGATGCGCGGATCGATCGAACCCTCGAGCTTCACGCAGCTCGCTTCGGGCACCACGGCGTACTCGCTGAAGCACGAAAGCGCGCAGTAGTGATGCACCGGCTTCCCGCGCAGCGTCCAGCGCGTCGAGCCGTCCATCTGCAAGCCCTTCCAGATCGGCTCGACGTAGCTTTCGCACAACGCCGGACGCCCGTGCGTGCAGTAGAAGCAACTCCCGCAGTACGGCGCCCAGTTCAAGGCGACGAAGTCGCCGGGCTTCACGGCGCTCACCTCGGGGCCGACGGCTTCGACCACGCCCGATCCTTCGTGCCCCGGCACGACCGGCAGCGGATGCTTCGTGTCGCCCGTGGCGAGGTGCCAGTCGCTGTGGCAGACCCCCGCGGCCTGCACGCGCACCAGCACCTCCCGCGCGCGCGGCGCCTCCAGGTCCAGCGTCTCGATTGCGAACGGTTGTCCGGTCTCGAAGAGTACGGCGGCGCGCGTCTTCATGCGGGCTCCTTGAGGCGAGCTTCCCATTTTTGCGGCAGCCCCTTAAGCAACCGGTTGTGCCAGCGCGTGAAGAGCAACGCCGCGGCCACCGCGCCCACCGGCGCGAGCAGGATATCCTTCTGCGCGTCCCACGCATCGCCCTGCGTGCCCAGGTACGCCGTCCCCAGGTCGCTGTACGCCCATTCCGCCACCAGCCACTCCCAGACTTCCCAGATCCCCGCCACGGCCGTCAGCACGCTGTACACGAAAAAGGACGTCCAAGCTTTGCTTCCCGCCAGCGGCGAACGCCGCAGGCAGATCTCGCGCACCGGCACGTACAGGCAGAATCCCACGGCGAAATGGGCCACGCGGTCGTAATGATTGCGCGACCAGCCGAACTCGTCGCGCAGCCAGTTGAACAGCGGCACCTCGGCGTACGTGTAATGCCCGCCGATCATCTGGATCACGAGATGCACGAAGATCAGCACGTAGCTCGCGCGCGTCAGTTCCACCCAGCGGTAGTAGATCGCGCAGGCCAGCAGTTCGAGGAATGGGACGAGGTTCTCGAGCGCCCAGGCGTCGCGTTCGCGGGGATTTATCGCCAGCGCGCCAAAGGTGAGCGCATACGCCAGTAGCAGCACGGCCTTTTCAGCGCGGGAACACACGCACGCAGCGTATCCGCCGGACCCGCCACGCCAAGTCAGGTCTTTTTCTTGGGCGCCAGCTTCTTCATCTGCTCGCTCTTGCACGACGGGCAGATCCCGTGCGTGATCTTCGTGCCCAGCGTATCGACGATATAGAGCTGCAGATCGTTCCAATAGCCGTCGTCGTTGCGGACCTTGCGGCACCACGCGCAGACCGGCAACAACGTCGCCAACTGCCGGATCTCGGCATGCGAACGCTGCAACTCGTGCATTAAGTTGACCATGCGCTCGCCGATTGCGATCCGCGCCCGCAACTCGGTCGGATCGAACGGCTTGACCACATAGTCGTTGGCGCCCGCGTCGAGGCCCTCGACCATGTCTTTCTTGTCGGTGAGTCCGGTGAGAAAAATGATGTACAGCGTCTTGAAGCGCTCGTCCGCGCGCAGCCGCCGGCACAATTCCAGCCCGTCGATCTGCGGCATCCGCACGTCCAGCACCGCCAGCCCCAAACTGGGATCCTGATTGAAGAGCTCCCAAGCCTGCTGGCCGTCGCGCGCCACCACCGTGTCATGTCCCCAGCGGCGCAACTGGCTCTCCAGGAACTTGAGGCTGATGGGCTCGTCGTCGGCGATCAGGATCTTCAAGGTTTCGGACTCTCGTCTTTAGCCGGCGCGGCGAATCCAGCCGCACCGAACCATCATCCCAAAGATGCGAGGTTCGAGCAAGCCCAACGTGCAGCCGGCGACGATTATTCCCCAAGACTCGTCACCTACCGCACCTGCCCGCCCGCTTCCACCACCGCCACCACCTGTCCGTATCCCATCTGATTGGTGCGAATAACCAGGCATTCGTATTGCAATTCCGTGGCAATCGATTGAGCCGTCGCCAGTGCTTCAGGCATGGACGCGATTAAGCGATCCTCCAGCTTTCGACTTATCCCATACGGAACGTAGATTCGATACATATCCAATGCTCCCTTTTGTGCGTTCCGTCGTCCGGCACTAGCCACTTCGCGGACCCAAGGTCGAGCCGGCTTTGACCCAATGTTTGAGGTAATCAAAATGGAGGCCATCCTGGACGGGTGGCGTTTCTTGTTTCAGAATGCCATTTAAAACTATTAATAGTAGATAGTTATAATATTAAGCCGTGTCGTTTACTGTATATCACTTTGATAAATCTGGCTGACCAGGGGCCGCCTAAAAATCTAATTTGAGGTGGCTTCTGTTTTCGGATGAGCGGGCTTGCTGGCGTTCATTTTGGCCTGAGCCACGGCGAGTTCACGGAAGTAGTCGTTCGCCAAACGGTCTTTGGTATCGCGCAATCGCCGCGGCAAGACCGGCATACGCAGCATCAGTAGGGGCTTGCCGCCTTCCACCGAGAGATACACTTTCGGCTCGATGGTGCGTACGTTGACCGCGAAGCCTTCTTCGAGTTCATCCTTGCGCCGAATAATGGTGTCGCGATGTTCCCGGTGAATCGGCTCTACGACCCTTTCCAAGACCTCGCGCGCAAGGCCGACTTCCGCCGCATCGTTCACCGGTACGCTGAACTCAAGCCAGCGAAAGCCTTCGCCCTGCGACTCGTTGTAGCAGGCCATGGTCAGCAGGAGCGCGTGAGGCAGCGTGACAAGCCGCCCGGTGCTCTGCTCGGTCTGCTTATCCACCTCGGCCAGGGTACTGCTGAGGATCCGCACGGCCACTACGTCGCCGCGCAAGTCTCCCACCTGGATCCGGTCGCCCGTATGGTGCGTGTTCGAAAAGACTTTATAGACCCAGCCCAGCACGCACAGGATCATTTCCTTGCTGCCGATCACCCCCGCCACGGCAAAGGCGGTCAGCGCGACCAACAGTTCGCGAACCGTATCCGCCCAGATGCTGAACAGGATCGTGATAGCGATAAAAAAAGCGCCGCTGGTAATCAGGGACCGAATCCGAACCTTCTGATCCGGCGGCAGGCTGCTCCGGCGCAGCACCGAGCGCGCCAGCACCACCACGAGGAACGCGACGGCAAAGATCTCGATCGTCGCGAGCACCTTCGGGTCGCGCAGGATATCCAGTACGATGTCCATGGCTCACTCAAGATAACGCGCCTGCTTTCGGGATGTAAGCAGGATTGAACCTATTTCGCTCCGTGCCGCTGCCCGTCGCGTTTTAATCTAACCCCGGCCAGAGCTTGCGATGGCGCTTGGGCGAGGTATACGAGGTAGACATCATTCATGGCCGATCACGACGAAACGTCCGCTCCCGGCACTTCGGAGCCCGCTGGCGCAGGCGGCACCCTGGACTACCGTTTGGGGCCGCGGTTGGCGCGGGAACAGGCCGACCTCGAATCGAAGTCCACTCAAAGCGCCGAAGGCGCGACCTGGCGCGGCTGGCTGTTGGGCACCCTGGCCGTTGTCGGCATCACGTGGCTGATCCCTTATTCCGATTTCGTCTACCGCGGCTCCACCTTCTCCTACGCCGCATTCCCGATGCTCTCGGTGGCGCTGACCCTCGTGCTGTTGGCCGGCCTCACCGTCTGCGGGCGGGCCTTCGGGCTGACGCGGCAGGACCTGACACTCGTCTTTTGCATGACCATGGTGATGTACGCGATTCCGGGAGCGGGGTTCTTCAGCTTCTGGAGCACCCAGATGACCGCGGCCGATCATTACGCATCTTCGGCGAACGACTTCGAAAACCTGCTGCTGCCGCACCAAAGCCCCGATTTTTTCGTGCGTGACCCCGCCGACCCGAGCGACCCGGGACCGCGGCCGGTGGAGTGGTTCTACACGGGACTGCCGGAGGGTAAGGAAATCCCGTGGAGCGCGTGGACGGGGCCGTTCGCGCGCTGGATGCTGGTCGTCGCGTGCATGTACGGCCTGTGGTTCGCCATCGCGGGACTGTTGATCCAACGCTGGTCGAACCAGGAACGCCTGGCGTTCCCGGTCGCGCAGGTGCCCGAAGAGATGCTGCGCCCCTTCGGGGATGCGGGCGCGCAAGGCAAGCCGTTCCTCACCGACCGGATCGCCCTTTGGGGACTGGTGCTGACCTTCCTTTTGCAGAGCTACAACGCGGCGGGAACCTACATGGGCCACATGCCCGAACTGCCGCTGCGCAACTGGAATCTGCAGGCGAAGTACCTCACCGAACCGCCCTGGAACGCGCTGGGCGGATTGCACATGCACATTTTCCCGACCATCGTCGGGCTTACGTTCCTGCTCTCGCTGGAAGTCGCCTTCAGCCTCTGGTTCTTTTACGCGCTGCAGAAGCTGGCCAACTTCATCTTCGTGCCCATGCACGGCGCCGAGACGGTGGATCAGACCTACATCAACCAAGGTACCGGAGCGCTCTTGATGCTCGTGCTGCTGGGGGTCTGGGCGGCGCGCAGCGAGTTGGGCCGGTCGCTGCGGCAGGCGCTGGGGCGTGAACCCGAGACGGCGCAGCCGGGCGATCCGACTTCGCGGAGTTTGTGGTTACTGCTGGCCGTGAGTTTCTTCGGCGCGGTGGCTTGGCTGATCTGGTACGGCATCGATATGGGCTACGCGATCGCGATGGTGCTGCTGTTCATGATCGTCATGACCGGATTGGCTCGGCTGGTGGCGGAGGCCGGGATCGTGGCGGCGCAGGTGTACGACTTCCCGATTCATTTGCTGAACTACGTCGTTCCGCCGGCGGCCATGGGCGCGCAGAACGTCGTCCCCCTGCTGACATTCAACCGCGTCTTCACCAGCGACTGGTTCCGCATCGTGCCGCTGCCGAATATCGTCAACGGACTGCATCTGGCCGGCCAGTTGGGCCTGCGCCGGAAATCGGCCATGGGAGGGATCGCCCTGGGCGTAGCGCTGAGCCTGGGCCTGGGCTTTTTCGTGGTCTTGAATACGACCTACACGTCGGGCGGCGCGACGGAATTCGGGTATTTCTACAAGAATCAGCCCGAGATGGACATGAACGGCTATGCGCGCACAAGCAGCCGCGTGCAAGCGTGGGAAAAGAAAATAGCGGATACGGCAAAGGAAGGAAAACAGGCGCCGGAGAGCGAAGCCCCCACCGAAGCGCGCGTGGCGACTTCGAAACTGGCCTGGATCGGCGCCGGCGGCGCGGCGATGTCGCTGATTATGATTCTGCGCCAGTTCGTCTTTTGGTTTCCTCATCCGGCGGGGTACGTGATGTGGATGGCCTCTTTCCCGATCGCGTGCCTGTGGTTCAGCTTCTTCCTGGGCTGGGCGTGCAAGTGGGGCATCGCTAAGTACGGCGGCATGCGGGTCTATACCGCTGCCCGCCGCTTCTTCATCGGCATGATCGTGGGCGAAGCGCTGGCCGCGGCGGTTTGGGGTCTCGTGTACTTGCTGGCCGGCACCAAGGACGGCCGCGCGATCTGGATCAGTTGAACCCTGGACCTGATAACTTTCGAGCACGATGAGCGAACCCGAACCACACTCCGAACCCGAATCCTCCAGCGGCGCCGCACCGGCCGGCCGTTTTCGCTTGGGCCCGCGCATCGCCCTGACCGAACTGGAGCGCCAACTCGGCGCCGGCGTGAAGGCCGAAGGCGCGACTTGGCGCGGCTGGATGCTGGGGCTGCTGGCCACCGGCGGCATCGCCGCAGTCATTCCCTATACCGATTTCGTGATGCGCGGCACGCCCCTCTCGTTCAACGCCTTCCCGATGCTCTCGGTGACGCTTGTCTTCGGCATCCTGCTGACGGCGCAGATCGCCACGCTGCTGGTGGGCAAGCACTGGGGGCTGACGCGGCAGGACCTGACGCTGGTCTTCTGCATGACGATGGTGACGTACACGATTCCCGGCGTGGGTTTCTGGGCGTTCTGGAGCACCGGGATGACGGGCGGCTATTTCCACGCGCGGCCCGAAAACGGCTGGGTGGAAACCGTGCAGCCGTTCCTGACCGCCGGCTTCTTTCCGAAGGATCCCGCGAGCGCCGATGCCGCCGGACCGCGCCCGGTGGAATGGTTCTACACCGGACTCCCGCCGGGGCAGTCGGTGCCTTGGGAAGCCTGGGCTTGGCCGTATGCGCGCTGGCTGGTGGTCGTGGCCTTGATGTACGGGCTCTGGTTCAGCATCGCGGGGCTGCTCTCTAAACGCTGGAGCGACCAGGAGCGGCTCCCCTTCCCGGTGGCGCAGGTACCGTTCGAGATGTTCTCGGGCTACGGTCAAACCGGCTCCGAGGACAAACCGTTTTTGAAAGACCGCATCGCGTTGTGGGGCATCGGGATCACGCTGCTGATCCATTCTTGGAACTCGATGAGTTCGTTCTATCCGAACATTCCCGAACTCCCGTTGATGAACCCGGGACTGAACGGCAAATACCTTACCGAACCGCCGTGGAGCCAGATCGGCACGCTGCACATGCACATCTTCCCGTCCATCGTGGGGCTGACGTTCCTCCTCTCGCTGGAAGTCGCTTTCAGCCTCTGGTTCTTTTACGGCGTGATGAAGTTGAGCAACTTGATCTTCGCGCCGGCGTACGGGCAAGGCTTGGTGGCCGACGCTCGCGTGGGGCAGGGCAGCGGCGCGCTCTTGATGCTGGTACTGGTCGGATTGTGGGCGGCGCGCGGCGAACTGGGCAAGACGCTGCGCCAGGCGCTGGGACGCGAAAGCTACGAAGCGCACGAAGGAGACCTCTCCCCGAGGTCGCTTTGGGCCGGACTGGTCATGTGCTTCACGGGAACCGTGGCCTGGCTCTATTGGTTCGGCGTGGGGCCGTTCTGGGCTATTACGATTCTGCTGCTCTTCGTGCTGGTGATGATCGGGCTGGCGCGGTTGATCGCTGAAGCGGGCGTCTTCGCCGCGCAATTCTACGACTTCCCGATCCACCTGCTGAACTTCGCCGCGTCCCCCGCGGCTCTGGGGCAGGCCCAAGTGGTGCGGCTGTTCGTCTGGGACCGCATCTTCACGGCCGACTGGTTCCGCATTGTCCCGCTGCCGGGACTCCTGAACGCTTTGCATCTCTCGGGCCTGACCGGACTGCGCAAGCGGACGGTCTTCCGCGGCATGGGTGTCGCGATCATGCTCACTTTTGGCCTGAGCTTTTTCACCTTCCTTAACACGGTCTACACAAAAGGCGGCGCCAATACGTTCGGCTGGTTCTTCAACGGCTATCCGCAGAGCGAGTTCGGGACGATCGGGAAAGTATCCTCGAAGGTCGAGGCGTGGGAGAAGAAGCAGGCTCAAGCGGCCCAAAGCGGGAAGAGCATCCCGCCGGAGGAGATTCCCAAGGAAGCGCGCAGCGACACGGTTAAGCTCACCTGGATCGGCGTGGGCGGGTTGGTCATGGCGGGCTTCACGGTGCTGCGGCGCTTTATCTTCTGGTGGCCGCATCCGGCAGGATACGTGATGTGGATGGCGTGGTTTCCGCATGACATGCTCTGGTTCAGTTTCTTTCTGGGCTGGTTGTTCAAATTCGGGATCAGCAAATACGGCGGGATGCGGATCTATTCCGCCGCACGTCGCTTCTTTATCGGCATGGTGGTCGGCGAGGCGCTGGCCGCGGTTCTCTGGGTCCTCATCTTCATCCTTAAAAACCATCGTGAAGGCCACGTGATCAGGATCAGTTGAGCGGTACTTTCTTCGGTTCGGCGCACGAAGGGAGCCGGTCGGCTCGCGTAATTCGCGGCTTGTGCTTGCGATACAGGCTTGGGAAGGCTATCGAAGTAACCTTATGCCTGAAGCCGAACAGCCTTCCAGCGATCCCAGCGACCATCCGTGGCGCGAAGGCCCCAAGATCGCGCGCGATCGCCTGGATCAATTGCAGGGCTTGCAGGCACACGTCTCCGAAGCCCCGACGTGGCGCGGCTGGATCGTGGCGCTTATCGGCATCTTGATCCTCAGCGTCTTTGTGCCCTACAGCGACTTCGTGCTGGCGGCGAGCTGGTTCAGCTTCAACTCGTTCCCGATGCTTCCGGTGGTCTACCTGCTGCTCCTGGTGGTGGGCCTGAACATCGCAGTCCGTATGGCCGGGCGCTCTTTGGGACTGACGCGGCAGGACTTGACCCTTGTCTTCGTGATGACGTACGTCGTCTACGCGGTGCCGGGAGTGGGCTTCTGGGCCTTCTTCAGCACCGGCGTGACCGGTCCGATTTTCCACGCGAGGCCTGAGAACAATCTGACCGAACTGGTTCACCCGTTTTTAAGTCCCGGATTCTTCCCCAGCGATCCGCTCGACCCCAGCTCACCGGAACCGCGGCCGGTGGAATGGTTCTATACGGGGTTGCCACAGGGGCAGTCGGTGCCATGGGCGGCGTGGTGGGGTCCGTACTGGCGCTGGAGCATCGTGGTCGCGTGCATGTACGGGTTGTGGTTCTCGATCGCGGCGCTGCTGCACAAACGCTGGTCGGAGCAGGAACGCCTGCCCTTTCCCATGGCTCAGGTGCCCGAGGAGATGCTCGCGGGCGTCGGCGATCCCAGCGGCAAATCGCAGCCGTTCCTCTCGCATGGGCTGGCGCGTTTGGGCATCCTGACTACGTTCCTGGTTCACAGCGTCAACGCGTTGAACTCCTACTATCCCAACGTGCCGACCTTCCCCCTGGAAAACTGGAACTGGAACACCAAGTACCTGACCGAGCCGCCGTGGAACAACCTGGGCTCGATCCACTTTCACTTTTTCCCGTCCATCGTGGGGCTGACCTACCTGCTCTCGCTGGAAGTCGCTTTCAGCCTCTGGTTCTTCTACGTCGTACAGAAACTCTGCAACCTCGCGCTGATGACGACGCACGGCGGCGCGGTGCTGAACGAATCGTACAACGCGCAGGGCGCCGGAGCGCTGCTGGCCATGGTGCTGCTGGGCTTCTGGGCGGCGCGCAGCGAACTGGGCCGCACGCTGCGGCAAGCGCTGGGCCGCGAACCGTACGAAGAACGGCCGGGAGAGCCCTCGCCGCGCCTGCTCTGGGGCATTTTCGCCCTGGGCGCGATCGGTTCGGTGACGTGGCTCTCGTGGGCCGGGGTGACGTGGTACTACGGCGTGGCGATCGTGATGCTCTTTATCCTGGTCATGACCGGTCTGGCGCGGCTGGTCGCGGAGGCCGGCGTCTTCTCGATGCAGTTCGCCAACTTTCCGGTGCAGATCCTGCATGCGGCGGTTCCGCCGACGGTCATGGGCGCCAAGAACACCGTGATGCTCACGATCTGGGACCGCATGTTCAGCGCCGACTGGTACCGCATCGTGCCGCTGCCGCACATCATGAACTGCTTGCATCTCGCGCGCACCGCCGGATTGCGCGGGACGCACGCGCTGGGCGGCATGGCCGCGGCCGTGGCGTTGATGCTGGCTTTGAGTTTCGGGACGTTCCTGACCATCGCGTACACCCAAGGCGGCGTGAACGGGTTCGGCTGGTTCTTCAACCCGTATCCACGCGACGAAGCCGAACGGATCGGGCGCATCTCGGCCAAGGTCGACAGCTACGCCAAGAAAGAAGCCGAGGCGTCGGCGCAGGGCAAGCAGATCCCCCTTTCCGAGCGGCCCAAAGAAGCGCAGCGCGATTGGAACAAGCTGGCCTGGATGGCCGTGGGCGCGACGGTGCTGGCGGGGTTCGTGGCCGCGCGGCGCTTCCTGTTCTGGTGGCCGCACCCTTCCGGATACGTGCTCTGGATGGCCGGGACCATCGACCGGCTCTGGTTCGCCTTCTTCCTGGGCTGGCTCTTCAAATGGCTCGTCTCGAAGTTCGGCGGGATGAAACTCTATAACGAGTCGCGCCGCTTCTTCATCGGGCTCGTCATCGGCGAAGCGCTGGCCGCGGTCTTCTGGACGCTCATCGCGCTCTGGCTGGGCCACAAGCACGGCTACGCGATCCGGATGGGCTAAGCGGGGAGCCCCTGTTCAACGCCGCTTCTTGAACCACTCGGGCAGCGGCGTCGGCCCGCGCGCGGCGATCGTTCGCGCGTATGCGCGCGGCGCCAGACCTTCCACTCGCCGAAATGCGCGCGTAAAGGCGCTCACGTCCTCGTAGCCCACGGCCGCGGCCACTTCCTTCACGTTGCCCGTGCCGTGGCTGAGCAAGTGCTTGGCGCGCGCGACGCGGCGGCGTTTGGCTTCTTCGCGCAAGCTGTGCCCCAGTTCGGCCCGCGCAAGCTGCCTTAAGTACGGCGGCGAGACGCCCGCCGCGCGCGCCGCGGCTTCCAGGCTCACGGCTTCGTCCGGGTGGGCGTCGATATACCCCAGTGCGCGGGCGACCGCGGCCTGAGCGGCGTTCTCGTGATACGTCACGCGCGGCGCCGAGGTTTCGGCGCGCGGCGGCGCGGCGCCCTCCGCCAGACGCAGCCATTCGGCGAGGAACTGCGCCAGCAGCGCGCGGCGCAGCGTCCCGGCAGCCAGCCGTTGAGGTTCCTCGGCCACCAACCGCGCCAACGGCGCGCGCAGCGGCCCCGGCAGATTCCACGCCCGCCCGCACAGGCACTTCAGGATTCCCGCGTGCCGCGCCGTGAACGCGACCGTGAAGTAATGCGGCGCCTGCCCGCGCGTGGCCTGATGCTGGTGGAACGCGCCGGGCGGATACAGAAAGGCATCGCCGGGGCGCGCCTGGAAACGCTGCGTGCCGACGCGCACGAACGCGCGGCCGCGGTCGAGGCAGAACAACTCCCACAGTCCCGCGTGGCGTTCGCCGCGGAAGCGGTAGCGGTGCCCTTTCTCCTGGTACAGCGCGACGACCAGGCGCGCGATCTCGAAGTCCGCCATGGGCGCATCTTGAAGCATCGAAACGGCCTAGTCAATCATCGGATCGGCATATAGCGGAGCGGGTATAGGTAAGAGTGCGTCCTAAAGCCGGGACGCGAGACGTTTTGGGACGCACGCTAAGCAGGCGCAAGACCGACGCGCCCAACTCCAAGGAGCCCAACCATGCTGCTGACCGCCTGCTACCTCTACACGATCGACCGCTACGGCTATCCGCCCACGCTCGACGACGGCCTGAAGGCCGTGGACGAACTGAAGGCGCTCGGCTTTCGCTACATCGAGCTGGAGGGCGTCGGCGAAGACCACATCCGCGCCATGCACGGCGCGCGCGAACGCTTCAAGGAGGCCCTCGCGCGCCGCGAGATGCAATGCGTGAACTTCTGCCCGGTCCTGCGGCCGCTGGTCAGCCAGAACCCCGAGGAACGCGAAGCCGCATACGGCATCTTCCGCCTGGGCGTCGAGACGGCGGCGTACCTGGGCGCGCGGACGGTCCACATCGCCAGCTTCACCCCGCCGGTCGAGTTCCTGGGCGCCCAGCCTTACGTCGGCGCGATCAAGTTCAAAGAGGAATACCGGATCCGCGTACCCGAGGGCTTTTCGTGGGCGCGGCAATGGGACGCGCTGGCCGAGAGTGTGCGGCGGTGCGCCGATCTGGCCGCCGACGCCGGGCTGGACCTGATCATCGAGCCGCGCGTGGGCGAAATGATCAGCGGGACCGATTCGATGCTGCGCCTGATGGATCACGTCGGCCGGCCGAACTTCAAAGCCAATTTCGACTGCGCACACCTGCAGGCGCAGAAAGAACTCCTCCCGCTTTCGGCGCGCAAGCTCGAAGGCCGCATCGCGGGCCTGCACGTGGCGGACAACGACGGGACCGACAATCGCCATCTCCCGCCCGGCCAAGGCACCGTGGATTTCGAGGCGCTCTTCGCGGAACTGGCCCGCCAAGGCTACGACGGCCCCGTGGGCATCGACCTGGGCAGTTTGGAAAACCTCGGCCAGCGCTACGCCGAATGCGCCGACTGGCTGCGCGCCTTGGCAAAGCGTCAGGGCTTCAAGCTGGAGGGGTGAGGAGAATACCGTTCCGGGTTCATTTCATTTAATTGACGATACTCCGTAGTGATCGATCAACCATGCGATCAAAGGGAAGATGCCGCCGGTGAAGCGGCTATAATGCCGTCCCGTCCTCAGATTGTGTGCTGTTCAACCCGCTCTCGTTGGGTACAGTACCCGCACGCTGCTACACGACACCCCCTAACGTGCAGGTTGCCAACATGAGCACCCTTGTTGAATCGCTGGCCCAGGACTTGAAGATTCAGCCCGAGCAAGTCTCCGGGACGCTGGATCTGCTCAAGGACGGTTACGCCGTGCCCTTCGTGGCGCGCTACCGTAAAGAGCAGACCGGCAACCTCAGCGAGACCAAAGTCCAGGTCATCGCCGACCGCTTCCAAGCCGTCACCGAACTCGAGACGCGCCGGCAGGTGATTCTCAATTCGATGCAGGCCGGCGGGCAACTGACCGACGACCTGCGCACGAAGATCAGCGCCGCGCCCAACCGGCCGGCCCTGGAAGACCTGTACCTCCCCTACAGCCCGCGCACCAAAAAGAATCCCGCGGACCGCGCGCGCGATCAGAACCTCGTTCCGCTGGCCGAGATCTTCCTCAAGCAGGAAGCGCAGGCCGCCACGCTCGACGAGCTGGCCGCGCCGTATCTCAATGCCGAAAAGGAAGTAAAGGAAACCGCGCAGGCCGTGGCCGGCGCCCAAGCCCTGGTGGCCGAACGGCTGGCCTACGATCCCGAAATTCGCGGCGCCGCCCGCAAGCTCCTGGCCGAGGAAGCGCACCTCGCCGCCGGTCCGCGTGAAGGCGTCGATCTGGCCAAGACCAAGTACGCGAACTTCTCCGCGTTCCGCGAACCCGTCGGCAAGCTGCCCTCGCACCGCGTGTTGGCGGTCCTGCGCGGCGAAAGCGAAAAGAAGCTCAAGGTCGCGCTGGAGTATCCCCGCGAGAAGCTCCAGGAGCTGGTGCAGGCCAAGCTGGAACTCAAGCCCGGGACGATCTTCGCGCCGGCGCTGGAAGAAGCGTTGCGCACGTGTCTCGACCGGATTCTCCTGCCGGCCTTGGAAAAAGAACTGCGCCGCGAGCTGCGCCAGCGCGCCGAACAGGCCGCGGCGGAGCTCTTCGGGCGCAACCTTCGCGCGCTGCTGCTCCAGGCTCCCTTCGGGAACCGCCGCGTGCTGGCGGTGGGCCCCGCGCGGGCCGGAGCCGTCCATCTGGTGCTCCTCGACGAAGCCGGCGCCGTCGTCACGCAGGAAAAGGTGTACCTGCGCCGCGAACAGCCGCAGCCCAAGCCGAAGAAGAAGACCGAATCGAAGCCGATCGCCGAAACCGCCCAAGCGGAAACCGCCGCGCCGGCCGAAACGGGCAGCGCCGCGGTTCCCGCCGAAGCGCCCGCACCTTTAGAAGGGGCTCCCGCGCCAGCCGCCGAGCTCGAAACGGCTCCGGCGTCCTCCGAGACGCCCACGGCCGCCGAATCCGCGCCGAAGGCCGAAATCGCCACACCCGTGGAAGACCCGCGCATCAAAGCGCGCGCGACCCTGATTCGCATGCTCACCGAGCATACGGTGGAAGTGATCGCCATCGGGAACGGCAGCAGCGGCCGGGCGGCTGACGCCTTCGTGCGCGAAGTGCTGATCTCGGGCGAGCTGCCGCGCCGCGTCGGACGCGTGCTGGTCAACGAGGCCGGCGCCGCCGCGTTCAGCTCCTCGAAAGAAGCGAAGCAAGAGTTTCCGAAGCTGGAACTGGCCGCGCGCGCCGCGGTCTCCATCGGCCGGCGCCTGCAGGATCCGCTGGCCGAATTGGTGAAACTCAACCCCCGCTTCATCGGCGTCGGCCAATACCAGCACGATCTGGGCGGGGAGTTCCTGAAGCACAAGCTCGTTGAGGTAGTCGACAGTTGCGTGAATCGCGTCGGCGTGGACTTGAACAAAGCCAGCGTCGAACTGCTCGCCCACGTGTCCGGGCTTGACGCCGAGAAGGCCGCGAAGATCGTCGCCGCGCGCGAAGTGCTGGGCGGCTTCAAGCGCCGCGTCACGCTGAAAGACGTCGAAGGGCTGGGCGAGCGCGCCTACACGCAAGCCGTCGGCTTCCTGCGCATCAAAGGCGGCGAGAATCCGCTGGACAACACGGCCATTCATCCCGAGCGCTACGAGCTGGTCGAAGCGATGGCGCAGAAGGCGGGGGTCGCGGCCGCGGACCTGGCCGGGAACGCCGAGCACGTCAACAAGCTGCGCCTCGAGGAGTTCCGCTCGCCCGAAGTCAGCGAGCACACGTTGAAGGATATCTTCTGGGAACTGCGCCACCCCGGCCGCGATCCGCGCGGGACGTTCGCGCTACCCGAAGGCAACGAAGGCGTGCAGGACGTCGCCGACCTGAAGCCCGAAATGGTTCTCAACGGCGTCGTGACGAACCTGACGGCGTTCGGCGCTTTCGTCGATCTGGGCGTGCATCAGGACGGGCTGGTCCACATCAGCGAACTCTCGCACCGATACGTGCGCGATCCGGCGGCGCTCTTGACCGTCGGTCAAGCCGTGCGCGTGAAGGTGATCGGCATCGATACGGGCAAGAAGCGTATCAGCCTCTCGATCAAGGCGCTGGAGTCGGCGGAAGCCGCGGCGGGCGGGCGCGGCGAGCGCAGCGCGCGTCCGCGCGGGCCCCGGGGTCCGCGCAAGCCGCGCGAAGGCGCGCCGGCGGCAACCGGAGCACCCGCGGCCGGCGGTCCCGGCGCACCGGCCGGCGGTCCCTCGCGCGAGGGCGGACGCGGCGAACGCCGCGGCGCTCCGGCGGGCAGAAGCGGACCGGGAGGCCCAGGCGGCCCCGGAGGACGCGACGGCCGGCCCAAGCGCGCCAAGCCCGACGAGAAGCCGGCCATCAAGCCCGAGTTCGCCAAGTTCTTCGACAAGGCCGGCAAGGGTAAGAAGGACCCGCGCAAGATGCGCAAGGACGGCCCGCGCCGCGGCGACGAGGCTTCGCGCGACGAAGTCCGCCAGCGACTGCGCAGCCAGGACGGCGGCGGATCGACGCTGGGCGATCTGCTCAAAAAGGCCGGCCTCGGCGACCAGGAAGAATAGCGCGACCGCCCGCAGGGATGGCCTCCATGCGCCGCACGCCCTGCACCCCCGGCGAATACCGCACGCTTATGCGGATGATCATGCGCGACTACCCGCGCGACCGTGCGCGAGCCGATGCCCTGCCTCTCAAGACAGCCCGCCGCAACGCCCGTACGCAGCTCCAAACCATGCTGCCCCATGCCTCCCGCACGCACGGGCATTACTTCGATACGCTTCGCGAAGGCGCCCGCACCGTCGGCTACCTGTGGTACGCGAAGCAGGGCAAGCGCAGCCTCTTCCTATGCCAGATCTACATCCTCGCGCCCTTCCGCGGCCGGGGCTTGGGTACGCAGGCGATGCGGCTCTTCGAGCGCCGCGCCCAAGCGCTGGGATGCCGGGAGGTGCGGCTGCATGTCTTCGGGCATAACGCGGCGGCGCGGGCCCTGTACGAGAAGCTGGGCTATACGACCGCCGACCTGGTCCTGGCCAAGCCGCTGGCGCGGAAGCGCAAATAAAAAGGGCCGCGCATCGAAATGCACGGCCCGTAAAGACTGTCTGCTGGCTTTCGGACTTCAGGCCAACTGATCCAACTGCCGCTGGTACTCGGCCTCGGTAATCTGCCCGGCCTTGAGCTGCGCGTTGAGTTCCTGGACTTTGCCCGCGTGCTTCTTCTGCGCGGCCTCGACTTCGCCTTTGTGCTCTTTATAAGCCTGCTCGCCTTCCTTCTTGGCATTCTTGAATGCCGAGCGCAGCTCCGCCGCGGTCAGCTTCCCGCCGCTGGCGAAATACTGGTCCGCCACGCGCCCCAGACCCCACGTGGTGACGAACGAAGCGCCAGCGCCGACCAGCGAGCCCCAGCCCGGCACGAATTTGACGACGTTGGTGATTGCCAACCGTGCCGCGGTGCTGCCCAGCGCCCCGAGCATCAGGCTCTTGGCCGCCTCGCGGTCCACCTTGTGGTTCCAGTACTGCCCCACGTCGCGGATCATCTTGAGCTGCACGCCGATCACCAACAAGTCGGTGCCGATCGAAACGAGCGGAAGCGGGTTCGCGCCCAGCACGGTGGCAATGAGCGAATACTTCAGAATGTCCGCGTTGACTTCCGTGCGCCGCCGTTCGGGATCGTGAATCGGCACGATATTGTTCGGCGTGAACGTGTCCTTGAACTCCCCGAACAGACGGTTCGCCAGCGAATAGCTTTCCTCGCTGATGCCCAGCCGCCCGCGAATGTGGTCCAGCACCACCTGCTCTTTGCTGGTGCAGGTCCCGTCGGCGTGCGCCATGCTGTAGGCGCTTTGGAAGGTTCCGTTCTTCGCATCCGCGCTGTTGAGTTTCGCCAGTTCTTCGTCGAGCTTGATCACGTCTTTGAGCAAGCCGTCGAGCGTCGCGCCCTCGGGCAGCTTGACGACGGTCAGCAAATCCTCGAGCGCCGTGCGCTCTTCGGGCTGGATCACGCCATCGGCCTTCGCCACGTGCAAGACCACCTTAAGGCTGGCCAGCGCTTCTTGTTCGCTCATGGACATACGGCAATCCTCCTGCATAGGGTTTACGCCACGCATAGGGGGCGCGACGATGGAGTAACCGGCACCAATCAGGCAGTTCTATTACAAGCAAGCACTCGAGCATTTTCAAGTTTGCCCACAAGAAGACGCCGGCACCGGGGTAAATTCCGGGTTAAAATTCGTCTTCGGGGGGCGCAATGGGGCCAGGTTCGACCGGCAACGGCTGGGGCTCGACCGGAGGCGGGAGCGGCCGGACGATCGGTGGGCGCGGCGTGGGCACCAGTACGGGAGGGGGCATGGGCTTCGGACCGTGCAGGATCAGCTCTAGCACCTTGCGCGCACGCAGGCTGACCTCGGGATCCTGGCCCTCGGCGAGTACTTCCTTCAGCAGAGGCACGGCCGCCGTGCCCAGCGCCACCAGTTCGCGCTGCGCGTCTTCGCGCTTCTGGAAATCGGGCGCCCCCAACTGAAGCACCAGCGCGCGAATGCCGGCTTGGCGTTCGCGCTCGGCCGGATCGAGCACCGCGCGACCCGGAGCGGCCAGATCGAAGCGCGCCCACCCGCTGGACACCGCTTCGGCGCCCGGCGTGAAGGTCACCTGAACTTCATATCGGCCGCGCACTTTGAGCCATTCGCTGTTGGCCCAGTTCATCACACCCAGATCGATCCAGCGCTTGACCGTTTCCCCCGGCGCGAGGGTCTGTTCGGTGTATCCGGCGTCCTCGGTCTCGCGTTCCGTGGCGCGCCGCAGATCCAGCGCCTGCCCTTCGCGCTTGCCCGCGAAACGGACATCCTGCGGAACGCGCCGGTCGCGCGGCACCCGCACCGTCTGCGCGTTCGGTCCCACATTGGTAAGCGTCCACTGCAAGAGCAACGATTCGCCGGGGCCGAATTCGGATTTTACCGCCTTCAGTGCCGCTTGGAGGTTCTGCACCACCGGGCCCGTAGGCGACGGCGTGCCCTCCTGGCCGTTCACCCGCGCGGCGGCGCTAAGAACCAGGATCGCGATCCACGATGAAATGCGCATGGTTAAGCCTGCTCTCATAATAGTACGACGACGCAAGTCGGCAGGGGTTGCGGCTAACTCTATATAATAGGTGTAAATTTGGGTGATATTAGCGCTTGAGCGGCGGTAAAAAGCACCCTAAGTTTTGATCCGCCGCATTGACTCTGCCTTTACGGCGGCTATCTTGAAATCCAGTGGGGGCCGGAAGCCGCTCGCGGCTTGGTGATCCAAAGTCTCTAGCCTGAGATACTTCCAAGCTTATGTCGAAGCTTCAAAAGGCCCCCGACGCGAACTGTTGCTCCGACACGTCGTACCTCACCCTCCAAGACCGGATCGGGTATTGCTTCCAACGCCCTGAGTTGCTGGAACGAGCGTTGACGCACCCTTCCAGCACAGCCGAAGAGCATACCGACAACGAGCGAATGGAGTTCCTGGGCGACGCGGTCGTGAATCTTTGCGTCGGCCAGGCACTGTACGAGCGCTACCCGCACTGGAACGAAGGCAAGCTGACCCAAGTAAAGTCGGCGGTGGTAAGCACCGTGTGCCTGGCGCGTGCCGGGGAATCGCTGGGCCTGCGCGATGTGGGGCGGCTGGGCAAGGGGCTGCCGGTCGACGAACCGCTTCCGCCCAGCGTGTACGCCAACCTCTTCGAAGCCGTGGCCGCCGCCGTGTACCTCGACAGCGGGCTGGAGGCCGCGCGCGCCTTCGTGCTGCGCATCCTGGGCGCCGAACTGCGCGCCGTCGCCGAGAACGGGTGCGAGACGAATTACAAGTCGACGCTGCAGCAGTTGGCCCAGAAATACGTGAACATGACGCCGCACTACCGCATGATCAACGCCACCGGCCCTGACCACGGCAAGACGTTCGAAGTGGTCGCGGTGATCGGGCAGCGCCGCTTCCCGCCGGGCATGGGGAAGAGCAAGAAAGAAGCCGAACAGGCCGCCGCGCGCCGCGCGCTGGAGGTATTGAAAGTCGAAGACGCCTTCAGCGACAACGGTAACCGCGAATCGACGCGCCGGCTGTTGAAGCTGGTTGAGGCGAGCGAGTAGGTTTCCGAATCTTCCGGACTCTGGCAAGCGCTCTCACTACCCAAAGGTCCTGTTCCATGAATCTCGATCGCATTCGCCAGATTGCGGTGCTGGCCAAAAATCTCGAGGAGTCCGTGAGCTTCTACCGCGATACCTTGGGTTGCCGGTTTGTCGCGAAGTTCGATCCACCGGGACTGGCCTTTCTGGATTTATCGGGCGTCCGGATCCTGCTGGAGCGTTCGGGGCCGAAGGCGACGCTATATTTCGGGGTAGACGATATTGAATCCGCCTACGCGGAGCTGACTGCCAAAGGCGTGAATTTTACACATCCGCCACGCATGATTCATCGTGACGACCAAGGTCTTTTCGGTCAGGCGGGTCAAGAAGAGTGGATGGCGTTCTTCGAGGACCCCTCGGGTAATACACTCGCCTTGGCCACGCAGAAGCCTGGGCCGCCTAAAAGTAGCTGAATCGAATCTGCTCCATTGGGGATAGAGCTGCCTCCCTCACACTTCCACCGCCGCCGTATCGTACAGCCGCCGGTCGCTGAAAATATCCGTCCAACGCCGCTCGTCGGGGAAGCGTTCGGGCGCGAGCTGCTGCAGCAGCCCGAAGGCTCCGACCGCGGCAAGCGCGTAGTGCGGGTGCAGCTTAAAGAATTCGCCGCGCCGGGTGTTCCAGTACTCGATCGCCGCGTCGGCGTAGCGATCCACGCTCTTGCGTACTTCATCGAGCCGGTAAGCCGGCGCCCACTTGCGCATCACCGCATAGGCGTACAGCGCATCCAGTTCCAGATAATTAAGCATCGGCCCCTTCGCATGGTCGAGCCAGCAGCCGTTGGAGAGCTGTAACGCCAGCACGCTGTCCACCACGCGCTCGGGATAAGGGAATACCCGGCCGTGATGCTCGTAAATCGGCACGATGTGGACGCTCCCGCCCAGCGGCTGATGGCGGTCCTGATGCGGCACGCCTTTGCGCCACCAGCCAGTTTGCGGATCGAGGTTCGCATCGAGCCAGGCAAAGACCGCCTCGAACCACGCCGGCGAGCAGCGTTTGCTGAACGAGAAGCAGTGCATCCCGCCCCAGAACCAGTGGCTGGCGCTCCATTGCTTGACCCAGTCGACCGTCTCCAGCCACGGGCCGGCCTTCTCGGGCGTGTCGAAGGCCTCGTAGAGCTTGCACGGAAAGCGCTGCTTCCCGCCCAGCACGCCCAGCGCGCCGACGACCATCCCGTTGGCGTGGAGCTTGGAATGGCCCATGCTGTCGAAGTAGCTGCCGTCGGGCCCGCCGTCGAAGTTGTGCGCGGCGAAGCTGTTGATGTGTGCGATCCATTCGAGGCGCTGGGCTTCGGGCAGCGCCTTGAGGTCGTCGCCCATCACCGCCCGGGCGATGGCTACGTCGCAAGAAGCGTACAGATCGGGACGCTTGCGCGGCCCGGAACGGTAGCTTCCGTACGCGCCGTCGCGGTCACGCAGACTCTCCAGATGCTCGTTCAGATCGGCGCGGACTGCGGCGAGGTTCAGCGAGACGGGCATGAGAAGCCTTTCGAAGCACTTGCTAAGAGGGCGGCGTGACGTCGAACCAGCCCTGTTTATCGGGCGTCAGGGCGTTCCAGAAGACTTCCCAGCCGCCGACGATTTCGCGCTCGATCGCGTGCGCGTCCCACTTGCGCAAGCTCAGCCGCCCGTACTCGATCCGCCCGAAGCGCGGGCGGGCCAGCAACTGGTAGATGCGGACTTTGTGCTGCGTCAGGTACGGCCCGGGCTCGACGCCCTTCGCGCGCCATTCGGCCGGCGTATCGAAAAAGTGTTCGGCGACCACGTCGTCGCTCTCGTCGGTGGGGCGCATGAAGAGAAAATCGGCCAGGTTGCGGGCATGGAGCAGGAAGTCGAGCAGGAAGACGGCGCCGGCGTAGTTCTCGTTGAGTACCTGGGAGAGCTGCGCGCGGCGTGTGTCTTTGCCGTCCTGGAGAATAGCGAGCATCTTGCCGGAAGGCCGAAACATCTTCCATTCGTACATGATCATGGGCGCCGCTTCCTTGGCGCGAGGATGCATCGGCATGCAGGAGCCCCCTTTGGCGTACGGTTGAAAAGGGGACTCTACGCCTCCGCTGCCCGACGTGCAACCAGCGATGGAGGACCTAAACCTTTGGCATGGGCATCTCTTCGGGGACGACCTCGAAATACTCCTGCGTCGGAATCGGGAGCGCTGTCCAGAAGGTCTGCCACGCGCCGGAGAGATCGTTCCAAATGGCGTCGAGATCCCAGTTGTTGACGGTAAGCCGCCCGTACGCGATGCGGGCGTAGCGCGGCCGGCTGAGCTGCTGGTAGAGGCGCGTCTTGTTGGCGGTCAGGAACGGCCCCGGATTCAAGTCTTTGCGCCGCCAATCTTCGGGGTTGGCGAAAAAATGTTCGGCCAGGACCGCGTCGGCATCTTCGCCGCCGCGCGTGTAGAGGAAGTCGGCGAGGTTGCGGGCGTGGAAGAGAAAACTATTGAGGAACAGTGCGCCGCTGTAGCCTTCGTTCAGCACGCCGAAAAGCTGCTCGCGGCGCGGATCGTCCGACTTGCGCAGAATGGTCAGCATCTTGTACGCGGCGCGGAGCATCTTCCATTCGTACATCACCATCGGCGCGGCTTCGATGGCGCGGGGATGCGTGGGCAACGATACGATGCGGGATTCGGTAGCGTTCGACATGGCGGCCTCCGGGATAAGAGACAAGAGCCGATACCTTGAGAATAGGCCATGCGGACCGTTTGGGTAAAGGGTGTAGCGCAAGGAAAATCACCAGTGCTTTGCAATTGGAATGATATGAAGAGGTTAGAGAAATGAATAAGTTTTCATAAACCCCGATTTTGACCTGCCTTAGGCGGGTGAGCGTAGCACTGAATGCACAAGTGGGAAGGCATGTCTTTCGGGTCAAGCGCTTGGAGACACACCGATGCCGTGGCTCGTGTTGATTCTGGCCGGATGCTTCGAGGTCGCTTGGGCGATCGGCCTCAAGCAGTCCCAAGGCTTCACCAAGCTTTGGCCTTCGCTCTGGACCGTCGCCTGCATGGCGATCAGCTTTGTGCTGCTGGCGTGGGCGCTCAAGCATATCCCCGTCGGAACCGGCTATGCGGTCTGGACGGGCATCGGGGCCGCGGGCACGGCCGTGCTGGGTATTCTGTGGTTCGAAGAACCCGCGAACGCCGGGCGCATGGCGAGCTTGGTTCTGATCGTCGCCGGCGTGGTGGGCTTGAAACTCTTTTCGGCGTGAAGTCCTGGTATAGCGGACTTTACCCATACGCCTTGCCGATAAAGCCAGCTGTACTGGCGTTGAGCGCTGGGCTCAGCGCTTGTACATGCCCGCGCGCTTGGGATCAGCCAGCGGGATGGTCTGGTCGATCAGAGCGGCCAGTTCGGATTTGAATTCGGACTCCTGAAACTGCTTCTCCAGTCCCTGGAGATAAGTCAGGAACTGGCGCTTCTGCTGCTCGGGGAGCGTCTTGTTCGTCTCGACTTGCTGCTTGAAGCCGATGAAACTGCCCTTGGCCTGCCCGATGGCCGCGGCTTCTTTAAACCACGCCGCGACGGCCGTGCCCTGGAACGGCTGCTGGCTCTCGTTCAGCACCTTGGGAAACTCGGGGCCGTAGTTGCGCAGCGCCTCCAGCACCGCCTTCTTGCTTCCTTCGAGCTGCGGGCCGATCTCCTTGGTCAACTCGTCGATCTTCTGACGGCGCGGCGTGTCGACGGCCAGCCCTTGCGTGGCCTGATACAGCTCAAGGATCGCATTCGTGTATCCGGGACCGCTCTTGCCGGGCACGCTCTCGACCTTGGCGAGAAGCTTGTCGGCCAGTTCCAGCGCCGCTTCCTCGGGTACGCGCCAGTCGAACTTCACGTTCTCCGCTCCGGCCGGAATCTCCTGGCTGAAGGTCCGCGCGCCCAGCGAGGCCGTCACGGTCACGGCGGTGTTGCCTTTCAGTGCCAGCGTGTACGCGCCGCTCTTCCAAGTTCGCACTTCGCTCCCGTCGCTGCACTTGATGGATACACCGCCGACGCCTTCGTCCAGGTCGTACCACTCGTTGGAGTTGCGGTCGGTGAAAACCACGCCGCCCACGAAGCGGACCTTCCGGCTGCCCATGTTGTGCGTGACCGAGAGCCCGCCGCGGTCACCGCTGCGCGGGACCGCTCCGGGACCGACTTCGCGCATGCCGGGGTTATGCATGTTCATGCGGTGGCCGCGCCCAGGCTGCATACCGCCCGTGCCGCCGGGACCGGAATCGACCACGAACCCGACGTGCGAGCCCCAAGCGTCGGGGGCCGAAGCGTAACAATTTTCGCCGCCGGGCCCGCCTTCGTAACCGGCGTTCTTGCAGCGGGTGCCGAAGTCGGCGGCGACGAAGCCTTCCTTGCCCGCCGTCTCGACGTGCGTCAACCCGTTGTGGATCATGTAGTAGCTGTGTTTGCGCGCGGCATCCAGCAGTTTGAGGTTGAGTACCAGCGGCGGCGACGGCTTGAGCGCCTTCATCTCGTTCTCGAACATCGCCAAGTCCACGCCCCGCGCGACCCAGCCCGCCTTGCCGCTTTTGATGAACTCCAGAATCTTGTCGGCCTCCGCCGAAGGGTTGGCGCGGAAGCGGTTCATGTACTCAAGAATTTGGGTTTCTTCGGGGGTCGGTTCCGCGCTCGGGGCTTGATACACGGCCGCCTGCAACGTAGCTGCCCACGCCAGCACGCTCAGAATCATGCCGGCGCTAAGTTTCACACGCATGCGGATTCCCCCTAACCTTCTTGGTATCAAGAACTTAAACGAGTATAGCCGACCCCGCCAAGCCCGACGGAGATTTGCAGAAGCACCCTGGAAAGGGACGCCCCAGACGCTCGGGATGCTGCAATGGATCGCGGGATGGAACGCGTAGGAGCCCATCCTGCCGGCCGGGAGGCCGGCGGTTCGGTCAGATCAGGCGGCGCAGCGAAGGATCGGCGACGGTGGGATCGGCGGACTCGACATCGGGCGAGTGTCCGAAGGCATCCTGGTACTTTTGGTGCGTAGCTTCAACAGCGGCGCGCAGGCGGCGCAGACGCGGCCAAGTGAGCATGGGGCCGGGCGTCGGGCGATCGGGATGGCGTTCGGAGGCCGGCAACGCGGAAGCGGCCACTTGGCGCCAATCCATGAGCAACTCGGCTTCGAGCAGCGCGTCGCGGGCTCCGGCCGGGAGCCACGCCGGCGGGCGGCTGTCGATATCGTCCATATGCGGATCGGCCGTAAGCTGCCAGGCGGGTTTGGCCACCGAACGTGTGAGCGTCCAGCCGAGGCGGAAGAGTTCTTCCACATCCATACGCTGCAGGGCTTCGACGGCCGCTGGGACGTGCCCGCTGGCCACGGCTTCGAGCCCCACCGAGCCCAGCACCTGCACGGCGGCGAGCGCCTCCTTCTTGGCCTGCGGGTCGCCGGCGTCGCGCGCGTGGGCCAACAGGAGCATGTTCGCCACGTCGGCCGTCTCTTTGATGAACGCGCGCTCGGTCTTCTCGCCCAATTCGCCCTGAGCGCGGCCCCACGCCAGCACCTGGACCATAAAAGGCGCCGCTTCGCGGGTACGAGCGAGGTCCGCACTCGCCGCGGCCGGCGCATCCGCCGTACTCCAAACGAATTCGTACGCGCCCAGATCGACCGGGACGAGCAGGCGGTCGGCGCGCTCCTGGCCGGGGAAGCCCCGCGCGGCCAACCGATCGTCGCGCTGTGCGTACATATCCGACGCCACAGCCTTCGGATCGTCCAGGAAGACGCGCTCGAGGATCTCGCCGTACACCTCCGGCGCAAAATCGTCGACGAAGGAGAGAAAGCGCTCGACTAGATCGTCGGCAATCTGGAGCTGATCGGGCGTAATCAGATGATGCTGCTTCATCTGCAGCGCCAGAACGATGTTGTCGTCGCGCAGCGCCGCGCGGACATAACGGCGCACGAAGGCCGCAATGGCGAACGTGTCCACGCCCTGCAGCGCCTCGTCGGCCTCGTCCCCGCCCAGTTCCAACAGGAGTTCGATCCAGCGCCGTACCTTTTTCCGATCGAGCCGGTTGTCGGTGTAAAACTCGATGTCCAGCAGCGCCTTGAGCTGCTCGCTGCTGGCGGCTTTGAGGATCGAGAGCGCGTCTTCTTCGCCAATCAGCCGGATGCTGTGGTGCAGATGTTCGGGCGGGAGCGCGCGGACCAGATCGGTGCAGTCTTCGGCCAGCAGCAGCCAATCCTGCAAATCGTCGCCGTGGAGGACCAGTGCGGTCTGGAGCTGGCGATCGTAGCCCAGATCGGCGAAAGCCAACTCGGCGGCACGCACGTCGGTCTTGGACAGCGCCAGCAAGTCTTTCGCTTGCGCGGCGAGCGCGTGTTCGTCCGGAGCGTCCGAATCGGGCTTCATGATTGCCTTAAACCCATTCACCACAAGAAGTTGTCTGTTAGCGGCTCGCTTTGGGGCGGTGCAACCTACCCGTTATAAGATGCCGCTGTCAAGGCGGGCCTGCGACAATTCCAGAAAGCAACTTATCTATCCGTGTCGCGGGAGGACCGGAAGGCAGACCGGAAAATGGTGCGGGAAGAAAACTTAGGACGAAGCGAACGGCAAACGGCAAACGGTAACGGCAGGCCTCAGCGGCCCGGTCGTTACCGTTTACGGTTCACGGTTTAACGATTTCCATCCTGCTTACCTGACGCGGAACATCTCTTCAAACTTCCGCGAGGGGCAGGCGGCTGCGCCGTTGACGTAATGCAGCGCCCAAGCACGGCGCGGGTGCGGGCTCTGATTGGCCTTGCTGCTGTGCATGCAGAGCAGGTGGTGGAAGACCGCGCCACCGGCCGGAACGGGGGCGGGCACTTCGCGGCCCAGCGGGAAATCGACATCGGGCACGTGGTGCGGCGTCTGCGGAATCTCGCGGTGCTTCACCAAGCCCAATTTGTGGCTTCCCGGAATGTAGTTGAGGCAGCCGTTCTCTTCGGTCGCTTCGTCGATGGCGACCCAGCAGGTCACGCCGTGCGAGTGCGGCGTGACGCGGAAGTAGCTGTTGTCCTGGTGCAGCGGCTTTTCGCTCCCGCAGAAGGCGGGCTTCAGAAAAACCTGGTCGTTGTACAGATAGATCGACTTCGCGCCGCCGGTCATCTCGGCGACGAGATCCAGAATGAACGGATCGCGGGCGATCTGCTGGAAGAATTCGCCTTCGGCGACCAGGCTGCTGAGCTTGCGAATCGCGGGCTTGACGGCCGTGGCCGCAGCGGTCGACCCGGGTTCGAAGAGCACGCGCTCTTTGCTCTGGCGGCCTTCCTCCGCGGCGTGGACCAAGTCCCAGACGCGGCGGCTGAGTTCCTCGCGGCGCGCGGGTTCGAGCACGCGGTCGACGACGAGGTAGCCTTCGCGGTCGTAGGCTTCGCGCTGCGGGGCGGACAGGGACATGGTCGGTTCCTCCGGTTGAGTGCCACGGGCCGATGCGTCGATTGGCCCTTGCGTTCCCGAAAACATTACCGTATTCGAGAAACGGAGTCTTTAGAGCCATCGTCTATTTTTTGCACTAATCTCAGGTGCGCTTATGTCCGCCGACCGCTTGTGGCTCCCCTTCCCCGCCGGCGTGCCGCACCTCAGCGGCGGAGCCGGCGAGTACGTCAATACGCCGGGCAAGCTCCCGATCCTGCACCTCTTCCCCGACTTCGATCTGTTCTGGGTCCGCCGCGGCGAAGCGACGTGGACGCTGCGCGACGGGCGGCGCCTGATCGCGCCCGCCGGAAGCTTCGCGCTGCTCCCGCCGCACACGCCCGCCTGGATCGACGAGACGAAGCCGGGGCTGGTGCTGCGCTACACGCACTTCGCGTTTCGATCGCCCGCGCCGCGCGTGCCGGCCTTTTTGCAGCCGTCCGGGCCATCCGCGTTCGTGCCGCTGACGTTTGCCGCGCGCGAAGCGCCAAGCGTGCGAGCGGTCTATGCCAAGCAGCCGGCGAACAAACGGACGGCCGTTTCCGATCCCTACGCATGGGAGCGCTGGCTGCTGGACTTGATCGCCGAACTGGCGCGGTTCGCGCATAAAGCCTCGGCTCGGGAGACCCGGAGCCGTTCGCTCCTGCGTCCGCTGCGCCCGCAGGATGCGCGCGTCGAACGCTTGCGCGCGCTCGTCGACGCCGATCCGGCCCGCGCTTGGCGCGTCGCCGACCTGGCCGCTCAGTTGGAACTTTCGCCCGGGCATCTCCACGCGCTTTGCGTGCGCACCTTAGGCCGCAGCCTGAAGCGCTACCTCGTCGAAGCGCGGTTGCGCCTGGGTCTGCGACTATTGAAGGAACATCCCGCCGGCGTGGCGCCAACCGTGCGCGAAGTGGCCGAAGCCTGCGGCTTTTCCAGCCAGCACTTTTTCAGCCGACAGTTCAAAGCGCACTATCGCGTGAGTCCGCTACGGTATCGGAACCAAGCCGGAGTGGAGGAGGCGTAATTCGATTTTGGATTTTGGATCTAGCTTCAATCGCTTTTTATGATTCGATAATGTGAGGCCATTATTTGTAAATTTGTGGCCTTACCCCTTTCGGCCTCTCCTAGATTCCATAGCGCACAGCACACTTCAGCAATTGCTCTAAGTAACGCCAAATATTTTAGTTTTGAATTTTTAGATATTAATTCGTTGCGCCTCGCGCCACGCGCACGGCTTGCGCCGCCAGGACGCAGGCAAATTGCACCAGCACCACCGCCGCTCCTGGCGGGATGTTCCAGGTGAACGACGCATAGAGCCCCACCTGGTAGCTGAGCACACCGATGGCGCCGGCGATGCAGACCGCCGTGGGCAGACGTTGCGCCAGCGCCAGCCCCGCCACGCCGGGAAGCACCAGCGAAGAACTAACCAGCACGATCCCGACGATCCGCGCCGAGACGACGACCGTTAGCACCAGCAACGCCAGGAACAGGTAATGCAGAAACGCGACCGGCAGGCCGCTCAGCTCGGCCAGCGTCTCGTCGTAGGTGTAGAAGGTCAGTTCTTTGTGGAACAGCACCAGCGCCAGCAATACGGCCCCCGCAAGCGCGAAGGTGATCCAGACCTGGCTTTCGCCGATGGTCAGGAGACTGCCGAAAAGGTAGCCCTCCCACCCGGCTTTGTATTGCGGTTCGCGGCGTTGTCGGAGAGTGATCAGCAACGCGCCCAACGCCATGCTGACGGCAAAGGCGATGCCGATGGCGCTGTCTGCGGCGAGTTTGCCTTCTGTGCGCCCGCTCTCGCGCTGCCGCGTCGCGCGCCCCACCGCCACGGCCAGCACCAAGCAAAAGCCCAGCATGATCAACTGCACCAGCGGATCGTCGGCGCGGCTCCCGGCAATCAAAAACAGTCCCAGCCCCAGCCCGCCAAAGGCCGCGTGCGCCATTCCGTCGCCGACGAAGGCCAGCCGCCGCAGCACCACGAACGGCGATAGGCAGGCGCAGGCCAAGCCCACCAGCGCGCCGGCGCAGGCTCCGCGCAGCAGCAACGGCGTCTCGGCCAGCGCCTGCCAGTAGCTGACCGGAGCGCTCATGCGCGCGGCTCGGGCGGCTTGGCCGCGGGGTGATCGTGAGCGCAATGCGGGCCGTGCGCGTGCTCGGCGGAACTTCCGTCGCCGTGGAATTCTTCGAGATGCTCGTGATGCTTCAGGAAGAACGCGTCGAGTTCGCAGCCGTAAACGTGGTTGAGCACATGCTCGGTGATCAGTTCGCTGCGATCGTGCCAGTGCAGCGTGCGATTCAGGCAGGCGAGCTGATCGGTGTAATGCGCCATGGCGGTAACGTCGTGGCTTACCATCACCACCGTCAGGTTGCGGTCGCTCTTGATCCGTTCGAGCAACGCGAATAGCCGCGCTTGCCCGCCGGTGTCGAGCCCGCTGGTGGGTTCGTCTAGCAAAACGATGCGCGGATCGGAGATGAGTGCGCGGGCGATGGCCAGGCGCTGCTGCTGTCCGCCGCTCAGTTTCCAGGCGGGGCGTTCTTCGAGCCCCTGCAGCCCCACATCGACGATGGCCTTCAGCGCCGCTTCGCGTTCGGCTTCGCCGGGACGCCGGAACAGCCCCAACGCGCCGTAGGTGCCCATCAGCGCCACATCCAGCACCGAGGCGGGGAAGCGCTGCCGGATGCCGGTGTCCTGCGGCACGTACCCGACGCGGCGGCGCTCGCGCCCCAGCGCCGCCGGATCGCGGCCCAGTACGCGGACCGTTCCTGACGTGGGTTCCAGCAAGCCAAGCACCAGCTTCAGCAGCGTGGTCTTGCCGCCTCCGTTGGGTCCGATAACGCCGAGAAACTCACCGGCATGAACGTGAAAATTAACCTTCTCGAGCACTGTGGCGCCCTTCGCGTACGCGAAGCTAACTTGAGCGAATTCGATGACGTGTTCGGCCGCGGCCGGAGCGTGCGCAGCGGACGTGGCCGGAGCAGGCACAGGTGCGGTGCTCATGGGAGGTGTTCCTTCAGTTTCGCCAAGTTGGCGCGCAAGCGATCCAAGTACGACTGGCCTGGCGCGAAGCCGGTGGATTCGAGCGGATCGAGAAGCACCACCGGGCCGCCCAGTTCGCGCGCGATCGCTTCCGCCGCGGCCTGGTTTCCGGGCTCGGCGAAGACGACCTTCTGCCCGATCTCGCGGAGTTTCGCCAAAGCTTCGGTCACGTCGCGCGGCGTCGGCTCGACCCCGGGACTGGCCTGAATCGTTCCAGAGAGCTTGAGACCCAGGCGGTCGAAGAGATATCCGTACGCATCGTGGAAGACGACCAGCAGCCGTCCGTTCACCTGTCCGGCCAACTCGTCGATTTCCTTCCCGCACGCGCGCAGTTCGGCGGCGTACGCGGCGGCACGCTGCGTGTAACCCTCCGCATGCGCGGGGTCGAGCGTTCCGAAGCGCGCGCCCAGTTCTTCAACCACCTTCGCCGCGCGATCCGGATCGAGCCATAGGTGCGGATCCTCGTTACCGTGGTCATGGTGGTGGTGATGATCGTGCCCGTGCCCGTGATCGTGATGCGCATGATCGTCCGCTTCGCCCATTTCGCGCAGCTTGACCCACGCGCGGGCTTCCCAGACCTGGATGCCGCCGGGTGCGTTCTCCACCGCACGCGCGGCCCAAGCATCGAAGTCGAGCCCGATCAAGAGCAGGACGTGCGCGCGCGCGATCTGCGTCGCATCGGCCGGGTTGAGCGAAAAGGTGTGCGGATCCCCGCCGCTGCCTTCGAGCAGCACCGCGTCGGCGTCCGGACCGGCGACGCGCGCGGCCCATTCGTGCAGCGCGAAGAGGTGCGTGCAGACGGTGAGCCGTTCGGCTTTGCGCCCGGCGGACGGCCGTCCCGCGAAGTACGCCGCCGCGGCGGCGGCCAGCAGCACCGTTCCGCCCAGCAGCATCAACGGCCATGACGATTTGGAAATCATGCGTATCTCGACACGAAGCCACGCCTGGGCCGAAAGGCCGAGGCTTAATGATTATAATATATCAGTATTGTCAACGATGCGCTACCGCAGAGTGCCGGTCACGCGCGCTTCCGGAATGCCTACGGCGTGGGATCGCCGAGGGTTCGCTTTTCGGTGGCCGGTTCGCGGCGGAAGAGGACCGTATCGCGCAGGGCGTCGTAGACGATCTCGCTGCGTTGTGCGGCGCCGTAGGTGGGGACGTTGGCCTGGACGTCGATGATGGGCCGCGCGAGGGTGTAGATGGCGAAGAAGCGCGAGCGGAAGCCGAAGCGCGGAGCCCATGCGACATCGCCGTTGTTTAGGCCCGGATTGGCGACGAGCGTCGTGACCGCGGCATCGTTGGGCAAGCGGTAGGCGCGAAGCTGGCCGTGGATCCAGGTGTCGGACATGTAATTAACACCAGTATTAATCTGAGTGCCCGTGACTTCGTCGTCAGTCAAGTTGGGCGTTTGGAGTACGCCATCGAGACCGGCATCTACAATGATTGGATAGGGATTGGGCGCTACGTCGAGCGGCAGTGTGGCGTCGTATGCAAATTCCTGTGTGTCGTCGCTACCGAATTGCATTTCATAGTAGCCACCCCACGTCACGTCCTTAGTTGCGCGCCAGAGGTTTAAGGCTCCTGCCGTACTCGCAGGGAAGGTAAGGTCGTATTGTTTCGTTCCGCCCGTGATGGCCGGCTCGGTCAGAAGCTCGTATTCAAACTTCGGATACTTGATGCCTGTGCCGTCGTCGAACGGAATCGGATCCTTCACGTTGTCGAAGCTGTAATAGCTGTACCCGTACGTCCCGTCCCGGCGCTTTCCGCTCGTCGCGTTCAGCAGGTTGTTAAAGGCGGCGGGCGTGAGTTCCGCGAACGCACGGTCGTAGCCGGTCGCCGCGTTAGGTTCTGCAAAAAAGGTAAAACGCGCCTGCATCCGCACCATCGTATGCACGTTCGCGTAGATCGGGTTGTCCAGAATGAGCTGCGCGGGGTTCGACTTGTACGGCTCTACGTCGTCGAGATCGAGGAAGTACGCTTCGGCCGGCGCGGCCAATTCCTGGCGCTTGGGGAAAGCCGCGGTGATCATCCCCAGCGGCGTCGTGGCGTCGGCCGCATCGCCGGCCAACTGCGCGGCAAGGAAATCTTCGAAGTCCATGCGGCACAGGAACGGGCGCTTGGCCACGATGCGCGCCGCCAGCGCCGAAGCCTTCGCCACGTTCTGTTCGACTTTGCCGCCCAACGCCACATCGGTGGGCACATAAGCATCCACCAGCGGAACGCGCGAAAGCGTCGCGGCGAGCACTTCGAAGGGCGCGGTGTTGATGTTCAGTTCCGTCGCGCCGGACTTCAGCGTCGGCGGCGTGAGGCCCGTATCGAGGTCGCGGTAGAGCGTCAGGTAGCGCTCAAGACCGTAGCGCTTATGGTAGTAGTCCCAGACGGCGGCGCCCGAACCGCTGGCGGGGACCGCGAGGCTCAAGTACAGCGCCAGATCGCCGTAGGACGCATGTGACGTACCAGCCGGTGCCAAGCGAAGTTTCTCTAACTCGCCTCCAATTCCAGTGGTTAGTTTCAAGCCTCCATAACTCCCAGCCCAACTTGCGGCAGGTCCGTAATCATTGACTAGGCCCAATATGGCAAGTGCCGCTGTTTCGTCAGTTTCCACTCCGTCAAGTGTCGCGTGGCCAGCAAAAAAGTTCGTGTCGAGCCCCCAATCTTTTGGCACGGCGTAGAGCTTCCCGTCCAGGTCGGCGGCCCAGATGTAGTATTCGCCGCGCAGATTAGATAAGGGCCGCTTCGGTTTCTTCGCTGGTAGCGCAGCATCATAAAAATCATTGGCGGAAGCGAAAACAAGCCAAGATCGAGCCATGCCATAGTGTTGTGGACCGTCAATAAAGGAACGGCGAGTTGAGCCATTAGGATAGGCCGAGAAGGCAAGTGTACTTTCGGAGTAAAAGGGCGATGCGCTTGGCTTAAGTTCCGCGCCACAGTAAGCAGGGGCATCATTCCAAAATAGCCATGCACGTCCATTCATCCAATTGTCGTAATCCACAGGCTCAGGAAATGCCTCGAACATGCGATAAATATTGCGCTGCACTTGCCCACTCAACTGATCTGGCTTGGAAATTAAAAACGGATGATTAGAATCGCTAGGATCTCCGGGTAAAGAGGGGGCGGGATAGGACGGACTTGGATAATAAATTCCATCTGGACTGACGGCTTCGTAAGCGCTAACAACTGAGCGAACCGCTTGAATGGCATGATTCTCTGCAGAATCAACGATCACATCGCCACTACTGTTTCGCAGCGCGTTGGCTCCCGCCCGAGACTGTTGCGTCACGAAGAATATCAACGCTGCACCCATGGCAAATAGAAGTGTGAGTAGGACTAGCGCGAAAATTAGCACGCTGCCACGCGGACGGAGAATTGCGCTCATGGGTCGCCTCATAGACGCATTTGCCTCAACTATTTTGCCTCAACAACAAAGTGCTTGCCCTTACGGCAACGTTGCGGGTATTGGAATCAGCTTATGAAACGACCAAACTAGGCCACCCTTCTGCGCTTTAGTGAATCTCTCATCTTGTGTATCCACGCCAAATTCTATAACTACATCCAGGTGGGAACTTAAGGGGTCCGTTTCCGAAACAGGTTCAATCCTGCCTTCTGCTGAATTCCATTTTGCGTATTGAACTCTGAGCCTTCTTACACCCATACATAAAACATTCTCAGTGGACACAGTGGCTGCATCAGGGTCCGTAATAAATGGAAAGGTTGTAGTGGGTGATTGCGCCGGATCTACCTCCCTATAAAGTCGCTTTTCTTCGCCTATTTCTTTTCTTGCTACATAATATCTTACACTAAAATATTCGTTGCCGGGTAAGCGAGTATCTGAGGTCGTTGTCATTTTAATAACTTCGCCGTGAATACCTACCGCAGCGTCAGGAATTGCTGATCCTGGTGGTGCCAGATCGCTTTTTTGAAACGCTGGCAACCAGGGTCCTGGAAAGGCTCCAGCTAAATCTCGCTCAAGAACTTCAAAAAAAACTCTTGCTCCTTCGGAAGCCTGGATTCGCGTCCTCGTAGAGGTTTGCGCTGCTGAAGCTCCATTAAGTATTGTAAAAACCAAAGCGAGAATCAGAATCGCGATAGCAACCGCGATAAGCATCTCTACGAGGGTGAATCCAACGGTTGATTGGTGCACGCGGAAACGCTTAGTCATTAGCGCACCACTCGGTCACGCAGCAAAACCGTAACAGGATCGCTTATCTGCACTGGGTTCGACATATCCCCCGCCTCATCAAGGTAAACAACAAGTGTCAACAGGTACAAGCCTCTAAGATTTGAATGAGGAATTTCAACCCCTCCTAACGGCCACCACTCTGGATGCTTCTCCAAACGATATCGCACGCGATACTGACCGGAACCAATCTGAAATGGCCGGAATGGCCTTCTAGGCCATTCATTAATTGAAGTAAGTGGAAGTGGTGGAAAACCCTTGTTCATCGGAGGAGAAACAGTGGCGTCGGTGAATGGAGAGCTTAAGGGTTTCTTAACAATAATCACTGGTCCATTTGGTTTGGCTGGGTCGCTAGGCACCGGGCCTGTGATCTGTACACTACCAAATATAGCATTGTCGTCACTTTCCACTGCATCTGGAGGTGTTTGAATCAGCTTACCTACATGCTCCTCATCGATTCCCGAAGCAAGCGCCATCTCCAAAGTGATTAGGTGCTCCCGTTCAATTCCACGTGTGGCCTCCGTGATCATCAACGCCGCAGCGTTGCGGTCGCTGGCAATTCCTCCTTCGCGTCCAGTGCCCAACAGCATGGAGATAATGGCACCTAATCCAATTAGCAGGATTGCCAATGTAGCGAGAATTTCGACAAGCGTGAAACCGCGTGATGCACGGTACATACGCGCTTTTGGGTTAGGGGCAGTCTCAAACATACGTAGTTTAATCCAATTCTTCAAAGTCATTGTAGTTCCGCAAGGTACCGTTGCGGATCATCCCGCCCTTCCAAACTTGCACAAACCCCAAGCTCCACTCGTTGCGGATGAACAGCAACACGTTCGCCGAAGCCGAGCCATCCGGATAGAAATATAGTAAATGATGTGGTGTCGGCGCATAACTCGTTGGTGGGGAATAGTCTGGTATTCCGCGCGGCAGCAAGGTGGCGTCATAGTCCTTATGGTAGTACAGCGTCGTATCCGGCGCGGGGTGGATCACCGAGAGCGGTTGGAAGCGGTCGCGCGTGCCGTCCCAGACCTGCGCCGGATCGTACTCGGTCTCGAACCACGTATTCGCCGGAAGCTGGCTGACCGAGACGCGGTAATTGGTGAGCAGGGTGGTGTCGGACGATTCGTTCCAGCCGCCCATCAAGACCACCTCCGCGTCCGTCGTCGCGCGCAGCGCGTTGCTGGTCTTGGGAAAGCGGTACACGCCCACGTACTGCGCGTTGGCGCCTTTATTCTCGATGCGCACGTGGACGACGGCGCGTTCGGAGATCGCGGTGCTGCGCGCCAGCGCGATCGCGCTGGTTACGGTCTCGGCCGCCGCCGAAAGCCTGCGGCGCTGATTGAGGTCCGATAACCCCCCGATCATCAAGCTCATCGCGAGCACGATGATCGAGATCACCACGAGCAGTTCGATCATCGTGAAGCCACGTCCGCTGCCGGGCGAAGGGGACTTCAGGAAGCGAACCGCTGCGTTCATGCGTAGTCTCTGGCCATCGGTTGGTGAACGTGGGAGCGTTCGGGCCTTCTTACTATAAGGTAGGTAGCCCCCCCAGGCTACCTTTCAGACTCAGAAGTCATTGCCGAGAGCCTTTTTAGCGTTCAACCGGGTCGGCGACTGAAAGTCAGCGCAGAAGTTAAAATCGCATCGGCTACAATCTCTATACCTCATATCATACTAATTTAGTTATAAATTAAGCCTATCTGCACCGGTGCAGATTATTCGGTGCTGACGTTGACAGGTCCTGCCTTGGCCAGTAGATAAGTCCTTTCCGCCTCAAGCCATCCGCAGTGGGGCGGGACGTAACGAGCGCGCGCCGCGGCCTGCATGAAGGGCTTAGCCGGCGCGCACTTAGAGGGACGCCTGCGCGGTTGGATCACGCCGGGTCCGGGCCCCTCGCGAGCGGATGAGTCGTGATGCGCCCCTGAGCTTGGCGGGGCCTGAGCGGTTCGGTTCGATCGAGGTTGTTGGGCGCGAGCGCTTGTGTGGCGCTGGACGCCGTGGGTTTTCGTTCGCGCGCCGAGTATCGGCGCACGTGTGGAGTTCGTGTGGCTGCTTCCGCCGAACGCATTCCGTTTGCCGCGATCGTGCTGGCCGCGGGGCAGGGCAAGCGCATGCAGTCGGACCTTCCGAAGGTCTTGCATCCGCTGCGCGGGAAGCCGCTGGTGAACTGGGTGATCGAGGCCGCGCGCGGGGCCGGAGCCGAACGAGTGGTGGCGGTGCTGGGGTACGGCCGCGAGCAGGTCGAAAAGATTCTGCCCGCCGGCGCGGAGACGGCGTTGCAGCTCGAACAGAAGGGCACCGGGCACGCGGCGCGCTGCGCCGAGGAACGTCTGGGCGGCTATGCCGGGCCGGTGGTGGTGCTTTCGGGCGACGTGCCGCTGATCCGCGCGGCGACCATCCGCGAACTGGTGGCGCGGCAGCGCGCTTCGGGCGCCGCGGCGGTGGTCTTGAGCGCGCAAGTCGGCGGCGAGCACGCGTACGGCCGGATCGTGCGCGACGGCGCGGGCGCGTTTAAGCGCATCGTGGAGCACAAGGACGCGACGCCCGACGAACGGAAGATCGGGGAGATCAACACCGGAACGTATGCGTTCGGCCCGGGGCGGCTCTTCGAGGCCTTGAAGCACCTGAAGGACGACAACGCGCAGGGCGAGTTTTACCTCACCGATACGGTGGGCTGGTTCGCGCGGCGGGGCGAAGGGGTGGAAGCGATCGTGGCTCCGCGCGTCGAAGAGTGCCTGGGGATCAACACGCCGCAAGAGCTGGCCGCGGCCGAACGCGCCTGCGCGGCGCTTTCCGGAAAGGAAGGGTAACCCGAGATGCCTGACGGGAAGCTCCGGAACGAGATCCGCATTTTTTGCGGCAACGCGCACCCCAAGCAGGCCGAACAAGTCTGCGCGTACCTCGACGTGCCGCTGGGCGCCGCCGAGGTAGGCCGCTTTCCGGACGGCGAGATCAAGATCCGCATCCTCGAGGACATTCGCGGGCGCGACGTCTTCATCCTCCAGCCCACCTCGCCGCCGGTAAACGACCACCTGATGGAACTGCTGGCGATCGTCGACGCGTGCAAGCGTGCAAGCGCCCAGCGCATCACGGCCGTGATCCCGTACTACGGCTACGCGCGGCAGGACCGCAAGCACGAAGGCCGCGTGCCGATCACCGCGAAGCTGGTCGCAAACCTGATCGCCACCGCCGGCGCCGACCGCGTGCTGTGCATGGACCTGCACGCGACGCAGATCCAGGGCTTCTTCGACATTCCGCTCGACCATCTCTACGCCTGGCCGGTGCTGTTGCAGCATGTCCACGACATGAAGCTGGACAACCTGACGATCCTGAGCCCCGATCCGGGCCGCATGAAGCTGGCCAATCGCTTCGCCCAGAAACTCAACGGCGAGCTGGCCGTGATCGACAAGCGCCGCAAGGGCGATAGCGACGTCGAGAAGGGCCACGTGGTCGGCGACATCAAGGGCCGCACGGTGGTGATCGTCGACGACATGATCAGCACGGCGGGCTCGATCACGCAGGCGGTGCATACGGCGCTGGAGTTCGGGGCGCGCGAGATCATCACGATGTGTACGCACCCGGTCTTCTGCGGGCGCGCGTTCGAGCGGCTGAACGGATTGCCGGTGAAGGAACTGGCGGTCTGCGACACGATCCCGCTCAAAAAGCGCCCCGAGAACATCAACTTGGTGGTACTGAGCGTCTCGGAAGTGCTGGCCGAGGCGATCCGGCGGACGCACTTGAACGAGTCGATTTCGAAGCTGTTCGATTGAAGCGCGCGCCGCGCTGCGGCGTGCGGACGGTTTGGGGGGAGCGGCCTAGCGCCGCCCGGGAACACAAGCAAAGCACTCGGCCGCGCGCGGAAAGCGCTCGGCGCGGTAAGGAGAAGAAACGATGGTCGCGGAACTGAAGGCGGTAAAGCGCGAGGCGCTGGGCTCTCGCAAAGTCAACAAACTGCGCATGCAGGGTCTCGTCCCGGCGGTGGTCTACGGGGAAGGCAAGATCGGGCTGGCGCTGGCGATCAGCGAGCGCGAGTTCGGGCATCTCCTGCACAGCGGGGACCGCGTCGTGGTCCTGAAGATCGAAGGCGAAGCCGACAAGCAGGCCCTGATCAAGGGGCTCCAGTTCGACGCGCTGGGCGAACTGGTCCTGCACGTGGACTTCAACGAGCTGCGCGCCGGCCAGACCGTGCGGGTCAATATCCCCGTGGCGGTCAAGGGCACGGCGAAGGGCGCGGCCGATGGCGGCGTGGTGAACCTGGTGATCCACGAGATCGAGGTCGAGTGTCTGCCCACTGCAATTCCGGACAAGATCGTGGTGGATGTGAGCAGCCTGGAACTGAACACGGCGCTGCACCTGCGCGAAATTCCGTTCCCCGAAGGCGTCAAGCCGGTGGACGACCCGGAAGAGGTCGTGGTGCAGTGCGAACCGCCGCGCAAGGAAGAGGAACTGACGACGGCCGCGGCTCCGGGCGCGACCGAGCCGGAAGTCATCAACGAGAAGAAGGTGGAGGCTCCGGAAGGCGACGCCAAGGATGCGAAGGGCGGAAAGCCGGCCGGCGGCGACAAGGAAAAGAAGGACAAGAAGTAACCTGCCGAGCGAACTGTCGCGCAGCCGCGCGGCGGCTTGACGGCGGCGGAGGGCGGGCCGGTGAAGCTGATCGTGGGTTTGGGCAACCCCGGCCGGTCGTACGAGCAGACGCGGCATAACGCGGGGTTCCGCGTGGTGGACCATCTGGCGATTCTGTTGGGCGCGTCGCTGGACCGGAAGAAGTTCAAGGCCGAGTACGGGGAAGCGGCGCTGCCGTCCCGCAACCACGGCCCGAAGGCGGGCGACGGCCGGCTGCTGCTGGCCAAGCCACAGACCTTCATGAACCTCTCCGGCGAAGCGGTGCGCGACTTGGCGGGGTTCTACAAGATCCCGCGCGAGGACCTGCTGGTGGTGGTGGACGACGTGAGCCTGCCGGTGGGGCGGCTGCGGCTGCGCCAGGACGGATCGGCCGGCGGGCACAACGGGCTGAAGGACATCGAACGCTGCCTGGGCAGCCAGGCGTATGCGCGGATGCGGCTGGGTGTGGGCGGCCGGGAGGACAGCGCGGCGCGCCCCGCGGGCGATCTGGCGGGACACGTGCTGGGGCGGTTCGGGAAGGAAGAAGAGCAGGTGCTGGCGCAGTCCATGGGGCGGGCCGTGGAGGCTTGCCTGGTCTGGGCCGGATACGGAATCGCGGATGCGATGAATCGTTACAACCGCACGCCGGAGGCGGAAGGACCGGGAGCGCCGCGGCGGAAGGACGAAACGGGAACCGAAGGATAAGACCGAGGAGGCGGACGGATCATGGCCGAACAGGAAAAAGTGGCGGTAAGGACGGACGACGTGGTGGTGCCGAAGCCCGAAGCGGCGCCCCCGATCATCATGTGCGATGTGCCCAAGGGTCATCGGCTCTACGAGATCATGTGGGTCGTCGACGTGAACCTCGGGCGCGAGAACATGACCAAGGTCGTCGACGGGCTCAAGGAACTGGTCGAGAAGAGCGGCGGCGCGTGGGTCAACGGCGACAAGTGGGAAGAGCGCCGGCTGGCGTACTCGATCAAGAAGCGCAAGCGCGGGCTGTACATGCTGGCCCATATCACGTGCGAGCCCGAGAACGTGACGAAGCTGGAGCGCAACATCCAGATCAGCGAACTGGTGATGCGCGCGCTGATCGTGAAGGATGAGGACGGGATCACGCTGACTCCGACGCAGCTTACGCCCGACGACGACAAGGCCTTTGGCGGCTTTGGCGGCGGCGGTGACCGTGGGGGCGGCGGCGGCGGGGGCGGCGGTCGGCGCTTCTTCGGCAAGCGCGAAGGCGGTGGGGGGGGCGGCGGTCGTGAAGGCGGCGGCGGCGGGCGCTTCGACCGGGGCGATCGCGGAGACCGTGGCGGCGGCGGGCGGCGCTAATCGTCCAAGCAGAACGGCGCTCAACGCGCCGCGCAGTCATCGCAGGCGGACGCTGAGGAGGTTGGAACGTGGCCAACATCAACATCGTGATCCTCGCCGGCAACCTGACGGCCGATCCGGAAATGCGCTACACGCCTTCCGGGACGGCCGTGACGAGCCTGCGCATGGCCATCAACCGCAAGTTCAAGGACAGCAAGACGAACGAATGGCGCGAAGACGTCACGTTCGTCGACGTGGACCTCTTCGGGCGGCAGGCCGAAATCGCCAGCCAGTATCTTTCCAAGGGCCGGCCGGTGCTGGTGGAAGGCACCTTGAAGCTGGACCAGTGGGATGACCGGCAGACGGGCCAGAAGCGCTCCAAGTTGAAGGTGATCGGGAACCGCATGCAGTTCCTCGGCAGCAAGGGCGAAGGCGGCGGGGGCGGAGGAGGCAGCCGGGAAGGCGGCGGGCGACCGCCGGCTCGCGGTCAGCAGCGCCCTCCGCAAGGTGCGCCCGCCGGACCTAGCCCCGAGGACGTGAACCAGGACCTGGACATCCCCGAGGACGATATTCCGTTCTGATGGGGATGCGGGATAGATCGAAACCATAAGGAGGCCGGAACGCCGTGGCTACACAACGTAATTGCCGCTTCATGAAGGAAAGCCGGTGCTTGGTGGACTACAAGGATGTACGAACCTTGACCAAGCTGATCACACCGCAAGGCAAGCTGTATTCGCGGAAGCGCTCGGGCGCGTGCTCGTTCTGCCAGCGGCGGATTAAAATCGCCGTCAAGCGGGCTCGATATCTGGGGCTTCTGCCTTTCGTCGGACGCTAGATGTAGTGGGTATCCGGGGAACCGTGAAGTATCCTCCGGAATCCGGCGTCCGTCTCTTGCTAAGCACGCGTGCACTGTTAGACGAAGTGTGCCCAAAGGCACATGTGGACTCGATCCAAGGCTGCCGATACATAACCCCATGGTGAAGGGGGGGATAGACCATGAAGGTCATTCTCCGTACGGATGTGGAAAAGCTGGGCAAACTGGGCGAAGTGGTCGATGTCAAAGTCGGCTTCGCGCGTAACTACTTGCTTCCGCGCCAATTGGCCTTCCAGTGCACGGCTGACGCCGAGCGCCAGATTCAGGCCGAGCGCAAGCGCGCCGCACAACGCGAAGCGCAGCGCCTGGAAGACCTCAAGAAGATGGTCGAGACGATCAACGGTCGCTCGGTGACCATCACGGCGAAGGCTCAGGAAGAGAAGCTTTACGGGTCGGTGGGCGCCAAGGAGATCGCGGACGCGATCCTCAAGGAGCACAAGATCCAGATTCCCGAGTCGGCGGTGGTGCTGGAGGCTCCGTTCAAGACGCTGGGTACGCCGGATGTCACGCTGCGAGTCGCCGCGGGTCATGAGGCGGTGATTAAAGTCTGGATCGTGGCCGAGTCCGATTAAGCATGGCCCAGGCTGCGCAGCACCCGCTGGAGCAGATTCCGCCGCACGACGAGCCTGCAGAGGCCGGCGTGCTGGGGTCGATGTTGGCCGCCGAGGAAGCCGCGACGGTGGCCGTGGAAATGCTGGTAGCAGAGGACTTTTACGTCCCGCGCTACCAGTTGCTCTTTAAGCTCTTCCGCGAGTTGTACGAGCAGCAGCCCGATTTGGACCTGCTGTACGTGCAGAGCGAGCTGCGGCGGCGCGGCTGGGTGGAACGGGTCGGCGGCGAAGGCGTGATTGGAGCGCTGACCGAGCGCACGCCCAGTCCCGGGAACATCGAGCGCTACTGCCGGCTGGTGCGCGAACGGGCCGTAGAGCGGGAACTGCTGCAGAGCGCCGGCCAGATTCTGCAGATGGTTCAGCAGCCGGGTTCGGGCCAGGACGTGGCCGGACTGGTGAGCAAGGCCGAGGAGATCATCTACAAGATCTCGGACCGGCGCTCGAGCCAGGAGCCGGTCTCGATCCATACGGTTCTGGAGAACGTGCTTGAGCAGGCCGAGCTGCACGTGGCGGCCCGGCGCGAAGGCCGGAAGATCGATACGGGCGCGATCCCGACGGGGTTCCACGACCTGGATCGGATGTTCGCGGGAGGGCTTTGGCCGGGCGAAGTGATCATCGTGGCGGCGCGCCCCAGCGTGGGCAAGACGACGCTCTCGATCAACATCGCGCGGAAAGTGGCTTGCCGGCCGACCGAACGAAACCCGGTGGGCGTGGGAATCTTCAGCTTGGAAATGCCCAAGGAGCAGGTGAGCAAAAATCTGCTTTGCGCCGAAGCTCGGATCAACAGCGAGAAGATGCGCACGTACCAGTTCGACGACGACGATTTCGAAGTGGTCAAGGATGCGGCTAAGCAGTTGGGCCAGGCGCCGATCTTCATCGACGACCAGCCCGGAATCACCACGACGGAACTGCGCGCGCGCGCGCGGCGGCTGGTGCACCGGGAGAACGTGAAGCTTTTGCTGATCGACTACTTGCAGCTCATGCAGACCAGCCGCTCGATGGACAGCCGCGAGCAGGCGGTCGCGGAGCTCTCGCGGCAAGTGAAGCACATTGCCCGCGAATTGAAAATTCCGATCATTCTGCTGAGCCAGTTGCGCCGGCCGCCGCAGGGCCAGGAACACAAGAAACCGGCCCTGACCGACCTGCGCGAATCGGGCTCAATTGAACAAGATGCGGACGTGGTACTGATGCTGCACCGCGAGTTGGACGAAAATAACGTCATGACCCGCGACGTTACGGCGATCGTGCAGAAGAACCGTAACGGCGCGTGCGGGGATGTGAAGTTGAGCTTCTTCCCCGAGCAGTTCCGTTTCGAGACGTACATGCCGGAGCTGGCAGACGCGCCCAGCCCCGTGGGGGTTTGATTCTGGTTCGGATGTGGGGGTCCGCTCGAAGGGTATCCGGCCGCGCTCGGCGCGGCGGCGTAATTACACGCACTTTCCGGCTAGGGCTTTATACGGGAGTGCTCCTGTGCGCGGTCCTGGCCGTCAACCTCCGCGCGGGCGAGGAACCCGGACCTGAACCGGAACCGGCGCCCGAAGGCGCGCCCGCCGAGGGCGGGGCGGTCGTCCGCGAGATCGAAGTCCGCGGCAACATCCGCGTCGAAAAAAGCACCGTCCTGCGCCTGATCCGCACCCGCGTCGGACGCCCGTTCGACCCGAAGATCTGGGACGACGACTGGCACCGCCTCACCGATTCCGGCTTCTTCCTCAACGTCCGCATCACGCCGCCGATCCCTTACTTCAACGGCGTGAAGCTGGTCATCGACCTCGTCGAGATGGCCACGGTCAAGAAGATCATCTTCAAAGACAGCAGCGCGATCAAAGACTCGGAACTCAAAGGCGCGATCAAGACCGTCGAAGGCGGGCGCTTTCAGATCGGGCAGGTGCACCTGGATGCGCGCGCGATCGAGAAGCTCTACCACGGCAAAGCCTTCCGCGACGCCACCTGCACCTACGATGTCCAGACCGTCTCGAGCCATAAGCAGTACGTGGCGAGCAAGTGGACGGACGTGCAGGACGAAGTGAACATCACCTTCAAGATCAACGAAGGCCATCCCATCTCGGTGCGCGTTCTGTCCTTCAAAGGCAACACGGCTTTCACCGAAGAACAGTTGCTGGCCGTAACTCAGACCAAGCCGCGCCGGCTTTTCCGCGCGGGCGACTTGAACGAAGAACAGATGGAAACGGACAAGCAGCGCCTGGAGTACTGGTACCGCCGCGCCGGGTACATGGACGCGGAAGTGAAGGAATACCGCATCGAGGTGGGCGACGAGCTGCACTTCAACTGGTTCCGCAAACGCAAGAAGCTGGCCGATGTCGAGTTTCAGATCTACGAAGGCCCGCAGTACCGCGTCGGAAACTTGGTGCTGAAGGGCTACGAGAGCCTGCCGCTGAGCGAGATTCAGGCGGTTATGAAACTAAAGCCGGGCAACGTATTCTCGGACGTGCTGCTGAACGACGATAAAGAGCGGATCGTGAAGCTGTACGGCGAATACGGGCGCGTCTTTACGAAGGTGGCCACCGACCGCAAGTTCGTGACCGATCCGGAGCGCACCAAGGACGGCAAGAATCTGTACGACGTGGAAATGGTGATCCAGGAAGGCAGCGAAGTGACGGTGCGGGAAGTGCTGGTGCGCGGCAACACGAAGACCAAGGACAAAGTCATCGTCCGCCAGCTCAACCTTTTCCCCGGCGACCGCGTGGACACCACGAAGATCGAGCAGGCCAAGGACCAGCTCCGGCGGCTGAGCTACTTCGAAGAAGACATTCGCATCGAGACGGAGCCCACCGAGAACGGCGAAGAGACGGATATCGTCATCGACGTGACGGAGAAGCCGACGGGCGAGTTCAATTTCGGGCTGGGCGTCTCGTCGGTGGACAGCATCCTGGGCAATGTGAGCCTGGCGCAGAAGAACTTCGACTACACGGACCTGCCCAAGAGCTGGAGCGACTTCGTCTCGGGCAACAGCTTCGTCGGCGCGGGCCAGAACTTCTCCATCGACGCGCAGGCCGGCACGTCCCGGCAGCGTTACTCGGTCTCGTTCTACGAGCCTTGGGCGTTCGACCGTCCGATCCGCTTGGGCGGCAGCATCTTTCATACGGTCGATTCCCAGTACAAGGATTTCGACGAAACCAACACCGGCTTCTCGGTGACCGCCGGCAAGCGGCTCTGGGGCCCGCGCTGGGACTTCGACATGACGTACCGCTTCAGCTACACGACGATCGGCGAGACGGACGAAAACCTGCCGTCGATCTTCCAAGATCAGGAAGGCTCGCGGATCCTGAGTTCGCTGCGCCCGCGCCTGGTGTACGACAGCCGCGATTCGCGCATTCTGCCCAGCCGCGGGTACTTCATGGAAGCGAGCCTCGAGTTCGGCGGCGGGCCGCTTTTGGGCAGCGTGGACTGGGTGCGCCCGCAGATCGACGTGGCGCGCTACTTCACCCTCTTCAAGACCAAGGGCGGCGGCAAGCATATCCTCGAACTGCGCGGAACCGCCGGGCTGGTCGAGTCGTACCTGGGCACCGACGAAGTGCCGCCGTTCCTGCGTTACTACGGCGGCGGCATCGGGACTATCCGCGGCTTCGAAAACCGCACGATCTCTCCGCAAGAGAACGGGTTTTACATCGGCGGCAAGAAGCAGGTGGCGGTCACGGCCGAATACAGCCTGCCGCTGTATGAAGAAATCGTGCGCGCCTCCGTCTTTGTCGATGCCGGCTCGGTCTGGGACGCGGGCGAGACGGACCCGGGCAGCGAGGTGCTCAACGATACCGGTCTGCGCGCTTCGGCGGGCATCGGGCTGGCGATCCGCACGCCGCTGTCGCCGTTGCCGTTCCGAATCTTCATTTCGCGGCCGCTGGTCAAGAACGACGAGGACCGCACCAAGACGGTGGACTTCACGTTCGGCACCCGGTTCTGATCGGCAGGAACGCACAAGGCGCAGTGGGCCTATCGTGGGCGCGCGCGCGTGGTAGACTGGTTTTTTCAATACGGGTCAAGGTCTATCCGGGTGGCGCGTCCGTTAGCCATTGCGTATTTTCGCGCGGGCTTGGCGCGGCAGGCGGAACGGTCTAGGAGCAGGCGGGCATGACGTACGGAATGCGCACGGTCTTGGGTATCGTCGCGGCGGTCGCGGGCCTGTGCTTCGCCCCGAAGCTGGCGGCGGGCGAAGCCAAGAAACTGGCGGTCGTGGACGTCTCCAAGGTTTTCAAAACCTACAAGAAAGTCGCGGACGTGGAGCGCCGGCTGCAAAGCCAGTTCGAGACGCGGCGCAAGGAACTTGAAGAAGAAGCGCGCATCCTGAAGGACATGGCCGAGAAAATTCAGAACATGCGCAAGCACGCGCGCGCCGACAGCGAACTGCTCTTCGATACGCTGCAAGGGTTCAACAAGAAGGAGTTCCTGTACCGCAAGGCGCTGAATCAGGTTGAGGCGGAGGTTCAGAAGCGCTACGGCGAAGAGATGCGGGACGTGTTGAACGAGATCAAGGCGGCGGTGCGCGTGGAAGCCCAGGCGCGCGGGTTCGAGATCGTGGTGCGCACGCCGTACAGCGACGACGAGCTTTCGCTGAACGAAGAAGCGCCGGCGGCCGATCCGGCGAAGGAGCATCCGCTGGACGAGCAGATTAAGGGCATTTTGGAGCCGCAGTCGACGGAAGCGCTGGTGATACGCTTCAAGCGCAACCCGGTGCTCTTCGGGACGCAGGCGGCAGACTTGACGGACGCGGTGTTGAAGCGGTTGAACGACGAGTATGCCCAGCGGGCGGCGGGCGCGCAGAAAGCGCCGTGATTCGCGGGGCCGGGCCAAGCGGGATTCGAACGAACCTGGGTACGGAAAGAAGGAGTGAGTCATGAAGGCCAAGATGGCGCGAGTTTCGATGTGGGCGGTCGCGGGACTGCTGCTGCTGGGGCTGGGATCGGCCGAACGGGCCGAGGCCGCGGAGAGCCGCATCGGCGTGGTGAACGTCACGCGGGTGTTCAATTCGTACAAAAAGGTGAAGGACATCCAGGAGCGCCTGAAGGCGCGCTTCGACGCCCGGCGGCGCGAGCTGCAGGCGAAGGAAAAGCAGATGCGCGAATTTCGCGACATCATCGAGCTGGACGTGCGCAGCGGGCGCGACCCGAAGGTCGACCGCGAAGTCTTCAAGAAGATGCAGCAGCTCCAGGAGATGGAGTTCAGCTTGAGCGACGAATTCCGCAAGCTGCGCAAGGACGTCGAGAAGTTCCGCATGGACGAGATGAAGGAAGTGCTGAAGGATATCCGCGCGGCGATCCGCACCGTGGGCAGCGAACTGGGCTTCGACCTGGTCATGCGCGCACCGGAGTACGACGACAAGCTCGAACCGATCGACGCGGGCGAAGCGGCGCCGGCGGATGGCGAGAATCCGGACGCCAAGGACGAAGCGCAGAGCGCGATGGAACTGGTCGCGCGCTTCCGCGAAAACCCGGTTCTCTTTCACGGCAAGGATGTGGACATCACCGAGAAGGTGATCGCGCGCCTGAATGCCGATCACGAAAAGTCAGGCGCCGCGGCGCCGGCCCCCGCCCCCGCGCCTGCGCCGGGGCAGTAATGGTTCGCGCCGATACCGGCGCAGTCCGTTGAAGTCGACGCGGGGCGATTCCACCCACCGGTGCGGATCGCCCCGCGTTCTCGTTTGAGGGAGGCTCGCCCATGGCGCTGACGGTGGCTCAACTGGCCGAACGGTGCAAAGCCCAGATCGCCGGAGGCGATCCGCAACGCACGCTGACGGGAGCGAACAACCTGCGCGACGCCGGGCCGGCCGATCTCGCGCCGCTGACCGATCCGCGCTACGCGCCGCTCCTGGCCGCTTCGCGCGCCGGCGCGGTTCTGATCGCGCCCGGCATACCCCACCCGCCCGCGCCCGAAGGCGTGGCGGTTCTGCAAGCCGCCGACACCGAGGGCGCGCTGCTCGCGGCGCTGCATGCGCTGTATCCCGAGGTGCGCGAAGCGCCGGGCGTGCATCCGCAGGCTTGCGTGGAAGCCGGCGCGAAGCTGGGCGCCGAAGTTTACGTCGGCCCGTTCGCGGTGATCCGCGCCGGCGCGGTAGTCGGCGACGGCTGCGAGATTCACGCCGGCGCCTACGTGGGCCCCGGCTGCAAACTGGGAAAGCGCTGCGTGGTCCATCCGCGCGCGGTGCTGTATCCGCGCGTCGAACTGGGCGACGAGACGATCCTGCATGCCGGCGCGGTCGTGGGCGCCGACGGATTCGGCTACAAGTTCCGCGAAGGGCGGCTGGTCAAGGTTCCGCAAGTCGGCGGCGTGACGGTGGGCGCGCGTGTCGAGATCGGCGCGAACAGCGCCGTCGACCGCGCCGCGCTGGGCCAGACGACGATCGGCGAAGGCTCGAAGCTCGACAATCTTGTACAGATCGGGCACAACGTCCGGCTCGGTAAGCACGTGATCGTCTGCGGCCAAGCCGGCGTCGCGGGCAGCTCGACCGTTCAGGATTACGCGATGCTCGGTGCGCAGTCGGGCATCCCCGACCACATCACGATCGGCATGGCCGCCAAGGTCGGCGGGCAATCGGGACCGATCGACGACGTGCCGCCGAAAGGCGAGGTCTTCGGGACGCCGGCGGCTCCCCGGCGCGAGGCGTTTCGCCAATTCGCGGCGTTACGCAAGCTTCCCGAGCTGCTAAAAGAAGTGCGCGAACTGCGCGCGCGGCTGGAGAAGCTGGAACGTTCCGCGGACTGAGCGACGGCTATTCGTGCCGCAGTGCGACGATCGGATCGAGCCGGCTGGCGCGCCAGGCCGGGTAAAAGCCGAAGAAGATGCCGATCGCGCAAGCGAAGCACAACGCCACCACCACCGACGCGGGGTTCAACACCAGCGGCCATTCTTTCTGCGTGGTGAGGCTCAAGACTTTCACCGCGCCGCTGGCCACGCCCAAGCCCAGCCCCGCGCCCACCACGCCGCCGAACCCGCTCAGCACCATCGCCTCGATCAGGAACTGCGAAAGCACGTTCAGGTCCGTCGCGCCCAACGCCATGCGCAATCCGATCTCGCGCGTCCGCTCGGTGACCGAGACGAGCATGATGTTCATGATCCCGATTCCGCCCACCAGCAGCGAGACCGCGCCGATGGCGCCCAGCAGCATGGTCAACCCCAGCAGCACTTGATCGACCGACTGGGCGACTTCACCGAGGTCTTGCAGCTCCACGCTGTCCTTCCGGTCGGGCGCGAGGTTTTGCGAAGCGCGGATCGCCAGCGCGATCTCCTGCTTGGCTTGCGGGATCAGTTCGCGGCTGACGGCCGAGACGAAGATCATGTGAACGGTGCGCCCCCAGCCCATCGCGTCGGCCGCGGCGGTGAAAGGGGCGTAGATGTTGTAGTCTTGCGTGTTATCGCCGAAAAAAGCGCCCTTCGCCTTCAGCACGCCGATTACGCGAAACGGGACGCCGTCCATGCGCAGGGTCAGTCCCAGCGGGTCGAGCGCCCCGAAAATTTCGCGCGCCACTTCGGCCCCCAGCAGCACCACGCGATTCCCGCTGCGCACGTCCGCTTCGCTGAAGAACGCGCCCGATTGCAGCTCCCACTGCCGGATCGAGAAGTATGAGGGGAAGCAGCCGCGCACCCCCGTCTGCCGGAAATTCGCGCCGAAGACCGCCCGCGCGCCGCCAAAGAGGATCGGGGTCGCGTAATCCACCGACGGGCAGCGTTCCTCGATCGCCGCCACGTCGCCCAATCCCAGCGGGCGGTAGCGGTGGCGGCGCTGGTCTTCCTCGTCGGAACCGTGTTTGGGACTGACGAAGATGATGTTCTGTCCGATGGCGGAGAGCGCTTCGCTCATGAACGCGCGCCCGCTCTCGCCGATGTTCCACAATGCCACGACGCACGTGACGCCGATGATCGTGCCCAGCATCGTCAGCGCTGCGCGCAGTTTGTTCGCGGCCAAGGCCTGGAAAGCCATGAAGACGGAGCCGATCATTCCGCGGCCTCCGCGGGAGCGGCGGTCGCCGCCGCCGGAGGCGGGGGCAGCGTCGGAAGCGATCCGGCGATGCTGATGCTGACCATTCCGTGCCGTATGCGCAGATCGAGGTCCGCTTCGAGCGCAAGCCCGGATAACGGCCGGTAACCGAGCAGCCCTTGCATGCCGTTCACGCGTTCGACGGACAGGTAATGGGGGGCCAGTTCGGAAAGCTTCTCCGGGTAACGGCCCCGATCTTTTCCGAAGCGTTCCAACGCGTGATGAACCTCGTCGAAGCGATTCATATAGCTGTCCGGTCCGTAGAGCAGCACGAAGGAAGTGTGCGCGGTGCCCGCGCCGAAGCCAAACAGGGCCAGCAAAAAAATCAGAGCGGCGGATCCCAGCCACGGCTCACACCGCCGATGCGCGCGGATCGCGCCTGAGGCGCCCATGACGACCAGAACCATGAGCGCGTACCCGGCAAGGTCCGCAAGACCGTCGGTGGATTGCGGGACGTATGCGATCGCGTAACAAAGCCCGCACGCCAGCACAGCCAGGACCAGCGCGCCCAACGAATAGCGGCTGTCGATGCGAAGGGCTTCCAGAAAAAACCGGCCCTTCACGCGCGGCGGGGAGTCGTCGGGCGATGCTTCACAGGGCTGTTTGGACATGCGCGCTTCCATCAGCCGGCCGCCGTTTCGCGCGCCGCTTCCTCGCGCTTCCAGCGTTCCAGTTCGGCCTGCGCATCGGTGGGCGTCGCGCACGCTTCGACTTTATGGATGCGCCCATCGCGAAGGTGTATCGACTGCCGCGCGCAGCCCGCGATATCCGGCTCGTGCGTAACGAGCACGATCGTGACGCCTTCGCGGTTAAGCTGCTGCAGCAGCGCCATAATCTCGAGCCCGGTTCCGGTGTCCAGGTTGCCCGTAGGCTCGTCGGCCAGCAGCAGCGCCGGCGCGTTGACCAGCGCGCGGGCGATGGCGACGCGTTGCTGCTGTCCGCCGGAGAGCTCGGTGGGCCGGCGTTCGAATTTGTCGGCCAGACCCACGCGGGCCAGCGCCGCCTCCGCGCGGCGGCGGCGTTCGGCGCGGCCGATCCCGCCGCGGTACTGCAGCGGCAGTTCGACGTTCGCGCGCGCCGTCAGCCGCGGCAGCAGTTGGAAGCTCTGGAAAACGAAGCCCAGCGTCCGTGCGCGGAAGTGCGCCAATTCGCGGCGCGACATGCAAGCGACGTCGGTCCCGTTGAGCCGGTAGGTCCCGCTGGTGGCACGGTCCAGACAGCCCAGCAGATTCAGCAGCGTGGATTTGCCCGATCCGGAGTGGCCCATCACGGCGACAAAGCCGCTCTTCGGAACGCTGAAACCGATCCCGCGCAGCGCATGCACGGGATTGGGCGTATCCGCGCCGTAGGTCTTGACGAGATCGACGATCTCGACGATGGAAGCGGGCGCCGCGGGCGTGCTCACAGCTTGCGCCGGCGCTTGGACTTGCTCGCGCCGCCTCCCGCATCGCCCAACGCCTGCCCGGTGACCAGTTCGTCGCCGGCCTTCACCTCACCGTCCAGCAATTCGTAGTACTCGGCGTCGTTGTCGCCGACGCGGATCGGGATGGCCTGCAGGCGCCCGTCGAGCAGCTTGCGGTGAACCGTAGCCGGCAACCCGCGCGGCGCTTCGGCCGGCTTGGCCGGCTCAGACTTGGCGGGGGCTTCCGCCGCGGTCTTCTGAGCTTCAGGCGCCGGCTCGGACTCGCCGGCCGAGGTCTCTTGAGCCAGAATCACCGTCGCGGGCGGAACGAAGCGCAACGCGGCGGCCGGGACGCGCAACACATCGGATTTGACCTCGATCTCGAAGGTGACGTACGCGGTCATGCCGGGGCGGAGCTTGCCGTGCGGGTGTCCGGCAGCGGGGGGATTCTCGGCTTCGATCACGATCGGATACGTGACCAGATTCGCGCGCAGTTCGTGCTTCAACCGCACGGCCTTCACTTCGCCGGAGAACTCCTGCCCGCGATACGCATCGACCTCGAACCTGACCTTCTGGCCCGGCGCGATGCGCCCCATCTCGGCCTCGTCGAGCTTCACGAGAACGCGCACGCGGTTGAGTTCGGCGACGATGGTGAAAAGTTCCGGCGTCTGGAAGTTCGCGGCGATGGTCTGCCCGCGTTCGACGACGCGATCGAGCACCACGCCGGCACACGGCGCGGTGATGGACGCATAGCCCAGATTCGTGACGGCTTTGGCCAGCGCCTGGCGCGCCTGCGCGACTTCGGATTCCGCCTGCACCAGCCGCGCTGCCAGCGCAGCGCGGTCGGCCGTCACCTGCTTCAAGTCCACTTCGAGTGTCTCGAGCTCCAAGGCCGCGAGCTTGCGGTCGCGTTCGGCGTTCTCTTTTTCCAACTGCCGGATCTCGACGTCGGTCAGCGACGCGGCGTCCACGGCGCGCATGTCCTCGAAGCGCACCAGGTTTTTCGCGGCCAGCCCGAGCAGCGCGCTGGAACGTTCGATCGCGAGTTTCTGGCGCGCCTGCTGGACCCTCAGCCGCGCTTCGCGCAGATTGAGGTTCTGGCGTTCGACGGTCAAGAGTGCGAGCGCCGATTGCGCGCGGTCGAGCAACAGTTCGCGGTCGCGCCGGTCGGCTTCGAGCAGTTCCGTATCCAGCCTCGCCAGCACCTGGCCGTCGCTGACCGCATCGTCGGGCTCGACGAGGACTTCCTTCACCTTGCCCGAGACCTGGCTGCCGACCTTAACCGTGCTGAGCGGCTCCACGGCGCCCGACGCCGTAACGGTGATGCGCATCTCGCCGCGATCGACGGCCTCGGTTTCCCAGCCCATCGGAGTGGCGTTTACGTTAAGTTTAACGAGGCCGGTCAGCGGCAGGACCACGCCCAAACCGAGCAGAACCAGAAATGCAATGCCCAGGTATTTGAGGACCTTCATCAAGGCAGAGGACTCCTTGGGATCGGTAAAGGCACAAGTGAATCTTACGACCCAGGACGCCGCTCATTCCAGAATTATGGTCCTGCACAAAGTGTGAAATAGGGCGCCAAGTCATTCGATACGGACCCGGCATGGGGAAATTGATGCGAGGTAGGAGAATAAAATGGTTGGAGGGTGAACCGGATCCATTGTGGTCAGGACCGCCGGCGACTACCCTTGCGCCGCCAGGACGGGGGCATTTTCCGCGCGCACTTCGGCCAGCGCGCCTGCCAGATCGCGCTCCCAGTAAAACTTGCGCATGAAGACGGGGTTCGCTTCCCAGAAGAGCGTCTTGGCGACGCGGTCGGCGACTTTGGCGTTGAGTTGTTCGGTCAGGCACAATGGCGCACCGGGATCGGCCAGATCGCCGCTGCTGAAGAAACGCGAACAGCCGCAGTGGCTCACGCAGCGGTCTTTGATCGCGCACGACGAACAGATCGGATCCTGGTGGTGTTTTTGGCGCAGGATCCCGGCGAGCTTGACCGTATCGTAGCCTTGATCGATGTGCCCGATCACCCACTTCGGATCGGCGTCGTCGCTCACGAGGCGCTCGCACGGATACATGTTTCCCGACGGCGCGACGGCCACTTCGCCGAGGCCGAAGCTGCACTGGTCGCACTCTTTCAGGCCGCCCTTCAAGCGTCCGACGATTTTCGAATCCAGCACGCTCACGTAGATGTCCTGCCCCGCGCGGAAGCGCCCGATGAACTCTTCGCCGACACGCTCCAGTTCGCGCTCGTAGACGGCGAGGCTTTCCTCGTTCCACTTGCCCGAATAATTCAGCGAGAGGCCCACGACGCGGACGCCCTGGTCGAGGATGAAGCGCAGGTTGGCGCTCATATGCGCCACGTTTTCCGGATCGACCACGCAGATCACTTCAGTGAGCGGCGCGCGCTCCAGCGCGATCTTCAGCCCGCGCAGCGCGTCCTCGTGGCTGCTGCGCCCGTTCACGAACGGGCGCGTCGTATCGTGGCTGGCCTTGATGCCGTCCAGGCTCACCGCGATCACGACGCCGTGCGCGGCCATCCAATCCATGCGCTCTTCGGTCAAGAGCGTCGCGTTGGTGGTGGCGGTCCCGATCAGCTTCACGTGCTTCGCGCGCGCCAAACCTTCGGCGTAGAGATGAAAGTGCTGGAGCAGGTCCCACGCCAGCAGCGGCTCGCCGCCGAAGTAGCCGACCTGAATCTCTTCGCCGGGCTGCAGCTTCGCGAAAGCCTGATCGAGCGCGCGTTCGCCCAGTTCCTTGGGCATGCGCTTCCCGAACTTCCGGCCCGCGTAGCAATACGGGCAGCCGAGGTTGCAGGCGTGAGTCAGGACCAGGGTCAGTTCCATGGGCGCGCGCTCCGGGGCGGATTCGAGGTTTAGAAATCGCCTTCGGGCTGCGGCGGCTTGACGGGTTTAGGCTGTTCGTGCTGAGGCGCGGCGACCTTGCCTCTGAACTGCGCCTGCGGCTGCGCAGGCGGCTGTGCGGGCCGGATACCGCCGGGAACGGCCGCACGCGGCTCGACGGTACTTGTGGCGGGCGGTGCGCCTTTGGAATGAATGACCGGAGCCGCGGCAGGAGCTTCGCCCGGCACCGCCGCTTGCGGCTGAACGACGGGGCCGTCACCTTTGAAGTTCGCCTGCGGCTGCGCGGGGGGAAGCGTTTCCACGGCCGCCTCGCCGCGCGTAAAGGCTTGCGGTTGCGCCGGAGGCTGCGCGACGGCCACATCGCCCTGCGGTTGCGCCATCGGCTGCGCGGGCGCTTCGCCCAGCGGCATCGCTTGCGGTTGAGCGGTCGGCACCGGAGTCGTGGTGACCGAACCCGGCACCACCCCGCCTCGCGAAGGCGTGATCGGCTGCGCTCGGGATTGGCTCAGCGCCAACACGCCCAACCCGGCCACCGTCGCCCCGCCGATCATCCACAAGAAAGCGCGCCGATCGGAAGCGTACTCTTCGGCTTCCGGATACCCCGGATCTTCGTTTGGTTCGGCGGGCTTGCGTTCGAGGGCCATCGGCTTCGCTCCTTAAGAGGTCTGCGAGTTAGACTGCCGTCCCAGGGGATGTGTTGCGCGCCAAATGCGAGGAAATGACCCACCTGTGCGCAGGCACGCAAGTGGTTCCATATCAATAGGTTGCAAGATGCCCTAGGACTGCTGAGGAGGCTCTTCGGAGGTGCCCAACGGATTGCTGGTGGCCGCGTCCACGATGTCTTTGCACTCCAGCGCCGACCCGCCCGCGGCCAGCAAAAGCCAAGCGTGCGACATGTCGCCGCCGTAATGCTTCTCGTCGACCTCGAAGGTCAGCGCCCAGCGCCCGGGCTCGTCGCTCTGTTCCAACTCGAAATGATGGCTGAGGCACTGCATCAGGTCGTCGTACCAGCTTTCGAAATCCCAGCCGGCCACGTCCTCGGGTTCCAGTTCCAGCAAGTCCCGCCATTCTTCGACCAGCCGCTTGTTGCCGAAGCTGCGGCGGAGCCAGTCGGGGTAATCGGCGGGGTTCCCGGTGTACGTGTCCGGGTCGATGGCCTGCTCTTCCTTGTCCATGTTGAGCAGTTCGAGCAATTCGCCGAGGCGCACGAGGACGCGGCGTTCGGCCTCGGGGTCGTCGGAAAGCGCGAAGGCGATGGCGGCGCGCATGGCTACTTGCGTTCCATCAGTATCGACCACGCGAGCGGACGGAAGTCGTCGGAGTCGGTGCCGAAGCGGAACTCACGGATCTCGATGAACTGGAAGAGCGTGCCCAGTTCGGCGCGGAATTCGGCTTCGCTGACCGTGGGCGGCCCGGGCTGGTGCACTTCGCCGGCGTGCCCGGCCAGCGTGAGCCAGCGCGTGCCTTTGCGCGACGCCGCGGAGAGGCGTTCGAGAAACGCCGCCAGGTCCACGCGCCGGATGTGGTGGTACACGCCGCGGTCGAAGATCACGTCGAACGGACCGCCCAGGTCGTCCTTGATCACGTCGGCGACGCGGAAATCGATCTCGACGCGGGCTTCCTCGGCTTTGCGCCGGGCGCGTTCGACGGCCTTCGGCACGAAATCGGCCGCCGTCACCATGTAGCCGCGGCGCGCTAACTCGACCGCGTTGGTCCCGGTGCCGCAGCCCAGTTCCAGCAGCTTGCGCCCCGGCAGATGCCCCGCGTTGACGACGCGAACCAGTTCCTGGCACGGCACGCCGCTGTCCCAGGGCGTGCGGCCTTTCTCGTACGCTTTGTCGAAGTCGTGAAGTTCGTTGGCCATGGCGAGGCTCCGGTGCCCGACCCTGCAATTCTAATCGCTCAAGGTTCGAGATGCTTCTCCATCTGGTACAGCTCGAAGCGCTCGCCGTGGTGCGGCGACGCCGTCTTGCGCAGCACCGTGAAGCCCTTGGCCCGAAAGAAAGGATGCGCGGTGATGCTCACGTCGGCGAAGAGCCGCCGGATGCCGCGGCTTCGCGCGCGCAATTCGATGGCCGCCAGCATCGCCGAACCGATTCCAACTCCTTGATGCCGATGGTGCACGTACAGACAATCGACGTGCCCCGAGTCTTCGGTCTCGGCGAAGCCCGCGATCTCGCCATGCCACTCGGCGACGAAGACCGCCGGATAGCGCGCCAGCCGCTCCCGCCACCACGCGGCATCCTGGTCGGGGCGCGCCCACGCCGCGATTTGCGCGGCCGAGTAATCCCGCGCGTTGATCGTGCGGACGGTCTCTCGATACAACCGCGCGATGGCTTCGGCGTCGGTTTCCCGGTACGCGCGCACGAACGGATCCTGCTCCGGCATGCGCGCGCCGCCTTTCGCGGTTACTTCCGCTTGCTCTTCTTGGCGGGCTTCTTCTTCGCCGCTTTTTTCTGGGCCGGCTTCTTTTTGGCGGCCGGCTTGGCTTTCTTGGCCGCTCGCACCGGCTTCTTGGCCGCGCGCTTCGGCTTCTTCACGGCTTTCTTTTTCTTCGCGGTTTTCGGAGCCGCTTTCTTTTTCGGCTTCGCTTTTACCTTAACCTTCGCCTTGGGCGCCGCTTTCGGCACGGGCTTGGCTACGGGCTTCGGCTTGGCCGCCGCTACGGCCTTCGGCGCAGCGGCCTGTTCCTTCGCGAGGCTCGCCTTGATCAGATTCAACGCACTGCCGGCCTTGAACCAGTTGATCTGCTCCGCGTTGTACGTGTGGTTCGCCTTGATCTCCTCGCTGCTCCCGTCGGCGTGCCGGATGCGCACGGTCAGCGGCTGGCCCGGCGCGAAGCCGGCCAAGCCGACGATATCGAGCGTATCGTCTTCGCGGATCTTATCGTAATCGGCCGGGTCGGCGAAGGTGAGCGCCAGCATGCCCTGCTTCTTGAGATTCGTTTCGTGGATGCGCGCGAAGCTGCGCACCAGCACGGCGCGGCCGCCCAGGAAGCGCGGTTCCAGCGCCGCATGCTCGCGGCTGGAGCCCTCGCCGTAGTTGTGGTCGCCCACGGCCACCCAGCCGATCCCGTGCGCCTTGTAGTCGCGCGCGATCTTCGGATACGGCACGCCGGTCTCGCCGCTGCGCAGGTTGCGTCCGCCGCCCGTCTCGCCGCTGAAGGCGTTGATCGCGCCGATGAACAGGTTGTCCGAGATGTTGTCGAGATGCCCGCGGAAGCGCAGCCACTTGCCGGCGGCGCTGATGTGGTCGGTCGTGCACTTGCCTTTCGCCTTCATCAGCACGCGCAGCCCGGCCAAGTCCTTCCCGTCCCAGGGCTCGAACGGCTCCAGCAACTGCAGCCGTTCGCTCTTCGGATCCACGCTTACATCGGCCGCTTTGCCGGCATCGGCGGGAGGCTGGTAGCCGTGGTCGTCGAAGACGTAGCCGCGTTCGGGCAGGTCCGGCGCCACCGGCGCTTCGAGCTTCACCACCGAACCGTTGGGTCCGGGCACCGAATCGGTGATCGGATTGAAACTCAGCTTACCGCTCACCGCCTTGGCCACGACCAGCTCGGGCGAACCGATGAACGCCAGCGTGCCCTTGTTCCCGTCGTTGCGCCCGCGGAAATTGCGGTTGAAGCTCGTCACGATCGAGTTCGGCTTGCCGGTGTTGAGGTCCTCGGCCGAAAGATCCTCGCGCTTCCACTGCCCGATGCACGGGCCGCAGGCGTTGGCAAGGATCGACGCGCCCAGTTCGCGCAGCGTCTGCAAGTGCCCGTCGCGTTCCAGCGTCGCATAGACCTGGTCGCTGCCCGGCGTGACCAGCAGCGGCGTCTTGGCCTTGAGCCCCTTCGAGACCGCCTGCTTGGCGACGTGCGCCGCGCGCCCGATGTCCTCGTACGAACTGTTCGTGCACGAGCCGATCAGGCAGACGGTCAGGTCGTCCGGATACCCTTCCTTAAGGATGCTGTGCTTGATCCCCTCGGCGTCGTGAGCCAGATCGGGACTGTGCGGCCCGACCAGCATCGGCCCGAGCTTGTTGAGGTCGATCTCGTAGTACTCGTCGTAGAACGCGTCCGGCTCGGCGTGGACGGGCTGGTCGGCGTTCAGTTCGTGGATGTGCTGCATCGACCAGTCGGCAACGAGCCCGCGGCGCGTGGCGCGCAGGTAGGCCGCCGTGCGGATATCGGCCGGGAAGATGCTGGTCGTCGCGCCCAGTTCGGCGCCCATGTTGGTGATCGTCGCGCGCCCGGTCAGCGAAATGCTTTCGACGCCGGGGCCGAAGTACTCGACGATCTTGTTCGTGCCGCCGGCGCAGGTGAGCATCTCCAGCATCTTCAGGATCACGTCCTTCGCGCTGGTCCAGCCGTTGAGCGCGCCGGTGAGCTTGACGCCAACGAGCTTCGGGCAGAGCAACTCCCAAGGCATCCCGACCATCACGTCCACCGCGTCCGCGCCGCCGACGCCGATCGCCGCCATACCCATGCCGCCCGCGTTGGGCGTATGGCTGTCGGTCCCGATCATCAATCCGCCGGGGAACGCGTAGTTCTCCAGCACCACCTGGTGAATGATCCCCGCGCCGGGTTTCCAGAAGCCCAGCCCGTAGCGCCGCGACGAATCGCTCAGGAAGCGGAAAACCTCCGCGTTTTCCTTCATCGCCACGTCCATGTCCGGCCCGACGCCCTTGCGCGCCGTGATCAGGTGGTCGCAATGGACCGTCGAAGGCACCGCCGCGCGCTGCCGGCCCGAGCTGATGAATTGCAAGATCGCCATCTGCGCCGTTGCGTCCTGCATCGCCACGCGGTCGGGGCGCAGCATCAGGAAGCTCTGCCCCCGGACCAGTTCCTGGCCCTCGATGTCGTCGAGGTGGCTGTAGAGAATCTTTTCGGCTTGGGTCAGCGGTCGAGCGAGCTTCTTGCGCACGCGCGCAACGCGCTCAGGAAGCAATTTGTAAAAGCGTTCCACCATGGCTCGGTCGAACATGCGGGTTCCTCCGGATGCGAAAAACGATCGGCTGGAGTTAAACCTCGCGCCTGGAAGGCGTAACGTCAAGGGAATCGCGAAAGTCGAGGCCGAGTTAGAGCGCGTTAACTGGCGCTTTAAGATGGGGACCTAGGAGTGGACATTTCCGATTGAAGTATAAACGTAAACTCAACGTACATAGCAACTTAAAGTAAACGTTTGTTAGTCAACGTCGCCTACCCGCGCCTCCTATTGCACCCGGAAATTCACGTGCACCCGGATGGTCCCAGGGACCGGTTTGCCGTTTTCGAGCGCCGGACGGTAGCGCGCACGCTTGGCGGCGGCTACCGAGGCGCGCACGAAATCGTGGTGCACGTCCTTGGAGTGAACCGTAACCTCCAGCACCCGACCTTCGTGGTCGAGGCCGATCTCAAGGAGCACCTTGGCGGTGCGATTCTGCTGCAGCAGGTGCGGAGGATAGTCGGGGTCGATCTGGCCCACCACTTGAGCGCACGCGGTGGGACCGCCGCCGACGGGCTTCGTCTGCACCGGCGCCGACGACTGAGTCGGTCCCGGCCGCGCTTCCGGTTGCGGCTGGGCGCTGCGCTTGCGCGGCCGTAGGGCCAACGGATGCCCCGCACCCAGATGAGCCAGCGCCGCAAGTTCCGCCGTTGCCTCCGTCGCATCCGCGGATTCGGCCGGCGCGACGAACTCCTCCACCACCTCCGGCGCCTCGGAGAACTCGATGGTTACCTGAGGCGCATCCGCCGGCGGAAGATCGCTGGGATTCAGTTCGGGAATCGCGCGGTCCTGCGGGCTCTCGACTGGCGCGACAAGCTCCAGCGGGCGGTTCACGTGCGGATCGATCTTACGAACCAGCACGGGTACGATGGAAACCAACGCCGAAAAAAGAACCGCGTGCACGAGCAGCGAAAGGAGCCACGTGCGGCTACGCGAGTTCTTCACCGCGGCGCGCTCGGTACGCGCCGGGCGTGCGGGTGCGCGGGGAGCCGTCGTCGGCTGTCCCGCGGACGCTTCGACCGCCTCGCTGCTCATCCCGAGTTCCGCTCCTACGGCCACGGGTACGTCCCTCTGCTCGTACATGCTTAGGCGCACGATCCAGGAGCCGGCTCCCGGTACGTCCGCTTACCAGCGCAATTCCACCCCGATGTACACGAAGCGCGGCTGGCCTGGACGCGGTCCGTGCGGATGCCGCGAGGCGACGTACTCGCGGTCGAAGAGGTTCTGTGCACCGCCGAACAGCTTGAAGTGGCGGTTAAACTGAAGGTGCAGCGCCGTATCGATCGTGACGTACGAATCGGTGGCCCCGAAGCGCGAATCCGCGGTGCCCGTCGAGCTGACCTGCTCGTCCACGTTGTTGGCCGTCGTGAACGACTCCGATACGTAATGCCCGTCGAAGTTGACCGAGATCTGCTTGAAGTAGTCGAAGACGTTGTCGAATTCGAAGGCCGTCCCGAAGCCCACCGCGTACTCGGGCACGTACGGCACCCGGTTACCCTTCTCGCCGCCCGCGAAAAGCGATTCCGCGTCGCCTGAAGCGTCGTCGCTTAGCAGTACGCTGTGCGTGTAGGTAAACGAGGCGTACCACGGATTGCGGAAGCCCCAGTCCAGCGCCACGCCCGGATCGGCCTGAATTTGGAATTCCAGGCCCGTGCTGCGTACGCGCCCGCCGCTAAAGGTCTCGCCGGTGCCGCTGCCGCCGATGCTTTGCGCCACGACCAGATCGTAGAAATCGGTGTTGAAGCCGATCGCTTCGACATTCAGCCAACCGTCGCGATGCGCGTAGCGCACGCCCAGTTCCTGGCCCCAGCTCGTCTCGGCGTCCAGGCCCTCGTTGATCGCCGCCGACGGGCCGGGCGGGCTGAAACCGAAGTGCGTGCCGCCGAAGACGGAGATCTCGGGTGTGAACTCGTAGGCCACCGAGAGGCCGCCGCCCAACAGATCCATCGCATCCTCGCCGCGCCCGCCGTTAAGGTAGTTGCGCGAGTCCAGCCAGAGATGCTCATAGCGGAAGCCGGGGGTGATCGTCAGCTTGTCCCACAGCTTGATCGCGTCCTCGAAGAAGAACGCCATAGCCTCGGTCTCTTCGCGCCGGTTTTCCTGGCTGCCCGGAGCGCCGCGGACGCGGTCGGTGACGATCCCGTCGTCATCCTGGGTATAGACGGTGTTGTGCTGGAAGCGCCGTTCGATATCGCGGTGGAAGCGCACGCCAACGGTCAGGTCGTTCTCGACCTCGCCGTCGCCGAACTTGTAGTTCATCGTGTGGTCCACGCCTTCGCTGTGATACGCGCGGTTGTTGTCGCGCACGCGCAGCCGACCGGCCAGGTCGCCTTTCAGCACGTCCAGCAGCGGGCCTTCTTCGGCCAGCGCCACCGAGAGGTTCCCAAAGCCGCCCGCCGCCAGCGCCACGTCGTTCAACTTCGACCAGTTGCGCCGGAAGTTATTGGCGTACACCGTCGTCGTCATGTTGAAGTTTTCGAACGGCTCGACGTAGTAACGCAGGAAGCCGCGGTACTGTTCGGTGGCGATGTTGTCGAAGCGAGTGGCCGCGTAGCGCCGGTTGGGGTTCGCGTCGAAATCGCCTTCGGTCAGGCCCAAGTACGTCTCGTCGGCGTCCCGGTCGGTGTACCCGAACTTAAGCTCCAGCCGGTTGTAGAAAGGCGTCTTGGGCTCCACCGAAAGGCGCACCATTGGCTCGATATTCGTAAAGCCCGTCTCGTTGCCGTCGCGGAAGTCCTCGGTTTCGTCGATCTTCTTGAAGCCGTCGGTCCGGCGGACGTACGCTTCGGCCAGGTAGCCGATCTTGGCCATCGAGGTATCGACCGTGTCTCCGAAGTAGTTGTGCGTGCGGATTTCCTGGTCGCTACCGTACAGCGTCCGCGAAAACGCGGTGAACTTGCCGGGGATCGGCGTCGCCAGATAGTTAATCACGCCGCCCGAGGTATGCGGGCCGTAGCGGATCTGGCTGCTGCCCTTCAGCACTTCGATGCCGCTCATGCGGCCCGTCGTGGGCGAATAATAGGCCGGCGGCGCCGAGTACGGAGCGGGAGCCATCAGCACACCGTCCTCCATGATCGTCACCTTGGCGCTGCGACCCGTATCCACGCCGCGCAGGCTGATGTTCGGAAAGAGCCCGTAGCCGTCCTCTTCCCGCAGGTACACGCCCGGCACTCGACGCAGCGCGCGGTTCACGTCGTCGTACGACTGCGTCCGAAGGTCTTCCTCATCGACGTACGCCGCCGAACCGGCCATCTGGCGCGCGCGCGACTTCGAGCCCACCACCGTCACCGCGTACGTCGGCGGCTCGCCCGAACCCGCCGCACCTTCTTCTTCTTGCGTCACCTTCGTCGTCCCATCGCCGGTCGGCGTCCCGATCTGAGATTTAGACTCAGCTTCCATCCGCTTTTGCTGCTCGACCGTAAGCTGCCCGCGAAGCTTGTTGATTTCTTGTAGCAACTCTTCTTTGCTCTTTTCCACATCGGCCTTGGGGGATGGTGTTTGCTCCTGCGCCATACTCCTATTCATGAAAATCAAAATCAAGACCAGTAGACTGAAAACATGCGATCGGAACATGAAATGCATGGCAGAGACCCGCCTTTCTTTGATGAGAATGGTTTTCATATAAAAGGCTCATAGCGGAGTAAATTTGAATTTCAAGCTCGATTTATAACACGTGCATTGTGAGTTTAAACCCTGACGAGCACTCTAAGCGGTTACTTATAGCTATCGCCTATAATGTAAGTTGTTGTATATAAAAGATTTATATAATTACCATCCAACCCATTGATCTGGCATTCGCGTTTTGCCTTGTTTTAAAAATTGTCCTCAACTAGATATTTTTTGATCTAGCTTCGAAGACCCCTAGCGTGTGCCGCATGGCGGTCCAAAGCGCTTGGGGTACAGTGAGGCTGACCCTAGCAGCCCCGTACTCGAGGAGCCCGCGCCATGGCCAAAGCCTTTTCCGAGAAACGTTACGAAGCGATGACCTACAACCGCTGCGGCACGAGCGGTTTGAAACTCCCGGCCATTTCGCTGGGGCTGTGGCACAACTTCGGCGGCGTCGACTCCTTCGCGACGGCCAAGGCCATGCTCCGCCGCGCCTTCGACTTGGGCATCACGCACTTCGATTTGGCCAACAACTACGGCCCGCCGCCCGGCAGCGCCGAAATCAACTGCGGCAAGATTCTCAAGAGCGACTTCAAGGCCTACCGCGACGAACTGGTCATCAGCACCAAAGCTGGCTACCGCATGTGGCCCGGTCCCTACGGCGAATGGGGCAGCCGCAAGTACCTCGTCACCAGCCTCGAACAGTCCCTGAAGCGCATGAAGCTCGAGTATGTGGACATTTTTTACCATCACCGGCCGGACCCCGATACGCCGCTGGACGAAAGCCTCGGCGCGCTGGACCAGGTTGTCCGCCAAGGCAAAGCGATCTACGCGGGCGTCAGCAGCTACAACGGTGCGCGCACCAAGGATTCCGTGGCGCTCATGAAGGAACTCGGCACGCCGCTGACGATCCACCAGCCCAGCTACAGCATGCTCAACTGCGGCATCGAGAAGGATCTCCTGCCCGTCACCGGTGCAGCAGGCGTCGGCGTGATCGCCTTCTGCCCGCTCGCCCAGGGCTTGCTCACCAACCGCTACCTGAAGGACATCCCCAAGGACAGCCGGGCGAGCAAGAAGCACGGCTTCCTGAAAAAGGAGCGCATCACGCCCGAACTGCGCGCCAAGCTGGTCAAGCTCAACGCCTTCGCCGAACGCCGCGGACAATCGCTGGCGCGCTTGGCGCTGCAATGGGTGCTGCGCGATCCGCGCGTCACCAGCGCGCTGATCGGAGCCAGCAAAGTCGCGCAGCTCGAGGAGAACGTGAAGATCCTCAAGGATGCCCCGCTGACCGAGGCGGAGCTGGCGGAGATCGACGGTCTGCTGGTTTGACGAAAGGACGTTGCAACACGGAATCGGAGCGCGGCAGGACGGACGGGAACGAGTTTGCTCCGTACCTCCGTGGTTTAACGAAATCTCGATGACCGAAACCCCCGGCTACTTCCAGGCGCGCGACGGTGTGCCGTTGTACGGCGTCTACCACGCGCCCGATACGTCGGCACGCGTGCCGCTGGTCGTTGCGCCGAGCTTCTTCGAGGAACGCAAAAGCGCTTACGGCGCGCTCTGCGCGCTGGCGCGGTCGTGCGCGGCGGCCGGACATCCGGTCCTGCGCTTCGATTACCGCGGCAGCGGCGAATCGGGCGGCGCGCCCGCCCTGCGGCGCTGGTCCGATCTGGCCGCCGATCTGGCCGCGGCCGTCGAACGGCTCAAAACGCTGAGCGGTTCGGCGAACGTCGCGGTGGCCGGATTGCGCCTGGGCGGCACGCTCGTTTTGCAGCAGGCACGGTCGTTGCGCCCTGCCGCCGTGGTGGCGCTGGCTCCGTTCGCCCAAGGGCGCACCCAGGAACGCCAGTGGCGCCTGCGCGCCAAGATGCGCGCCGAAATCACCGCCGGCGCCGATGCGCCGGCGCCCGTCTCCGCCGCCGCGTCCGATCTCGTGGACCTCGACGGCTTCGCCGCCGCGCGCGCCTTTCTCGACGACGTCCAAGCCGTGGATCTCTTCTCGCCCAGCGGGGGCGTCAACGGACAGCCCCCTGGGCCGCTCCCCTGCCCCACCCTGCTGCTTCAGATCACCCTGCGCGACGGCCCCCAACCCGACAGCCAACGCCTGATCCAGGCCCTCGGTCCCCAGACGCGCTTGGAATGCCTGCGCCTGGAAGCCTTTTGGGACCGCATCGACGACGTAGAGATCCGCCCGATGGTGAACGCAACGGTGCAGTTTTTGGGGACGGTAGGCGAGGCGTAAAGCGGGCGGCGCAGTCGGCCGAATCCGGCCGTATTCACGTTTTACGTTTCACGATGTACTTCGTATCTTGCCGTACCGCGTCCGTAGTCTTTGGCTTGCGAGGAGCGCCCCATGACCGCCCTCCCCCCCTTCCCATCCGGTTCGACCCCCGAAGCGCTGCGCCCGTTGCTGGGCGAAGTGGTGATCGTGGACACCGATACGCACTACGTTTTCCTGGGCAAGCTGGAGCACGGCGACCGGGAGTTCCTGTGTTTAAGCCAGGTGGATATCCACGAGATCCGGCCGTCGGGGCTTAATAAGGAGCGTTACGCCCACGAAGCGCGCAAGATCGGCGTGCGCGCCAATCGCGATTTGACCTACATCCCCATGGCGCGCGTCGTGGCGCTCTCGCGGTTGTGCGACGTAAAGGATTTTCAGTAAGCGCGTACGGGCTCGCTACGGCACGACCACGATAAAATTCTTGTCGCTCTTGTCTTCGGGCTTGGTGAGGCCGTTGGGCCGGATGCGCACGCGGCACTTGTTGCTCGCCACGGCGGGGATCGTCACCGTCTCCACGCCGTCGTTCGGCGTATCGATGGCCAGATCTTGCCACGTCTTGCCATTGTTGTCGCTGAAGGTCAGATCGACGTTGCCCACGGCGCCGAAGCTTTGCCAGGTCACGTCGAAGGTATCGCCGCCCTGCAGGATCTCGCTGCCGTTGGGATCCAGCAGCTTCAGCAGCGGCTTGGGCGCGTACGATTTCGCCGTAATCTTGATCTCCGGATCGAAGAACCCGGTTTCCTTGCCGCCTTGAGCCGTCAAGCGCAGCACGTCGTCCGGATCCATGCGGTAGCAGCGCGTATTGGAGGGATTCAAGTCGGCCGGGACGATGCAGATCGCGACGAGCTGGTTCAGGAAATCGTCCTTCGTCTCGACGCCGCCCAAGCGCGGATCGCCGGTGCGGTCGAGGTCGGCCTTCTGGACCGTGCAGACGATGCTGGTGGCGGTGGCCGAAACCTTGAGGATCTCGGCATTCGGCGCGCGCCCGCTCCAGCGCCGGTTGGCGCCCAGGATGATGCGGTCGTCGATCTCCCCGATGCCGGGAACAGGATCGGTAGGCATGCGCCCGAAGCGGTTGCGGTTCAGCGCGAAAACCACCCATTCGCCGGGCGCCGCGCCGATGCCCGTCCAGCGCATCGTCAGCGTATCCTTGTGCTCTTCGCCGATCCCGCCTTCGCGGATCGGAATCTGCTTCGAAACCGAGCAGGTGACGCGCGGTGTCGTGCCGGCCGGCGCGCCGGGACCGACCGAACGCACCAGCGTCGCGTCAACGACGAACAGGTCTTCGGCCTGCCCGAAGAGCATCGCGTCGTCGGGGTCCTCGACTTGCGCCACCGCCTTGAAGATGCCCGGATCGGTGTACGTATGCGTGTCCAGGTTATCGACCGTGCCATCGCCCCAATCGATCTCCGAACCCGCGAACGCGTTGGTGGCCGTCTCCGGATCGACGGCGTTGGGCGTCACGCCCGAGACCGGCGCGCCGGCCGCAGGAAAAAAGGTATCCGCCAGCAATCCGTCGGTCACCGGCGCCAGGTTGGCGGAGCCGAAGCCGCACTCGAAGATCGCCCCGTTGCTCTGCGATCCGCGCTGCCGCTCGATGGCGTTAACGTGAGGGTTCCAGGGCGTTACCAGCATCAGATGGTGCCCGAGCACCAACGGGCGGACCTTGATCGCGCGCCGGTTGACGACGGTGCTGCTGGTTACGCCGGACGTCTCGGCCGCGCCGGTGCGGCCAGAAAAATCCACCAGGAAGTCCGGCTGGTACTCGCTCCCCTGCCCCGTCCACTGGTAGCGCACGATATTACCGGGCGGAAAAATGAAGCCGGCGCTGCGGGTCAAGGTCGGGCGCGGGCGGATCGGCTTGAAGTCGCCGGGCGGATTCACCTTGACCGTCAGCGCGTAGTCGGTCGCGGTATCCGAAAGCTCACCCACGTGAACGTCGAAGGAGGTCGTATCGGAAAAAAAGGTCGGCAGCAGCGTCGGCACCTGGAGGAGCGCCTGGTTATTCCGCCGCTCCCAGTTCGAGACGACCACCGAAGTGAACTCGAAGGTGCTGACCGCCGGATCTAATTCCACCACCGGCGGCACGCTGCGGACGATGCTGACCGGATTGAAGCCCGGGTCGAACCCTTCGATCGAATAAATGAAGCTCGCGCCTTCGCGCACCAGGACGCTCTGGTCCCAGGAGAAAGGAGGAATCGGCGGCGGCTCACCCGCGCGCGGCCCCACCGCGGCAAAGGGCAGCACGGCCACTTTCAGAGTGCGGTCTGGAAACGAAGGCGCCGACTGCTCCGCTCGAATCCCACCCGTGCATACCCCAACCGCCAGTATAAGGAAGGCGATCCGGAGTCCAGCGTTCGACCCAGTACTCTTTCGCGTACCCTGAAGCAATCCCGTACTCCCCCACATGTGCCTAAGACGCACGGTTGTACCCGTCAGTATCGGCTAAGGCAACCCCCGCTCGTTGTGCAAACCTGTTCGGCGACGTGACTTTCAGGATTTCGATAAGCGGCCCCACGCACCGCCGACCCTACTGGACGCACCAAGGGCCGGAATACCAGCAATAAATTAAAACCGAGTCGGCGTAGCGCCGCAGATGGGCAAAAAAAATGCCCCGGCGGTTCGCGCCGGGGCTTGGTAAGCCGAGTGAAAAACGGAAGTTACTCTTCCGAGCTGCTTTCGCCGCTAAAGGGTTCGCCGGCCGGCTTCGGATCGGCCGGGTTACCCGGCAACGAGCCGAAAAGGCTGCCCGTATACATCCCTTCGTAAATCCCCAACCCCTCCTGCTTGGTCAGGTAAGGCGGGATAATGCGCTGCTTGCTGCCTTCTTCGGAAAGCTGATCGTAGTCGTAGTGGCCCTTGAAGAGCATCACGCCGAAGATGCTGCCGGTGAAGAGCAACACGAGCGTATTGAGGATCAGGACGGCCGTCATGATCGGGTGCGCGGTCTTGACTTCGTAAACCGTGGCGGTGCGGCGAGCCACGGTGGCCGCGCCGCTGACGCCCGCGCGGACGCGGGAGACGGCCGGACCGACCGAAGAACCGACGCGGGACTGAGCGCGAGCCGGCGCCATCGCCGCCGGACGCGGACCCGATCCTGTCGCGGGCGGCGCGCCGACCGGAATCGCCGGGCCGGTGCTGACCGCATTTTCGTCCAGGGCTTCGTTGTCGACGACCGTCATTTCGCCCGTCTGCTCGCCGCCGACCGCGCGTTGATCGACCATCGTCGCGGCATCGCCGACACCGCTGGTGATCGCCGAGCCCACTACCGTCTGCTGCTGCGTGGACATCGCATCGTCGGTGGGCACGAAATCGATGTCGTCGAAGACGATCGTGCCGGTCTGTTCGTTGCTGGGCGCGCCGGGGGAGATGCCGCTGCCGCCGGGCTGCCGCGCGGCGGGCGAGATGCCGCTGCCGCCGGCCGGAGGCGCGTCGATCGCCGAAAGGATGCCCGACTGGCCCGGCTTGCGCGGACCCGCCGACGGAATGATGATCGTCGGCTCGGTGCCCTTCTCGGTCTTCAGCCCCATGACGTCCTCGCGGCGGAACTTCATCGTCCCGGCCGAGCGGAAGGCGCGGAGGTCGCCGCGCGCGACCAGCGTCTGCAATTTGTTCTCGTCGATGCCCAGCATGTCCATCGCCGCACGTGCATCGATCAGTTCGCCGTTCGCCATCGTAAGTCGCTCCTTGCTCCGGCCTGGCCCCGTATGCGGATTGCGGCGCGCGCGCCGCGATACCCGCCCGTTGGATAATCTACCCTATTGTCCGGGCGTTTGCGCCGCCGCGGCATCCAGCATTTGCTTGACTTGCAGGTACGTCACGCCGTTCCCGCGTTCGATGGGTGTCTTGGCCGAATCCTTCACCGCCACATCGTACTTATAGGAACGCGCGCCGACCAGACGAAATTGGCCCGCGCCGAGGTTCTTGTAGATGCAGATCGTCTTCTTGCGCGTATCCACCAGCACGAGGCGCTCGCCCGGATCCGTCGTCAGCGCCATGATGTTGTTCGTTTCCCAACCGCCGCCGGCCGCCTGCACCGGGGACGCGGGGGATGCGAAATACGCGCAGCTCAACAGGCCCAGCAGCAGCGCCAGCCCCGCGTTCTGCAGCCATGTTTTCGATTGCTTGCCCATCGTACCGTCTCCCCTGGTCCGGCCCGCTCAGCGCTTCTTCTCGGCGTCTTCCATGTACTTCTGAAGCTGGTCGGCGTACTCCTTCGCCTCCTGCGTCGTCACGCCCGAACCGCCTTCGATCTTGATCGGCTTGCCGTCGGACCCGCGGATCGTCTCGATGCTGCTGTCCATGATGTCCGTGTCTTTGGTGAAGTTCCGCACGCTCACCAGGCGCAGCGTGTCGCCGCGCATCTGGTACACGCAAATCACCTCTTCCGCGCTGTCGATGATGTAGAAACTGTTCGCGCCCGTGGGCGTGGAAAGCGTGATGAAATTCGGAGCCGCCGCGATCGCCGTCGCTTGTGCCGGCGGAACGCTGAAGAGCCCTTCGCCGCGCACCGCATCCAACGCGAGCAGCGCGACCAACGCCACCACGGCGGCGCTCAACGCATGCCGCACTCGGCGCGCCCAGCGTTCGCCACGAGTTTCTTCCGCTGCGTCCACGTGAAGCTCCTTAAAACCACGCGCCAGCCGCCGCCCAAAACGGCATCACAGATACGACTGGCCCAGCGCGGTCTTTGGGACCGAAAGGCGCCGAGTTCTGAAAAGGCTTTTAAGCACGACCTTTATACGCAGATCGGCGATTCCTCGCAAGCGTGAGAGATAGAAATCGAGCACCTGAAAAACGTTGCACGCGTGCAAATTTATGTAAGTCTATGTTAGCAATATATTAGGTTATTCGTCTTTCAGGCCCATCTGCTTGGTCAGGCGATCGAAGTCTTTAACCGAATAGAACTCAATCACGATCTTACCCTTCCGGGCGCCTTCCTCGACCTTCACCCGTGTGCCCAGATGCTCGCTCAACTTGCGTTCAATGCTGCGGATATGGTCGGGTTTGGTGCGCGGCAGACGGGCCGGACCGCGGGTGACTTCTTCGGTGACCGCTTCCGTCGTCGCGGCTTCGTCGTCGCCCACGGCAAAGATTTCGAGCTGCCGGACGGTCAACCCTTCGGCCTGGGTCTTGGCCGAGAGGTGAAGCTGGAGCTTCCGGTCGGGCACGCTCATCAGGATCTTGGCGTGGCCCATGGAGAGCTTGCCGCTGCGAATGGCTTCTTGGATGGGCTCGGGAAGTTCTAACAGCCGGATGGCATTGGAGACCGCCACGCGGCTTTTGCCGACGGCTTCGGCAACCTGGTCTTGGGTAAGCTGGTAGGTATCCCGCAAGCGTTGGTACGCGAGGCCTTCTTCGATAGGGTTCAGGTCGTCACGCTGAAGGTTCTCGATAAGCGAAAGCAGGAGCACTTCGCTCTCGCTAAAGACCGGCTTGACGTAGGCCGGAACCTCCTGAAGCCCCGCGCGCTGGGACGCTCGCCAGCGGCGTTCGCCGGCGATGATCTCGTAGCGCAGTTCGCCCTGGACTTCGGCAGGGGGAAGCTCGCGGAGCACAATGGGCTGGATAATGCCTTTAGCTCGGATGGAGGCCGCCAGCTCTTCCAGCGCCGTTTCGTTGAAGTCTTTGCGCGGCTGGTTGGGATTGGGCCGAATGTAGCGGATCGGCGTGGGGTTTAGGGTGGCTGGTATGGCCTGAGCACCAGGAGCCCCACCGGTGGTGCGTTGGAGCAAAGCGCCGAGTCCGCGGCGGGGCGGTTGAGCGTCCATGGTTGGTTCCCCCTAAGGCGTAGAAGCTGAATATGCGCTGGTTTCGGAGCCACGTCAAGCGATTCTAATAGTCAAATGTTCCACGTGGAACATTGGTAGGAGTTAGGTATTGGGGGTAGGGGCATACGGCAAACACCAATAACCAAACAAACTTCAAACGGCAAACTTCAGAGGGCTAAAGACTTGGGCAGGGCGGATGGAGGCAGGATAGAGCGGGGAGTTGGGCATTCGATCTTGGTTTGGAATACAGGGAGCCCTGGATGGCTCTAGAGGGCCAAAAGGGGCGAATGAGCGCTCGCTTGGCGAATGTTCCACGTGGAACATTTGGTGGTTTTGGGCTGGTTTTGAGGTCGTTTGGGCTTGATGGGGCGTATGGAAGCGCTGGGGATTGGGGGATTGGTAATGGCCAAATGTTCCACGTGGAACATTGCACTATGTTAGGGATTCAAATTGAATCTATCGACTGGGCGTTTTTGACCGCACGGTCTTTAAGGACTTATATTAACCTAAATTGACGTACCGGACGGTCGGAGATGGGTACGCACCTCGTACAAAAAAATCGATCGTGCCATATTTGCGCTATAATCGTTGCTGGTTCTTACGTGTTCATAGGAACATGTGCAATATAGGACTTTAGAAGACGCCCAGGGCCTGTTGGAAGCTTGGGGTTCCGTTTTGGAACGTGGTGCAGGCCCTTTGGAGGCGTACGCCAAGGGCGTTTTTATGTGTTTATATGTATTTGCGCGATTTAGGCGCAGCAGCCCCATGCCTAACCTAAACGCCTTGGCCATGGGCTTGCCGCGGAATCGCTTTCGTGTGCGGTCATCGCGTCCCTACGGGATGCGAAGGATTGCGGCCACGCCAAGATGCGTAGCCTGACTCGTCTTTTCGTGGAGAGCTACCGACACCCGTCCAAAGTATCGGACGTCAGCGAAACCGCGCAGCCGTTACCGCTCATCGTTTACCGTTCACTGCTCACCGTCACTTCGCCTCACTGCCCGGTCCTCGAAACGCTTGCAGCGCCACGGTCAGCAAAATCACGGCGCTCCCCACCATAGCCCACGGTCCGGGGCGTTCGTTTAGCGTCAGAAACGCCCAGATCGGACAGAGAATCGGTTCCAGCAGCGCGAGCAGCGAGGCTTCGAGCGCCGAGACTTGGCGGATGCCGTGGGTCATCAGGTAATAGCCCATGCCCAGTTGGACCACGCCGAGGACGACGACGGTCGCGAGCGGGACGGGAAGTTCTTCGAGCGGCGGCCAAGCGCCTTGGAAGCCGAGGCAACCGAGAACACAAAAAATATTGCCGTAGACGATCAGGAGTTCGGCGTCGGAGGGCGGCCGCGGGCCGGCGGGCGGCGGGGCGTTCGGATCGAGTTCCTTCGGGCGGCCCCAACGCAGGCCGATCATGACCAGCGCGAAGCCCAGGCCGCTGCAGAGCGCCATCATGTTTCCGAAGGCTTGGCCGTCGGTGAGTTGGTCGTTGAAAAAGAGCAACATGCCGACGGCACAGAGCGCCACGAGGAGCAGGTCGCCGGCGCGGAAGCGTTCGCCGAGCAGAAAAGGGGAGAGGAGCATGACCCAGACGGGCGCGGTGTCCTGCAGGAAGATCGCGTTGGCGGCGGTGGTGTGAACGAGCGCGGTGATGTAGCCGATCAGCATGGCGGGGTAAGCGATGGAGAGCAGGAGTAGCTTGGGGCTGGGCTTCCACCAATCGTTCCGGCGCCAGGGCTTGACCAGGATCACGAGCAGGAGAAACGCGAAAAAGCTGCGCCCGCCGGCGATCTGCCAAGCGTCGAGCGAGCGGTTGGCGTACTTCACCAGCGCCCCGGCGCTGCTCCAACAGACCGCCGCGCCTACGATGCAGAGCCGGCCGCGGGTGAGTGGAGTCATAGGGGACGCCGGTTAGCTGGTTGGCTGGATGGGTGAGCGTAGGGGAAGGGAGGGGAAAAGTAAAAGCAATGAGTAAACGGCAACGGAAATCGATGAAAGGCAGGCTTGGGTGAGGCTGTGGTATTCAGGTTTACTTTTTACACTTCGCTTCGCTTACTGATTGCGTCGAACTTTGTCGTCGTACTGACCGCTGTAGTAGCGGGAGTTAAGTTCGGTCTCTTGGAGGTATTGCTGCTGGTGTTCCCAGTAGGCTTCGACGTTGGCGAGGACTTTGGCGGGGCGCTTTTCGGTTTCGTTCTCGAGCCAGTCGCGGACTTGCTCGCGGAGAAATTCGGGCTTGCTGCGCTGATATTCCCAGTAGCCTTCGACGTTCTTCTCGGTGCGGTAGGCGCGGTCGATCTGGCTGTTTTTGAAGCGGCGGACGTCGTCGCGGACGTCGTCGGTGAGTTCGCGCTGGTGGTCCCAGTAGTTCTCGATGTTCTGCTTGGTCTTGGCGACGCGCACAACGGATTCGTTGTGCCAGTAGCGGCTGACGGCGGAGCGGAGGTGTTCGGGCAAGCTCTGCTGGTGCGCCCAGTAGGTCTCGACATCCTCGACTAGTTTCTTGCTGAGGCGGTCCTGGTTGCTCCACCAACTGCGGACGAGCTGGCGGAGGTGTTCGGGGCCTTCCTGCTGGTGCGCCCAATAGGCCTCGACGTTCTTCTCGGTGCGCTCGGCGCGGTCGACCTGCTCGTTCTTGAAGCGGCGGACATCGTCGCGGAGGTGTTCGGGCTTGGAACGCTGGTGTTCCCAGTAGTTCTCGACGTTGGCGACGACCTTATTGGCCAAGTCCTGCTGGTTGTGCTTGTAGCGCCGGACACTCTCGCGGAGATGTTCGACCTGCTGCATGTGATACGCCCAGTAATCCTGGACGTTTTCCTCGGTGGCCTTGGCGCGTTCGACCTGCACGTTTTTGTAGCGCCGGACTTCGTCGCGGAGGTGTTCGGGCAACTGGCGCTGATGCTCCCAGTAGGCCTCGACGTTTTCGGCGACTTCCCAGGCGAGGCGGGCTTGAAGCTGTTTGTAGGCGCGAATGTCGTCGCGGACTTCATCGGTCAGTTCGCGGTGGTATTGCCAGTAGTTCTCGATGTCCTGAACCATCTTCCAGGCCAACTTCTCCTGGATGTGGCGGTAGCGGCGGACGTCTTCGCGGAGGTCTTCGGGGAGTTTGCGCTGATGCTCGGTGTAGGCGCGGGCGTTCTGCTCGGTGGCGTTCATGCGCTGGTTGCTGGTGCCCAACCCGCAGCCGGCGAGCGAAAGCAAGGCGGCCAAGGCCAGCGCGCCTACCTTTATATGCGTCCGTGCGCGAACCATCGCCACTCCTCGTAAAACCGCCGCCTCGCCGTCGAGCTTTGAAACGACGGGGCGGATTGCTCCCAAGCTAGTCCAAAATCGTGAGCCTGTTCAAGTTATCGGATAACGGAGGAGGGGTCAAGAGGGGAGAAAGAGGGTGGGGGGAGAGGTTGGGGTAAAGGGCAAACTTCAAACGGCAAGAACCAAACAAAGGGCAAACACCAAACACCAAACACCAAACACCAAACGGCAAACGGCTAAGGGCTTGACCTGCGGGCGAGACGCCCGCGATACCTGGGTGGGCCGGCGATACTTGGGTGCACGTACGGGATTCAGGGTTTTACCTCACATTGACTTCAAACTGCGCAACCGGCGAGGAGGCAGAGCGTCGAATCCCTTGCAGGCGAAACGGGCACTCTACGAAAGGGACACGCTCATGCGCTCCAAATTCCTCTCGATCCTTTTATTGACGTTGGCGCTGGTGGCTTGCGCCGGGGCCTCGGAAACGGAGGTCGCGGACGGCGGGAAGCCGATTGGCATACAGCCTCCGCCGGTGGCGAAGCGCCCGCAGGTGCAGCTCGCCATTCTGCTCGATACGAGCGGGAGCATGGACGGGCTGATCGATCAGGCCAAGACGCAGCTTTGGAAGATCGTCAACGAGTTCATCGTCGCCAAGCGGCACGGGCAGCGCCCGGAGGTGCACGTGGCGTTGTACGAGTACGGTAAGCAGACGCTGCCGGCGGGCGAGAACTTCCTGCGCTGCATCGTTCCGTTCACGCAGGATCTGGACAAGGTGAGCGAGGAGCTCTTCGCGCTGAAGACCAACGGCGGGGAAGAGTACTGCGGGGCGGTGATCCAGCATGCGGCGGCGCACTTGCAGTGGAGCGCTGCGGCGGACGACTTGAAGGCGATCTTCATCGCGGGGAACGAAGGGTTCGGGCAGGGCCGGGTGGATTACCGGAGCGCGTGCCGCGGGGCGATCGCGAAGGGAATTTTGGTGAACACGATTTTCTGTGGAAATGTGGACGAAGGCGTCCGTACGAACTGGAAGGACGGGGCGGACCTGGCCGACGGGCGTTACATGCACATCGACCAGAACCGGACGGTCGCGGTCGTGCAAGCGCCGCAGGACGCCGAACTGGCGGACTTAAGCCAGAAACTGAACGGGACGTACGTGGCCTTCGGCCGCAAAGCCGAAGCGGCGAAGGAACGGCAGATGGCGCAGGACGCGAACGCGGCGGCTGCCGCGCCCGAATCGGCCGCCCAGCGCGCCGCGACCAAAGCCAGCGAGCTCTACAACAACTCCGAATGGGATCTGGTGGACGCGCTGCGGGACAAGAAAGTGGCGTTGAAGGAAGTGGCGGAAGGCGAACTGCCGGCGGAGATGAAGAAGCTCGACGAGGCCGGGCGCCAAGCGTACGTGGAAGGAAAGTCGAAGGAGCGCGCGGAGCTTCAGGCGAAGATCCTGGCGCTGAACGAAGCGCGGAACAAATACGTCGCCGAAGAGATGAAGAAGCGCGCGGCGAGCGGCGAAGAGACGCTGGACGCGGCGATGATCAAGTCGATCCGCGAGCAGGCGACGAAGAAGGGTTTCGCGTTCGGGGAGTAATACGCGGGACGCAAACACGAGCCGGATGGGCCGGGGTTCCGCATGGAACCCCGGCTTCGTTATTGTACCCCGCGCGGAGCAGCGGGGCGGCCGGGCGACGATTTACCAACCTTTGACCGTAACGCCTGTGGCTTCTGCTTCGTCTTGATAGTTGAAAGAAATAAGCCATCGGCTTGAAGAAGCATGTTGCCGTAATGCCGTCCATATCCGCCGCTGGCTGATGGCGCGCCGGGACGCCGCCGTATCGCATCGTTTTCCGTTTACCTCGTGCATGAAGCGGGAGGGCAACGTGTTGCCTCGGGTGAACTGTTGTCCGATTCTGGCGCTGCTCTGGAGCCTGGGCTCCGTTTGTGCGCCCGCGGGCGAAGCGGACCTGGACCCGCAGTATCGCGCGGCGCAGCGGGCGAACCGGCAGCGCATGGCGGCGCAGTATCAGACCGCTCTTCAAACGGCGCGCGGCGGTTGCCGGAACGCTCACGAAGCGACGCTGAAGTGGCTGGCCGGACAAGGCGCTCGAGCCGAAGCCCAAGCGTACTTAAGCGAGTTGCGGCGCAGCGAGTGCGGCTGGCGCGACTTGGACCGGCTGGCGGCGCTGGTGGACGGGATCGCTCCGGTGAAGGCGCTGGACGAGGCGTTGAAGCCGGAGCTTACGCGCCGCCGCGCAGCGGCGCGAAAGCAGCTCGCCCCGCCGCTTCAGGATCTCGCGCGGCGCTGCTACGAAGCGGGGCTGGCGGGTTTCGCGTACGAACTGGTGTACGAGATGCTGGAAGCCGATCCCGATCACGCGGTGGCGCACCAGGCGCTGGGCCATGTGCGCGTGGGTTCGCAATGGGCCTCGCCCTACGCGGCGGCGCAGCTTCAGGCGGCGCGGACGTACCTGCCGGGTAAGGGCTGGGTGGAGGCCGCGCACGCCGCTCGCGTGCAAAACGGAGAGTGGTTCGAGAACGGGGCGTGGTCGACGCAGGGCGAGGCCGACGCAAAGCACGCGGCGCTGGCGAACCCGTGGGTGCTGGAGACGGAACACTTCATCCTGAAGTCGACGAGTTCGCGCGAACAGGCGGTGGCGGTCGCGGAGCGGCTCGACGCGGTCCGCGAGCTGTGTTTCCGGCGCTACCTGGATTTCTTCATGCGCGGCGCGGCGAAGCAGGCGACGGGGCTGCTCTTCAATCAGAAAGCGGAAAAGAAGATGGTGGTCTGGTTCATGCGCGACGAGGCGCAGTACCGTTCGATCATCGATCGGGAGGTGAAGTCGGAGAACAAGGAGCTGTTGAAACGTTCGGTAGGCTTCTACAACACGGCCAGCGGAGCGAGCTTTTTTTACGCGTACGGCCCGCCGGAGACGGGCTTCGTCTTCCGCACGGTCCAGCACGAAGTGACGCACCAGATCCTGGGCGAGTTCTCGCGGGTGGGCGACGGGCCGACCTGGCTGACGGAGGGGCTCGCGCAGGTGCTGGAGTACGGCGTGCCGGACCGGGACGGGCGGCTGGCGCTGCCGCCGCGCGCCCGCCACGCGGACGTGCGCGACGCGGCGGAGCTGCGCGCGGGCGGGAAGCTGCTGGCGCTGAGCTCGCTGCTGAACATGCCGCGGGAGCGCTTTCACGCCGAGCCCGGGCGGCACGATCACTATCTGGTCAGCGGCGCGCTGTGCCGGTTCCTGATCGATCACGCGCACGGGGCGTACGCGGCGGATCTGTTGCATTACGCCAGCGACTGTTACCGCAACCGGGCGAAGCAGGGGATTCAGGCGTACGTGGGGCTCGACGCGGCGCAGTTGGAGGCGGCGTTTCACGCGTACCTGGACGGGAGCCGGGCGGATGGGACTTCGGCGACGGATGAGCGCCGCGGTGCGGACGCGCGGCGGCCCAGCTCGTCCGGGGGTCCGACGCTGGTGCGCGGCCGCACGCCCGAAGCGGGCGGCGCGGAGCCGGATCGGGAGCGCGGTCCGAGCGCCGCGGCGGGAAATCCGTTCGAGCGGGATGAGGCGGCGAAGACGGAGGAGAATCCGTTTCTGAATCCGACGCGCTTGGCGCGGGGAGGCGGCGGGTAATCGAGCGCGCTGCGCTCGACTCGTTAGATTCACCTCCCCTTCCCCCTTGCCAAGAAGGGGAAAAGGGGAAATCCACGCGCAGGAAGGCGAAGGGAAATACCGCCTAGGCTCTGTCCCGAAACGCTTCTTCGGCGTCTGCTTACGGGGACCTGCGCAACGCTTCGTCAGCCTAGCTTGCTGTAACTACTCTAGAGATACAGCGCGTTCGGCTTCCTCGCCCTGCTTGGTCCGCGCGGCGCATACGTTTTCGAAGCGATTCGGGACAGAGCCTAGAATTCGAAGCCGCGGCCGGGGGGTTTCTTGTCGCCGCTGGAGGGCGGGAGACCGCCGGCCTTGGGGGCGGACTGGGTGATGGTGACGCCCTTCGCTCCGGGCAGGCCCTTGTTGGGCGCTTGCTTGGCTCCGCCGGCGGCTCCGGAAGCCAGTTCGTCGGCGGCCGCTCCGCGGCGAATGCCGCGCATCATCAGCTTCAAGTCTTCGGGCGCCGAACTGGTGGCGAGCGCTTCGTCTTCGCTGACCAAACCCTGCTTGTAGAGCTGGTAGAGTGCCTGGTTGAAGGACTGCATGCCGTAGTGCGCACCGTCGGCAAGCGCCTTTTCGAGGTCGCGGGTCGCGCCTTCTTCGATCAACTGCTTGACGTGCGAAGTGTTCATCATGATCTCGATGGCCGGGACGCGTCCCTGGCCGTCGCTGCGCTTCATGAGGCGCTGGCAGATGACGCCACGGAGCACCAGGGCAAGCTGCATCCGGATCTGGTTGGCTTCGGGGCCTTCGAAGGTGTCGAGAATGCGGTCGAGGGACTGCTTGGCGTCGTTGGTGTGGAGGGTCGAGAAGACCAAGTGTCCGGTTTCGGCGGCGGTGATGGCGAAGTGGATGGTTTCGGCGTCGCGCATTTCGCCCATCAGAATCACGTCGGGGTCCTGGCGCAGCGCGGCGCGCAGCGCGCGGTGGAGTTCGTGGGTGTCGAGGCCGAGTTCGCGCTGGTTGATGGTGCTGAGTTCGTCGGAGTAGACGAATTCGATGGGGTCTTCGATGGTGATGACGTGATTCTGGTAGGTCTGGTTGATGTACTGGATCATGGCGGCGAGGGTGGTGGATTTGCCGCTGCCGGTGGGGCCGGTGACGATAACGAGTCCGTTGGGCTGATCGCAGAGCGATTTGAGGACGGTCGGGAGGCCCAAGCCGTCGATGGTCGGAACGTCGAGGGGGATCAAGCGCAGTACGGCGCCGATCAGTCCGCGCTGGACGAAAGCGTTGACGCGGAAGCGCGCGAAGCCGGGGATTTCGTAGCTGAAGTCGGCCTCGAGTTCCTGTTCGAAGATGCGCGAGCGTTCGGGGCCCATGAGTCGGAAGAGGAGTTCGCGCATGTCTTCGGCGCTGATTTCGGGAAAGGTGGTCTGCGGGAGCAGGTCGCCGTGGATGCGGAAGAGCGGGGGGCGGTTGCTTTTGAGGTGCAAGTCCGAGCCGCCACGCTGACCGAGGTCGATGAGGAGTTGGTCGAGGTCCATAGCCACGCGCTCCGGAGGGCTTGTTTAAAGCCGAATAGCTACGGGGAGCATAGTGAATATAGCGATCAATGCAAGCGCCACATGGTGCAGCGCGGGAGGAATTTGAGGGGCGGGGGAGAGGGGAGCAGGGATTACTCGGAAAGCGAGCTTTCATTAAACGGCGGGGCGCCCGCGATACCTAGGGCCGCGGCTGCCGGCGCTGCGAAGGGCGCCGAGGCGTTAGCGTTTACGGTTTACCGATTACCGTTCGCCGCCGTCTGCATGTTGTAGTCGTTCAGCGCCGCATCGACGAGCTGGGTCGCTTGCTCGTAGCCGTAGTTACGGAAAGCGTAGCCTTTGGCGACGAAGGGCGCTCCGGCGTAGAACATCTCGTACTGCAGGTGCCGGCCGCCGAACTCGGTGCCGATGAGATCCCAGGCGAGCTTGAAGAGTTTGATCTTCTCTTCGGCCGGCGAGCCTGGGGAGCGGATGTAGCGGCGCAGATCGCGGCCGGCATCGGGGTGCTCGAGGTCCACGACGCTGGAGGGGACTTGAAGGGGTCCGCCGCCGGCGAGTTCGCGCAGGGCCTGGAGGGCGCGGGGATAGAGTTCGGCCTGGAGACCCATGGCGCCGTAGAGGAAGCGTTCGTTGGGTCGCGCGACGCCGCGGGGATCGAGGGTGCTGGCGGCTTCGCTGGCGAGTTCCATGCCTTCGACGAGGGAGGCGAGGGAGGCGAGTTCGCCGAGCTTCTCGATGACGCCGGGGATCTTGTCGACGCCGTTGGCGGCGGCGATTTTGCGGGCGAGGCCGACGAGGAACTGAATCTTGGCGGTGAAGCGGATCTGGGCTTGGTTGTTGCCCAGGACGTGCGCGGGCGTGGCGAAAAACTGCGCGCGGACCTTCTCGAGGTCGCGGTAGACGAAGACCTGTTCCCAGGGCACGAAGACGTCGTCGAAGACGGCGAGGGCGTCGCTTTCGTCGAAGCGCGTGGAGAGCGGGTAATCGTAAACGCGTTCTTTGTGGAGCGCGTACGGCGGGCGGCAGTAAAGCTTGAGGCCGGGGGTATTGACGGGGAGGACGAAGGTATTGGCGTAGGGTTCGTCGCCGGGCTGCTGCGGGACGATGCAGCTCACGAAGAGCCAGTCGCTGACGGCGGCGCCGGTGCCGAGCATCTGGGCGCCGCGGATGACGATGCCGTCGTCGCGTTCTTTGACGACGCCGGCCTGGAGGAAGGCTTCTTCCTGGGTGCTGGCGGTTTTGCTGCGGTCGATCTGCGGCGGGATGATCACGTAAGAGAAGTAGAGGTCTTCGCTGAGTAGTTTCTTGTAGAAGTTTTTGACGTTCGCGCCGAAGCCGCGCGCGCCGCCGTCGAAGAAGGCGGGGTGGCTGGCGAAGCCGGCCAGGAAGCTGCCGACGTGATCGGGACTGCGGCCGACGAGGCCGTGGGTGAGGCGCGCCCATTTCAGGATCGCGGCGCGGCGAGTGGCGAGGTCCTCGCGGCTGCGCGGGATGGCGAAGACGCGGTTGGCGGGTTCGCCGGTTTCGGGCGCGAGGTACTGCATGCCTTGGGCGGGGTCGGCGGCGGTGTCGTAGAGCTTGGCCAAGGTGGTGGCGATGCCGCGGAAGCCGGGATGTTCGGCTATTTTCTTGGTCCGCGCGCCGTGGACAAAGACGTAGCGGTCGTCGTCCAAGGCTTTGAGGTACTGGGCACCCTTGCGCATCGGAATGGCCTCCCTGAGTTACGTAATCTATTGAGTCGCATGGCTTAAAAGAATCTTTTGAACATCTGTTGCCC
>BTVV01000001.1:0-160799 GCA_045863855.1 Planctomycetota bacterium | reverse complement strand
CCCCAACAGCGGCGCGTTCTACGTGCTGCGCATGGTCTGCAACGGCTGGAATACGCATGCGCTGGCGGTGGAAAAGTTCGAGAACTTCGCGCCCGGAGCCAAGCCCGCCGCGCTCTACGACAAGTTCCCCAACAAGGTTTCGCCGCGCATGGCCATCACCGTCAGCGGCGGCAAAACGGTGGTCTGGATCGCCGGGTTGCCCGAAGGACTCCTGGCACTCGAAGACCAGGGCGCCGCGCTGGCGCCGGTCGAAACCGCCTTCAAGCGCCGCGCCGAAGGCCAGATCGACTGGAATCGACTGGCCGTGGATTATGCGCGCGACGAACTTTACGTCGCCGACGGCGGGAATTTAATCTGGCGTTACGACGGGAAAACCGGCCAAGGCGGCATCCTCAAGAACAAACAGAACAAACCCCTCGCCGGCGTCGATCTTTCCGTGGGTTACGACGGTTTGCTCTACATCCGCACCGGAGAAAGCTTCAGCGGACCCCTCGAACGCTTCACCCGAGACCTTGAGCCCGCTCCGTACAAGCACGGGACGCACGTCATCAGTCCGCAAATTTACAGCCGCTACGGAGTCGGAAATTGCGAGAAGGGGCTCGGCTGCGGGCCCAACGGGGAAGTGTACATCTCCTTCATGTACGACTGGACGCTCTACGCCGTCGGCGGCTTCGGCGGCGACGGCAAAGCGCTTAAAGGAAAGTATCTGGAAGGGAAGTTCCCCGCCACCAAGCCCGAATCGCTAAAAGGGTATCCCGAGGATTTGCGCACTTCGGTGCTCGGCCCCATCACCAGCGCGGGCGGCGGAATTCGCGTGGACCTGAAAGGCAACATCTACCTGGGGCTTGACGTGAAGCCCGCGGGCTTCAAGCCGCCGGGATTTCTCACCGGCGATCAGGTCGCCACGCGCTGGTACAGCAGCGTCGTGAAGTTCGGCCCCGAAGGCGGCGCGGTGCTGGGCATCAAAGACAGCGAGAGCAAAATGCCCGCCGCGCCGAAGCTGGAATTGGAAGGCAAAATGGCCGTCGAAAACGCCCAGCAAATCTACTCCGGCCTAGGTCCCGTCAGCGGCCCCGGGCCCGGAGGCAATTCGTCCTGCTGTGTCTGCCGCGTTCCGCGCTTCGACGTCGACCGCTACGGCCGGCTGGCCATGCCCAGCGCATTCGCGGCAAATGTGCTCCTGTTCGACAACGCCGGAAACACCATCGCCGAGATCGGCTCGTACGGAAATTTCGACGCCCAGTACGTAAATCCGCACACGCCCGAAGGCAAAGCCGGCAAACCCGCCCTCACGACGCCCGATATTCCGCTCGCCTGGCCCAGCGGCGCGGGTTTCAGCGAACAGCACCTGTACCTCAACGACACCTACAACCGGCGCGTGATACGCGTCGATTTCGAGTATGCCGCCGAGCAGGCGGTGGCGCTGCCGTAAAGACGAGCGTTCCGTAACTTTTCTAATCCCGCTTCGCGATGCGTACAGTGGGCCTGATTTTTCGAAACCTGTCCGCGCTCCGCTGCGCGCCGCCGGTTAAGATTCCCTGCGTCCGGCAGCGGAGAATCGCGGCGTGTTCGTGCGCATCCTCGGGCTTTTGCGTCCCTATCGCGCCCCGCTCGCGGCGGGCTTCGCCTGCCTTTTGCTCGCCACCCCCTGCCAGCTCTTTCATCCGCTCGTCTGGAAGTACATCGTCGACGACGTGCTGATCGAAGGTAAGCACGACATGCTGCTCCCGGCGCTCGCGCTGATGCTCGCCGTCTACCTCGTCGGCGCGGGCTTATCGATCGCGCGAACTTGGCTCTTGGGCCGAGCGGGGCAGCGCTTCGTTCACGACCTGCGGGAGCGCGTGCACGCCAAGCTGCTGCGCCAATCGCTGGCGTACCACCACGAACACCGCAGCGGAGACATGCAGGCGCGTGCTATCGGCGACGTCGATGTGCTCCAAGAAGTCGTGATCAACGGCGTCGATACGATCGTCAGCAACGCGCTGAGCTTCGCCGGCGTGGCGGGTGTGATCCTGTGGCTCAACTGGAAGGTCGGCATCGTCTCGTTGATCCCGCTGGGTCTGGTGGCGCTGATGGTCTGGTTCTTCAACCGGCGCGTGAAAGGCCTGTACCGCTCGGTGCGCGACAAGCTCGGCGATCTCTCTTCGGTCCTCCAAGAGCATCTGATGGGCGTCGGCGTGATCAAGGCCTTCGCGCGGGAGCCCCACGAAGCCGCGCGCTTCGAAGCGCGCAACGCCGCGTTCTATGCCGAGAGCTTGCGCGGCGTGAAGGCGCGCGCCGCGTACTTTCCCGGCGTCATGTCCGTCGGCTTCTTGAGCAATGTGGCGATGATCGGCGCCGGCGCGTACTACGTGATGCAGGGCGAATTCACCATCGGCGGTCTCATCGCGCTGCGCGGATACTGGTGGCAGCTCTTCAGCCCCGTCCAGACCTTGGCGCAAACCAACGAAATGCTTCAGCGCGCCGCGGCTTCAGGGGCGCGCGTCTTCGAGATCCTCGACGCGCCCGAAATCGTCCAGGATGCGCCCGGCGCGAAGGCGCTCGAGTCCGTTCAGGGGCGCGTTTCTTTCGAGCATGTCCGCTTCGCTTACACGCCCGAGCGTACCGCGCTGGAAGACGTCAGCTTCGTTGTCGAACCCGGGCACACCGCGGGCGTCGTCGGGCCCAGCGGCGCCGGCAAGTCCACTGTGCTTAACTTGATCCTGCGATTCTACGATCCGCAGGCCGGCACGGTCGGCATCGACGGGCACGACCTGCGCACGCTCGCTCAATCCGGCTTCCGGCGGCACTGCGCCATCGTGACCCAGGAGCCCTTCCTTTTTAATGCCTCGATTCGGGAGAATATTTTATTCGGCCGGTTGGGCGCGAGCGAAGCGGACATGATCGACGCGGCGCGCGAAGCCAACGCGCACGAATTCGTCGAACGCCTCCCGCAGGGCTACGACACGCTGGTGGGCGAACGCGGCGTAAAGCTCAGCGGCGGGCAGAAGCAGCGCCTTTGCATCGCCCGCGCGTTCCTCGCCAACCCGCGCATCCTGCTCCTCGACGAAGCCACCGCCAGCGTCGAACCCGAAAGCGAAGCGTTGATCCAGGCGGCGCTCGAACGCCTGATGCAAGGGCGCACCACCGTGATCGTCAGCCACCGGCTCTCGCTCGTGCGCGGCTGCGATCAGCTCCTGGTGATCGACCGCGGCCTGGTCCGGGAACGCGGCAGCCACGACGAACTGCTTGCCCAAGGCGGCTGGTACGCGCGCATGTACCGCCTGCAAAGCGAGGGCGTGCCGCTCGAATCGGCCGTGGATCCGCGCTAAACGCGCTTCAGGCCTTCACGCGCCGCAGGAACAAACCCAAAGCGCCCAGCGCGAGACACAACGTCACGCCCAGCAGTTCGCGCCCGTATTCCGGCCAGACCGTCATCAGGTAGCTGGTGCCCAGAAACGCCGCCGCCACACCCAGCAGCGCGCGGTGGGTTTGAAATGCGAGTGTCGCGACGCCGACGCCGAGGAAGAGCGCCGTCACCGGCAGGAGCTTGAACGGCGGATGAACCATGCGCCAGTTCAGCAGTTCCACGCCCAGGCACGCGACGCCTACGGCCAGCCACGTACCCGCAAGCTGTTCGCTCACCGCGCTGAAGCTGACTTTGCGCCCGCGCAAGAGCTTCAGCGCAAGGCCGCCGGTGACAAGCAGCGCGAGCATCCAGACGCTCATCAGGATCAGCGGCGAAGACCACGCACGCCCGGCCGTGCGCAGCGCGGCGCTGGTCAGCGTCCCGAACGCACCGCAGCAAGCTCCGGCGATCAGGACGGTCCCCAGCGGACGGGCGACATGCTTCCAGTCGTGCCGCGCCGCGGTTTCGCGCAGGCGCTCCATCTCGCGCTCGCGCGCCGCGATCCGTTCGGCCAGTTCCGCGATGCGCGCTCGAAACGCTTCGGCTCCTTCTTCTTCGCTCAGCCGCCGCGCCAGCGCTAGATCCTCGCCGCGCAGCGCGTGCTCCAGCATCGCGGCCGTCAGCTTCCGCGCGCCGCTACGCGCGGCGTTGGACTCCGGCCACAATTCCTTCGCATGCTGAAACGCAAAGTGGCCCTGCGCATACAGGCGCTGAACCGTTCGCGCACGCTCTTCGATCTCTTCAGGCGGCGCTTCTTGCAAAAGCAGCGCCTCGAGATCCCCCAGCAGCCGCGCGCCTTTCGCGGCGAGCCGTTCGGCCTGCTCATGCTCCAGATACGTCTCCAGCGCCTTCAGGAAATCGAGCGTGTCGGCGAAGCGCGCGGCCGGTTCGCGCGCGCACGCTCGATTGCACAACGCCGCCAGTTCGGTGGGCACTTCGGGCGGATACGCGAAAGGCTCCGAACGGTCCGCCGCGGAAAGAATCTCGGTGATCGTCGCTCCGGCGTGGCGCGGGCGGCCGGTCAAGGCCTCGTGCAGACACGCGCCCAGCAGATACACGTCCGTCCGGGCATCGGAGGCCGCGCCGTCGCCGCGCGCGAGTTCCGGGGCCATGTACGCGGGCGTCCCGGCCGGCCCGCGCAGCGCCGACGCTTCCGGCAGATAAGCCAGCTCGGCGCTCGCGTTCGGCAACCGCGCGGCGAGGCCCCAGTCCATCACGAAGACCTGCCCGAACTCCGCCACCATCACGTTGTCCGGTTTCAGGTCGCGATGCAGCACGCCTTGCTGGTGCGCAAACGCCAGCGCGTTCCCCACGCTTTGCAGGATGCGCAGATGCTCTTTAAGCTGCGGCCCCGGACCGCTGCGCGCTTGAATCAGTTTGCGCCAGGTGGTTCCCTGCACCAGCTTCAGCGCGATGCAGGGCGCGCCGTCGGGCAGCGTCCCCAGCGCATGCAGTGGAACGATGTTGGCGTGTTCGAGCCGCCCCGTGACGCGCGCTTCGCTTACGAAGGAAGCGCGCGCGTGCGGTTCCTGCTGCTTGGCGACCTTCAGTGCGATCTCGCGGCCCAGCGCCGGCTGCATGGCGCGGAAGACGATCCCCATGCCGCCTTCGCCCAGCGGCGCCAGCACCCGGTAATCCGGCGGTACCGGAGCGGAACCGGCCGATGCGATCGGTGCGTTCGAGCGCAGGGTCGGCGCCACGCTCCCGATCCGCGTCGCCGGTTCGCCCGAGATCACCGTCGCCGGCAGCGGCGTCTCGTCGGCGATTTCCGTCGGCGCCGTGCGCGGCTTGAAGGTCATCCGCACCGTCGCTTCGGTGCCCAGCGCCGCTTCGCGGTCGAGCAGTTCTTTCCAGATCTCGCTCGATGCCATCGGACCCCTCTGGCGCGCCGGCTCCGGATGCTAAAGGACTCGCACCAGCAGCCCCTGCAAGTAGCGGCCCTGTTCGAAGCCGGGCGGAACGGGATGATCGGGCGCATGGCCGCGCCGTTCGAGCACCTGCGCGCGGCGGCCCGAGCCCGCCAGCCCTCCCGCGACGGCGCGCTCGAATTCGAGCTCGCTCACGTTCCCCGAACACGAACACGTGTAAAGCAGCGCGCCGGGATTCAGCAGCTCCGCGGCGGCGCCGTTGAGCCGCCGGTAGCCTTCCAGCGCCTGCGGCACATCGGCTTTCGTGCGCGCGAACTTGGGCGGATCCAGCACCACCAGATCGAAGCGCCGGTTCTCGGATTTCAGATGCGCGAAGCCTTCCTGCCACTCGGCCTCGATCAGTTCCGCGTCGGCGATCGCGTTGCGCTCCAGGTTCTCGCGGGCCGCGTCCAGCGCGGCGGCGCTGCGCTCCAGCAGCGCGACGCTCTTCGCGCCCGCGCGCGCGGCCTGCACGGCGAAGCCGCCGCTGTAGCTGAAGACATCCAGCATCGCGCGCCCGCGCGCGTGCCGCGCCAGCCAGGCCTGATGGTCGAGCTGGTCGAGAAAAAGCCCCGTCTTCTGGCCGCTCTCGAAGTCCACCGCCAGCCGCGCGCCGTGGCTGCGCACTTCGACCGGCCCTTCCGGCGCGTGCCCGCGCATCGGCTCTTCGCGCGGCGCGTTCAGGCCTTCCAGCTCGCGCATCCGCGCGTCGCTGCGGTCCAGGATCGTGGTGGCGCCGGCGAGTTCCTGCAGCGCCGCGAGCAGCGCTTCGCGCCGGCGGTCCATCCCCGCAGTATGAATCTGCATGCAGGCCACGTCGCCGTAAAGATCGACCACCAGCCCGCCCAGCCAGTCGCCTTCGGCGTGCACCAGCCGGTAGGCGGTGCGCGGAGCCTGCTCCGAACCGTCGAAGCCCAGCGTCTCGCGCCGCAGCGCCAGCGCGTCGGCCAAACGGCGCCGCAGCAAACCCGCGTCGCAGGATTCGTCTTTGCGCGTGAGCAGGCGTACGGCGATCGCGCTTCCGGGCGAGTAATACCCGCGCCCCAGCACCGCTCCGCGTTCGTCGCGCACGCGCACTTCGTCGCCGGGCTTCGGCTCCCCCTTCACCTTCTCGACGGCTTCCGCGAATACCCACGGGTGTCCGGCCAGCAGGGGTTTGTAGTGGCGCGGCTTGACGGTCAGTTCGGCAGGCGCGCTCATGGATGCGCCGCCAGCACGCCCGGCGGATCGGCGATGCCGCCCAGGAACTCGGGATGCTTCTTTTGCATCTCGCGCAAAAGCTCCAGCAACTCGTCTTTCAATTCCGGTCGTGTGTCCACGAGGTTGTGCTTCTCCATGGGATCGGACTCGATGTCGAAGATGCAGTACGTGCCCGTAGGGCGGTCGAAGATCAATTTGTCGCGAAACGCTCGAACCACACCCAGCGTATCGTAATGCGTCGTCAGGATCAGGTTGCGTTTGCGATACGGCGCCTCATCCACCTCCGAAACGCCGCGCAGGAACGGAACGAGGCTCAACCCGTCCAGCGGCTTCGCCGGCGGGGCGATGCGCATCCCGGCCAGTTCCAGCATCGTCGGGATGATATCGGTCTGCAGAACCGGCGTCTCGCAGACCAAGCCGCGCGGCATCCCGGGCACTTTCAGGATCATCGGGATCCGCAGGCATTGCTCGTAGAGGTGGCTCACGTAATACATGTGTTCGTGTTCGAACCACTGGCAGCCGTGATCGCTGACGATCAGGATCAGTGTCTCGTCGTACAGTCCGCGGTCCTTCAGGGCCTTCACGATCCGCCCGATCTGACCGTCCATGCGTGTGACCGTCTGGCAATGCCGTGCGAACTTGTCGTTCTTCACGCCGTCCACGATCGCGTCGGCCTCGCAAAACTCCAGGCCGTCCGGAAAGCCCAATTCCTGCGCGCGCTTCAGGCTCGTGCGCTTCCACGGAAAGTGCGTGTCCGTCATGTGTTCGCACAGGAAGAATTTCTCGCCCGGCTCCAGCGACTCGATGAACCGCACCAGCCGGTCCGTGCGCTTGTCGCCCCGGGTGATCTCCAGCTTCGAATCCGGCTCCGAATTCAGATCCTTCTCGAAGTTTTCCTCGCGGTAGCGCTCGGGCACGAAGAGATCCACGAACGGAACCGTATCCGCGTGGGCGTAGCGCGTGACGCCGGCGAGTTTAAAGATCTTGAGCAGATTGTTGTGCCGCGCGTAGGTCTCGCCGAAGGGTTTCGAGTTGTCCATTTCCAGCACGCGCAAGAAGCGCCCGGCCTGCGTCATGTACCAGCCGTCCCAGGTGCTGGGGTACACGCAGCGCGCGTGCGCGAAGCGCGTACCGTCGGCAGCCAGCGCATCCATGTGCGGCGTCGCCGAGACGCCTTCGGGAAGTTTGCGCTGACCGTAACAACTCAGCAGCCGCGGCGCGACGCCTTCCAGCCACAGCACCACCACGCTGGGAAAGCGCACCGACTTCTCGGGCTCCACCACCTCAATCACGTCCGGAATCAGCGGCACGGCCACCGGCTTGAACAACCCGCCGGCCTGCACGGCGGGATTGCGTTCGTCCAGGTCGGCGCCGTTCAGCCACGCCGCGTACCCGTCGCCGTCGAAATCGCCCATCCAGTGCAGGAAGCCCAGTTCGAATTCGTGGCGCTTGCTGAACTCCGCGAGCCGCGCGAAGACATTCTGCGGGACGCGTTGCCAGCCCCAGAACGGCCACGAGGCGCCCAGAATGCCCGCGCACGCCAGTGCCACCGCGGCATAGCGAATGCGATTCGGCCACTTCGCCGCCGGTTCGTCCGGCTCGGCGCGGAACCAAGGTTCCACCAGCCGCCTGAACGCCAAGTAAACCCAAGCGGCGCAAGCAAGCGCCGCCAGCACGCGCAGGCACGGAAAGAGTCCCGACTTGAGCATCTTGCGCCAATCGTCCAGATCGTAGTTGCGGTCGGCCCAATCGATGCCCCACGTCAAGCCCGCCACCGCCAGACCGCAGACAAGCAAGAGCGCCACCAGCGACGCCCACGGCCGCCATGTCCGGGGCGGGCGCGCCATCCTTATAAGAGGATAGAAAGGAAAGAGCACGAAAGCCGCCAGCGCCCGGTCGCCGCCCGCCGCGCGCACCTTCGAAGCCGGATGCTCGGCCGCCGCGCCGTCCAAGTCCAGCCGCAGCGTCACCAAGCTGACCGCCAATAGCGGCACCACCGCCGCGAAGGTCGCGCCGCACAGTCCGACCGGGAGAATCCACGCGCCTTCGCCGCGAATTTCGGGCAGCATCTTGGCCAGCCACGGCAGCATCGTCGCACCGGACCAGACCGTGCCCAGCAGCGCCGCGCGCAGCCCTTCGCTCCCGTCGGGCTCACGCAGAAGCTGTTCGGCGAACCAAAAAAGTGCCACGCCCGCCGCGGCGCTCAGGGCCGCCAGCGACGCGAAAAGCCAGGAGGTCGAATACAGGACCAGATTGGCGTAGCCCAGCTCGCCGGGTTCGAAGAACTGCCGGTAATTGTAGCCGCCGTTCTTCGCGCTGGACCAGAAGCTCAAATGATCCATGAGCGCATACGTCAGCACCGCGATGCAGCCCAACAGGTACAGCACCGCCACGCGAGCCGGAATCCAACGCCCGCGCGCGAGCACCGCCGGTTCCGGCTGAGCCACTCCGCGCAGCCTTCGCGCCAGCGCTGTCGCGCCGCAACTCGCCGCAACTCCCAGCGCCGCCACCCAAAGCCAATCCAGCGCATTCGGCGCATGCAGTGTCACCGGGCCGCTTTCGGGCTTCACGAAACGCTGAGCGTAGGAAGCCAATCCCGCGCCGAAGAAGGTCAGTCCCGCCCACGCCCACCCCGTCCACGCGCTGCGCACCGTGCGGTAACCCGCCAGCAACGCCAGCAGCAGGAAGCCCGCGCAACCGGCCTGCGTCCAATACAGCTTCGCGTAATGCGTCTCCACGAAATGCAGCAGGGGGATGTCATCGCTCTGAATGAACTTTCCGATCGTCGAATGCTCGACGACGCGGTAGCCCAACAGCAGGCCGTTGACGCCAGCCATACCGCACGCCGCCAGCGCGGCGAGGTACCAGCCGCTGAGCGGACTCCACAGTTCCGCCAGCCGCCCGCCCAACCGCACCAGCATCTGCCAAGCTCGCGATTTTAACGACGGCGCGGCTTCCGCCGGACCCGTCGCTTCAGGTTCGTCGCAGGGGGCTGCCGAAGTGGTTGCGCTGGACATGAACCGGCCTGCGTGCTCCCCACGGTGCTCGCTAACGGCTTACGGCACTTCAAGTTCGAAGCGCGTCCGAACGAACTCGAAATTAAGACGCCTCGAAAGCATCATAATGGGGTAAGCGCACAAAAAAAGAGGGAGGAAGCCCTTGGAGGGCTTCCTCCCTGCTTGCAACATCAAAGCCTGCCGAGCGTTACTCGCTCTTAGCGGCTTCGGTCTTGGCGGCTTCGGTCTTGGCCGGCTCCGTCTTCGCCGCCTCGCCCGTCTTGGCCTCGGTCTTCGCTTCGGTCTTGGCGGGTGCCGTCTTTTCGGCCGGCTTGCTGCAGCCCACCGCGCCCAAACCGCACAGCATCGCCACGACCAACGTCATCCAAACCTTACGCATGATACATTCCCTCCCTTTCGATCCTAAACTCAGATCCCACCGGCAATGTGGACCTCCCTCAACGTGGCCGATTGCCGCGCGGGGATAAATCTGAGTCGTTTCCTAAGTTGGCGCAACGACCTTACCGTTTGCACGTGCAAAGTCAATGAAAATTTGACCCACCAGGCCTTTAATCATCCCCTTAACCCATTGAAGTCAAATAGCTTACGCATTAACTCGCACGCCGATTCCAGGTTCTCGCGTGTTATCGAAACCCCTGCTCCGACCTCCCATATTCAACGGGAGCGACGCGGCCTTTGTGCTAAAATAGCTTTTTACGCCACTCTTGCTCGGAGCGTCACGCCGCTGGCCGATCACCCGCCGGTTCCAACCGCTCGGTTCGGTCTGCGCCTAGCCACGCAGATCACGCTCCCCTTTGTCGCTCTCTTTAGCTTGCTCCTGAGCCTGCTGGGGTGGGTTGTGGCGCGCGAGATCCTTGAGGACGTGCGCGCGCGGGTCGAGCAACAGCAGCGCTTTGTGCTGGCCGTAGTGGCTTATTACCCGACCCCACCCTACGAAGCTTTTCTGCGCGAGCTTCGAGATCGTGCCGTTGGACCCGGCGAAACAGGGGACGGACTCGAGATTGTCGTCCAAGTGGACCCCGAGCCGCCCGTCACGACGCTCGACCTGGGCCGCCCCGAACACGCCAAATTACTCAGCGATCTGCGCTCGGCAGTGCGTGAACCCAAATACTTTCCCGGCTTGTCCGATCCGGCCACAACCTCGCGGCTGCACACTACCCAGGTGCCGCTGGCCGGACAGGTTTACCTGATCCATTACGCCTCGCGGTTGATGCCGCTCGAACCGAGCCGTACGGTCCGCCCGGGCTACTTCGTGCTCTACCCGCTTGCTCGCGTCGAGGAAGCCCAGAACCGCGCGCTTGCGCGCATCGCCGGCTTAGGTGCGCTGGGCGTGGCGCTCGCGGCGCTGCTGGGATGGGTCATGGCGCGCTGGATCACCCGTCCGGTCCGCAGACTCGCCGTCACCGCCGGACGCCTGGCCAGCGGCGGGCTGAGCGAATCCCTCGACTCCGGACGCGAACGCGGCCCCGCCGAAATCGCCGAACTGGCCGCCGCGTTTCAAACCATGGTCGAGAGTCTGCGCCGCAGCCAGGAAGAACTGCTCAAGAGCGAACGCTTGGCGTCCACCGGCCGCCTGGCCGCCTCCGTCGCCCACGAGATCCGCAACCCCCTGACGAGCATGCGCATCACCGTCCAAGTCCTCGCCGACCGCCAGCCTCAAGCCGACGAGGCCACGCGCAAGGCGTACGCCATCGTGCTCAGTGAAATCGACCGCCTCGAACTGGCCGTCGAAGAACTGCTCACCTTCGCCCGGCCCCGCCCGGCTCAGCGCGCGCCCACCGACCTCAACAAGCTCTGCGCCGAGACGCTCGATTTCCTGCACCGCCAGCTCGAACACGCCAAAGTCGGCGCCAAGCTTGAAGCCGACCCCGCACTCCCCGCCGACCTGCCGCTCGATGCCAACAAAATCCGCCAGTTGCTCGTCAATCTGGTGCTCAACGCGATGCAAGCCATCGTCCGCAACGGAACCGTCACGGTGCGTACACGCTGGGATGCTCAAGTGCGACGGGCCATGTTAGAAGTTGCCGACACCGGCCCCGGAATCCCTGAGCAGGTCCGAGAGCGGGTCTTCGAAGTCTTCGTCAGCACCAAGCCCGGCGGCGGCGGACTGGGACTGGCCATCGCCAAGCAGATCGCCGAAGAGCATTCGGGAGCGATTCGATTCGAGACTGGCCAGTCAGGAACGGTCTTCTTCGTGGAATTGCCGGTAGGGAACGACTAACGCTTCGAATACAGCATCCGCCCGTCCCGTGTGCTGAAAGCCAACAAAAAAGCGGCGCCGGGCCGATGACGGGACGCTCCAGCGCACCGCCGCAACCCGGCGCCGCCGCAGCGAGGCGCCGTAAGGCAGGAACCCACCGGACCGCAGCCCGTGCGATTCCCGCGTATTCACCGGGCCAGCCATGCTCTTAAAGCTACTTCAAAGCACCGCGCCCGATTCTTAGACCGAACCCTTCACTTACCCCCACTTTCCATGGCTACGGGGCTACTCGTACATTCGATCGTGGCCATGCCTTGAGGATCTTCCACCAGCACCGCCACGCCTAACTCGGCTGGCTTTACACCTTCAGGCACGGTTGCATACACCGTAACATTTTTCAGCGTTAGTTCGTCTGCCCTTTGAGAAGAAAAAGAATTCAAAACAGGAAAAAATTCTTCGAGCGTCTTGCCCGCGTTTTCACCGGCCTTGCAGACCGTCTTAACACGCGTTGCAAAGAGCAGCACACGAGCCATCACGTGCGGCGGCAAGGCCAGATCGGGGTGGAGCTTCTTAAGGCCCACCGTGGTTTCGACGCGGCCGTCCTTAAGCAACTTCACGGTGAGGGCGATCGAGAGACTCGCCGGGCGAGCGGCCTCGGCGGTGATCTCCGGCACCAGCCGCGAGGCCGGCCGGCCGGCTACGACGAACTGAGGCGTCATCAGGCTTCGCGAGCGCCAAGCCTGCCGGTAGGCTTCCTGCCGAGCGGTGTGCGCTTTATTGGCAAAGCGGTCGGGCCAACCCAAGCGATCCCAGTAATCGACATGCCAAGCCAGCAGTACGGTCTTCGCGCCGACGTCCGCACGCGCGCCCAAATCGCCAAGCATTTTCTCGGCGAGCGGACAGGAACTGCAACCTTGGGACGAAAACAGCTCGACCAGAACGCGATGCGTAGGCGGCGCCGTTCCTTCCGCGCCTATTGCATAAGCGCAGATACTTAACGTTGCCCAAATCCAGAGGCGCATAATCGGTTCACTCGCGAAGGCTGCATGTAGGACGCCCTGGTGCGCATTCCCAGCGCTACAAAAGTGAACCCCGCCTTAAAAATTTATCGTATCCCCGCGTTCCGAATGCCACGCCGCCAACCGCGCGTGCAGGTCGCCTTGCCGATCGGTCAGAGCCGGTTCGCTGGCCCGATTGCGTTGCTCCAGCGGATCGGCCGCCAGATCGAAAAGTTCGGGCTCGGCATCGGGGTCGTAGACGTACTTCCAGCCGCCGTGGACGATCATCCGGCGCTGGTCGCCGCGCATGGAATTGCCGGCGTAGAGCGCGAAAACCGGCTGCGGATCGCGCAGCGCGCCGGCGCGGCAGTCCGGCAGCAGACTTGGGGCATCCAGCGCACCCGGCGGTTCGAGCCCTAGAACATCGAGCAGCGTCGGAACCACGTGCAGGTGGCTGACCGGATCCGCGATGCGGCACGCCGCGACGCCCGGCAGGCGCATCAGCAACGGCGTGCGAATCGACGGATCGTAGCATTCCATCTTCTGATACATCGCCCGCTGGCCCAAATGGTCGCCGTGGTCGGATTGGTACACGACCGCCGTTTCGCCGCCGCGCCCCGAATCGTTCAATGTATCGAGCAGCCGCCCGAATTGCTCGTCGGCCAGATGCGTAAGGGCCAGGTGCGCGCTCCAGACGGCGCGCCATTGGGCCATCGATACGCCCGCGCCCAACTGAGCGGCTACGCCCCGCCGGCGATTGGCCGGTTCGCCGCGGGGGACAAGGCCCACGTCTGCCGGAAGATCGATTCGCTCCGGCGGAAACAGGCCGAAGCGGTCGCGCGGCACCCACAGCGGCGGATGCGGCGCCCAGAAGTTGACGAACAACGCGAATGGCCGCGATCCTTCCGCCAGCCTACGCAGCGCCTCCCGCGCACGGCCGGCAAACCAGACGTCCTTGAAGTCTTCGTTCGCGTTCGGCGACGGAGCCGTGCGTACGTGCGAGTACGACGCGGCTACGCGCGCTTCGCCCTGGCGTTCGCTCAGCTCCTTGCTGAAGCCGGCCAGGTCATCGGGCGGCCATGCGCGCAACCCGCGGTCTTTCAGATGGCGTTCGTAGTCCTTATGATCCAGGTACGGCTCGAAGCGCACGCGGGCGTCCAGCGGCGGATTCACGCGAATGTGCTGCATCCCTACATGCGCGACGGCGTAACCGGCTTCGGCCAGGACCTGATGCAGCGGCGTATGGGGTCCGGCGCTCGCGCCGCTCCAGTCGTTGGTCACCATGCCGTTGCGCGTCGGATACAGCCCCGTGGCCAGCGCCGTGCGCGCGGGCACGCAGAGCGGACAGGTGCTGTACGCGCGCTCGAATCGCACCGCCTCCCGGGCGAACGCGTTCGCCCGCGGCGTGACTTCGAGGCCGGCCTGGAGCATCCCGATGCTGTCGGCACGCTGGTGGTCGGAGGTGACGAAAAGCAGGTTCGGCGGCATGGCTTCAGCCTAAGCCCAGCGCGCGAGGCGGCAATCGGAAGCGGCCCGGCCGCGCACATTTCCCTTGCCTTCTCCTGGTGCATGCGGTAATTTCTGAATAGACAGAAATACAAGAAATAAGGGCGCCGGACCGGCGTCCCGGAAACCCAAAGGAGGTGGGGCATGGTCAACTACACGGTCTGGGCGTACGGATTTTATCTGGCGGTCAGCCTCGGCGTCACGATCTGGGTCGCGCACACGCTGCATAAAAGCGGGCGCGTATTCCTGGTCGACAGCTTTCTGGGCAACGAGGCGCTGGCCGATTCGGTCAATCATCTGCTCGTCGTCGGATTCTATCTGATCAACATCGGCTACGTGACGCTGGCGTTGAAGTACGGCGACAAGCCCAACGACCTGCAGCAAGCCGTGGAGTTCTTCAGCACCAAGATCGGCTTGGTGCTCCTGGTTCTGGGCGTGATGCACTTCTTCAACATGTTCGTCTTCGCCCGGATGCGCCGGCGCGGACTGTTGCACCGGCAGCCGCCGCCGGTTGCTCCAAGCGGTCAGGTGGCCGTGAGTTCATGGCTCGAATAGGCCGAGCAGGCAGCCCGCGCGCGCGGAGCGTTTCCGTGCGGCGGGCGCGGGGAGGGCCGAGCGGATGGCGGCGGATCGAGCTGGCGAGCGGTTCCGCCGAACGAAGCGAAGCCCTCTCCGCAACGGGCATCGAACCGCACCGTTACAGGAGGACTCGCCATGCGCAAGCTCACCGTCCTCTACGATTACCGTTGCGGCGTCTGCCGCCGCTGCAAGAACTGGCTCAAACGGCAGCCGCAGTTCATCGAACTCGAACTGCTCGCCGCCGAATCGCTCGAAGCGCAGCAGCGCTTCCCGACGCTGGCATGCGGCGAACCCGAAGAGTTGATTGCCGTAAGCGATGAGGGCGGCGTCTACCGCGGCGATGCCGCCTGGCTGATGTGCCTTTACGCGCTTAAAGAGTACCGCGAATGGTCCGCGCGGCTGGCGGAGCCGGAACTGCGCCCGCTGGCTCGCGCGGCCTTCAAGTTTCTCTCCTCGCACCGCCATCGCCTTTCGCACTGGTTAGGCTGGTCGAAGCAGCAGACGCTGGAGACCCTGCTGAATGGGCGTGCGAACGCCGAGTGCGAGGACGGTTCGTGCGAGCGCTCCTGATGCGCCCTGCATGCGGTGCCGCGCTTAGAAGGGCGACATCTGCCCCGCGGGCAAATTCGCGTACAGCGGCTTCAGGTGCTCTTTAATCTCGGCCTGCAAGTCGGCGATCTCTCGCCCGTCGTCCTCAAGGAAATGGGTGACCCACTTCTTCCCGTAGCGCACGTGGTTGCCTTCGTCGGACCAGTCCACATCGGCAAAGATCTGCGTGCGGTAGTCGCCGGCCTCGCCGTAACGCTTCACGCGCGGTTGCTTGCGCGGCATGTAGAAGACTTCCAGGTCGAGCGTCAGGAAGCAGAGCCGGTGCAGGAAAGGCATCGATTGCGCCTGGTCGAAGAGCACCAAGTTCACGCGCTTGGGCTCGACGCCCAACTCGCGCAAGCGGATCAAGCCGAACTCGGCATGCCGCACCTCGTCCCAGAAGTGGTGCGCCATATCGTGGAAGAACTCCCACGGCGCGTCGGCGTTCCAGGCATCGAAGAGAATGCTCGCCAGCAGCGCCGCGGCGTAAAACTCGTTAAAGAAGATTTCCAGTTCGGCGACGCGCGTGACTTCGAAGCCCAATTCCAGGCGTTTCGAGAAGCTTTCGAATTCCCCGCGCTGGATGCGGTGATCGAAGACGAGCGTTTGCGGACGCTCGAAGAGCGCCGCGTCGGGACGCGCGGGCGCTTCCAGCGCGCGGCGCTCCATGCCGCTGACCCCGCCCGCCATCGCCAGCAGGCCTTCCAAGTGGTCGACCCAGCGCCGTGCTTGAGCGCCGCGCACTTCGTCTAGATGCGCGACGTACTCGGCGAGCCAAACGCGGTCGGACTCCAACTCGCTCAGCGCGGTGCGCAGGATGCGCCGTTCCATGGCGTTGGCCGCGGCGTCGCTTACGGTCAGGTGCGTGCGGTACGCTTCGGCGAGGTGCTTCGTCAACGCTTCCAGGCCCGCGACGAACGCGTGCTCGTCCGGCGCATGCGCCAGCGCCGCGCCCACACGCTGCAAGGCCGGTTCGAGACTCGCATCGCGATGCCCGCCGCGCAGTTCTTTCAGGCGCTTGCGCATCGTGTCGGCGCGTTCGGCATGGCCCCATACCAAATAACCCAGTTTGATCTTGTCCTCGTACTTCGGCGCGGCGAGGAACCAGCCGGCCAGCGCCGGAATCGCGGCGCGCTCGAGGTAGGCATAGCGCCGTAGCAGTTCGACGGTGGTGGGCACATCCAGCCCGCCCTGCCGACGCTGGGAGACGTACGCTTCGAGTGCCGTGGCCATGGCTGCGCTCCTCCAAGGGTATCGAGTTCGACCTCAATCTTGCCTTCGATCTGTAACAATTAACATGTAACAGTTACAAATGCAACGGAGATCTTTCGGAAACGAAACAAAGCCATGCAACGTCTTAATAGGATAAGCACTTGTGCGCTCGCTATCGCCCCGGCAAAGGGCTGGCATAATGAATGGCGTGCGCTCCGGAGACGTGCGCTTGCGACGAAGATTCTGTTCCATGGGTTCCCGGCGTTCCTTGCTTTGGTTGGGCACGGCCGTATGGCTCTGCTCGGCCGCGGCGTGGGCCTCCGAGTCCGCGACGCCCCAAGGCGGCGCCGAAGACCTCCCCTCCGCGCGCGAACTGGAATCGGCCTTCTCCGGCGAAGTCTGGAAACTCGGCCCGGAGGCATCGCGCACGCGCAGCCTGAAGCGGCGGCGCGAACAGCCGTGGGATCTGCGTTCCGTGGCGAGCCTCTCGCTAAAGGCGCGGGTGCGGCGATCCCCGCGCATCGCCGTCCGCTTGCGCTGGATCGTCGAGAGCCGCTCGGGCGGCGTATACGCGGCGACGATCGCGCCGGTCGCGCCGCATGCCGGCGATCCCAGCACGTTGATCGTCCGGCTGGACGCGGGCGATCTGGCGCCGATCGGACACGGCCGCCCGTGGGATACCCTGGCCGCCGCCGAAGTCGTTAGCCTCGAACTGCGCGCCGAAGGAGATTTCGACCGCCCCGTCGAAGTGGAATTGCGCGAACCGCGCCTGATCGTCCGCGAAATGACCGTGGACGTTCCCGAAACCCGCGTACTCGACGTCCGCCTCGAACCGGCGCCATCCGGCATCGCCGCCGCCGCGACGCTCGCGTTTCGGCTGGAGCCCTGCCCGGCGGACCCTTACGCGTTCGAAGGCTCCGGGGACGTCCGCGCCGCCGGAGCGGACTTCGAAGCGCTGGCGTTCTTCGATCAGCGCTTCAGCGCCGTGCCCGACGGCTCCGCTTGGCGCTTGGCCCCGGTTGGCGCGCCGTACTTCCGTGCGTACCTGCCGCGTCTGCCCGCCAACGGCGCGCTGACCATTCGATCGGGCGACCGAACTTGGAATGTGCCCGTTGCGGGGCTGGCCTGGCATTCGGCTCCGCCGCCGGCCGAGCGCGCGCTGGAAAGCCGCTGGGACGTACCGCTTGCCGCACCGCTGCGAAGCGTACTCGACCCTACCGCCGAGCGGCTCTGGGCCGGCGCACCGGAAGCGTGGCGGTTTTCGCCGGGCGATCCGGAAGGCTGGACCGTCGCGCCCGCCCCTGAAGCGGCGGAAGGCTGGCGGCCGGTCCCGTTCTGGAACGCGGCTTGGGGCCGCTTCGGCGGCGCGCTGCGGCCCGACTTCGAACTGGCGTTGCGCATGGATGCGCGGCTGGCCGAAGCCGCGAAACGCGGCGAGCGTAAACCGCTGATCCTGCTCGACGGGGAATTCTTCGCGCGGCAAGGGGTCTTCAACTGGCAGGCCCATCCGCTCAACCGGGCCTGCGGCGGTCCGCTCGCGGGTCCGGGCGCGCTCTTCGATACGCCGGACGGGCAATCGTTCTGCCTGCGTGCCGCGCGCTACGCGCTGGCGCGCTGGGGACGCGCCCGGGCCGTCGACGGCTGTCTGGTCTCGGTACGCCTGAACGCCACGGCCGCACCGTTGCTGCACGCGCGGCTGGCCGCGGCCGCGCGCACCTGGCCGCCACTGGCGCACCACGAACTGGCGCTCCACGCGCTGCATCCGCTCGCTCGCGCGCCGCAGACCATCTCGCAGGTTCCGCTCAACGATCCCGTGGCCGAAGCGATGGGCGGGCGCTGGCGCGCCGAAGCCGGATCGAGCACGCGCGTCGAACCGGAGGCCGCCGCGAACGGCGAAGCCCTGCGCGCCGTGGCGCCCGGACGCGAAGGCTCCGTCTCGGTCTTGAAGCCCCTGCTGTTTCCCGCCGCCGCTTGGGATGGCCCGGCGCCCGATCACTTTCACGCGGCCGACGCCCTGCTCTTCGAGGTCGCCCTGCCGCCGGATGCGCCCGCCGACCTGCGCGCGGGCGTGCATCTGCGCGACCGCGACGAACTCTGGTATCAGACCTTGCTCCCGGGCCTGCTGCGCCCCGGCGACACGAGCACCTGCGTGCTCGACTTGACCGAGCGTAACGCCCAGGAATTGCGTGGAATCGAACACGCCAAACCGTGGACAGGGTACAGCCGCGGGCGGATCCGCGAGATCGGCATCCATGTGTACACGACGCATGCCGATAAGCCGGTGGACGTGCGCATCTTGGCGGTCCGCGCCGTGCGCTTCGACCGCGCGGAGATCGTTCGTCCGCCGGCGCTCACGCTGCGGGACGCGCCGCAAAAAGAGCTGCGCATCGGCGAGGTCTGGACCGTCAAGCTGAACCTAGACAAGAGCTACGCCAATCCCTTCGATCCGCGCGAGGCCGACCTGCAAGCGTACATCGCCACGCCCTCGGGGCAGACCGTGGCCGTGCCGGCCTTCTTCGATCAGGACTGCCGGCGCAGCGAAGATAAAGCGACCGGGCACGAACGGGTCGAACCGGTCGGCGACGAACACTGGACCGTGCGCTACCGCGCGCTGGAACCGGGCGTGCATGGCGTGCGCTTCGAACTCCGCGAAGGCGGAGCCTGGCTGGTCTCGAGCCAGGACTGGGTGCGCGATTGGCGCTTCACCCACGATGGCCACCCCTACCGGGCCATGCCCCGGAATCCCGACGACTGGCATTACGAATACGAAAACCGTGACGGCGGAGGACGGCGGCGCGTCGAACGCCTGAAATGGAAGCCCGGGGAAGTCGCCGCCGTCCTGGATCTCGGGCACGAAGCTTTCACGGTGCGCGGAAAGAGCGAAGGCTGGCGCGGCTTCGTCCGAACCGACGCCGACCGGCGCCACTTCCGCTTCGACGACGGCAGCTTCTACTATGCGCTGGGCCCGTGTCTGCGCAGCCCCAGCGACAACCGGCTGCCGTACAAAGATCCCAAATGGGAAGGCCAGATCATCCCGCGCATCGAAGGACGCGGGACGTACCAATACGACGAATACCTCGCCAAGTTTCAGGACGCGGGGATCAACTGGACGCGCATCTGGATGTGTTCGTGGTGGGGCGCGCTGCAGTGGCGGCGCGATTGGCCGGGCTACCAGGGCTTGGGCAAGTACAATCTGCTCAACGCGTGGCGCATGGACCACGTCCTCGACGCCTGCGAACGCGCCGGCGTGCGCGTGAGTTTATGCCTGAATAACCACGGCCAGTTCTCGCACGCCATCGACACCGAGTGGGCGCACAATCCGTACAGTACGCGCTTCGGCGGACCGCTCGAATCGCCCGCCGAATTCTTTTCGAAAGCCGACGCGAAAATCTTCCACCTCAATTACCTGCGCTACGTCGCCGCCCGCTGGGGGCACAGTTCCGCGGTCTTGACGTGGGACCTGTTCAGCGAACTGGAATTCACCGACGAATACCGCATCAGCCTCGGCATGGTCCACGAAGGCCAGCCCGACCGCCCGGCGCCGCAGATGGAAAGCTGGCACTCGGGCATGGCCCGCTATTTGAAAAGCGTCGATCCGAACAAGCATCTCGTCGCGACGCACTTCAGCCACCCGGTTCGAGGGTACGGCGTGCTGGGGCTGCCCGAGATCGACGTCGCCGCCAGCAACGCGTACTCGGCCTTCGACGAACTGGCCGAAGGCAAAAACGACGCCTCGGCGGCGCTGGCCGAATTCTGGGCCGGCAATCAGTGGGGCGGCGGGGTCTTTCGCGGCGGCATGAAGCAGCACAACAAACCGGTCCTGGTCGAAGAACAGGGCCGCCACTGGCTGGGCGTGAAGTGGGAGAAGGGCCGCCTCGTCGAACACAACTCGCGCGCGCAACTCGACGCCGATCTGCACACGGGACTGTGGGGCAGCTTGGTCCAGCCGCTCGCCGGAGCCACCGGCTACTGGTGGTGGCTGCATCTGCACTTCGACGACCGTTACGGCGAGTACCGCGCGCTGGCCGAATACCTGAAAGGCGAGGATCTCCGCGCCGCGGCCGGCGAATCGCCGCTCGAACCGGAGCTGCTGCCGATTCAGAGCCACAACCAGCCGCTGCTCGCCCGCGCGCTGCGCTCAGACCGCCGCGCATACGTGTGGATCTACCATCCGCTCGTGCCGCACCGGACCGAAGGCATCCCCCTCGCCCGCGGAGCCAACCTGCTGGTCCCGAGCTTGCGGCGCGGAACGTACAAGGTGGAATTCTGGAACACGCGCGAAGGCCGGCTCGAAGGGACGACCGTCGTCGAACTGCCCGCCGCCGCTCCCCGCGGGCCGGACGCGATGCTCAACGTCCCGCTGCCCGTGATTGCCGGCGACGTGGCGGTGAAGATCAAGCTGTTGGAAGGCGAGCGCTAGACCTTACTTCCCCGCCCGGTCCAGCACCAATTGCACGAACAGCGCACTGCCCCAGGCCAGCGCGCGCTCGTCGATGTTGTACTTCGGATGGTGCCAGCAATAGCCCGTCGCGGGCGTGCCGTCACCGGCTCCGAGGAATCCGAAGCAGCCCGGCACTTTCTCCAAATAGTACGCGAAGTCCTCGCCGCCCATGGTGGCCCGGATTCGCGTATCGCGCCCGCCCAGCTTCCGGAACGCCGCACCCATCTCGTCCACCGCCGGAGCGGTGTTGTTCAAGACCGGCGTGCCGCGCGTGTACTCCAGCTTCGCGTCCAACCCGTGTGCGCGCGCGATGCCCGTCGCGATCGTCTCGATCCACTCGGGAATCTTCTGCCATACGTCCTTCGAAAGGCTGCGGCAGGTCCCCACCAGCTTGCAGCGCGGCGGAATCACGTTGAACGCTTCCCCCGCCTCGATCTTGCCCACCGTCACCACGCCCGGCTCCAGCGGGTCCATCCGGCGCGCGACGATCGTCTGCAGCGCCAGGACAATCTCGGCCGCCGTCACGATCGGATCGTGCGTCTGGTGCGGCATCGCGCCGTGACCGCCGACGCCTTCGACCAGCAACTCGAAGCGGTCCATGCTCGCCATCGTCGCGCCGTCCTTCAATCCCAGCACGCCGGTGGGCAGCAACGGATTGACGTGCAGCCCGAACATCTCCGCGACGCCGTCCAGATGCCCTTCCTCGATCAGCTTCTTCGCGCCGCCTTGCGGAATCTCTTCCGCCGGCTGAAAGAAAAAGCGCACGCGGCCGTGAATCCGGTCTTTGTACTTGCCCAAGAGCTTCGCGGCGCCCATCAGCATCGCCGTGTGCGCGTCATGCCCGCACATATGCCCTTTGCCGTTCAAGGTGCTGCGGTATTCGATCTCGTTCTCTTCGTGGATCGGCAGCGCATCCATATCCGCGCGCAGGCCCAAGATCGGACCCGGCCGGTCGGCGTTCAATTCCGCGATCACCCCCGTCTTCGCCGCGCCGCGCAACACCTTGAGGCCCAGTTGTTCGCAGTACGCCGCGACCTTGCCGCTGGTGCGCACTTCTTCGAACGCCACTTCAGGATGGCGGTGGAAGTCGCGCCGGATTTCGACGATCTCAGGCTCGATCTCTTGGGCAAACGCTAAGGGAGTGCTCATCGAAGCGCCGAATCCTTTATAGGGGGGAATCCCGCATGTTCACGCGTGCGCGTGACCCTGCGGACGCTTCGATTGTATGTAAACCCCCAGGACAAACAAGGATACGGTGCCGGGTCCCAGCTCCGGGCCGATTGGACTTCCGTGGGGGGAGGCCCGTCCGTTGGGCTTTGCGTTTGGGAAAACATCGGGTTCTGAGCAGCCGATTAGGCTTACGTTAGCTAAAACCGCCGCCGAGATTCCCGATTCTGACCGGCTAAACCCAAACCCTGCGTGGAATTCGCTCGGTTCGTACGTACCATACGTGCACATGTTACCCAACGCGCGTCCGGGGGGGTGCGCGAAGGATTCACCGACTCCCCAGCGTTTGAATAAGCCGCTCGGCGCGATGGCCGCCGGGCTGCTGCTGACCCTGCTGGCCGCCGCAAGCGGTTGCCGCTCGCGCACGGCCGCCATGCCCGCGCCAACCGCCGAACCGCCCGCACCCGCGCTCGATGCGCCCGCCCCTCCCTTGCCCGCGTTGGCTTTGAAACTCGACGGCGACCGCGTTAGTGGCGGCGATGCGCTGAAGGGTGTGCTCGAAGGCGCGTGGCCGGGCTACCGTTTGCGCTTGCTGTGGGTCGATGCCGCGGGCCGCGTGGCCAGCGCCGTCGAGATCGCGCCGCCCGAAGACACTTCGCGACGCGTTCGCTTCGCGTTGAACGTGACGGGCGAGTTTGGCGCGCGCCAGCGCATCGTGGCCCTCTGCGGAGCCGACCTCGGACCCGATCGCGAACCGCCCGCCTGGCAGCCGGTGGCCGAAGCGTCCTTCACGCTGCTGGGCGCCGCCGAAGCGCAGGACTACGCCTTCTGGCTCGCACCCTCGGCCAAGCCGCTCGACGCCGCGTGGGCCGCGCAACTCGAAGCTTTTCCCGAAGCCGGCTTGCTCGCGGGCGGAGCGGGACTGCCCGCCCCAATGCCCGCCCCTTCGCCCCGCGCGCGCGTCGCCGAAATTCTTTCCTCCGCCGAGCACCCGTTAAGCGCGCCCGATCGCCTTGCGCCCGATGCGTTGGAAGCCATGCGCCGCGCCATGGCCGCGGGAATCGACGCCGCGCTGGCCGACGGTCCGAGCGCTTTCTCGCTGGGCGATGCGCTCGCGCTCCAAGCCGACGCCCCGCTGGCCGGTTCCGAGCGCGCCGTCTTTCAGGCCTGGCTCCAGCGCCGCTACCCCAATCTCGAATCGCTCAACGCGGCCTGGGAGACGCGCTTCTCCGCGTGGGCCGAAGTGGACGCACCGGACACCTCCGCCGCTCAGGCCGCCGCGCAGCCGCGCTTCGCGCAGCGCATGGCGTGGCTGGAAGCCGGAGATCCCGACGCGCGCCTCCCGCGCCGCGACGGGCGGCCGTACTTCGAACTGAAGCCCAGCGAATTGAAAGCCCCCGGCGGTGAGAACTTCACCGCCTGGGCCGACCGGCGCGCATTCGACGGATTCCTCTTCGCCCGCTTGCTCAAAGAGTACCGCGCCGAAGCGCAGCGCCTCGCGCCGGGAATGCCCGTCGGCGCGACCGGCATGGGCGCACCTTCGGCCTGGGGCGGGCTCGACTACGCCGCGCTGTCCGATGCGCTGGATTGGTTCCTGCCCCAACGCGCTGGCGTTCAAGCCGCGCTGCTCGAAGACCTCGCGCCGAACGCGCGCATCTGGACGCCCCTCGATGCCGGTGGCGCACGCCCCGCGCGCGCGCTCTGGACGGCGTGGCTCGAAGGCGGCCACGGATTGGTTCTGCGCGGCCACGGCGAACAGCCCGCACTGCGCGACGAACTGGGCCTCCTCAATGCGGGACTCGCTGCGCTGGCCCGCGACTGGCCGCGCCAACGCGATGACATCGCCATTCTGTACGCGCCGCGCTCGCTGGCCGTACATGGCATGCTCGATAGCGCCCTCGACGGTTCCGAATGGCGCGATCGCGCTGCGCAAGACGCCGCGCGCAACAGCGGAGCGCGCGCGCTGGAAGCATGGTGGACGATTCTGCGTGACTTGGGCTACGCGCCCAGCTTCGTTCGCGAAGAGGACTTGGCCGCCGGCAAACTCACCGCCAAGCTCCTGATCCTGCCCAAAGTCCTTTGCATCGGCGACGAGACGGCCGAAGCGCTGCTGGAATTCGCGCATGCCGGAGGCATCGTGCTCGCCGACGCGCAGTGCGGCCTCTTCGATGCGTACGGCAAGCGCCGACCGCTCCCGCCGCACGACGGCCCCGCCGGCGCGCTCGACCGCGCCTTCGGTGTGCAGCGCGTGGACTACTGGTCCTACGAACTGAACGGCCGGCTCGTCGGCTCCGCCGAGGACGCCCGCTTGCAGTGGCTCGATCCGGTCAGCGCCCAGCCGCGCATCCCCGAAGATCCCGATCTGCGCGCCGTCGAGCCCGGCGTCCGCGCTTCCGGCGCCTGGAGTTTCGCGCGCGCGCACGGCGGAGCGGCGGCGATGCTCAGCAAGCGCCACGGCTTGGGACGCCTGATGTACCTCAACTTGTCGGTGCAGGATTACGCCGTCCCTCCCGGCGGCGGAAACGCGCTGCGCAAGATCGTGGGCGATCTGCTGGAGGCATCCTTGGGCGCGCCGTCCGCCGCGGCCGTCCGCGAACTCGGCGTAGCGCCCCCGGCCCTTAAAGCCGCTCAATGGCGCGACGGCGACGCGGCCGTCTTCGGACTGCTTGGACCGGCCGAAGGCAAACCGCTCGTGCGCCTCAGTGTCCAAGGCCGCCGCCACTGGTACGACTTGCGCCGAGGTGTTTATTTGGGGTTGCAGCACACCTGTGACATCGCGGCCTCGCCGGATCGAGCGGCGCTGCTGGCCGCGTTGCCCTACCGGGTCCAGGAACTCCTCGCGCGCGTGCGCCGCATCGACGCGCGCGGCGCGTTCCGCCTCGAAGTCCGGCTCCAAACCACGAGCGACGGAGCCCAAGGGTCGGAGCGGCCTGCGCGGCACGTCGTACGGCTTGAAGTCTTCGCGCCCGACGGCCAGCGCCTCCCGCATTACGCGCGCGATCTGCATCTCGACGCCGGCGAATGGAAGGGCGAACTCAAGCTCGGCCTCAACGAACCGCCCGGCGAATACCGAATCGTGCTCACCGACGTACTCAGCGGCCAGCGCGCCGCGGCCCATGCCTTCAAGAGCCACGCGTCTTTCGAACAATTGTTCCCGGTGCGCACGAAGGAACTGCGCTGGCGGCTCGAACGCGACGCCGGGCAAACCGAGATCGTCCTCGACGAAGGCTTCCTCCGCGTGCGCCACGAACTGCGTCTGGTACCCGAAGGCATGGGGCTCGCCGGCGCGCCGCAGGTCGTCCCCGAAGTCCCCAAGCCTTGGCGTATCGATCTGCGCACGCCGCTGGCGCCCGAACGAATGGCCCCCGTGGGAACCCGCCCCGAACCGATTCCGTTCACCATCGTGCTCTCCGCGCCGCTGAAAGAATTGCCGCTCGCGGGCGGCGGGATCGTACGCCTGCGCCTGAACGGCGCCGCGCCGGCGCGCGACTTCACGCTCCCGCTGCCCGTGGCCCTGATCCCGCCGCGCGGCGAGGAAGGCCTACAGCTCGACGGTGTGCTGGACGAGAAGACGTGGCGCGGTGCGCCGCAGATCGCCGGGCTCGTCCGCGCCGATGCCAGCCCCGCCGAAGCCCTCAGCGATGTGAAGCTTCGACATACGCCGACGCATTTGATCGTCGGCGTCGAATGCCCCGAATCGGATTATGCGCGCCACCGAGCGGCCAAAGTTCTGGCCGCCGACGACGGCGACGAGGCGCTCCACGACGGCGAATGGTTCGAGATCGGTCTTGCGGCCAATGCCGAGGACGCGCCGAAGCGCTACCGCGTCGATCCGGCCGGCCACCTCTGGGACGCCAGCGGCGAAGACGCCGCGTGGCGCGGACATGCGCGCGTCAAAGCGCGCGAACGCTCCGACGGCTGGTCGCTGGAGATCGCGATTCCTTGGGAAGACCTGGGCCTGGACAAGCCGCCCACCGGCGGTGTGCTGCGCCTCGGGCTGGCTAGACGAAACGCGCAAACCGGAGGAGTCGCCGAACTGAGCGCCTGGCGCATGGATGCGGGCGTGGAAGTCCACGCCATGGGCGCGGCGGTGGCCGTCGGCAAGTAGGCGATTTAAGCCCTTACGTCTTGCCCTTCTCGCGGCGCTTCTTCAGCTTTGCCTTCGCGAACTCGATCATCTCGTCGAACTCTTCGAAACGCAGCAGCTTGCAGCCGATCAGGAAGACGATCAACGCCGCCAGGCCCGGCACGGCCAGCTTGGGCAAGGCGCGCAGTTTCCCGCGCATCCCGCCCCCGGATGCCGGCGGCTGGGCCTCGGCCGCTTCGGCCTTGGCGGGCTCAGGCGACTTCCAAGCTTCGGTTTTGGTTTCTTCCTCGGCTTCGGCCTCGGTGACGGGCGCCGCAGGCGAAGGCATCACGCGCTCCAGCGCCTCGCGCGCGGCCAGGCAGGCCAGCCCGCAGGCCGCCGTTAGAATCGCAGCGCGGAATAGAAACGAAACCGTCGAAGCCCACGGAAAGAGCGGCAGGCCCTTCCAGCGCAGCACCGCTGCGAGCACCAGCGTCTTGAGCGCGCGCGACGCCGTAAAACCTCCGGCCACCAGCAACACCGCGTCGAAGCCGGTCAGCCCGTATGTCACCACGCCCAGGTAGCTGATGGACATCGAGAGGGACGAAAAAACGATCCCGATGATCGAGACCGAGATCGTGCGGTGCGCGGCGAAATACGCCTGCATGAAGATAAATTCGAGCGCATAGAACGGCAGCACCAGGCAGTACACCGCGTTCACCATGCCGGCCTGAGCGGCGGCGGCGGCGTCCACTTTGCCGCTCTGAAAGAGCACCTGCGCGAGCGGCACGCTGAGCGTCGTCAGCGCCGCCGCGAGCGGCATGAAGACCAGCAGCAGCATCCGGCTGGCGCGCGTCAGAAAGGCGCCCAGCGCGTCCTTGTCGTCCTTCGCCACCAGATCGCACAGAAACGGGAACATGGCGATGGAAAGCGGATAGGGCACCAGCCAGCCCAGCGCATTGAATATCTTCTTCCCGAAGCTGTTGAGCCCCAATAGGCCCACCCCCAACTGGCTCAGCACGTAGAAATTGTTGAAGTAGTCGCGCACTTTCGCGAAGACGATGCCCACGATCAGCGGCGCCACCAGCACCGCAAACCGGCGCACGTGAGGGTCCGAAAAATCCAGGATCGGGCGGTAGCCCTTGAACTTCGGCCCCAGCGCCAATACGTGCACGGCCAGCTTCGTCACCCCCGCCGCCAGCACGCCCACGATCAGCGCTTCCGCCTCCAAGCCCAGCGCGCGGCCCGCGATCAGCCCCGCCACCAGCGCGCCCTTCAGCGCCGCGTCGGCAAAGGCCGGCCAGAAGAATCGCTTGTACCCGTTCAACAGCATGTAGGTCAGGCTGCCCACCGAGAGTCCGAAGAGGCTCGGCGCCATCCAGACCAGGAAGTGCGCCGCCAGCTCCGCGCGTTCGGCGCTGGCCCCGATCTCCTCGCCCAGCGTCAGCACGCGGATCGCGTCGTGCGGCCAGTACATCAGCGCGCCGACCGCAAGCAGCAGCAGGACCAGTTGGGCATTCAGCAGCGTGCTGGTGAAGCGCCAGGCTTTCTCTTCGCCGTCTTTATCCTTGGCGTTCGTGAAGACCGGCAGAAACGCGGGGCCGACCGACTCTTCACCGATCAGGAAGACGGTCCAGACGATCCCTTCGAAGGCCAGCACGAAGGCGTCGGTGGTGAGCGTCTTGATCCCGTAGTAGTGCCCGATCACGCTCCATTGCACGATCCCCAGCAGCTTGGCCAGTCCGTGCGCCACGGCGATGGCCAGCGTGGCCGAGACGACGCGGTCGGCGAGGCTGCGCGGAGGTGCGGCGGGAGGTTCCGGCGAAGCGGCGGGGTCGCTCAAGGGGGTTTCCGTCCGCTTTCAAACGCGCAGCAAGTGCAGGTCAGGGCCCGCGCTGCAGCCGCAGTTCGGGATCGCTGGCGCGCAAATACAACGGAGCGGCGGCGTGAACCTCGGCCGGAGTGCGCCAGCACGTCCCGGCCGTCGCCAGCGCCCAAGCCCGTTCGGCCAGCAGCGCGGGCGGCACTTCGGCCAGCCCGCTCAGCACCGGCCAACCCGCGCACACGCCCGCGGCATCCAGCGCCGTGAAGCACGCTGCATCCCCGCAAACGTGCGGCGGTTCTCCGCCCAGCGCCGCCACCGCCTCGGCCCACTCCGCCGGCCGCGTCACGCGCTCCTCCAGCAACCGTCTGGGACCGGCGGAAGTCACTTCGAAAAGCGCCGCGTACATCCCTTCAGAATACGCATGCCGCAACGCCATCACCCGCAACGCGCCCGATTGCCGAAACGCCGCCCACGCCAGCGCTTCCAGACTCGGCACGCCCACCAGCGGCTTCCCCGCGCCCCAAGCCAGCGCCTTCGCAGCCGCCAATCCGATGCGCAAGCCCGTCCACGAACCCGGCCCCAGCGAGACGGCCACCGCGCCCAAGTCCGGCGGCTGAAGCTTCGCTTCGTCGAGCAGCGCGCGCATCAACGGAACCAGCGCCGCGCCGTGCCGCGCGCCCGTATCGTCGCCGCGCGCCGAGATCAAGCCGCCGGCGTGCCAAAGCGCCGCGCCCACCGTCCGCCCGGAAGTTTCCAAAGCGAGCAGCGGACCGGCCGGAGCTGATGCAGGCGAAGACATGGTTCGGAAAGTCTAGCGTCCCGCACCGCGTTCTGCACGCGAAGGCCGATATCCGCCAAATCTTTCGAGACATGGAAGGAAAGTGCCAATGAGGGAACGGAAGTGGAGCGGCGGACGCCCCCTCCCGCCAAGATATAGCCGTATGGCCGCACTGCCGTTGCGTTGTTTTGCCGTTTGTTGGAATCGTGCCGTTTGCCGCTTGCCGTCGGTCGCCAAGGATATCCTACGACCGCCTAGAGCGCCTGCCGCGTCACGCCCAGCAACGTCAGGTCGTCTTCCATCGGCGCGCTCCCGACGTGCTGCTTGACGGCCTGCATGAGCAACTCGAGCGTCCCGGCGGTGCTCTCGCCGACGGCCTGGATCAACGTCTGACTCAGCCGGCGATTCCCGAACTGCTCCTTCTGCGGGTTGGCGGCTTCGGGAATCCCATCGGTATAAAAAAGCAGCATCGTGCCCGGCGGCATCACCAGCGTCTCTTCCTGGATCTGGCGGTCGAAGATCTCCGGCCGACCCACGTTCAGCGGGATGCCTTTGCCTTCGAGCGAACGGATGGTGCCCTTTTCGAGATCGGTCAGCAGCACCGGATTGTGCCCGGCGCGAGCGTAACTGAGCTGCCCCGTCTGCGGATCGAGGACCAGATAGCACGCGGTGATGAATTTCCCCTGCGCCATATCTTGCGAAACGTCGCGGTTGACCGCCTTGAGCACCTCGGCCGGCGAAGGCTGCCCCGTCGCGCGCAGCGAAAAACTCTTCATCGCCATCGACATGATCATCGCCGCTTCGACGCCGTGTCCGGAGACGTCGGCGATCAGGAAGCCCCAGCGTCCGCCGCCGATCTCGTAGAAAGAGAAGAAGTCGCCGCCCAGCACCGCGCACGGGTCGTACTTCCAGGCGATCTCGTAGCCGGGTATCGTCGGCGGCGACTTGGGCAGCATCTGCCGCTGCGCCTCGCGCGCGCCTTCCAGGTCGCGTTGAATTTCTTCCACCTGTCCGGCCGTCACGTTCAAGTCGATCACTTGGTGGCGCAGGATGTCCAGTTCCAGCTCCTGCGTCGCCGTGCGTTCCTTGATGTGCTGCGTCGAACGTTCCGCCGAAATGCGCCCCGCCGCGCGATGCAGGCTCTCAACCGTCTTGCGGGTCTCCCAATTGACCTTCGCGCCCGGGCATTCGGGGCTGAGCAGGTATTCGACGATGGCGTCCTGAATCGCCGGACCCCACGGCACGCGCACCAGATTGATCTCGTCGATGGCCCGCTCGCTGAACGGGTCGATCCAGTTCCCGTGGTCGTCGCAGACCCGGAAGATCGGGTCCGCCGCCACGCGCGTGCGCAACCCCGCCCGGATGTCCTTCTGCCCCAGCGCCCCGCGCACGACCTCGATCCGATGCGGCGAAAGCGGCGCGCGGTTGTACGTCGCGCATTGGTCCAGGTGCTTCAAGGCTTGCGGCAGGAACCAGTCGAACGGAGCGGGCGTGTCGTCCCAGTTCTTCAGCAGCGCGTCGGTCACATCCAGGCAATACGGGCACAGCCACTGGCCGTCGGCGTTGCAGACCTTGTACACGTCCATCTTCTGCATGCGCATGATCACGATCGTGCGACGCAGTTCGTCCCACGGCCGCATCTTGGGCTCGGCCTCGCGCGACGCCAGCGAGCACGTTTTCATGTGCGCGCGCACTTCGGGCTGTTGGATGATTTTGCGCGCGTCGCCGTCCCAATCCGGCAACAGCAGCCGCGCCGCGCAATAGGGGCACAGCCAATCGCCTTCGCCCAGCGGGATCAACACGATCCGCGGGTCCTGTTCGGGCAGCAACGCGGCCAGCCGTTCGTCTTCGGTGGGCCCACCGAAATACTTGCGCAGCCCTTCAGGCAGCTTGCGGCTGAATTTGTTAAGCCACTGCGACATGGGGCGCGTGAGGCTCCCGGCGCCGCGTACGACCGATCCGGTCGGATGCCGTCCCTGGTGCCGGGGTCGCGCGTGCGTGCTCGATCGAATACAACGCACTCAAACTAAAGCTTAAACGAAGATCAGTAGAGCACGACGGGCAATATTTCGCAATCGCCGAGCAAACAGAAACGCCCCAGACCGGCATGCCTGAAACAAAAACGTCCCGGACACTAAGGTCCGGGACGCTTGAAACAACCGGTCGAAAGGCGGCTTACGGCTACTCTTCTTCCTCCACCACCCCGGTCTTCTTCTCGGGTGGCTTGCGAGCCTCTTCGGTCTTTTTCTCGTTAGGCCCGCCCAGACCCGGTATCAATTTGGGCGGCTTGGGTTCTTCCGGGCCCTGCGCGACCTGCTCCTGCTTGGCCGCCGCATCGGCTGCCGCCTTGTCTTTCTCGGCGTCGGCCTTGGCAATGCCCACCGCGCGTCCGTTCTGAGCGACCGCCTGCTGCGCCGCCATCGAAAACACCTGCGGGTCCGCCTTACGGTCCTTGTTAAAGTAATTCACGAACGTCTTACCGTCGCACGTCATCACCGCGATCATCGCGCCCTTGTCCGCAAGCTGCGTGAACAGTTCCGGCCAGCCCGGCGAGGTCGTCGTCGTCATCACCATCGTGAAATCTTTGAGCGCATCCTTCACCACGGGATTGGGAAGCAGATCCGTTTCGATCTGCATCGCCGTGTTGTTGCGCTGCTTCATCGTGCTGTCGTAGATGTACAGGCAGATCGGCTTTTCGAGCTTCCGCGCGTCCGTGAACGTCAGCCGCTTCCAGGAAAAGGTTTTGTCGCTGCCCGGTTTGAAGTTGGCGCGACTCCCGCCGCTGCCTTGCGCGCCGGAACCCACCGCGCCGCCCAGCGCCCAAGCCTGACCCATGCCGAACAGCGCTGCCAGCACGCACACCGCCGTCATTGATCGATTCAACATTGATTTCCTCCCCCGAGGCGTCAGGCCGCGCAGTATACCACTCGCCTATTAGCCGTTCCAGGGCTCCCTTTTGTTCGATGCATTTGTACTTTTTCCGTTCCCAACCCCTACCTTCTTATTAGAGACGCTCGACGAACTTCAACTAACCCCTAAAAAGTGCACCAAGCGCAGTTTCTTGCTCTGACGAGTGGTCTATACCTCTCCCGTCGCTCGGCGCATCAGCTTGATGTCCACCCGCAAGGCCTCGACCACCTGTTCGACTTCGTGCCGATCGTCGTATTCAGCATGCAGATTAAACGGTCCCGCATACCCGGCCGCGCGGAACAACTGCACCGCCTCCGGCCAATCGACCAGCCCCTCCTGCAGCCCGCACATCCCTCGGTTCCAACGCACTTTGCCGTCTTTCTGCTCGCGTTGATAAAAGCTGTTCTTCACCGCCACCATCGCGATCCGCCCGCGCAGGATATCGATCGCCATCCCCAGCGGTTCGCCGTCCAGCGCCAGGTGCGCCGGATCGACGTAGGCGCCCACGTGAGCCGGATCCAGGTCCTGAATCAGGTGCATCAGCGCCGATGCGTTCAGACCGTAATAAGGGTCCGAGTGGTTATGAAAGAGCGCCTGGACGCCGAAACGCGCTGCCAGCTTCGCGTAACCGGCCAGCTCTTTCCTGATCGTCTTCACCTGGTCCCAATAGTGCGGCCCCTGCGGAGACCACGTCCAATAGCCCAGCTTCACCGCCGGTACGCCGGCTTCCGCGCACGCCGCCCAGGCGCGCTCGACGATCGGTTCATCGGCTTTGTACGCACGAACCCCGAAAGTCACCAGCGGTACGCTCAGACTCGCGTCCTTCAGACGTTTCACATACGGACCCAAATCGCGCTCGATGCGATCCGGCGTCACCGCGTAACCGTCGCGGACGGTCAGATCGTAGCCGGCCAGCCCCGTCTCCTTCGCGAAGGCGATCAACTGCTCCACGGACCACGGCTTCAGAAGCTTGGTAAAACACGTCAGGCTCATCGGAGTTCCTCGCGGCCAGAGCGGCAGCATAAAGGAATTCGGGCGCGCTGCATCCGCAACTCAGCCTTTGCGGAAGTACGCCTTGCGCGCTTTGACCGTCACGAAGCGGTCGGCGTCGGGCAGATATCCGGTCAGATCGCCGCCGTAGACGCAGCCGGTGTCCAGCCCCAGCGCGACACGGCGGCCCTGCTTGAATGCCTGGATCACGTCTTCACGCGGCGTGTGCCCAAAGAGCACCAGCTCCGGACCGGCGTACACGTCCCACCAGAAGGGCTCCCCTGGCATGTCTTCCACCTGCCGAATCTGCAGGAACTCTCTGGGCTTGGTGCCGGCCACCCCGCGTTTGGGATGAATCCCCGCGTGCACGACCACCCACGAGCGCGTGCCGACGGCCGTCGCGCCGTGGATCGCATACGGTGCGCCTTCGAGCAAATCGAGAAGTCGATCCGATTGGCCGCGCATGCGTTCCAACGCTTGAGCCTGCGCGGAACTCAGATCCTTCGTCCGGCCGCCTTCGCGGAGCGCGTCCAGGATGGGGCGGTCGTGATTCCCCATGGTGAATTCGTAGGTCGGCCGCTGGAACAGTTCCAGGACCCGTTCGGGGCGCGGGCCGCGGGCAAAGAGATCGCCAACGGCGATCACGCGGTCCCCGGACGCCAGCGCCGCCCGCTCGAGCAGCGCCTCGAACTCGTCCGCACACCCATGGATGTCGCCGACCACCAACGTCTGAGCCATGCCGCCTCCGCCAAGCCGTCTTTATATTCTACCCGTTCGGCGAAACCGGCGGGGGCTGAAAGCGGGAAAGGAAAGGTTGAAGCACACATGGGGGCTTTCGGCTTCATGCCATTAACCTCAGCCCGCCGCAGCGGGCTTCCAGACGTTGCTAGCACCCTCCTTATAGGACTCGTCATGGCACACACTTTTTAAGTGCGAGCGCGAGTTCGTAGCCTTGCATGAGCGGCAGGCGGCAAGACCAGCCGCGCCAGAGGACTTGCCAGCCGGGTTTCTTGTCGTGCGGAATCCATCCGCCCAAGCTTGCGATCGCCAGGATCGGCGTCTTCGGGCCGCAGCGGCTCTTCTCGTCGGGCCGCGCTCTTCGCCTTCGCACTCAGCAAGCGCACCGCCACCACCGACAGCAACGGTTCGATCCGTTCGCGCTCTTGCTGTTGGATCTTCTCTACATGCGCGCCGCTCTTTCCGGCCGCATGCGCAACGCGGCGTCCAGGCCGCCTTGAACGGGCGCTTGTGCGACGGTCTCGAACAGTCCGCCGTCCACGCCTTCCACCGAGCGCTGGGTATGGGAGACGGGTCCGACAAAGACCAACGGCTCAGGCATGCCCGCTTAGGGGTCTGGATTCCTGTACCTGCCGCGGAAGCCGGGAGCGTCTAACGTTACGGACCTGAAAGGACGACTTATGCGGATCAACCTTAAGGGATGGTTGGGGATGCTGGCGCTGCTGGCTTGGACGGCGGCGGGCGCGGATGCCGAAGCGCCGCCGGAAGCGCCGCCGATCAAACCGCTGCGGATTTTTAAGCATCAGGGCCCGGTGCTCGACGCGGCCTTCTCGCAAGACGGGCAGTTCATCGTCAGCGGGGACAACGAAAAACTGGCGTACTTGTGGTCGGTGGCCGACGGCCGGGAAGTGCGGCGCTTCGCCGGACATACGGGCGAGGTGGCCACCGCGGCGCTTGCGCCCGACGGCAAAACGCTCATCAGCGGAAGCTACGATAAGACGGCAATTCTCTGGGATGCCGCCAGCGGGGCGCAGAAGGCGCAGATCAAGGACCACACCGCCACGGTCTTCCAACTGGCCTGTGCTCCGGACGGGCGCTGGCTGGCGACGGGTTCGGAGCATGAAGTCCTGCTCACGCCGCTCGACGGCACGATTTCCGCTCACAAACTGGACGGCTCGTGCGAACCGGTCTGCTTCGCCTCGGACTCGTCGGTGCTGTTGACCAAAGGACAGGGCGACGGCCAGCTCCTGCTCTGGAGTTTGCAGAACTTTGCGTGCGTGAAGACGATCGCGCTGGGCGAGAACCGCACGGTCTGGGGCTGCGCGTTCGCGCCGGACGGGCGGACGGTGGTCCTGGGGTTGCGCGAAAACGTGGGCTTGCTGGTCGAGCGCGCCAGCGGGCGAATCTGCGGGACGCTCGAAGGGCACACCAACCACGTGCGTTGGGCCGCCGTCTCGCCCGACGGTCGGCGCATCGCGACCGGAAGTTGGGATCAGTCGGTAGGATTGTGGGACGCCTGGACCGGTGCGTCGCTGGGCTACTTGAAGCACCATCAGGATCTGGTGCTCGCGGTGGACTTTTCCAAAGACGGCCGTTACCTGCTCAGCGCGGGCCGCGATAACGACGTGGCCTTGTGGGATCTGGCGCAGACGCAGGCGCCGGCGGCCGCGAAAGCGCCGGATGCGGCGGCGCTGGATGCGGCGTGGCAGGCGCTGGCCGGGGACGACGCCCCCGAAGCCTACCGCGCGGTGCTTGCGTTCACGCGGGCGGGCGAAGCGGGCGCGGCGCTGCTGGCGGAGCGCCTGCGGCCCGCCGCGAAGCCCGAACTCGATGCCGTGAAGATCCGCCGGATGATCGCCGAGCTGGATCACGACGACTTCGATGTACGCGCGAACGCGATGAGCTACTTGCGCGAACGGGGTGCGGCGGCCGTTGGGGAATTCAAGGCCGCCTTGGCCGCGGAGCCGGCGCTGGAGCTGAAGACGCGCCTCAACGAACTGCTGGCCGCCGCGGCCGCCGAGGTTCCGATCTCGAACGAGTCGCTGCGCGCGATCCGGGCGCAGCAGGCGCTGGAGCGGATCGGTTCGCCGGCGGCGCGCGCGATCCTGGAGCGGCAGGCGGCCGGGGCTGTGGAGGCCCCCGAGACGGCCGATGCGCGGGATTCGCTGCGGCGGCTGGACGCGCGGAAGTAGCCGGAGCGTTCCACCCGCCGAACGCCCCCAGGAAGCCAGAAGTTTTGGAAGCTGCCACGGTCCCTGGCGTCACCTATAATCATTGGGCTTTTCCGAGCCAGGGGAGTCGCGCCATGAATCGTGGGATGGGCCTGTGCACGGTGGGGATGCTTTGCGCGCTGCTGGCGTGTGGCGCGGCTCCGTTCTTGTCCGGCTGCCGGGGCGGATCGAACGACGCCGGCGCGGCGCTGCGCGAGGATCCGGAGCAGAAACCGGGCGAGCAGGCCGAGAAGCGAGAGACGGAAAAACCCGCCGAGCCTAAAGGCGAAGCGCCGCGGATGCCCGCGTGGGAAGGGCGGACGGGATCGGGCGACGCGGTGACGCTGCGCGCGCGGGTGCCCGTGGGCAAAGTGCACATCTACGAAGTCCGCGTCGAGCGCAGCCAGGCCGGCGAGAACCGCTTCACCGAGACGGGCGATTTTTACCTCACCTACGCCGCGATGGACCGCACGCCCGAGAACATGACGCGGATCGCGATCCGCCGCACCTACCTGGACCGCAGCCGCAAAGAGATCCACGAGAACAAGAAGGTCGTCGATTCGATCCTGCTCAATACGGATACGCTTCTGAATCTGGGCCCCAACAGCGATTTCGTGGCCCAGCAGCGCTGCTACGCCTTCGACGATCAGAACCGCATCGCCTACCGCAGCGAAGACCTGGTGCTGCTGGAGGACGGCCGGATCCACATCGGGATCAAGACGAAAGAAGACGAAGACTCGGTGACGCTCGAGACGACGCAGGGTACGCAGATCTTCCCGCGGCTGCGGGTCAAGGCGGTGCAGAAGATTCCGACGCCGCACATCCTGCACGACGACACGCCGCACTACCTGTTTCCGATCTTCTCGGCGCGCGCGGTGGCGCCCGGCGATTCGTGGGCTTTCCGCGTCCCGGTGATCGTGCCGCTGGAACAGCCCGACGCGGCCAACCTGCTCCCCACGCAGTTCGATGCGCGCCTGGAAGGCCGGCTGCGGGAAGTCCGCGGGCAAGGCGACAACCGGGTGGCGGTGGTGGAATACCGCTTCGCCGGCGCGTTCGATTCGAACGCTTCGGAATACCTGGGCCGCTTTAGCGAGTCGTTCCGCGAACGCAACCGGCTGCTGCACGCGCTGGAAGGTTCGGGCACCGCGACGGTGCAGGTGGCCAGCGGCCGGATACTGGAGAAGACCGAAACGTTCACGATCCGCATGGAAGCGTCCTCGGTCGTGCCGCAGGAGAACAACCAGCCGCCCAAGCAGGAAGAGAAAAAAGTTTCGCTGACGAGCACCATCACCATGCGGCTGCTCCCGCCGGGCACGGTGCTGCGCAGCGGGGTCAAGGTTCCGAGCTGGGACGAGTGAGTTTCCCGTCCGGCGGGCGTGCTTGCGTGCGGTGACGGGCAACCCGTTCGAGTTCGCGGGGCGGTACGGAGAGCGCGGATTTGGCCCTGGAAGAAGAGGCGCTCCTGTTGCGGGCCGGCGTGCGCTCCGGGCTGCTGGACCCCGACAAGGGCACCGCGGCGCTGGTGGTTTACGGCGAACTGAAGAAGCGCGGAGCGGCGTTCGGCTTCGGCGCCTTCCTGGTCGAACGCGGCCTGCTGAGCCAGATGGCGCTGGCGGGGCTGGAACGCAGCCTCCACGAAGGCCCCAACGAACCGCTGCGCACGATCTCGGTCCTCGACGGCTACGAACTCCTCGACACGCTGGGCGAAGGCTCGACCGGATCGGTCTTCCGAGCTCGGCACCAGCCCAGCGGGCGGCTCTTCGCGCTGAAGATCCTCTCGCCCGATCTGGCGGCGCAGCCGGAGATCCTGGAGCGCTTCCTGGAGTCGTCGCGCGCGGCGGTGCGGCTGCGGCACCCCAATCTGGTGCAGGTGCTGCGTGTGGCGTGCACGGAAGGGCTGTACTACGTGATCATGGAGCTGGTGGCGGGCGGTTCGGCGCGCGCGCATCTGGAGCGCAGCGGCGGGATGCTCGACGAGGCCGCGGCGCTGCATCTGACGGCGCAGGTGGCCGCGGCGCTGGACGCCGCGCATCGCGCGGGTCTGGTACACCGCGACGTGAACCCCGACAACGTGCTGCTCTCGCCCGAAGGCGCGGCGAAGCTGACCGACCTGGGCATCGCCGTGCCGCAGCAGCTCGACCCGGATGCCGCGCCGGGCGAGCGGCAGGAGTTCTGGGGCACGCCGGATTACACCGCGCCGGAAGTCGTCGCCGGCGAAGGACGCCCCGATCCGCGCAGCGATCTGTACAGCCTGGGCTGCATGCTCTACGAGTTCCTCACCGGCCGGCCGCCGTTTCTGGCCGCGACGCCCGAACAGACGCTGCGCATGCACCTCTTCGAGGACGTGCCGGAAATTTTGCATCTGCGCCCCGACCTGACGCCGCAGACGGCGGCGCTGGTGGTGCGGCTGCTGGCGAAAGATCCAAGCCAGCGCTTTCCCGACGCGCAGGCGGTGCTGGAGTCGATCCGGCTGATCGTCACGCTGAAGGCGCAAGGCGCGGCGGCGGGCGGAACGACAAAGCCCGGCGGCAGCGCTCCGGCCCGGCGCCGCCCGCTCTCGGGCCGCATGAAGCCGGCGGGATCGAACAGCCGTCTGGGGCGCGTCGGCCGCAAAGGCCGACGCCCGCGCGGACGGTAAACAAAAAAAGGCGGTCCTTCCGAAGAAGGACCGCCTTGAAACGACTGAAGCCCGGGATTGCACCGTAACCGGTACAATCTCGGGCTTCGCCGGGTACCGGACAATCGATTCAGCCAGCGGGGCCTGTTGCCAGCAGACCCGAGGGAACTACCACACTGCGGAAGAGACTTCGAGGACGGACCCGCCGTTTGAGAGCCGATCCGTAAACTGCAGAATCAGTGGGGGGCGCACTTCTGAAAGGCCGACTGAATCTATTGTCAAAGATCAGGACGCTCAACCGTCCGCTTACGCAGTTCGTCAATAACAACCTGCATGCCACTCGATCCCAATCGCGCTCATTAACGTAAGTCTTGCACATGGTGTAGTTTAGCGATTGTTCGATGGAACAACATAGTCAATTATTGTCACCGTGATTCCCTTGGTGACAAAAATAGTCGGTATACTTTCAGTTTAGACCGCTTTATTCGGTTTATGTTTGTAGTATTCTGGTGAACTCTTCCAAGCAACGCTCACCACGCTGACATAAATCGGCACTCATTTTTCCAGCGCGCGGGCGGCAAACTGAAGGTGGCTGGCGAGCCCCAGCGCCGAGGGCTTGCGGCAGAGCTTCTTCTCGAGCGCCAAAATGCGCCGCGCGCGGGCTTCGTCGGCAAAGGCTTCGTCCATCGCCTTGAAGGGCAGCACGGTCTTGCCGAAGAGGTCCAGCAGTTCGAAGCGGCATTTGGCGAGGAGCTGCTGGAGGTCTTCGGCGCTGAAGGTGTGCACGGGAAAGCGTTCGTGCTTCTCGCGGGCCAGCCATTCCATATCGCCGCGCTGGATCAGCGTCTGCAAGCCGTCGAGGTCGAGCTTCTCGGCGTAATGTGCGAGCGCCGCGTAGGTCTGATCGACGGACGCGACGAGGATGCCGCCGGGACGGAGCAGGCGGTGGATCTCGCGCAGCGCCTTGGGCGGCGAGGTGGCGAACGAGAGCACGTCGCCTTGGGCGATGGCGAGCGCAAAGTGGTTCTCGCGCAGTTCGCGCAGATCGACCACGTCGGCCTGAATGAACTCGCAGGCGGTCTCGACGCCGATCTCGGCAGCCTTGCGGAGCGTGACTTCGAGCATCTCGCGGCTGAGATCGGAGAAGGTGACGTGGTAGCCGCTTTTGGCCAGACGCAGGCCGTACTTTCCGGTGCCGCAGCCCAGATCGGCGACGGGGGCGCGGAGGTCGGAGGGGATGTGGGGTTTCAGGCCGTCCCAGGACAGTTCGTACCAAGCGTCCCAACGCGGGCCGCGGTAGATCTCGTCGTAACGCGGAGCCACGCGGTCGTGGTAGCGCTGATTGGCGTCGTTGGGGCCGGGCATGCGGGTTCCCGATCAGTACTCGTCGCGGGGATCGGCCGGCTGCGCGCCGGTGCGGCCGACGGCCTGGTCGAAGCGCTGGAGCATCTGGTTGCCCAGCGCCGCGTCCGAATCCGCCAGCGAGACGATGCCCGAGCGCATGGCATCGATGACTTGAGGCTGGTTACGGCGCTGCCCGGCGATCTGGAGCATGCCAGCGCGTCCGGCTTCGTCGTAGTAGCGGCACAGGCCCCACACGAGCGAACGCAGCAAAAGCGGATTCGTGGCGCGCGCGAGGGCTTCGAGCATCAACTGCCGCACGCGGTCGCGGTCGCGGCGGTGAAACGGCTGCAAGTCGCTCCAGGCTTTGCGATTGGCCGCGGGGTCTTCGATGCCCAACCGCTCGATCAGGGCGCGGACGTAGATTTCCTCTTCGGCGCTGAAGCGGCCTGCGTTGCCGGCCGTTCCGGACGCGGGGGGCTTCGGAGCGCCGGAATCACTTGGGGGACCCCAGAGCCTCCAGCCGGAATACCCGATCACGCCCAGCAGCAGCACCGGGATGAACAGCAACCCTGCGCAGCCCACCATCGTGGCCAGGATCGGACGGCCCTGCTTTTCATCGTCGGCCATAAGTCCATAATCGCGCGATCCCCGCGGCGAGGCAAGTCCGAGACGGGGGGATTCAGCGGCGGAAGGCGGTCAGTGCATCAACGCGCGTACGGCGAAACCGACCAGGATGGCGGAAACGGTGAGGCCGGCCCAGAAGGCGTACCATTTCCAAGGGGCGAGCTGGGGTTTGCGTTTGCGGCCGCTGGGCGTGGCTCCGCTGGCGGCGCCCAATTCGCCGGCGGTGCGCGATTCGGGCGCACGCGGCGCCGCGGGTACTGCCGGTGGCGGCGGGACCGGCGCGGGCGGCATGCTGGGATTCAGCGACGTCCCGGCTTTGGTGGCGCGCGCACGCTTGAGGTGCGGAACTTCGCCCTTGGCGATGCCTTCGATATCGGCGAGTAGTTCCTTGGCGTCCTTGTGCCGGTCGGCGGGACGCTTGGCCATCATCTTGACGATCAGCCGGCAGATCGGCTTGGGCAGATCGGGGATCAGCTCGCTGGGCGGGCGCAGTTCTTCCTGCACGTGCCGGGTCATCACGACCACCGCGTTCTCGTCGGGGAACGGAAGCTGCCCGGTGGCGAGGTGGTACAGCGTCGCCCCGAGGCTGTAAATGTCGGCTCGGACGTCGACGTTCTCGTAGCCCTGCGCCTGTTCGGGCGAGATGTAGTACGGCGTGCCCACGGCGAGACCCGTCTGCGTCACGCGTTCGTCGTCGAGAACGCGGGCGGCGAGGCCCAAGTCGGTGAGCTTGTAGTGTCCGTTCTCGTCCTTAAGGATGTTCGCGGGCTTGATGTCGCGGTGGACGATGCCGAGTTCGCTGGCCGCGGCCAGTGCATGGGCGATGCTGCGCGCGATCTTGATGATCTCGGTCGCCGGATAGCGCTTGTTGGGGAAGTGGCGGAAGCCGTCTTCGAGGTCTTCGCCGTCGACGAACTCCATGGCAATGTAATGAAAGCCGTCGACCTCGCCGACGTCGTAAGCGGCGACGACGTTGGGATGGCGCAAGCGGACCATCGCGCGCATTTCGCGTCGAAAGCGTTCGAGAAATTCGTGGTCTTCGGCCATGTCGGGGGGCAGCACTTTGAGCGCGACCTTCTGCCCGGTCTGCTCGTGCCGCGCCAAGTACACGGCGCCCATGGCGCCCTGGCCGAGCTTTTTAAGAAGCTCGTAGGGACCTAATTGCCTGCGCCGGCCGCGAATCTTAGAGGCCGGAGCGGGAGACATCGAAGTAGTCGACATTCAGGCGGGCCTTTCAGGTCCGTCTGGGCTCCGAAAGCTTACTTCAACCGCGAGTGCACCCCGTGAACCCGTCTCGCACACGCGGCTGTAAAGCCTTGGCAGAGCGTCACACCCTTTAATCTACCGTGGATTACGGTTGATTGCGAGATGCTGCTTCCTTGTTGCACCGTTTTCACCGTGCTGCACTTGCGCACAAGAGTGTCCTGCACCTGGGAACCAACATACGCTTTGTGGTTTAGGGGAATGCACGAGCGCGCAAAAATGTTCCGCAGAAGACGTGTTTGAAGAGGCCTGCGGCTTATCGGTCAAGCCTGCAAGGAAGGCCGCGGCGCTTGAAACCGCGCAGCTTGCCCGAATATTAGCAGTCTATGACCACCGCGTCGCGGTGTACGAACTCGTGGACCGAACCGAGTTTTTGCTAATACTCACGCAGGATGTGCGAACGTTCATTTAAGGAGCTTCACCATGCAGATGTTGAACGCAGGCTTGTTCGCGCTGGCGCTTACGGGCCTGGCTTTAAGTCTGGGCGTGTCCGCGGAAGAAGGACAGGGCGGTAATCCGTACGCCGCGTGGAAGAACGGTCCGCCATCGGATCCCTCCTTCTTTCCGGTCTGCGTCTGGCTGCAAGCTCCGGCCGCCGCGCCTAAGTACAAAGAAGCGGGGATCAACGTGTACGTGGGGCTCTGGAAAGGCCCGACCGCCGAGCAGCTCGACGAACTCAAGAAGCACGGGATGAAAGTAATCTGCGATCAGAACGAGCTGGCGCGTACGCGGCTGGACGATCCGACGATCGTCGGCTGGATGCACGGCGACGAGCCGGACAACGCGCAGTCGCTGGGCACGGGCAAAGGCTACGGTCCGCCGATCGCGCCCGAAAAGATCGTGGAAGACTACAAGGCGATCAAGGAGCGCGACCCGAGCCGCCCGGTGATCTTGAACCTCGGCCAGGGCGTGGCGTGGGACAACTGGTTCGGGCGCGGCGTGCGCACCAACAAGCCCGAAGACTATCCGGAGTACGTGAAGGGCTGCGATTTGGTCAGCTTCGATATTTACCCGGCCTGCCACGGAAACAAGGAAGTCGCGGGCAAACTCTGGTTCGTCGCCGACGGCGTGAAGCGCTTGCGCGAGTGGTCGAAGGACGAAAAGCCGGTCTGGACATGCATCGAATGCACGCATATCAGCAACCCGGATGCGAAGGCGACGCCGCATCAGGTGCGCTGCGAAGTCTGGATGGCGCTGGTGCGCGGCGCGAAGGGGCTCATTTACTTCAGCCACCAGTTCAAACCGAAGTTCGTCGAGGCGGGGATGCTGGCCGACGCGGAGATGCTCGCGGCGATCACAAAGATCAACAAACAGATCCACGAACTGGCGCCGGTGCTGAACAGCCCGAGCGTGAAAGACGGCGCGAGCGTCGAGACCTCGAACGCGAAAGTTCCCGTCGAGTGCATGGTCAAGCGACACGGCGGCGCGACGTACCTCTTCGCGGTGGGCATGCGCGACGGAACCACGACGGCCTCGTTCAAGATCGCCGGTCTGAGCGGCGCGGCTAAGGCGAAGGTATTGGGCGAGGACCGCACGGTGGACGTGGCGGACGGCGTCCTGAAGGACGAGTTCAAGCCCTGGGACGCGCACCTGTACAAGATCGGCGGCGAGTAAGCGCGCCTTTCGCCCGCAGGCGAAGCTGAGCGGCAAGAGCCTTTCAGCTCTTGGCGATGACGAATCCGAACTCTGGTGTGCCGACGGCACACGGGTTGATTGAAAAATTGAAAGGCCCTTGCCGAGCGGCCGGTTTACTTCCGGACGGGGCGCGTACCGTGGTAGGGGACCGCATGCAGGCGCGGCCGGAGCGACGCGTCACTGCGCGTGCCGAGGCGTTCGGCGGGCGCGCGGAGCGGCCCGGCGACGGGCTCGTTCGGTTCTTTTTCCGCTACAACTTTCCCTGCTTCTCCATCGGCTCCGGACAGCGCGCTCGATTCGGGTTGCGCGGCGCTTTCCGGTGCGTGCGGAAAGCGGTTCGAAGCTTCGGCCTCGGCGTGCGGCGCCGGGACGGGTTCGGGCGCGGTCGGCGGGGCGGCGTGCAGCGCTTCGTGAATGGCGCGGCCGGCCTGCGCGGCGACGGACGCTTCGGCCGGCGCGGGGGCCGGTTCTTCCGCTGGCGCCTCGGGTTTGCCCGCCGGAGCGCGCTTGGCGCGGGCGCGCACCGGCGCGTCGTCGTCGGCCGTTTCCCCCTGCGCGGGCTTGCCTTCGGCGCGTTCGCGCTTTTCGAGCAGCTTGGCGGCCTCGCTGGCCAGACAGCCGCTGCGTTCCATCTCGAGGAGTTCTTCGGCCACGCGCAGATAGGCTTTCGCGCCGGCGCACGCCGCGTCGTAGTGGAGGACCGGCACGCCGTCTTTCTGGCTCTCGGCGATCTTGATGTTGTTCCGGACCAGCGTGCCGAGCAGATGCGGCGCGAGGCGCGGATCGCCCTGCAGGCGCTTGAGCGTCTCGCGGTTCACGTTGGTGCGGCTGTCGAAGAGCGTGACGAGGACGGCGCTGACGCGCAGATCGGGGTTGAGCGCTTCGCGGAGCATGCCGACGACTTCGAAAAGTTTGCCCAAGCCTTCGAGCGCGAAGGGGTGCGCTTGCAGCGGTACGAGCGCTTCGTTCGCGGCGACCATGGCGTTGACGGTCAGCAGCGAGAGGCTGGGCAGGCAGTCGATGAAGACGTAATCGTACCGGTCGCGGACCGGCGCCAGCGCGCGCGCCAGGCGCGTCTCGCGGCCCATCACCGGGACCAGTTCGATCTCCGCGCCCGAGAGGTCGATGTGGCTGGGCACGATGTCCAGCCCCGGCCAAGGCGTGCTTTGGATCAGGTTCGAGGCGACGACGTGGGGATTGAGCAGCAGCTCGTAGACGGATTCGGAGAGGTCCTTCGCGAGCATGGAGAGGCCGTGGGTCAGGTTGGCCTGCGGGTCGAGGTCGATCAAGAGAACGCGCTTGCCCAAGTGGGCCAGCGAAGCGCCGACGTTGAGCGTCGTCGTGGTCTTGCCGACGCCGCCCTTCTGATTCATGACCGTGATGACTCGCGGAATGCGCAACGCAGGCTCCTTGGAAATACGCGACCAAGCCAAGCGCCAGCGTAGCGGTCGCGGCGGCCACGCTCAAGGACTCCAAGCCCTTCGCAGCAAAAAGGACGCGAGAATTTTTCGGCGTCAAAAACGCGGCCATAAAAAGGACGCGCGGGCGCGGCAGGTTTTCCACCGTTTCTCCATGCTTGGAAGAATCGAGTGCGGAACGGGTAAGACCATGGGAGGCCTCGCCGGCGCAGCGGCGGCTGTGAAGAGACTCGTGGAGAAGCCGTGGAAAGCGCGTAAGCTGAAACGATCTAAACCGCGCCGGATGCCGGTACGTTGACAGAGCAGCGGGACCAATCGAGGCGGCCCACGATGGCGGCGGAAGCGATCGAACTGGAGCAGGCGCCGCCGCGCGGGAACGCGCTGATCACGCGGCGGCTGGTGTGGAGCCTGGGCGCGGTGGCTTTGGGCCAGGCGCTGGTGGTGAGCGCCGCGGCGCTGGGCGCGCCCGCGTGGTTGCCGGGCGGCGCGGCGCTGCAACCGGCTGCGTTGCCGGGGCTGCTGGCGGGGACGGCGGTGGCGCTGGCGCTGCTGCTGGCGCCGGCTTGGGGCGAGGCGGCTCACGCCAACGAAACACGGCGCGCGTTTCTGATCCGCGCGGGCTTCGTGGGATGCTGGCAGGCCGCGGCGTGCGCATACTTTTTATTGATCGCTTCGCGCATGACGCCAGTGGATGCGGGCGGCTTGATGCGGGCGAGCGCGAGCGTGGGGTTGTGCGCGATGCTGGCGGTGCTGCTGGCCGGGTGCTGGCCGCGCGCGTATCCGGGGGTGGCGCTTTTTTGGGCCGTCGGCGCTCCGATGGGCGCGTATCTGGTGGCCGAACTGTTCCGTTCGACGCCGCCCGGCTACATGGGCTGGTCGGCCAATCCGAGCGTCGAAGCCGCGACGATGCGGACGTGGGTGGACGCGCTGCTGCGCGTCAGCCCCGGAACGGCCACGGTGGGGCAGTTGGAAGGCCAGCTTCCCGGCGGCGCGACGATGGGCTGGGCGCAGGTGGGCATCTTCGGGTTGGCGGGTGGAGCGGTGGCGTTCCTGGCGCTGCGCTTTACGCCGCCGCGAGCGGACCATTAAGGTAAGAAAAGCACGGTGCAGTTTGTGCGCGGGCTATTTCCAAGCTTTGATACAATCGATCCAACTCCTTACAGTTAAAAGATTAATGCATCGAACGCGGACGTTTTCGGCGAGGTGCATGCAGGAAAACGCGGCTTGTCCCGTCCAAGCATCGGCGCGCGTGCAGGGTTGGTTGCACGTGTGCTGGGCTACGCTATAAGTGTGTGTCTTAAAGAAAGTTGCATGCGCGCCTGGAGATCGATCCGGGTGCAGATTGGGGCGTGTCGGATAGGCCCCCCTGCTTCGATGAGCTGATACCCGCATGGCCAAGCTGATCATCAAAGACGAGACCGATGCCGAACGCGTACACGAACTGACCGACGACGTGACGACGATCGGGCGCTCTTCGAACAACACGATCCAGATCACCGACAAAAAGTCTTCGCGGAACCACTTCCGCGTGGAGCGCAATGGCGAACGCTTCCGCGTAGTGGACCTGGGTTCGACGAACGGGACGCGGCTGAACGAAGAAAAAGTGGCGACGGATCTGCTCTGCCCGGGCGACGTGCTGCGGATCGGAATGACGACGTTCCGCTTCGAAGGGCCCGGCGAAGCGCGCAAGATCGACACGACGAAGCCGCCGCCGGTGCCGGACGACGAGATCGACCTGGAAGGCACGGTGGACCTGGACCAGGACGCGGCCGGCAAGGCGCGCGCGTTCGCCGAAGAGCACGCCAAGGGGCAGGAAACCGACAAGCCCAAGTACGTGCTGGAGGTGATCGAGGGCCCCGACCAGGGGAAGCGCTACGAACTGGGCCTGGACCCGCTGACGATCGGGCGCAAACCGTCGAACACGATCAAGATCACCGACGAAGCCTCGAGCAGCTTCCACGCCGAAGTGAAGAAAGAACCGATCGGGTACGTGATCAGCGATCTGGGTTCGACGAACGGGACGCGCGCGAAGGCGCGCGGCGCGGCGGACTTCGAGAAGATCGTCAAGACGCCGCTCTCGGTGGGCATGCAGATCAAGATCGGCAAGACGATCTTCGAATACAAGAACGTGGGCAAGGCGCAGGCGGAGGACGAACTGTTCGGGACGGTGGTGCTGGATCCCGAGAAGCTGGAGCAGCAGATCGCGGAGCGCCCGTCGAAACCCGGCGCGATGCCCAAGCAGGGCGTGCTGGGCGCGGTGGCGGTGGCGATCTTCCTGGCGATCGTGGCGGGGGTGGTGTTCTTCCTGCCCAAGGACGATCCGCCGCCGGTCGATCCGCTCGTCACGCCGATCACACCGTCCGGCCCGCCGGTGGCCGAGATCCGGCTCGAGAACGCCGACTTCAGCAAGGACGTGGACGACCAGGGCAACCCGATCGGCTGGAAGCCGCTGCCGGGCCAGCCGGGCGTGGTGCGGATCACCGTCGACGCCGAAGCGCAAGCGCCGGTGGAGCCCAAGCCGGAGATCGCGAAGGGCCTGGTGATCCACAAGTCGGGCGCGACGTCGCCCTCGACGCGAAGCTTCGCCGAGACCCTGGACACGTGCCCCGTCGATCCGGCCAAGAGCTACGAAGTAAGCGGCTGGCTGAAGAACGACGGCGACGGGCTGGTGGGACTGCGGCTGCAGTGGGAGAAAGGCGACCGCAAGCTGCCCGAGCCCGCGGTGGTGCTGGTGGGCAATCAGCCGTGGAAAGAACGCAGCGCGATCCGCCGCCCGCCGCCGTGGGCCGACCGCGTGCGCTTGAGCGTCTTCACCGAAGGGCGCGAAGGCAAAGCGAGCTTCGACAACCTGAACTTCAAGCTGGCCGAAGGCGCGGGCGCGCCGGCCACGCCATCGGTGCGCTTCGGGCAAATCGCGGTGAACTTCGAAGGCGGCGCGGGCATCTTCAGCGCCTCGGTCTCGGGCGTCACTTCGCTGACGGAAGCCCAACTGGCGCTGGCCAGCACCGACGACAAGATCGTCTCGGGCCTGGAGAGCGCGATTCAGCCGCAGATCACCGACGAGAGCGGCAAGGCCACGTTCCGCGGACGGCTGTACGACTTCCAATTGCAGAGCCCGACGAACTATCTGGTGCAGGCCAATCCCGGCGCGGGAGGCGTGGAAGTCCGCTTCGCCATCGACCCGCAGCCGGGGAGCACCGGGAAGCCGCGCCTGACGTTCTATCTGGAAGGCGCGCAGGCGCTGGGGGAAGTGGAGCTGGGCGTCGGCGGCAAGCAGGAGCGCTTGCAGGCGGCCGACGCGCGCGGCGAAAAGGGCGTCACGGACGTCACCTTCAACATCGGGCAGCGCCCGCAACTGTACCTCAACTTTTCGAGCCCGGTTTATCTGAGCACCAAGCGCGAGGGACTGCGGCGCTACGTGGAGGTCCGCTTCGACCGCGAACTGGCGGTGGAACTGGCCCCGGAAAATGTCAGCGAGAAGCAGATTCTGGCGACAAAGCTGCAGGATCTCGACGAAGCGATGCGCAAGGAACAGTGGTCGCAGGCGTTCCGGCGCTGCCAGGAGATCGACGCGAAGTTCCGCAGCAAGTTCGACGAAGCCCGGCAGAAGGTGGACGCCGCACGCTCGCTTTTGGACAGCGCGTGGAAGAAGGACGAGGACGAGATGGGACGCCAGTTGGGGCTGCTGAAGCAGTTCGGCGCCGGCGCAGCCGACGCGGTGGAAAAAGTGCTGACCGATCTGGCCTCGAAGTGGGCCGACACGCCGAAGGTGAGCGACATCAAGAACGCGATGGCGCAAATCGAGGCGGCGCGGGCCTCGGGCAAGAATCAGGCGAACGAAGAAGCCGCCGCGCGCGAACTGGACCGCGCGCAGAAGGCGATGGAACAGGGCGGCGACGCGCTGCAGGTCGCCGTGGTGCTCTGCAACAAGATCCTGCGCGACTACAAGGACACGGCCGCCGCGAATGGCGCTCAAGAGCTCCTGGCGAAAGCCAAGGCCGCAAACGAAAAATACGGGCTGCTGCTGGACATCACCGACCGGCTGAAGAAGCAGGCGGAACCGTTCGTGAAGGCCGGCGATTACGAATCGGCCATCAAGCTGATCCGGAACGACAAGGACTTCCGCGAGCACCAGCACGAACTGAGCGAACTCAAAACCTACCTGCAGGGACTGGAAGCGAAGCGCGGGAAGTAGGCGCGCCGCGGCTGCGGCTCATTCGCAAACCAGCGCGGCTTCCTGCGGCGCGGTTTCGATCACGCGCATGGCCTTCCACTTTCCGCCAACGAAGCGCGCGAGCCAGACGAGCGCTTGCAGCATGACGAAAGCCGTCGCCGCGATCCAGTACGCGATCACCCCGGCGCCCTGCGTATCCATGATCAGCAGCGCCAGGTAAAAGGTGGCGTTCATGATGGCGCCCGCGATCATCGTCCAGCGCGTGTCGCCGGCGCCTTGCAGCGCGCCGAGCATCACGATGGTTACGCCATCGAGGACGCAGTACAGCGCCACGTAGCGCAATATCGTCACGCCCAGCGCCTGGATCGGCGCGAACTGCTCGGCCGAAACCGTGCGCGGATCGTGAAAGTGCCCGAAGAGCCATTCGGGACAGCAGACGAAGAGCAGCGCCGAGGCGAGCATCCAGGCTTCGGCGACGATCAGGCCGCGGCGCGTCACGTTCACCGCGCGCTGCGGTTCGCCCGCGCCTTGCGCGTGTCCCACCAGGGTCGCGATCGCCGTCGAGAGCCCGATCAGCGGAAAGAACGCGATTCCGTTGATGCGCCAGGCGATGCCCGTCGCCGCCAGTTCGCTCGGACCTACGCGGCCCACAAACGTCAGGAACATCGACCAGGCGAAGACCTCGACCGTGATGCGCGCGCCGTTGGGCAGCCCAAAGCGCGCCAGCCGCGCGAAGAGCGCGCGGTCGAAGCCGCGGCTCGTCCAGGTCGCGAATGCCCGGCGATGCGCGGGGGCCAGGAAGAGTGCGCCCAGCGCCGCCGCGATGAAAACCTGAGCCGCCACCGTCGCCCACGCCGCGCCGGCCATACCCAACGCGGGGAAGCCCCACGCCCCGAAGATCAGCGCGTAGTCGAGGAACGCGTTGAGCAGCACCGCCGCGAGCTGCACCAGCATGAACGTGCGCGTATCGCCGCGGCCGGTGAAGAATCCGCCCAGCGCGTTACACGACAGCGCCACCGGCGCGCCGTAGCAGACGATCCGGAAGTATTCGGCCTCCAGCGCGCGGATCTCCGGCGCGTGGCCCATCCACGCGAAGAGCGGCTCGGCGAAGGGCGCGAGCATCGCGATGCCCAGCCCGCTCAGGACCGCGAAGTAAAGCCCCTGCCAGACCGCCGCGCTGACCCGCTCGGGCCGCTTTGCGCCGGTGTACTGCGCCACAAACGTCGAGACGTAACCGGACACGCCCATGAAAAGCGACATGGCCAGGAAGTTCGTCATCGAGGCGGGCACCGACGCCGCGACCGCGGCCTCGCTGTGCCAGGCCAGGAAGAGCGAATCGACGAACTGCATCATCATGTAGCCGGTGGCGCTGAGCACCAGCGGGCCGGCCAGATAGACAATGGCGCGGTAGGAATCGGGCGCGGCGCCCGAGACCGTCGGCAGACGCGTGGAGACACGCTCCACCGTCCCGGCATCGATCGTCCGGTCCAGGTCCTTCTCGAGCACAAAGCACCCAAGGGATTCGAGTTCGGCGTCGTCTTCCGCAAAGACGAGTAGGGCAATATGCCTTACGCACCCCGCAAAACGCAAATCGGAGCTCCGGAAGGCCGCCGGAGGCGTTTGTCCGAGTCTCGCGTCTTAACGCCACTTGAATTTCCGAAGCGCGCCTGGAGACTGGGCGTCTTAATCAGGGTGCCACCCCTGCAACTTCGATCTAAGTCTTGGTCCGACCAGGAATTATCATGGCCGCAGAAGTGCTCGTCGATGTCCAAGGCTTGGCCAAAACCTACGGCCCCTTGCGCGCCGTGGACGGGTTGACCTTCCAGGTGCGCCGCGGCGAAATCGTCGGGCTGCTGGGCGCCAACGGCGCGGGCAAATCGACGCTGATGAAGGTCCTGACCTGCTACCTCACGCCGGACGAAGGCACCGCCACCGTCGCGGGCTGTTCGATCGAACGCGACCCCGTGGGCGTGCGCCGGCGGCTGGGCTACCTGCCCGAAAACGCGCCGCTGTACACCGAGATGCGCGTGCGCGAGTTCCTCGATTTCGTCGCCCGCATGCGCGGCCTGAACGCGCGCGCACGGCGCATGGAACGGATCGAGTGGGCCGTCGAGCACTGCGGGCTGAAGCCCAAGTACATGGCGCCGATCGGCACGCTCAGCCGCGGCTACCGCCAGCGCGTCGGCATCGCACAGGCCGTAGTGCACGATCCCGACTTGCTGATCCTCGACGAACCGACGAGCGGGCTCGATCCGATCCAGATCGTCGAGATCCGCCGCTTGATCGCGGTCATCGGCCAGACGAAGACGGTCTTCTTCAGCACGCACATCATGCAGGAAGTGGAAGCGGTCTGTTCCCGCGCGATCGTGATTAACAAGGGGCGGCTCGTCGCCGACGGTTCGCCCACCGACTTGAAGGCGCAGACGGCGCGCCCCGGGCGGCTGGTGGCGCGGCTGCGCGGCGTGGACGCGTCGAACGTCCGGAAGGCGCTCGAAGGAAACAGCGCCTGGCGCAAGAGCGCCGTTCGTGCGGTGCCCGACCAGGGCCTCGTCGAATGCGTGCTCCACGTCGGCGCCGGCGGTCAGCGGCCCGAAGCGCGCGAAGTCAACGCCGCGGGCGAGGCCTTTTTCGCCGCCGCGCGCGAGCACGGCTGGCCGCTGCTGGATCTGCACGGCGAAGGGATGAGCCTCGAAGACGCGTTTCTGGCGGCGACCGGGCATGCGCCCCGCGACGACGACGCGCAAGACGCTTCCGCCGCCGAACCCGCGCAAACCAAGGCGCAAGGCTGAACCGATGATCGCACCCGTCTTCCACATCCTGCGGCGCGAGCTGGCGGCGTACTTGAATACGCCCATCGGCTACGTCTTCGTCGTCTTTTTCCTGCTCCTGAGCTGCAGCTTCTACGTCTTCCTCGCGCTCTTCGTCGAAGGCGTCTCCGACATGCGCGGATTCTTCAGTTGGATTCCGATCTTCTTCCTGATCTTCGTTCCGGCGATCTCGATGCGGCTGTGGTCCGAAGACCGCAAGCTGGGCACGCTGGAGCTGCTGCTCACCTTTCCCCTGCGGACGTGGCAGGCGGTGCTGGGCAAGTTCCTGGCCGGGCTGCTCTTCCTCGCGCTCACCATGCTGCTCACGCTGCACCTGCCCATCGTCCTCGATACGTACCTCCGGCCCGAGAATCAGCCGGGACTGGACTGGGGACCGGTGATCGGGAGCTACCTCGGCACGCTGGTGCTGGGCATGGTGTACCTTTCGGTGGGCGCGTTCGCGTCGAGCCTGACGGGCGACCAGATCGTGGCCTTCGTGATCGGCGCGACGCTCAACGGCGTCTTCTTCCTGATCGGCTTCCCGCCGTTCGTGAGCTGGATACGCGATTTCAGCAGCGAATGGGGCCCGCGGACGGCCGAGTTCGTGCAGCGTTTCGGCGTCAGCTACCACTACGATTCCATCGCCCGCGGGGTCGTCGATACCCGCGATATCGTCTACGCGCTCACCGTCACCGGGTTCTTCCTGTTCCTGAATCACCTGGTGATCGAACGCCGCAGATAGGAGGGAAGGCTCCGAAGCGCGAAGCATGAGACGCGGCCGCGGTGGGCCGGGCTCACGTGTAGCGAATCGGCCTTTAGCCCATGGCCATCGACCGCAGCCAACGCGATTTCTACGCCGCGCTCTCCGTCCTGCTCGCGCTGGGCATCCTCGTCTTCGCCAACCTGGTGGCCGAACGGGCCTTCGCGCGCGTGGATCTGACGGCCGAACAGCGCTACAGTCTGACGCCGCCGTTCCGCAGCATCCTCGACAAGCTCAAAGCGCCGCTGCAACTCACGTACTACGTCAGCGAGACGTGGCCGAACCAGTACCAGCAGCGCCGCCGCGACATCCTCGACAAGCTCGACGAGATCCGCAGCTTCGGGAAGGGCAAGATCGAGCTGCGCGTCGTCGATCCCCTGAAGGACGAAAAGGCGCAGCGCAAGCTCGTCCAGGCCGGCGTCGAAGTCACCGTGCCCGAGATCGCGAAGGACAAGACCACCTACAGCACGCTCTTCAGCAGCCTGGAAGTGACGTACGCGAACAAGCCGTCGGTGCTGATCCCGTGGATCGAACACGCCGACGACATCGAGTACCTCGCGGCGAGCAAGATTCTGGAGCTGACGCTCGAGAAGCGCCCGATCGTGGCGATCCACGCGCCGCCGGCCTTGACTCAGGGCTGGACGCCCACGCAGGGCGGCGCGCCGGTGGGCGGCTGGGAATGGATCCTGCGCGGCGAGGAAGACGCCAAGAAGTTCGACGTGCGCGACATCGACCTTACGCAGACCAGCAGCATCCCCGAAGGGACGGCGCTGCTGATCCTGATCAATCCGCGCACGCTTTCCGAGCGCGCGCGCTACGAAGTCACGAAGTACCTCGCGCAAGGCGGCAAGGTGCTGTACATCGGCGCGCCTTGGCACGCGAACCTCGATTTGCGCTGGCAGCTTGAAGACAGCCCGTCGGGGCTCGAGGATTACTTCAAGGGCCTGGGCGTGGAATTCGGGAAGCAGTTCGTCTGCGACGCCTCGAACGTGCGCCTCGCCACGCGCGACAGCCTCACCGGCCACATGAAGGAAGAAGTGCTCCCGCCCTTCGTGATGGTCCTGCCGCAGAACTTCAATCAGGATCACGTCTTCCTGCGCTTCCTCCCGCCGCTGGCGATGCCGTTCCCGGCCGAACTGATCCTCCACGAAGGCAAAACCCGCGACGCGGGGCTCACCTACGACATCCTGGCCACGTCCAGCGAACATTCCTGGCGCGAGGACCTGGCTCCGGTCTACCGCCCCGATCCCGAGAAGCTCGCCAACCGCCAGACCTTCGACCCCAAGCTGCCGCTGTGGGCCAAGCTGGAGGGCGGCTTCCCGTTCCCGTGGGAAGGCAAGCCCGCTCCCGCGTGGCCGCGCGACGACGAAGGCGTCAAGCCGCCGCCCGATCCCGAGAGCCAGCAGGCCGCCCAGATCGAAAAGAAGCCCGGCATGCTGATGCTCTGGTCGTGCGTCAACAGCTTCCACGCCAAGCTCGTCTTCGCGCAGGATCCGCAGGTGAGCCGCTTCTTCCGGCCCAACGCGATGATCCTGAACAACCTCGCCGAAGCCTTCAGCGTCGGCGGCGAACTGAGCCAGCTCCGCAGCAAGCGCTACGAGACGCGCATGATCGTGAAACTCGACGGCAAGGGCGAGGACACCAAGCGCAATGTCTTGAAGGCGCTCCTGATCGCCGGCGTCCCGCTGCTGCTGGCGGTTTTTGCCGTGGTGCGCTTCGCGCTGCGCCGCGGCACGCAGACGCGCTACGAACGGACCTTCGCGGAAACCACGGGCCCCTCGAGCTTCAACCCATGAACCCGAAGACGCCGATCGTCCTGAGCGCCGCGCTGGCCGTGCTTGTCGCGGCCTGGCTCCTGATGCCCAATCCGACCGCGAACATGGAAGGCATCCGCGGTCTGGAGCTGAATCCGGGCCAGCCGCTCTTCCCCGATTTCCGCATCGACGACGCGCAGGCGATTGTGATGGTGCAGCAGGGCCGCACCGTCGCGCTGCGCCGCAAGATCGACAAGGAATGGGTGCTCGCCAGCCACGACGACCGTGCCGTGCAGTGGACGCGCGTGGAGAAGCTGCTGGAGGGCATCAAGAAAGCCACCTTCGTGCAGCCGCGCTTGGGCGAAAACGAACTTTTCGAACTCGACGACAAGCGCCGCACCGAGGTCGTCGTCATGGGCTCGGGCACCGAACCGCTCGCCAAGCTCGTCGTCGGCAAGTCCCCGCAGTTCGAACGCTGTTACGTGCTGCGCGGTGACGACGACAAGGTGCTGGAAGTCGACGCCAATTTCGACGAGCTGGCCGGGCATAAGATGGAAGGCGAACGCCGCGAGCTGAAGCAGGAATACTGGTACGACCTCGCGCTGCTGCGCTTCAAAGCCGGCGACGCGATCGACATCGTGCTCGAACAGGGCGCCAAGTCCTACCGCCTGCGCCGCTTCGTCGAAGGCAAAGGCCCGCTCAACCCCGGCGACTCGTTCCCCAAACCTCCCGAACCGCGCACCGGCGCGGGCGGCGAAGAGACCCGGCAAGAAGGCCCGAAGATGGTGTGGAAGCTCGTCGAGCCCGAGGAGGCGCTCGCCAACGACGGCACCGTCCGCGCGATCTGCTCCACCGCCGCGTGGCTCAACGCCAAGAGCTACGCCGACGACCTGCCGCGCGAAGCGCTGGGCATCCAGCCGCCGGCGGCCACCACCAAGATCACGCTCATCGACGGGACGGTCTTCCGCCTGCGCTTCGGGCAGGTGGGCGAAGACTACGCGGTCGCGCAGGTCGAAGGGCGCAAGGATGTCTTCAAGCTCGAGAAGTACGTGCACCTGGCCTTGGTGCCCGATCCGGAACGCCTGAAGGAGCGCGCGCCGGATCTGCCGCTCGAGCCGTCGCCCCGGCTGCCCGGTCCGCCCGAAGTGCCCGCGCCGCCGCCCGAACGTCCCACGCCGCCGAAGATCGAAGAGCGGCCCGCGCCGCCGAATATTCCGCCCGTGCCCGAAAAAACGCAGGCACCGGAATACGAAACGCCGGGCGCGGGAAAGTAAGCGAATCCCGCCGTCGTTTGAATCCCCCGCCCCACTCGGTACATACATACACGGCCGTCCCGGCGTTTAGCAGCCCGTTGAAAATGGGTACGACCGCGCAGCCTTGGATTTGTGGTCCGGATCAAGGCGCGCGAAGGGAGGCGCATCAGGCAGATGCGACGACCGAAGCGCAACGCGGAGCCGGGCCACAAGACGAGGCTGCCCGAAGGGTTGCGGGAGCATTTGAACTGGGCGTCGTTGCGCTTCGCTCGCCGCATCGTCTCGATGCGGCTCCCTGCGCGACGCCTTGCCCAGTTCAAACGCTCCTCGCAACGCGGTCAGCACCCTTTTTCAACGGGCTGCTAGGCCGGGCCCGCACCGAAAGGACGCGCATGGGAGTCCCCAAGCCCACCACCGTCGGCGAACTGAAGCGCAGCGGGTACAAGCCTTGTTCGATCAAGGACGAACTGCGCCGCAACCTCGTCGCCAAGCTCAAATCCGGCGAGCCGCTCTTTCCCGGCATCGTCGGCTACGAGAAAACGGTCATCCCGCAGGTCATTAACGCGATCCTCTCGCATCACGATTTCATCCTGCTGGGCCTGCGCGGGCAGGCCAAGACGCGCCTCGCGCGGCAGCTCACCGATCTGCTCGACCCCGAGATCCCCGTCCTCGCCGGCTTCCCGCTCAACGAAGACCCGCTCGCGCCCGTCACCACCGGCGCGCGCGCGCATCTGGCCGCCTACAGCGACGCCGCCGAGATCCACTGGCTCACCCGCGCCGAACGCTACCGCGAGAAGCTCGCCACGCCCGACGTCACCATCGCCGACCTGATCGGCGACATCGATCCGATCAAGGCCGCCACCAAGCGCCTCGATTACGCCAGCGAGGACGTGATCCACTACGGCATCATCCCGCGCACCAACCGCGGCATCTTCTGCATCAACGAACTCCCCGACCTGCCCAGCCGCATCCAGGTCGGCCTGTTGAACATCATGCAGGAACGCGACATCCAGATCCGCGGCTTCCCCGTGCGCCTGCCGATGGACGTGCTGATGATCTACACGGCCAACCCCGAGGACTACACGAACCGCGGCAGCATCATCACGCCGCTGAAGGACCGCATCGACAGCCAGATCCTGACGCACTACCCGTCGAAGCTCGAGGAATCGCTCGCCATCACCGCGCAGGAAGCGTGGGTCGCCCGCGGCGGCGACGTGCGCGTCTTCGTCCCGCCGTACCTGAAGGAAGTCGTCGAGGAAGTCGCGTTCGCGGCGCGCAAGAGCGAGTTCCTCGACCAGAGCAGCGGGGTAAGCGCGCGGCTGCCGATCACGCTGCTCGAGAACGTGATCTCCAACGCCGAACGCCGCGCGCTGCTCAACGGCGAGACGTCCGTCTGCGCGCGCCCCGTCGACTTCCAGCCGGCGATCAGCGCCGTGACGGGCAAGGTCGAACTGGTTTACGAAGGCGAGCAGGAAGGCGCGGCCAACGTCGCGCGGCATCTGGTCGGCCGCGGGCTCAAGAACGTCTTCGACCGCTACCTGCCCGACGCCTACGGCCAGAACAAGGACGACGCCAGCTTCGGGCCGTACAAGGCCGTCATCAACTGGTTCGCCAAGGGCAACGCCGTCGAACTGACCGACCGCGCGCCCACCGCCGAGGCGCTGGCCAAGCTGAAGTCCGTCGACGGCCTCGAAGCGCTGGCGCGGGAGCACGTACCCATCGGCGACGAGCGCGTCGAACTGCCGGCGGCGCTGGAGTTCGTCCTTGAAGGGCTGCACCAGTCGCGGCTGCTGGCTAAGGACGAGACCGAAGGACTGGGGCGCTACCGCGACATGCTGGGGAGCATGTTCGAAGGCATGGACGAAGGCGGCCCGCCCTCCCCGCCCCGCGAACGCGGACGCCGGAAGTAAGCCGCTCACAAAAACAGCGTCGAGGCGGCTGCGCCGCGCCGGTCAAGCGGGACCAAGAAGGCGAAGAAGCCGGATCGGGACGAGCATCCGGCGCCTGAGCCTGATGCCGTCCCGCGAAGCACCGCCGCAAGCAGACGACCGACGATGGTTTTGTGAGTGGCGCTAAGCCGCGCACCCGTTTCAACCGGTGCACTCCTGAAGTACGTGCCGCCCCACCCGTCTAGAAAGCAGAAGGGTGGTGCTGCGATGTACGCATTCAAGAAGCTATCGATCTTCGCGGCGGCTGCGCTGCTGGCCGCATCGAACGACATGGCCGGCGAGGTGCCGGGCACGGCGGGTCTCGAACCGAACGCCTGGACGAGTTGGCTGCCGCTCGCGCTCTTGTACGGCGGCGTGATCGCGGCGTGGATCGTCGTGGTCTGCTGGGCGCTGCTGCGCCGCGGCGTCGCGCCCGCCGAACGTATGCCGCAAGGCTCGGTGCGCTTGAACCCCACGCGCGGCGCGATGCGCGGGCTGCCCCGCCCCGCTTCGAGCTACTCCCGCGTCTGCCGCTGAAGCGCTGCCTCCGTATACCCGGCTGGTATGGGCACACTCTTTGCATACCATAGCTTAGGGGGGAGTCGCTGCCGCCGGCCGCGCGAGGCGCGCCGGGGGGTTGCGATTCGCCCAAGCACGGTCGCTGAACCAGCTTGGGGTGCAGCTTATGTCGTTTCCGGGGTACGAGGTCGGCTCGTTTTTCGACGAGATGTTCCAGGCCGGCCTGCAGCCGCGGGCCGGTTCCGAGCTGCTTGCTCAAAAGATAGCAACCATCGGCCTCGACGAGCTCCGCCGCCGCCAGGCCGCCGCCGAGCGCACCCTCCTCCAAATGGGCATCACCTTTCGCGTCTACGGCGACGCTTCGGGCACCGAGCGCATCTTTCCGTTCGATCTGATTCCGCGCATCGTGGACGCGCTCGAATGGGCCAAGCTCGAGCGCGGCCTGCAGCAGCGCATCCAGGCGCTCAACCTGTTCCTCAACGACGTCTACCACGAGCAGCGCATCGTCAAGGACGGCGTGGTGCCCGGCGACGTGATCTCCAGCGCGGCAAGTTTCCGGCCGCAGTGCATGGGGCTCAATCCGCCGCGCGGTATCTGGAACCACGTCACCGGGACCGATCTGGTCCGCGACTCGGACGGCACGATGTATGTCCTGGAAGACAACCTGCGCTGTCCCTCGGGCGTTTCGTACGTGCTCGAAAACCGCGAAGTGATGAAGCGCACCTTCCCCGAGGTCTTCACGGCCTCGCGCGTGCGGCCCGTCATCGACTACCCCGCGCGGCTGCTCGAATCGCTGCGCTACCTGGCGCCCGACGGCATCCCTTCGCCGGTCGTCGTCGTGCTCTCGCCGGGCCTGATGAACAGCGCGTACTTCGAGCACGCGTTCCTGGCGCAGCAGATGGGCGTCGAACTCGTCGAAGGGCAGGATCTGGTGATCGCCGAGGGGCGCGTATGGATGCGCACGACCCGCGGCTTCTCGCGCGTGGACGTGATCTACCGCCGCATCGACGACGATTTCCTCGATCCGCGCTGCTTCCGCAAGGATTCGGTGCTGGGGCTGCCCGGCTTGATGGAAGTGTACCTGGCCGGACGCGTCGCGCTGGCCAACGCGCCGGGCACGGGCGTCGCCGACGACAAGGTCGTCTACGCCTACGTGCCCGACATGATCCGCTACTACCTGGCCGAAGAACCGCTGCTGCCGAACGTGCCCACGTACCTCTGCTGGATCGAAAAGCAGCGCCGGCACGTGCTGGAGAACCTCGACAAGCTGGTGGTCAAGACGGCGAACGAATCGGGCGGATACGGGATGCTGATCGGGCCGCATGCCAGCGCGTCCGAACGCGAGGAGTTCGCGCGGCGCATCGAAGCTTCGCCCCGCAACTACATCGCGCAGCCCACGCTGGCGCTTTCCCGCGTGCCCGCGCTGGTCGACGGGCGCCTGGAAGGACGGCACGTCGATCTGCGTCCGTTCATCCTGCAGGGACGCGAGACGTACGTCCTGCCCGGCGGGCTGACGCGGGTCGCCTTGAAGCGCGGCAGCCTCGTCGTCAACAGCTCGCAAGGCGGCGGCAGCAAGGACACCTGGGTGCTGGCCCAAGAAGGGGAAGCGTAGCCGTGCTGAGCCGCGTCGCGTACGCGTTGTACTGGATGAGCCGGCTGGTGGAGCGCGCCGAGAATGTCGCGCGCTTCATCCAGGTCAATCACAGCCTCACGCTCGACTTGCCCACCGAACGCCCGCAGTGGGAACCGCTCGTCATCACCACCGGCGACGAAGCGGCCTTCAAGGAACGCTACCCCGGTCCCACGCAGGCGCATGTCCAGTTCTTCCTGACGTTCGACGAACAGAATCCCAATTCGATCCTTTCCTGCCTCAGCCAGGCCCGCGACAACGCGCGCAGCGTGCGCGGCAATTTATCCAGCGAATTCTGGGAAGAATTGAACAAGCTGTACCTCAACCTGCGCCGCAGTTCCGAAAGCGCCGCAACGCCCCGCGAACTCTCCTACGACCTGTACCGCGACGTGATGCTCGATTGCCACAAGCTCGCCGGCATCCTCGACGCCACCGTCGCGCGCGGCGAAGGCTGGCATTTCATCCATACCGGCCGCATGCTCGAACGCGCCGACAAAACCTCGCGCATCCTGGACGTGAAGTACTACCTGCTGCTCCCGTCGCCGCAGTACGTCGGCACGCCGGCCGACGACCTGCAATGGGCCGCGGTGCTCCGCTCGGCCAGCGCGCTGCAGATGTTCCGCATGCAGCACCACGCCATCGTGCCGGCGCGCGTTGTCGAGTACCTGCTGCTCGACCGTTCGTTCCCGCGCTCGGTCTTTTTCTGCCTCGGCGAGGCCGAAGCCTCCCTGCACGCCATCTCCGGCTCCCCGCCCAACGCGTTCTGCAACACCGCCGAGCAGCGCCTCGGACAGCTCCGCTCCGATCTGGCCTTCCGGCGCGTCGAGGAAATCGTGGACCAGGGGCTTCACGAATTCATCGACGATCTGCAAAAAAGGCTTAATCTGGTGGGCGAAGGCATCTACGATACCTTCTTCACCGCCCGGACCTTCGTGCCCGCGTTGCCCGGTCCGTCCCAGGGAGCTTACCAGCAATGACGTTCTGCCTCGGCATGCGCGTTCGCGAAGGCCTCGTGGGGCTGGCGGATACGCGCATCATCAGCGGCAACGAGTGCCTGACCGCGCGGAAGATCGCCACTTACCGCGGCGAAGGCTATTCGTTGTTCGTGATGACCTCCGGCCTGCGCTCGGTGCGAGACAAAACGCTCACCTACTTCGCCGAACTGATGGAAGACCGGCCCGAACCCTTTGCGCGCACGTTCAAGGCCGTCAACGCCTTCGCCGAACAGCTCCGCCGCGTCGCCGCCGAGGACAAGCACGCGCTGGAGGAAAGCGGGCTCAGCTTCAGCATCTCCGCCCTCATCGGCGGGCAGTTCCCGCAAGATAAAGAACCGAAGCTTTACCTCGTCTATCCGCAAGGCAACTGGGTCGAGATCGGGCCGGGAACGCCTTATGCGATCATCGGCGCGACCGGGTACGGCAAGCCCGTGCTCGACCGTACGCTGCGCTTCGAGGATTCGCTGCGCCTCGCGCTGAAGGTGGGCTGCCTGGCCTTCGACAGCACGCGCATCAGCGCCTCCGACGTGGATTTCCCGCTCGACGTGATCCTCTACGCCAACGGCGTCCTGCACGAACACCGCTACGAGCGCCACGACTTGCGCGACGTCAATACGTGGTGGCAGGATCGCTTGCGCGAATTGGTCCAGAAACTACCCAGCGATTGGATGGATACGGCGCTGCGCGGACTCGCCGAAGGCAAGCCGGATAGCTGACGAGATGCGTTTTAAGATCCGGCATCTGACGCACTACACCTTCTCCGCGCCGGTGGCGCTGGAGCCGCACGATTTGCGCCTGAATCCGCGACTCGACGGCGCGCACCGCTGCCTCGCCCACGAACTCCTCGTCACCCCCGCCCCCGGCATGCGCACCGAGATGCTCGACGAGGAAGGCAACCACGTCACGCGGGTTTGGTTTCACGAACCGGTCGAGGAACTGCGCATCGAAGCGAAGTTGTCGGTGCAAACCCTCCGCGTCAATTCCTTCGACTTCGTGCTGGATGCGAACGCCGAACGCATCTTCGACGCCTCCCGCGGCCCGCAATCGGCGTTGCTCGCCCCCTACCGACTGCGCACCGGAGGCAGCGACGCCGTACAGCGCCTCGCGCGCGATATCGCCGCCGGCGTCGATGACCGGACGATCCCCTTCCTCACCGCCCTCGCCGAACGCCTGCGCCGAACCGTGCGCTACGAATTGCGCGAGAGCGGCTATCCGTTCACCCCCGAAGAATGCCTCGCACGCGGCTCCGGTTCCTGCCGCGATCAGGCGGTGCTCTTCGTCGACGCCTGCCGCGCGCTGGGACTCGCCGCCCGCTTCGTCAGCGGGTATCACCCCGTGCCCGAACCGGGGCCGTATTACCTGCACGCCTGGGCCGAGGTCTTCCTGCCGGGCGGAGGCTGGCGCGGCTTCGATCCCACCGGCGGACTCGCCGTCGCCGACCGCCACGTGCCGTTGGCCGCCGCGCGCTATCCCAGCGGCGCCGCGCCCGTCACCGGTTCGCTGCGCGGCGACGCTGTGCAGACCGAGCTGAAGACCGAACTCGACTGGACCACCGAGCCCTGAATCGCGCGCCGGCGCGTTCCATTCGAGCGCCTTCCGTTTACCCAAAAACGTCCAGACCTCCGGAATTAACCCGTTGCTATGTGACGAAAATTGCACAGTGTTGAACGATCGAGCGTTCGCTCGACCGCGATTTGACCCTCCAGTCCGAATTTATCACACTTTTTGACGCATCAATTCCAGCGCCTAGGCGCGCTTTCACGCGTGCAAGTCCGGACTTGAGCGAATTCTTGGAGAATTGTGGCATTTCTTCATCGTCTTTACTCTTGAGAGGTGAAATTCGGCCATGCAATTGCGTATGTTTAAGGCGGGGGAACTGGGGGAGGGCGACATCGTGGTCCAATCTGCGACATACGTTACGCGCCTCGTCAGCTTCGTGGACGAGCCGCAACGCCCTGCGAGGCTTCTGCTCAACGAGGATCAGGAGGTCGTCAGCGAAGAGCGGGCGGCGGTCCTGGGCTTCGAGCGGGTGCAGCGTTTTCTGTACGTGAGGGGTCCGGCGCATCTGCCGGTCCGCTTCATGCGCCAGGAAGCCTTGGAGGACGGTTCGCGGCTGTGGGTTCGGCACGAGCCGGAACTGGACATCTGCGTCCCCGCGGCCTCATAGCCGCGGCGTAGCCGCTGACTGGCCTCGCCGGGCTTGGGACTGGCGCGGACGGATAGACGATGCCGGCGCGCGGCGTGCGCGCGAACGAACTCCACGCGCCTACTTCAGCCAGGTCTCGCTGACCTTGGCGCCTTCCTCGTCGCCCGCTTCGCGGCGCAGCACCGCCGAACGCCTGAAAAGTTCCTGAATCGCCGGCGTCAGATTCTCGCTCTGCCCTTTGACCAGATGGTACGCCTGTTCGTGCAGGCAGATGGCCATGTCGAGCTTGCGCCCGCGCGAACTGTAGAGGCTCACCGCCTGCGTATACAGCTTCGCCGTCTGCTCCCAGTTACCGCGCGGATTGCGCTGCGGGCTCAGGCAGTAGCCCTGGTCGCTTAGCGAAAGCGCGTGGTCCACCGGCCGGTTGAGCTTCTCGTACAAAGCCGCGGCGGCCGCGTAAATCTCGGCCGCGCGCGACCAGTCGCCGCCGGGGTTATGGTCGGGCTGCAGGCACCAGGCGTACTGGCGCAGGCTGGAGGCTTGCGCAACCGGATCTCCGGCGGATTCGTACGCGCGCGCCGACTTGACGTACAACGCCATCGCCTGGCCCCAATCGCCCGTCGGATTCACGTCGGGCTGCAGGCTGCGCGCGTGGTTGTACAAGGCCAGCCCTTGCAGAGCGCTGTCGCCCACTTTCCCGGCCCGCAGCGCGGCGTCGGCGAACCAGCGCGTCGCGCGCGACCAGTCGCCCATCGCGTTGTACTCGGGACACAAACAGACGCCGTGCTGGTAGACGCGCGCGGCTTGCTGCCAGGGCGTGAACGTCTCGAGCGGCTCGGCTTCCAGCAGCTCCAGCGCTTTGCGGATGCACTGCTCTTTGCGTTCCTGATCCGGCGGATCGGCCGCGCCGAAGAGCCAGCCCGCTTCGCTCAGCAGGATCGGATGGTCCATGGGATGCGCGGCCAGCGCCTGGCGCGTCGCGCTCAGCAGTTCCTTCAGCTTATCCGGAGGATACTCCGGCTGACGCACGACCCAGTTCGCCGCCAGGATCGCGTAAAGCTGCGGCGCGGTCATCGAACCGATTCGGTCCGTCGACCGGCCCCACGGCAGCAGCGCCTGGATTTCGGCCTGCGTGAACGTGCCCATCTCGTCCCACATCAGGTGCTCGACCATCGCCGCGACCGCGGAGAGGTCGCCCGCTTTCGCGCGCGCCAGAATGGCCTTGCGGTGCTCCATCAAGCGCTCGGGCGCCGGATCGGGCGGCGGCGCTTCCGCGACCGGAGCGGGCGCTATCGGATCGGGGCGCTTGGGCGCCGTGCCGATCAACGTGTTCGGATCGACAACCGCGGGCGGCGCAGGCGCGGGGGCGGGCGGCGGCGGATCCAAGACGGGTTCGGGAGCAGGAACAGGCGCGGGCGCCGGTTGCGGCGCGGGGTTCGGGCGGCGCGCGGCTTGATTCGACTTGCGCAACGATCCGAAGCCGTAGTACACGCCCACGGCGCCGAGGACCACCAGCAGGATCGCGGCCAACCCGCCCAGGACCGCCAGGACCGCGACGTTGCGCTTCGGCGGTTGGGGCGCGGTGGGGTACGGATACGGTGTCGTCATCGTAGGGCCCTGCATACCGGGGGTAGGGCTGACCAACGTCTGCGGCAAAGGCGTCGCCGGCGCGCTCGCCGCGCCGCTCAGCCGCGCCCGCGCTTCCTGCAACGCCGCTCGCAGCGCCGCGGCGTCGGCGTAGCGCCCCGCCGGATCCTTGGCCAGACAGCGGTTGATCGCCATCAGCGTCGTATCGCTGATATCCGGACGCTGCGGGCGCAGCGGCGGATGCGGCGCGTGCACGGTCTCGAAGAGCACCTTCGAGAGCGAGTTGCCCGTGAAGGGCGGGCGCTTGGCCAGCAGCGCGTACAGCGTCGCGCCCAGGCTGAAGACATCCGCCGCTTTCCCGGCGCTCTTCGCGTCGGTGGCCTGCTCCGGCGCGAGGTACCCCGGCGTGCCCAGCGCCGTCTGGTTGTTCGTCAGCGAGAGTTCGTACGATTCGCTCCGCGCCAGCCCCAGGTCGGCCACCTTCGCCGCGCCGAAGTCCAGCTCGCCGGCGGCGTTGGCCGGAAGCAGAATGTTGTCCGGCTTCAGATCGCGGTGGATCACGCCTTCGCGGTGCGCGACGCTCAGGCCTTCGGTCACCGCCAGCACCAGATCCAGCGCCAATGCTTCCGGCAGGCCGGGCTGGCCCTGTTCGTGCAAGCGGCGCAGGTACGAACCCGCGGACTCGCCGCGCACGTACTCCATCGTCAGGTAATGCAGGCCGCGTTCTTCGTTCACGTCCAGCACGCCGACAAGATGCGGCGACTTGATCCGCGCGGCGACCTTCGCCTCGCGCAGGAAGCGGCCGACCAATCCGGCGTCACGTTCGGCCCATTCCGGCGGCAGAACCTTCACGGCCACTTCGACGTCCAGCCGCGGGTGAATCCCGTAGTAGACGGCGCCCATCCCGCCCTGGCCCAAGCGCGCCAGCAACGGTATCCCGCCCAGGCACGGCACCGGACCGGGGCAGCCTTCCACGCGCACCCGCGGCGCGCGCGCCAGAAACGCTTCGCCGGACAAGTCCTGCCACGGACGCGTGGGCGGCAACGGCAAGCGCATCGGAGCCGCCGATCCGGGGGGCGCATCGGGCGCGGGAGAACCGCTGGGCGCGTTCATGCCCGGAAGTATAGCAGCCCGTGGGTTAGGCGAGCGACCGGATTCCGCGAAAGAGCCGAGGCCCTTTTCTTATGTTTACCGTGGTGTGAACCCGCGGTGTGAACCCGCTGGCCGGAGGTCACGATGATGCCCGAACCGCAACCCAACTCGACACATCCGCGCGTGGAAGTCCGGCCCCTGGACGAACCTAAGCCTGTTTCGCGCCATCCGCGCGGCCTCTCCCGAACGGTCGTGCTGGTGACCGGTCTGGTCGTCGGGCTGCTCTTGGGCGCCGTCGGATTGGGCTACAGCTTCGCCGACGGCCGCACGTCCGCGGGACCGTCGATCGCCGAAGAAGTCTTCCTCGAATACCGCGCCGATCCGGCGGCCCCGGCGGTGAAATGGGCCGATCTGGCCAGCGCGCCGGATACCTTTCTGCTCGTGCGCTTCCAGAGCGAACCCGAAATCGTCCACGTCACGCCGCTCGTGCAAGACGACCCCGGCTTTCCGAACCCCGCCAAGTTGACCCTCACCCGACGCATCCTGAACGGCGAAAAAGCCTACGTGTACCTTTTCGACGACGACAGCGCGAGCGATGCGTTCTGGAAGGACCTGAGCCAGCGCGCGTTGAAGGACGGCGGAACCGCCGCCGGGCGCCTCGCCGGCGTCTGGACCCTCGGTCAATTCCCGCAGGATCAACTCGTCAGCTTTTGCGATCAGGCCGGGAAGACCATCGGCGAAATGACGCTCGACGGAAACGACTGCCTGGCGTGGGCCGAAACGAACCTCAAGAGCGGCGTGCTGGATTTCTCGGCTCAGCCCGCCGAACCGCTGGTGCTGACGGATGCGAAAGGCCGCCCCGCCGGTGAACTGAAGGTCATCAGCGGACATCGCGAGGCCGCGAAATAGAGCCGGCCCCAGGAGCAATTCCGGACCGGATCGCCGCCGTGCGATTCGTGTAAGCCCGCACAGTCACTACGCTAGCGAGTGGAAACGCACGTCGCGTTCCCATTCCCTACCCGCCGGGCCCGTTCCCCACGGGCCCGGCTTTTTTATGCAGCCGCGAGCGCGTTGAGCACGACCATGCTAGCGGATAGCATCGAATCTCCAGAATGTTCGTGCGTCGGGGCTGGGCAGGAACCTATTTAAAGGATCGAACCATGCGTGGAATGGCGATGTTCCTGGCGGTGGCGCTGGCGGCGGCCGCGGTGCAGGCCGGCGAAGACCGTGTCGAAGCGGACAAACTCGCCTTGGCCAAGGTGCAGGATCTGATCGGCCAATGGAAGGGCGGCGGCAAGCCGGCTCAAGGCGATGCCTGGAGCGAGACGTTCGAGTGGGCGTGGGCGTTCGAGGGCGGACGCGCGCTGCTCGCAATGAAGACCGCCGACGGGAAGTACTTCAAGGATGCGAAGCTCGTGGCCGGCGAGGCCGCCGATGCCTTCACGCTCACGGCCACCGCCGCCGACGGTTCGGCGCAGACCTACGCCGGTGCGATCAACCGCTTCAAGGACCTCGAACTCGTCAACGCGCAAGCCGGCGAAGGACAGCCCGCGCGCATCACGCTCAGCCTGCTCGCCCGCGGCAAGCGCATGACGGTCCTCTACGAGCGCAAGCTCCCCGGCGGCGCGGACAAGTTCGGGAAGCTCGCGGAAGTCGGCGCCACCAAGCAAGGCAGCGGCTTCGGCAAGAACGCCAACGCGAACGTCTGCGTCGTCACCGGCGGCGAAGGCACCATGGCCGTCGAGTACAAGGGCAAGACCTACTACGTCTGCTGCACCGGCTGCAAACAGGCGTTCCTCGATAATCCCGAGAAGGAAATCGCCGGCCACGAGAAGCGCATAGCCGCCGAGGCCGCGAAAAAGTAGCCTTCGCAGCGCCCGCCGCCATTCGGTATCGCGGGCATCCCGCCCGCCGCCCCGGACGTGCGCCGTACCTCCCGCCGGCCCCGAAATCCTGCCGTAGCGCGCCCGCCCGACGGACATAGGATGCTGAGCTTCCCGTTGTTAGAACCTTTCGAGGAGCGCCTCCATGGCCAAGAAGTCCAAGCCGTCCAAAGCGAAGCCGAAATCCAAGCCGGCCCCCAAAGCCAAGCCCGTTCAGAAGCCCAAGCCCGCGCCGAAAGCCGCCGCGAAGAAGCCCGCCGCCGCGCCCAAGGCCGCGCCGTTGCCCGAAAAGCGCCTGCGCATGGGGCTGCTGGGCTGCGGAGGCATTGCTAACGCGCACATCAAGAGCCTGATCCAGATTCCCGAGTACGACGTCGTTGCCTACTGCGACGTCGTCCGCGCCAACGCCGAACGCTTCCAGAAGGAATACGGCAAAGGCCACGGGACGGTCTACGAGGACTACCGCGTAATGTTCGAGCAGGCCAAGCTCGATGCGGTCACGATCTGCATGCCGCCCTTCGCGCACAAGGACGAAGTGATGCTGGCGGCCGAGCGCGGGATTCACATCCTGATCGAGAAACCCATCGCGCTGACCAACGAACTGGCCGGCCAGATGGCCGCCGCCGTGCAGAAGGCCGGCGTCAAGAGCCAGGTCGGGTTCCACATGCGCTTCATGAAGGGCATCGAGCGCGTCAAGGAATTGCTCGCCGCCAAGGGCCCGGCGATCCAGTACGTGGGCCGCTACTTCTGCAACAGCTTGCATTCGCCGTGGTGGCGCATGAAGGACAAGTCCGGCGGGCAGATCGTCGAACAGATCATTCACCAGTTCGATCTGTGCCGCTATCTGCTCGGCAAGCCCGTGCAGGTCTTCGCGTACACGGCGAACCTCGCGCACCGCGACGTCGAGAACTACACGGTCGAAGACGTGAGCGGGACGCTGATCCGCTTCGAGACCGGCGCGCTGGGCATCATCACCGGCACCAACTGCGCGATCCCCGGAAAGTGGCTCGCCCCCAGCACCCTCGTCGCCAAGGGCTTCACCGTCGATTGGGGCGGCGGCGCCGGCGAGATCACGATCACCGACGGGAAGGAACTCAAGACCGAGCCCTTCGAGACCGGCGGCAGCCCGAACCTGGGCGAACACCTCGACCTGCTCCATGCGATCCTGAAGAACCGCGCGACGCGCACGCCCATCGGCGAAGGCGCCGAGACCCAAAAGCTCGTCATCGCCGCGTACCAGTCCGCCGAAACCGGCAAGCCCGTGGACTTGTAGCATGGGCGTGCCGTTGATGGCCGTGTGAACCGCAGCCTTCCGGGAGGCCCCGTGTCCGCAGACGAAAGCATCGACCTGCTTCAAACGCTCATCTCCGCGCACGGCCCGGGCGGGCAGGAGGACGAAGTCCGTTGCGTCGTGCGCGGGCTGTGGCGCGCGGCCGGATTGGAACCCGTCGAGGACGACGGCGGCAACCTCTATGCGCGCCTGGGCAAGCCCGGCGGCTCCGGCCCCCGCCTCGTCCTGATGTCGCATCTCGACGAGATCTCGATGCTCGTCACGGCCGTCGAGCCCGACGGGCGCTTGCGCCTGACCAACCTCGGCGGTTCGCTGCCCTGGAAGTACGGCGAAGGGCCGCTCGATCTCCTGGCGCCCACCGATTACGCCGCCGCCGCGAAGCGCGACGATTACCGCGTGCCCACCGTCCGCGGCATCCTCTCCGTCGGCAGCACCCATACCGGCGTGGGTCCGCTGGGCGAACTGAAAGATAAGCGCGCGCTCACCTGGGACCTCGTGCGCGTCGAAACCGGATACTCGAAGGACGAACTGGCCCGGCGCGGGATCGGCGTGGGCTGCCGGGCCGTCGTCGCCCGCGAACGCAAAAAAGTCGAACGCCTCGGCGCGGGCACGGGGCCGCGCGCGCGCGTCGGCTGCTTCATTTACGACGACCGCGCGGGGCTGGCCGTCCTTACGCTTCTGGCCCGCAAACTCGCCAAGGCCAAACTCCCCGGCGAAATCTACCTCGGCGCGACGATGGGCGAGGAAGGCGGGCTCACCGGATGCACGCGACTCTGCCGGAACCTGCAACCCGAAGTCGCCGTCGGCGTCGATACCTCCCCGTCGGTCCCCGAATCCCCGCTGGCCCTCGACGGAACGCCCGCGCTGTGGATGCGCGAACGCGCCGCCACCCACTCGCTGCGCGAAGCCGCCCGCTTCGACGCCGCCGCCGCCCGCGTCAAGCTGAAGCTCCAGCGTGCCATTTACCCCAGCGCCGCGAGCGACGCCGGCGCCGTGCTCGCCACGGGACTCGCCGGACGCGTCCTCACCTTCGGCCTGCCACGCGACAACTCGCACGGCTTCGAGCTGGCCCATCCCCTTTTGCTGGGCAACGCCGCCCGAGTGATCGAGGCCTACCTGAAAGGGTAGCTTTCCTCCAGCCGAAACGGACGCTTCCGCCGAATCTACCGTGGCAGAATCCCCGTGCGTGACTAATCTGTAGCTCATCCGGGGGGAATCTCGATGTTCGCTCGTATGCCCTCCTCCGCTCGCCGCTTCGAAACCATGACGTGCCGCAGAAGGAGCCATCCGTGGGAGCACTGAAAGAAACCCTGCGCAAGGTCCTGGCCGAGGAAAACGAGCGCATCAAGAAGCTGCTCGCCAACCACGGGGAAAAGGTCGTCGATCAGGTCACGCTGGGGCAGATTTTCGGCGGTTCCCGTTCCATCAAAAGCCTCTTCTGCGATACCTCCAGCGTGCCGCCCGAAAAGGGCCTGATCCTGCGCGGCTACCCCATCGGCGATCTCGCCGGACGTTCCCCCGAAGAAGTCTTCTACCTGCTCCTCGTCGGCAAACTTCCCGATCCCGCCGCGTTGAAAGACCTCCAGGACGAATGGAAAGCCCGCCGCGAGGTGCCTGCTTACGTCTGGCCGGTGATCGACGCCACCCCGCTCGATACGCATCCCATGACCGTGCTCAGCATCGGCATCCTGGCCATGCAGAAGGATTCGCTCTTCTTCCAGCGCTACGAAGACGAGATGCCCAAGGACCAGTACTGGGAAGCCACCTTCGAAGACGCGCTGACGCTCACCGCGCGCCTGCCCGATCTGTGCGCGTACATTTACCGGCGCAGCTTCAAGAAGGGCCCGCGCATCCCGCCCGATCCCGCGAAGGACTGGGCCGGCGGATTCGTACACCAGCTCGGCCTGGCCGATCCCGGCGGCGCGCTCTCCGAACTGATGCGCCTCTACCTCGTCCTGCACAGCGACCACGGCGGCGGCAACGTCAGCGCCAACGCGGCCGCAACCGTCAACTCCGCGCTCTCCGATCTCTACTACTCGCTCTCCGCGGGCCTCAACGGACTCGCCGGACCGCTTCACGGGCTGGCCAATCAGGAATGCCTCACCTGGATCCAGGGCGTGATGAAGAAATTCGGCGGCGTGCCCACCGTCCAGCAGATCACGCAGTTCGCCGACGAAACCCTCGCCGCCAAGCGCGTCATTCCAGGCTACGGACACGCGGTGCTGCGCGTCACCGATCCGCGCTTCACCAGCTTCGTCGAATTCGGCAAGAAGCGCTGCCCGGAAGACCCGGTCTTCAAGACCGTGCTCAACGTCTTCGAGGCCGTGCCCAAAGTCCTGCAGAAGCACCCCAAGATCAAGAACCCTTGGCCCAACGTCGATGCCGCTTCGGGATCGCTGCTGTGCCACTACGGGCTCACCGAACAGAACTACTACACGGTCCTCTTCGCGCTCAGCCGGGCCCTGGGCATCTGCGCGCAGGCCGTCCACGCGCGCGGCTGCGGCATCCCCATCGTGCGGCCCACCGCCGCGACCCTCGATGCCCTCGAGAAGGCCGCGAAGAGCTAAGCCGCTCCTGTGTCCGGTCCGCTCGAGCGCCTCAAGAACCAGCTCGCCGAATACGGCCTGCGCCCGCAGAAGCGCTTCGGCCAGAACTTCCTGATCGATCCCAACTTCGCAGCCGCCATCGCGCGACAGGTCGCGCCCGACGAACGAACCGTCGTCCTCGAAGCCGGGCCCGGCACCGGCGCCCTCACCCGCGCGCTCCTCGACGCGCACCCCGCCGCGCGCGTCCTGGCCGTCGAACTCGATACCGGCCTCGCGCGCCTGCTGCGCGGCGTCTTCGCGCCCGAACTCGGCGCCGGACGACTCACCCTCGTCGAAGGCGACATCCTGGAAGGCAAGCACGGCCTCAACCCGGCCTGGGTCGGCGAACTCCTGCGCATCTCCGAAACCGAAAGCCGCCCGCGCCGCGTTCTGGGCGCGAATTTGCCCTACAACGCCGCCACGCCGCTGCTCGCGAACCTTTCCGAACCGCACGAGGCTTGCGCCTGCCTCGTCGAACGCGCCGTCGCGACGATCCAGAAAGAACTCGCCGAACGCCTCATCGCCGCCCCCGGAACCTCGGCCTACGGGCCGCTCGCGGCCTACCTCGCGCTGCGCGGGCGCGCGCGCATCGTACGCAAAGTAGGGCCCGAAGTCTTCTGGCCGCGGCCCCAAGTCCACAGCGCCGTACTCGAGATCGAACTGCCCCCGTGGCCCCAAGCCGCGCTGCCGCAGGCGCAGGCCCGCGCGTACTCCGACTGGCTCCACCGCCTTTTTCGGCAGCGCCGCAAACGCATCGGCGGATTGCTGAAAGGCTCGCTGCCCGAAGGACATCCCGCCGCCGAACGGCGCGCCGAAGCCTTGACTCCGCTTCAATTATGGGATCTGTTCGGGGCAACCGCGGAGCTTAACCGTACCTGAACATCGTCCTCATTAATTCCATAACTGGAGTTATGGAATTAGGTTAGGAATGAGGCGCGGCGCCGTCCGCGCGCAACTAAAGACTGGACAGTGCCCGTTCCGGCCCGCAGAATGAAATGAATAGTCACCACACCCCATTACATCAGAGCAGGTATCTGAGGTCTGTGGGTCAGCACGGTATCGGCTTGATCGGGGTCCAGACCCGGTCGGCGCGTGTGCGCCAGCCGTAACGTGAGGTGCCTTATCGATAGGAGGCGAGACAGATGCAGGAACGTAAGGAGCAGTCCGGCCAGACGCGCCGCGAATTCGGCAAGCGGCTGATGGCGGCGGCGGCGCTGGGCGTGGTAGCCGGCGTGGCGCGCCCGCTGATGGCGGAAGAAGAGGCCAAGAAGGAAGAAGCGGCCAAGAACGCCTGCAAGGGCCTCAACGCCTGTAAGGGCAAGGGCGGCTGCAAGACCGACGCCAACGCCTGTAAGGGCAAGAACGAATGCAAAGGCAAGGGCGGCTGCGCCACGGCCGAGAAACACGGCTGCAAGGGCCACAACGCCTGTAAGGGCCAGGGCGGCTGCAAGAGCGGCGATGCGGGTTGCGCCGGCAAGAACAGCTGCAAGGGCAAGGGCGGCTGCGCCGTGCCTGTGAAGAAGACCGAGAAGTAACCGGTTCGCCGCATCGGGCGCGCCGGGATTCATACCCGGCGCGCCTGCTTTATTAATAATAAGGTGAAACGCATGCCGATTCCCAACCGCTGGAAACTGCCCGATCTTGGCATCGGCGTCGGACTGCGCACGCTCCACTTCTCGCACATCCTCGAACAGAAGCCGCCCGTCGACTGGTTCGAGATCATCTCCGAAAACTTCATGCACACCGAAGGCCGCCCCCTGTACGTGCTCGAACAGGTCGCCGAACGCTACCCCATCGCCATGCACGGCGTCAGCCTCTCCATCGGCAGCACCGATCCGCTCGACCGCGATTACCTCGCCCGCCTCAAGAAGCTCGCCGACCGCATCGGCGCGCGCTGGGTCGGCGACCACATCTGCTGGACCGGCGTCGCGGGGCTCAACAGCCACGACCTGCTGCCCATACCGACCAACGAGCGCTCCCTCGAGCACGTCGCCGAACGCGTCCGCATCGTGCAGGACATCCTCGAACGCCCCCTGGTGCTCGAAAATCCCAGCACCTACGTCACTTTCGCCAGCTCCACCATGCCCGAACAGGAATTCATCGCGCGGCTGTGCGAACTCAGCGATTGCGCGCTCCTGCTGGACGTGAACAACGTCTACGTGAGCTGCCGGAACCACGATGGCGACCCGCAGGCGTTCCTCGACGGCATCCCCTACGACCGCGTCGTCCAGATTCACCTCGCCGGACACACCGACAAAGGCACGCACTGCATCGATACGCACGACGGCCCGGTCATCGATCCCGTCTGGGCGCTCTACGCCGACGTGATGAAACGCGCCGGCGGGCGCGCCACGCTGCTCGAATGGGACGACAAGATTCCCAGCTTCCAGGATGTCCACAACGAAGCGCTGCGCGCCGAACGCTTCCGCAAGGACGTGGCGGTGAACTCATGAGCCGCCCCGGCGCGCGCCCCGAACCCTTCGACCTCGGCGCCTTGCAGCGCTGGATGTTCGAAGTCGTCGCCCATCCCAAGGGCGTCGAAGCCGGCGTCGAATCCGATGCCGCCCGCAAGCATATCGACGTGCCCTTCGAACAGCTCGAGTGCGTCGTCGATCGCTCCAAACGACTCTCCGCCAAAGAACGCCTCGACGTCTACGCCAACGCCTACTTCTGGCGCCTCCTCGAGATCATGCAGATGGACTTCCCCACCGTCGAATGCGCGGTCGGAAAAGACCTCTTCCGCGGAATCGTCGAACGCTACCTCGATAGGCATCCGTCGAAGCATTGGAGTCTCGGCAAGCTGGGCATACCTTTCAGCAGCTTCCTGCGCCACGAGACGGGCGATCTGGAGTTGCCCGCACCGGCCTTCCTGGCCGACGTCGCGGCCATCGAGTGGGCGATGGAGGAAGTCTTCGACGAACGGCGCGCCGAACCCGTCAAGCTTGACGATCTGCTCGGCGTGCCGCCCGAACGCTGGGCCGGCGCGCGCGTCCAGACCATCCCGGCGCTGCGCCTGATCGAATGCGGCTACCCCGCGCACGAGTACATCGCCGCGGTGCGCAAAGGCGAATGCCCGCCCGTCCCCGCGCCGAAGCACGATTTCGTCGCCGTCTACCGCAAAGAATTCTCGGTCTACCGCTTGCAGCTCGATCGCGAAGGCTACGCACTCTTGAACGCCCTCCGCGACGGACAGACCCTCGAAGAAGCCCTCGAGATCCTCGCCGACCGGCCCGAGACCGACCTCGAACGCCTCGCCGCAAACGTCGGCGCGTGGTTTCAGGACTGGGCCAGCCGCGGCCTCTTCGCCCGGATCGACTTTCCGGAAGCGTAAGCCGAGTGCGTTTTCGTACACGCCGCGAGCCCGTGGTTTTGACCCCGTGCTCTTCCGTCGTCGGTAATCACGCTTCGAAAGCTGGTGTGCCCGCGGCAGCTTGCTGCCGCTGCACCGCTTCCGGGCAAGCGTCCGCCGGCGGACAGGCCGCCGCTGGCGCACCGGTTCAAGCGGGACACGCTGAGCATCCTCCCGCCCTTCGGCGCCGGAACCCCCAGCGGCCCCGGTATGCACGCTGCGCAGCGAACTTTAGGCTCGGTTTTTCGCCTTTTTCGCCGTCCTATCCCTATCCCGTGGGGCGTGTGCATCCGGAGACTGCCATGACGGAAGCCGATCTCGTCGACCGTTTGGAACGCTGGCGTCACGCTCGCGACGGCGCGGCCTTGGGCGAACTGCTCAAGCTGCACCGCGAACGCGCGTACGCCGTCGCGTACCGCGTGCTCCACGAAGGCGCGGCCGCCGAAGACGCCGTCCAGGAAGCGTGCCTCAAGCTCATGTCGCGGACGGCCGGCTTCGAATCCCTCGCCGCGTTTCGCGTGGCGCTCTACCGCGCCACGCTCCAATGCAGCCTCAACGCGCTGCGCGGACAACGCCGCGCCGAACGCCGCCATCTGGCGCTGCGCCACGCAAACGGCGACGCGCTTTCCGGAGGAGACCCCATGCACGCGCCGCCGGACGCCCAGACGCGCGAACGCCTCCGCGCCGCCGTGGACGATTTGCCCGACGAGCTGCGCCTGCCCGTGGTCCTCTGCTACCTCGAAGGTTTGCGCCTGCACGAAGCCGCCGAGACGCTGGATCTCCCGCGCCAGACGCTCCACGGCCGGCTGCGCCGAGCGCTCGAACGCCTCCGCGCCGAGCTCAACCGCGCCGGCGTCACGCTCGCCGTATCCGGCATCGCCGCGGAGCTCGCCGCGCAGGCCCCGCCCGCCGCTTCCGCGGCCTTGGCCGTCCGGCTCGACGCGGCGCTGCCCGGTGCGCCTTGCCGCGAACTGTCGCCCGTCCCGCGCGAGCACGTCCCGCGCGACCCGCTCCAACCCGCCGCCGCGAAGCTAAGCGCCCCGATGCTCGCCGCCTGCGTGCTCCTCGCCGCAGCCGCGCTGCCTCTGGCACTCTACGCGCCCGCCGAGTATCGAAACCGAACCGTTCGCGCCGCCGCGCCCGAACCCGTCCTCGACCCGCGGCAACCCGTATCGTCCGCGCCTTCCGGCCCTGTTCCGGAACGCGCACCGCCGCCCGCACCCCCGCTCGAAAGGAGCATCGCCATGCCTTCCGGTCAACGTCTTACCGCGCTGGCCCTCGCCGCCGCCGTCTTCGCCGTGCAAGCCTCCCACGCCGCCGACGCCCCGAACCCGGAGCCCGCGCAGGCCGCAGCGCCCGCGAAATCCGTCGAAGCCATACTCGCTCGGATTCGCGCCCATCGCGCGCAGACCGAACCGCGCGACGATTTACGCAAAGTGCTCGAATCCACCTTGGGCGCGCTCCAGACCGTCGATTTCATCAAGGGCGATCCGTCTTCCGAGGCGCCCGTCCGAGCCTTTCAGATCCAGCTCGATGCCGGTGACCCGCTCCCGTTCCTCCCCAACGTCAACGCTCAATGGGTCGGCGCCTCGGCCGTCGTCACCTCCACCGAAGCCGTCCGCGTCGAGGTCAGCAGCGGCGCGCAGACCGTCGTGACCACTGCGCCCGTCCCCGATCCCAATAGAGCGCCGGAAGCCGCGGCGAACCCCGCGCCGGCGCCGCAACCCGGTCCCGTGACGCAAGGCGCTGCCCCGCGCCGCTGATGCGCGCCTGGGAGTGGTCCGGCAGCTCATTCCAACTACGGTCAGGATCGAAAACGGGAGCGCGAGGAAACCATGCCGATCTTCTTCGCGCTTCCGTTCGCGTCCTGGGCCTCGAACGCCTTCGTTCGGCGTCAGCGCATGCCTTCCCATCCGAATTCCAGCATCCAAAGCCGACCCGCCTGCACCGGAGCCACCGCCATGCGCACCGCCGCGATCCTGACCCTGAGCCTCCTGCTCGCGCTTCCGCTGCACGCCAGCGAAGAAGCGACCCGCGCGCAGCTCGACGAACTCGAAGCCGCGCTCGCGCAGGGACTCTCCGGCGATTGGAAGTTGATCGATCTGCCCGTGCAAGGCTTCGACGCGGCGGGACTCACCGGCGAATCGTTCGAGCGCGCCGTGGATCGCGCGCAGTTGGCCGCGGCGCTGGCGCAGCTTCCGCCCGAAACGCGCGCGAAACTCGAAATGTGGACCCTCGGCGCGCGGGCGCGGGCCGGACATGCCGCGGCGCGCGAAGCGCTCGCCGCCGCAGCAGCGCTCGACCAGCCCCTGCCCGCCGCCAAGCCCGAAGACGTCTGGGATGCGACGGCCGCCGCGCGCCACGCGCACGCGTTGGAAATCCTCGCCCGACTCGGCGACGCGCCGGCGCGCGAACGACTTGCGCGTTACGCCGCCTGGAGCCTCGACGATCTGTACGTCGTGAAGCACCAGCCGCCCGCGCCGCCGCCGGCCGGCGGGCGCATGGTCTTCTCGCTGCAGGAACCCAACGCCAACGCCCAGCGCCTCAAGCTCTTCACCCACGCGCTCAAACTCCGCGCCGAACTCGATCCGCCGGCCGGACAAGCCCGCGCCCGCGCGATCCTCGCCGAAGCCTGGCCCGCGCAGCCCGATGCACCCGGCCTGCCGTTCCCCGTCTTCATGCACGCCCGCGGCGCGACGCCCGAAGGAATCCACCGCGCGCGCATCGAGGCCGCCGCCGCCATCCTGGCGCCCGATCTGAAGCTCCAAGATGCCGCCGTGCCGGCCTTGCTGCTCGATCCCCAATTCCCGTTTCGCAACCGCCTCGCGCTGCTCGAACGCGGTACGCCGCGCGTCTGGTTGCCGCACGATCCGCAGGCCGCCGGCGCGAAACCACAAGCCGGACCGCTGAAGGTGCTGCTGGCCATGCTCGCGGCCCTACCGGCGGACGTCGCCGTCGCCGATCTGGACGCCCTGAGCCGTCCCGCGTGGTACCTGCACGACGGCGGGCACGCCCAACTGGCCGCGGCGCTCGATGCCTGGGCCGAAAAGGCCGGCCCCGATCAAGCCGCCAAAGCCCGCGATGTCGCCGCCGCCCTGCGCAAGCTGCCGCAAGACCGCCCCTTTTTCGAAGCACTCGAGCCGAACGCCAAGCCCGAACGCCCCGCCACCGCTCCCGATGAATTTTGAGGTAAAGAAGCGGAATATAAAAAGCGCAGCCGCCGCCCTGCTGTTTACTTTTTACTTTTGAATTCGAATTCGAATTTCGAACGCCTACGTCCCGCCCAAATACCGCTTCGCCACCTTCGCCACGTACGTAAACGTCGGATTCACGAACTGCGTCACGCGCGCTTCCAGCACCTGCCCCAGCAGCATGTACGCCTCGCCGCGCGGGAGCTTATAGTCCGCCTCGAGCCACTGGAGCAACTCGACGAGCGCCGCGCGAAACGCGTCTTCGGCCGGGCGCGTATTCGTAATCACGCCGATGTGCGTCGCGTCCTCGAAGCGCGGCCAGCGCATGGCCGCCGGAGCCGGCGAAGCGGCCCGGCAGACGAGCCGCACGCGCCCCGAGGCTTCCAAACCGCCGGCGCCGCAGATCTCCCCGTCGCCTTGCAGCGCGTGCATATCGCCCACGTGCAGGTGCGCGCCGTCGAGGTTCGCCTTTAGCATCAGCGTGCAGCCGCTCGTCACTTCCTGCGCGTCGAGGTTCCCGCCCCACGTCCCGCCCCAGCCGTTGTGGAAGCGCTCGCGCTCGGGCGAAACCCCCACGAAGCCCAGCATCGGCCGCGCGTCCAGCGTCAGCGACTCGCTCCAGCGGATCTTCCCGTCCTTCACCTCGACCAGCTTCTCGTGCGCGCCGACGTCCAGCCAGCCCGGCATCGCGCCGTTCTGCCCGCCGAAGCGCGTGTACGCCACCGGGTCCAGCTCGATCGGCCCGATCTCGACCTTCAACAGATCCCCCGCCTTCACGCCCTCGACGTACACGCACCCGCTCGACGGGTTTCCGCCGTAGAGCTTCTCGCGCCAGTGCGCGCGCTCGGCCTCGGGCAGCGTCTCGATCCACGGCCCGCGGTTGATCTGCGTCTGGACCTCGAACGCCTCGCCCAGCTTTACCCGATGCGTGACCGGGTTGTCCGGGCCGGTTTCGAAGTAGAGAAGGTCTTTCGGGATGCGTTGCATGGTGAGCAAAAGTAAAGAGTCATCCGCAGGAGTCAACGGTGAACGCGTAAGCGACAGGTGACGTGGAATTCGGAATAGCGCTACAGGAAACGAGCCGGTCATTACGCCTCACGCCTTCCTCCGCGCCGCCTCCCGCATCCTGAAAAACAACTCCCCCTGCTCCAGCGCGTCCTCCAGTGCGATATGGCTGTGCTTGCTCGGACCGAACCAATCTTTCGGCATCGTCCGCTTGCTCGTCTCGTGGAACGGCGTATCCAGCGCCGCCATCGCCAGCGTCTTCATGTCCAGCGCCGCGAAGCTGAACGGGCTCTCCCCCGCGAAGCGGATCAGGTACCAGTACACGAACATGAAATCGAACGCCGCCGGATACGCCACGAAGACCGGCTTCCCCGGCAGCGCCTTCAGCCACGCCGCGTACGCGGGCAGCGCGGCCTCGGGCTTCTGCAAATCGGAGCGGCACGCCGCCCACGCCTCGGGAAACTTCCGCCACCACGCCGCCGTATCCGCGTCGGCCCCCGCCCCGGGCAGCGTCTCCAGGTTCGCGCTGAACGTCCCCAACAGCGTCCCCGCGGCATCGTACGCCGCCGACCCCACGCTCAGCATCGAGTACGGTCCCGGGATCGGGCCGTCCGTCTCGACGTCGGTGCTGACGTATATCTCCGCCTGCGCTGCGCCCACGCTCGCTCGTCGCTCCCCGGTCCGGCGCGCCCCGCGCCGCTTGAAGGCATCCTATCACGCACCTCGTACCCCGCTCACCCGCCATTCCCAACGGACCTATCGGATTGCCTTTCTCTTGATCTGACATACACTTACGATTGGTTCTAAGGCCGCGGGCGTGCGGCTCGCCCATTATAGGCGCGGGTCTGGAGTCCGTTAGGGCTCCGTACGCGTCTCCTTAATGGTGGTGAGCGGCGGCTATGGTTCGACGGGGCTTACTGACGCAGCCTCCGGCGGAGGCGCCGGCCGGGGCTGGGGAGCGCGTTACGCCGCAGCTTATGCGTGCCACCGTGGCTTGCCCGGAGTGCCGCCAGCCGCTCACGCTGGAGGCGCAGGTGGAATCGGTCTGCGCGCACTGCCAGATGCTGATTCCCGGCGCCCTCGCCGCAAAACTCGTCGAACGCGCCCACGAAACCGAAGCCACGCCCGGCGATCCGCGCAAGCGGCCCGCCCCCAAGGGCCCGGAACACGAAGCGCTCCCCCGCCGCATCAAGCATTACGAACTCCTCGAAGAGATTGGACGCGGCGGCATGGGTGTCGTCTACAAAGCGCGCCAGGTCGATCTCGACCGCGAAGTCGCCCTCAAGCTGATCCGCACCGCCCTCCCCACCGAAGGCGAAGGCCTGCGCTTCGTCGCCGAAGCTCAGGTCACCGGCCAGCTCGAACATCCCAACATCGTCCCGATCCACGAGATCGGCGCCGACGAACGCGGCCGGCCGTACTTCGTCATGAAGCTCGTCCGCGGGCGCGCGCTCTCCGACATCCTGATGGACCTGCGCAAGAGCGAAGCGCGCACGCAGCGCGAGTATCCGCTCTCGCGCTTGCTGCGTATCTTCTGCGAGATCTGCCAGGCCGTGGCCTTCGCCCACGCGCGCGGCGTCCTGCACCGCGACCTCAAACCCTCCAACGTGATGATCGGCGACTTCGGCGAAGTGCAGGTCATGGACTGGGGCCTCGCCAAGCTGCTCCACGCCCCGGCGACGAAAACGGCGGGGCTCCTGAGCTTCGCGCCCGATACGCCGCCCAAGCGCGTCCGCTCCACCGCCGATGGCGTCAAGACCGTCCGCGACCGCGAACTCGAATCCGCGGCGGGTATGGTGGCCGGCACGCCCGAATACATGGCCCCCGAACAGGCCGCCGGCGAAACCTCGGCCCTCTCGCCGCGCAGCGACGTCTACAGCCTTGGCGTGATCCTCTTCGAGATCCTCAACTACCGCCCCCCGCACCTCGAAGCCGACACGCGCACCCTGATGCGCAAGATCGCCACCGAGCCCGTGACCTGGCCCAAGCCCGGCGGCGCGCGCCCCAAAGTCGGCGCGCCTCTCAAAGCCGTGGTCATGAAAGCCCTGGCCCTCGACCCCGCCGAACGCTACCCCAGCGCCCTGGCGCTTTTGCAGGACGTACGCGCGGTGCTCGACGACAAGCCCGTCAGCGCGCGCCGCGACACGCTCCTCGACCGAGCCGCGCGCATCGTCCGGCGTCACGGCGCGCTGATCGCCACCGCCGCCGCCGCCGCCGTGACCATCTCGCTCGGCGCCGCCACCGCCCTCTGGTGGATGCAAGCCCTCGCCACCGAACGCGCCGTCGAAGCCGAAGCGCGCGAAGCCGCCGTCCAGCGCCTGCGCGCAGAAGAATCCAAAGCCCTGGAAGCCGAACGCAAGCGCGGAGAAGCCGAAGCCGCCAAGGTCCAGGCCGAACGAGACAAGCTCCTGGCCGAAGCGCGCACCGTCGAGGAAGCGCGGCTACTCGCCCAGACCTATCCGCAACTGACCGACGCCGAAGAACTCCTCGCGCGCAACCTCCCCGCCGTGGCCCTCGAGAAACTCAAGTACGCACTGGGCAACCTCCCGCCGCACTCGCCGGTCGTCGCGCGCGCCTACTACCTTTCCGGCGAAGCCCACCGCATGCTCGGCAGCAACGAAGACGCCAAGGAAGCGATCATCGCCTTCGAGACCGCCGACAAGCTCGCTCCGCGCGGCGACCCCCGCGCGCTACTCAACTGCGGCGATATCGCCTGGCGCTTGCTCTACGACACCGGCCTCGCCCGCGATTACTACCAGAAAGCCGCCGACGTCGATCCGCGCAATGCGTACAGCCTCCTGGGCCGAGCCCTCGCCGCCGTACTCACCGGACGGCGCCTGGCCGAAGATGCCGCACCGGACGACGCTCGCAAAGAGACGGCCAAACAGGCTCTCGCCTCCGCGCAGCGAGCGATCCAGCTCGCCGATTTCCTCTGGGAAGCCCACTGGATCGCCGGCACCATCTACGCCGGACTCGAATTTCCCGGCTGCGGACTCGAAGACCCCGAACGCGCGCATCATCACTTCACCCAGGCGCTGCGGCACAACGGCAACCTCACCGAAGTCTGGTACGACCGCGCGCGCCTCGCGCGAAGCAGGGGGCAGCCCAAGGAAGCCGCCGCCGACCTCACCCAGGTCCTGCGGTTGGATCCCGAGCACGCGAAGGCGCTGGGCCTGAACGCCGAGCTCGCCGTGGAACTCGGCCAGCCCCGCGAAGCGCTGAAGGATCTGGACCGCGCGCAGAAACAGGATCCCGAAAACGCGCGCCTGCGGCTCGTGCGCGGCCGCGCCATGCTCGCGCTGAACGACTGGGCCAGCGCCAGCGATGCCTTCGGCGAAGCCCTCCGCCTGGACCCCAAACTGAGCGAAGCGTGGTTGCTCCGCGCGCGCGCCCACGCGGCGCTGGATAAGCACGCCGAAGCCGCCGAAGACGCCGCCCAAGCCTGCGCCCTCGACCCCCAGGCGCTCGAAGCCCTGACCCTCCGCGCCGAATCGCGGCTCCGCGCCGGGCAGCACGCAGCCGCCGTCGAAGATTTCCGCGCGCTGCAGCAGCGCGCCCCGGCTTACGTCGAAGCTTGGCGCGGACTCGCCGACGCCCTCCGCGCTGCGGGCCAGATGCAGCAGGCCATCGACGCCTACGCCGCCTACCTGGACAAGAAACCCGACCGCCAGGACATACGCCTCCTGCTCGTGCGACTCCTCAGCGCCGATCCCGCCGCCGCGTGGTTCGATCCCGCGAAGGCCGTCGCCGCCGCGCGCAAAGCCCAGGAGCTCGCCGCCGGACAGGACCCCCAAATCACCATCGCCCTCGCCGACGCGCTCCTCGCCGCCGGCCAAACCAAAGCAGCGCTCGAAACCATCGAATCGGCCTACACGCACTTCCGCCAGAACCCGGACGTGCTCGCCGCCCACGAACGGATCCAGCGCGAAGCGAAGAAGACGAAGCCGTAGTACCGCCGCGAACGCGCGGGGGTCAAGCCGGGAGTCGAGATTCGGCCGCCACGAGCCTTGCCCAGTGGCCGTTAGAACGCGAACGAGTAGGCTGTGCTTCAGGAGACGGTGCGATGCGAATAATCCTCATACTGGGTCTTGCGCTCGCCGCCGTAAGCGCGTGCGCCGCCGAAGAAGCGCCCGCCGCGCCGGACGTCCTGGAACTGAAGAGCGGCGAGCGCGTCGAAGGCCGGATCGTCAACGAGACCGAGTTCGCTTACTTCGTCGCGATCGAAGGCGGCGAACAGCGCGGCATCGCCAAGACCCGCGTCAAGAGCTTGAAGCGCGGCGCGGCACCCGCCGCGCAGCCCGCAGCCGAACCGAAAGCCGAAGCGCCGCAATCGCCCGCACCGCCCGCGGCCAACCCGCCGGCCGGAAACGTCCCGCTCTTCCCGCCCGTCAAGGAAGCGCCCGAAGCGGACGAGCTGCAAGCGCTCGTCGCGCAACTCAAGGACCTCGGCGCGCCGCAGCGCGACCTCCGCGCCGCCGCCCTTAAGCGCGCCAACGACCTCGGCTTCCGCGCCGTCCCCGTCCTCCTCGCCATGCTCCGCCCCGAGAACAAGCAGCCGCCGGAGCTGCGCATGGGCGCGCTGCGCGCGCTCACCGATCTGGGGCCCCTCGACGCCCAAGGCGCCGTCACGCTCGGCTGGGCCGCGATGATGGAACCCGACGCCGAAGTCCGCCGCGAAGCCGCGCGCACCATCCGAGCCTTGAAGGAAGACCGCGCCGTCGAATGGATTCTGCAGTTCGCCGTACGCGACGACGCGCGCTACCGCACCCCCGCCGCGCTGGCGCTGCGCGAAATCAACGACGACCGCGCCTTCGCGACCCTCGCCGGCCTGATCCCCATGCCCACCGTCAACGCCGCCAACCCCGGCAACGGTCCCACCGAAATCCGCCGCGTCGATCTGCCCATCGGCCCGCACGGCACGCGCATGCCCATCCATCTGCCCACCAGCGACGTCATCGGAACCGTCGAGAACGCCACCAGTCCGCCCGCCGAAGCGCTGAAAGTCATCGCGCAGAAAGATATCGGCAGCCTGCCGGGCGTCTGGATCGCCTGGCTCAACGAGAAAGTCGGCACCTGGACCCGCGACGAACGCGAGCGCTCCCGGAAAGAAAGCCTCGTCAATAAGATCGGAAACCCGCACACCGGCCAGTAAGCACCCCTGGGGCCGGTTCCCCTCCCTGCCATGGCTTGTTAGGGAACACATCTTGGATTGGCCGTGGCCGTTCGCCGTTCGCGTCCCGCAAGGACGCGGTGAACGTACGCCGAGCCACCTCCGCTTGCGCAAGCGCGGCGCGCTCCATAGCCGGCGAAATCTACGCCTCAGCCCTCGTACAGCCAATCCAGCGGCACGCGCATCAGCCGCGTCGATGTCCGGCCTTGCAGCACCTCCCGCCCCGTGCTGCAGCGCATCGAAATCCAGACCTCGCCGCCCTTGTACATCACGCTCGGGTAGTCCGTGGAACATTCCGGATCGTGAACCAGCAGCTTACGCCGAGCGTAAGGCCAAGACTGCCCGCCGTCCGTCGAAAGCGCCGCCACGATGGTTTGGCGCCGACCGTTGAACATGTGATTCAGGTCGAAGTTGTGCTGATAGATCAGCAGCAGATCGTCCGTGCCGGGCACCCGCGTGAGGTTCGCCGGCGCGCGCGGGCTCATGACTTCCATGCTCCGCGGGCTGCTCCACGTCTCGCCGCGGTCGAACGACTCGCTTCGAAATTGCGTCCCCATGCTGCTGCGCAGCGTCATCAGCAAACTCCCGTCCGCGCGTTCCGCCGTGCCGGGCTCGTTGAACCCGCCTTCGCCCACGATGCGCCCGCCCGGATGCAGCAGCTTCGGCCCTTCGATCTTCGACACGCTCCGCGTCCACGTCGCGCCCAGATCGTCGCTGTACGCCACGCTCGTCTGCGGCCAGTGGTAATCCCAGTTCTCGCTCCCGTGCAGCGGAGCGATCAGACGCCCGCTCGAATGAACCGTGAAACGGTCGTGGCAGCCCGTCACGTACCCGCCCGTCGCGACCACCGCCGGCGCGCTCCACGTCCGCCCCTCGTCCTTCGAACTCACGAAATGACGCTCCGCGGTCTTCACGTTCACGCGGAAGCTGTACAACATCCCCAGCCGCCCGTCGGGCAAGCGCCGCAGCGCCGGGCTCATCGCGTTCAAACCGCCTTCCGGAGAGCGGACCAGAATCCGGTCGTCGGCCCGCGGCGTCCCGTCGGCTTCGATCGTGCGGCCCCAGACATGCCCCGCCGCGTTATCGCTCGCCCCCGCGTGCCGGCCGTACGCGAGCAGCACCGTACCGTCGCGCAGCTCCACGCTGCTCGCCTCGCTGCAACGGTGGTACGTCTCGTCGCTGGGCGCCGCGTCGAGTAACGGGAAGGCCGTGTACTGCTCCTGGATCGAAGCCGGATCGAGCAGGCCGAGTTGCGTGGCGGCGGGCATGGGGGGTGTTCCTTTCGTAACCGGAAGCGTTGAAGCACGAGGACACTTAACCCCATGCGCCCCAGCATCCACAATAGGAGAGAGCTAGCCATTATAGTAAAAACGTAACGTATACGGCGGCCGTAGCCCCGCGGCCCCCGGCCGGGTATCGTGCCTTCAACGAAGTACGTAATTTCAAGAAGGAGCGCGACGATGGCCGACTTGCGCATCACCGTCTGGAACGAAGGCCGCCACGAACAGAAGGACGAACGCGTCCGGCGCGTCTACCCCGAAGGCATCGGTGGAGCGCTCGCAAGCGCGCTGAGCGAAGTTCCCGCGGCCGTGCTCCGAACCGCGCGCCTCGACGATCCCGAACAAGGGCTCTCCGAAGCCGCCCTCGCCGAAACCGATGTCCTGGTCTGGTGGAGCCACGTCGCGCACGCCGAAGTCTCCGACGAATCCGCGCGCCGCGTCCAGAACCGCGTCCTCGACGGCATGGGCCTGATCGTGCTCCACTCGGCCTGCGAGAGCAAACCCTTCCGCGCCTTGATGGGAACCACCGGCCGCCTCAAGTGGCGCGACGCCGGAGAAAAAGAGATTCTTTGGATCGTCAAACCCAAGCACCCCATCGTCCAGGGCCTCGACGGCCATTTCGTCATCGAGCGCGAAGAGATGTACGGGGAATACTGGGACATCCCGGAGCCCGACGAACTGATCTTCATCTCCAGCTTCGCCGGCGGCGAAGTCTTCCGCAGCGGCTGCTGCTGGACCCGCGGCGCGGGAAAAATCTTCTACTTCCGACCCGGCCACGAGAGCTACCCCACCTACTTTCATCCGCAGGTGCGCCGCGTCCTTTGCAACGCCGCCCGCTGGGCCGCCCCCGTCCCCGGCGCGGCGCCCGCCTTCGGCAACCGCAAAGCAGGTTGGATCTGAAACCATGGCCGCACCAGCCGCCGACCTCGACACCCTCCTCGTACGCCTCGAAGAATGGTGGCGCCCCGACGATCCCAACCGCCTCGCCGAACACTTTCGCGAAGCCGATGCCGCCGCCGCCGCGCAAGCCGCCGACGGCTCCTGGAGCGACATCGACTACGCCTGCCGTTCCTTGGTCGCCTGGAGTACGCAGACGCATCTGCGCCGCCTGGTCGCCCTCGCCTTCGCGCTCCGCTTCGACGCCTCCGCGCCCGTTCGCCGCGCCGCGCGGTTCGAGGCCGCCCGCCGCGCCATCGATTACTGGACCGAGCACGATTTCCAGAACCCGGCAAACTGGTGGTGGACCCAGATCGGTGCGCCGATGGCCATGGCTCAGGCCCTCGTCCTGCTCCGACGCGAACTCGATCCCGAACGCCTCCGCGAGGGGCTGCGCACCGTCGCGCGAAGCCACTTCGAAACCCGCGTCGGCGAACGCACCATCCGCTGGACCGGCGCGAACCTCTCGTGGATGGCCGCCAACCGGCTCGTCGGCGGAGCCCTCGAACGCGACGCCGGAAAAGTCGCCGCGTGCTTCGAGCGCCTCTACGCCGAGATCGTCGTCGCTCCGCTCGGCGCCGAAGGACTCCAGGCCGACCTCAGCTTCCACCAGCACGGCCCGCTTCTGTACACGGGCGGCTACGGCGTCGCCTTCATGCAAGACGGCCTGCGCGCCGCGTTCCTCGCGCACGGCACGCGCTTCGAAATGCCGAGCGCAACCTTCGGCCGCCTCGCCGCCTATATCCTCGACGGACAGCAGTGGACCGTCCGCGGCCGCGTCTTCGATTACGGCGTCACCGGCCGCGAACTCACCCGCGCCGGCAAGGACGCGCTGCCGCTCCTCCCCGCGCTGCGCCGCATCGCCGAACTCGACGTGCCCCGCCGGGCCGAATTCGCACAGTTCGCCGCGCGCCTCGCCGGCGATCACCAAGTGCCGCCGCTCACCGGAAGCAAACACTTCTGGCGCAGCGACCATACCGTCCACCACCGGCCCGCCTTCTACGCCTCCGCGCGCACCCACTCCGCGCGCACCAAGAACACCGAACTCTGCAACGGCGAAGGCTTGCAGTCGCACCTGCTCGCCGACGGAGCGACCTTCATCCTGCGCGACGGCGAAGAGTACCGCGATATCTTCCCCGCCTGGGATTGGAAGCGCGTCCCCGGCGTCACCGCCCTCCACGCGCCCGAACCGCTCGACCCCAAGCAAGTCGGGCGCGTCGGCACGAACCCCTTTGCCGGCGGCGCCAGCGACGGAACATCCGCCGTCGCAACCCTGCGCCTCGAACGCGGCGGCCTCCGCGTACTGCGCGCGTGGGTCTTCCTCGACGACGGCTTCGTCGCCCTCGGCGCGGGACTCGCCTGCGCCGAACCGCACCCCGTCCGCACCAGCCTCAATCAATGCCTTCTGCGCGGACCCGTCTACGCCGGCGATCTCGCCCAAGCGCTGCCCCACGGCGAACACGACCTCGCCGCCGCGCGCTGGCTCTGGCACGACGGCATCGGCTACGTGCCCCTCGCGCCCGCCGCATGGCGCGCGATCCTCGGACCCCAGACCGGAAGCTGGCAGGCCATCAGCGAAGCCAAATCGCCGCGGCCCGTCACGCACGAAATCTTCGGCGCCTGCCTCGAACACGGCGTCGCGCCGCAAGAGGTCTGCTTTGCGTATGCCGTGCGACCCGGCATCGAACCCGCCGCCCTCGCCGCGTGGGCGTCCGGTCCGACCTGGCGCGTGCTCGAAAACACGGAGCAACGCCAAGCCGTCTTCGATCCCCGCGCGAAGCTCCTTGCCGCCGTCTTCCACGCGCCCGGCGCGCTCGACGCCCCCGCCGGCTGGCGCCTCCAAGCCGACCGCCCCTGCGTGGCCCTGCTACGCGAAACCACGGACGGCCTGCGCCTCACCGCCGCCCAACCCGCGCAAGAATCCGGAAACCTCCGCCTCGCCCTCGACCGGCCGAACGCCAACGGGCAAGCGGTCCGCGAGCTGATCCTGCCCGAGGGATGGGACGCCGGCCGCGGCGTCACCGTGGCCTGGTAACCGCGACGTGGCCGTTTGATGTTTGTTGGGTCGGTTCTTGCCGTTTGACGTTTGCCGTTTAGCTCACGACGCCCTGCGCCGCCACGCCGGCTCCGCCGGACGCTTCGGCTTCGTCCCCTCGCCCAGCACGCGCAGACTCCCGCGCGGCAAGATCTCGCGCAAGCCCGCGAACAACTCCGCGCTCGGCTTCACCCGCACGTCCTCCCCCGCCTGCACCACCACCTGCGCCGACCCGCCGCCCTCCACGTCCACTTCCACCTGGAACCAGACCGCGCTGCGCCCCGGATGCGCCTGAATCAGTCCCGCCAGCGACTCCAGCCGCTGCGCGAACGCCTTGGCCGCCTGCTTCGACTCCCCCTTCGCCGCCGCGCCCGGCGCTTTCCCGTGCCCGCGTGTCTGCGCCTGAGCCGGAAGCAGCGCTTCGTCCTCGCGCAGCGTGATCACGATCGAACCCAAAAACCGCCGCACCGCGTCCTCGACCGTCATCAGCTCGTCGGCCATGATCGTCAATTCGCCGCCGCCCATCTCGCTGCGCTTCAAGCGCCCGCGGAAAAATAGAATCCGGTCCGGCTGAATCAGATCCCGGTATTTCGTGTACGTTTTCGGGAAAATAACCGCCTGGATGCTCCCGTTCTCCCAGTCCTCCAGGTCCAGCACCGCCATCTTCTCCCCCGTCGCGCGCGTCTGCTTCGGCTGCACCGCGTTCACGTACGCGCCCAGGATCACCTCCAGCCCGTCGTCCAGGTCCGCCAGCTTCCGGCAGCTCGCCGACGAAATCCCCGCCACGATCTCGCGCACGTCCGCCAGCGGATGCCCCGAGAAATAGAAGCCCAGCACCTTCTTCTCTTCCTCCAGGCGCTGCGGCTCCGGCCACTCCGGTACATCCGGCAGCTTGCGCTTCGCAGCGCCCAGCTCCTCGCCCCCGCCGAAAAGGTTGCTCTGCCCGCTCTCCCGGTCGCGCCGCGCCGAAGCGCCCGCGGCCATGGCGTCCTCCAGCGCCGCCACGAGCTGCGCGCGCCCGCCACTCTCGGCCAGATTGTCGAACGCGCCGCCACGGATCAGACCTTCCACGCAGCCCTTGTTCGCCAATTTACCGTCGATTCGCTCGCAGAATTCGTACAAATCCTTGAACGGACCGTTCGCCTTCCGCTCCGCCTCCAGCGCCTCCACCGCCTTCGTCCCCACCCCCTTCATCGCCGCCAGCGACAAGCGCAGCGTCTTGTCGTTCTCGATCCCGAAATGCACCCCGCTCACGTTCACGTCCGGCCCCAGCACCTCCAGACCGATCCGCCGCGCCTCTTCGATGTAACTCACCACGTCGTCCGTGCTGCCCTGGTTCAGGCTCAACAGCGCCGCCATGTATTCCGCCGGATAATTGGCCTTCAAATACGCCGTCTGGTACGCCACGAACGCATACGCCGCGCTGTGCGACTTGTTGAAGCCGTACTCCGCGAACTTCGCGATCAGGTCGTACAGCTCCCGCGCCTTCTCCTTCGGGATCCCGTTCTTCGCGCAGCCGTCCGCGAAAAGCTGGCCGTACTTCTCCATGATGTCCTTCTTTTTCTTGCCCATCGCCTTGCGCAATTTGTCCGCTTCGCTCAGCGAGAATCCGCCCAGCAAGTTCGCGATCTGCATCACCTGCTCCTGGTACACGATCACGCCGTACGTGTCCTTCAGGATCGGCTCCAGCTCCGGCACCAGGTACTCCAGTTTCTCCCGCCCGTGCTTGCGGTTGATGAACGTCGGGATGTTCTGCATCGGACCCGGACGGTACATCGCGTTCAGCGCGATCAGATCCTCGAGGCAGTCCGGACGCGCCTCCGTCAGCATCCGCACCATCCCGTCCGACTCGAACTGAAAGACCCCCTTCGCCTCGCCGCGCGCCAGCATCGCGTACGTCGCCTGGTCGTCCAGCGGCAGCTTGTCCAGATCGATGTCTATCCCGCGCCGCTCTTTGATGAAATGCTTGGCCAGATCGAGGATCGTCAGGTTCTGCAGGCCCAAGATGTCGATCTTCAGCAGCCCCACGCTGTCGATATGAGCCATCTCGTACTGCGTCAGCAGCGCGCCGTCTTTGTCCTTGTACAACGGGCAATATTCCGTGATGTCCTTGTCCGCGACCACGATCCCCGCCGCGTGCCGCCCCGGATTGCGCGCCAGCCCCTCGATGCGCCGGGCCAGATCGATCAGCTTCCGTGTCCGGTCGTCCGTCTCGTACAAGCTCTTCATGTCCGGCTCGTCGTCGACCACATGCACCGCGTCGTCGTCGCCGCTGCGCGGCTGCAGCGTCACCTTTTTCCCGGGCAGCATCGGGATCATCTTCGCGACCTTGTCCACCTCCGGCAGCGGCCAGTCCATCACGCGCCCCAGATCGCGAACGCTCGCCTTTGCCGCCATCGTGTTGAACGTGATGATCCCCGCTGTGCAGTCGCGCCCGTACGTGTCCTGCACGTAATCGATCACTTCCGCCCGGCGAGCGGGGCAGAAGTCGATGTCGATATCCGGCATCTCGTTGCGGCCTTCGTTCACGAAGCGCTCGAAGAGCAGGTTGTAGCGCAGCGGGTCGAGGTTCGTGATGCCCAGCGCGTACGTCGCGATCGATCCCGCCGCGCTCCCGCGCCCCGGCCCGACCGGAATCCCCTTCTTCTCGCGAGCCGTGTGAACGATGTCCCAGACGATCAGCAGGTAACCGATAAAGCCCATCTTCTGCAGCACGCGCAGCTCTTCCTCGGCCCGCGCCTTCACCTCGGCCGGCAGCTTCGCCCCGTAGCGCTTCTTCAACCCCGCGTAGACCAGCTCGCGGAAATACTCCGCCTCGTCCCGACCGTCCGGTATCTTGAACTTCGGAAAGTGGTAAGCCCCGAACGCCAGCTTCACGTTGCAGCGCTCGGCAATCTCCAGCGTGTTCGTCAGCGCCTGCGGAACGTCCTTGAACAGAACCGCCATTTCCTCGCTCGATTTCAAGTAAAATTCGCTGCACGCGAACTTCAAGCGGTTCGTGTCCCCGATCAGCTTACCCGTCCCGATGCACAGCAGCGCGTCGTGAGCCTCGGCGTCGTCGCGGCTCGTGTAGTGCGAATCGTTCGTCGCGATTACCTTGCCGCCCAGTTCCTTGGCGAGCTTCATGACCGCCTCGTTCACTTTCTTCTGAAGACGGAAAAGGTTCTGAACCTCCTCGTCGTGCGGATGCTGGTCCGCGATCGCGCCGCATTGATTCTGCAATTCGAAGTAGAAATTCTCCTTCCCCACGATCTCCATGTAGCGACCGGCCAGCTTCTTCGCCGACTCGTAATCCTTGTGCAGAATCGCGTTCGGCACCTCGCTGCCCAGGCAACCGCTGCTGGCGATGATCCCCTTCCCGTACTCGGCCAGCAGATCCAGGTCGATCCGCGGATGCATGTAGAAGCCTTCCGCGTACGCCTTGCTCGAAAGCTTCATCAGATTCTTGTAGCCCGCGTCCGTAGACGCCCACAGCAGGCAGTGGTGGTCGTAATCCCCGTCCACCTTCTCGCGCTTCGTCCGCGATTCGCCGTCGGGCACGACGTACGCCTCCATGCCCAGAATCGGCTTCACCTCCGGCTCGCCCTTCTCCTTCGCCGCCTTGTTCAACTCCTCCGCCGTCTTGTAAAACTCGATCGCCCCGAACATGTTCCCGTGATCGGTGATCGCCACCGCCGGCTGCTTCATCTTCCGCGCGCGCTGCAGCAAATCCTTGATCCGCGATGCGCCGTCGAGCAGCGAATACTGCGAATGCGAGTGCAAATGGCAGAAGTCGGGCATGGGAGAGGCCTCGGAATCGCGTGGACTGAGCGAATAGAAGTCGAACCTAGTTTAGCAATCCGAGACCGCGAACCCACTGCGAGAAGCCTGCATTTGAGGAAGATCGAAAATTATGGGCTCAAAAATTGTTTTGCACACGTACTTCACCGGTTTCTGCACCGGTTATCCATACCGTCACCACGCCGATGGACCGTAATCCTTCAAAAATACGCCCCAGTACGGCCGGCCCGTCGTCTCCCCCGAAAAGATCGGGTCCAGCACGCGAGCGGCCCCGTCGACGATGTCCAGCGGCGGCTGAAAATCCAGCTCCTCCCGTTTGCGTTCGGCAAGCGCCGCAGGATCCTCGTCCGTCACCCAACCCGTATCCACCGCCGTCATGTAGATCCCGTCGCGTTCGTACTCCCGCGCCGACGTGCACGTCAGCATGTTCAGCGCCGCCTTCGCCATGTTCGTGTGAGGATGCCGAGCGGTCTTGGTGCCGCGCGAGAAAATGCCCTCCATCGCCGAGACGTTGACGATGTACCGCGCGCGCGAACGATCCTTCAGCAGCAGCGGCTTCAAGCGGCTGCACAGAATGAACGGCGACACCGCGTTGACGAGATGCACCTCCAGCAGCTCCGGCGTGGGCACCTCGGCCAGTGTGAGCCGCCAACTGTTCTGCGCGCGCAAGTCCACCTGCTGCCGGTCCGCGTCCGTTCGGCCCGCCGGAAAGAGATCCTCCCGCCGAGCCGTTTCCTCGTACGCGTACGGGATCAGCGACAAGCGCGCCGACTCCAGCAGCCCCGCCGCCGAGCCGCGCGCGCCGCCGTGCCACGCCGCCAGACCGGCCGGGTCGGCCGAGCCCCCCTGTTCCAGCGCGGTTTGCGCCAGAGCGGCCTTCAATTCGTGATGCGCGCCCACCGGCCCGCGCAGCGGCTCCGGCAATTCTGCCAGCTTTTTCGACTCTAATTCGATCAAGTCCGCGTAGAAGCCCGGCGGACGGCGCACCGTCTGGCAGGCGTTGTTGATCAGGATATCCAAGCGGCCCAAGCGCTGAGCGAGATAACGCGCGAAGAGTTCGACGCTCGGCGAATGCCGCAAGTCCAGTCCGTGGATCTGCAAGCGCTCGCGCCATGCCGCGAAATCCGGCTCGCGCGAGTAGCGTTCGGCCGCGTCGTGCGGGAAGCGCGTCGTCGCCACCACGCTCGCGCCGGCGCGCAAGAGTTTCAACGCCGTCTGGAAGCCGATTTTCACCCGAGCGCCCGTGACCAGCGCGGCGCGCCCGTCCAGCGGCGCCGACTGGAAGCGTTTGGCGTAATTGAACGCGGCGCAGTCGGGGCACATCGAATCGTAGAAGAAGTGCACCTTCGTGTACGCCCGCTTGCAGACGTAGCAATCCTTCGCCGTCAGCAAGTCCGGCCGAGCTTCGGCTTCCGCTGGCGGCAGCGTGCGCGCTTCCGGAGCCACGAAGACCGGCGCTTCCCGCGCCACCCGGATCTCCGCCGCCTTCACAGCCTCTCGGTCGCGCTCGCGCACCCGCCGCCGGTCGCCCTTCCGGAACGCCTTCGCCAGTTTGCGTTCCTCGCGCGAACCCGGCCGCGAGACGCGTCCCGCGGCCATCAAGAGCGCCCGGCGCAACTCCGGCGGAGCGTCCGCCAAGAGTCCCCGGTCAGCGACGATTCGCTCCAAGAGTTCCACGCAGCGGCGCAAGTCGTCGAGGCCCAGGGTTGAGGGCGGAGTGGGAGCATCGGAGTTTGGCGGGAGCGTACCCATAGCGCGTTCAAGATAGTGGGAAGTGAGCAGCGCGAAAGCGCGAATAATCCGTTGCCGTAGCAGCGCGTAAGCGCCGAAGCCGTTGCCGTAGCAGCGCGTAAGCGCGAAATAATCCGTTACCCTTCAAGGCGCGCAGCGCCGTGATGAAACCTTCCCCCCCTGTGGGGGAAGGCAGGATGGGGGGTGCCTGTGACCTTGCCGTTGCCGTTTACCGTTAACTGCTCACCGTCATCTCTTGCCTGAACAAGCCCAAATGGGCATCATAAGAGCCTATCGAAAATGGAGCGCTGCGGCATGAGAGCCTGCTTTGATGAATTCACGGTGGCTACCATCGAACGCGAAGCGCTAAGTCAAACGCTGGCCGAATGGCGCAGCCGGATCGAAGGGCTTAAGTTCAAAATTTACGCTAAAAAGAATTCGTTGCTATTGAACCTCCACCGTCGGCAACTACCTGACCTGAAGCCCTTCACGATGCTGGACGTCTCGCTCGACGCTCACGTGCCGGCGACGGCAGACGGTTTGCTCTATTGCAACCGCATCCAAGATCGGTGCTACAACCCATTCGATCAGTGCCTGGTTTCGGTACTGCTCTCGGATCTGGCGCCCTCCGCTCGTTTCGATGTGAAATACACCGCGCTTACGGTCGCTTGCGGCCGGCGTCAAGCGGCCCGCTTTTTCTATTTCCACGTCGGAGGGAATTCACCGGCGCATCGCGATCTCTCGATCCGGCGCGCCCGCTGGATGCAAACGCTTGAAGTGCTCGGTCTGGAGCGACATTTTCGCGTCGAAGACCGGCCGCCCGGTGCTTTCGTACTTGTCGCGACGAATGCCTCCTGCGAAGTCGAATGCGTGGATTCCGAGCCCCACGGACTCAATCCGCACGGCGCGCGGTTGATGATCGGCCCGGACCGCGAAGCTGGCCGGTTCAGTCTCGAAGCGCTGGCAGCCCTCGGCGAGCCGTACCACATTAAATTCGGAGGAGGTTTAGCAACTGATCGATACGCGGAAGCCGCGGCGGCGCTCAACCGCGAAGCCACGCTCGACCCGCCTGCCTCCGTTTTCTGGACGACCATCGCCCTGGGCGAATTCGAGCGACCGCCCGAACAGGTTCTGCTCGAAGCCCGCCCCGACCATCCCGTGCGCCTTCCGGTTGCCGAATGGACCAAGCAAGAGGATGCCGTGCAACTGGATGCCGAATGCTCGGGGCAAGCGATTCGGTTGATCGCGAGCCTGTATGGATGGAACCAATCCAAGTTGGAAAAAGCCAAACGAGCGCTGCGGCCTGACCTTTAAGCGCCAAAACCCTTGCCCTAGCAGCGCGTAAGCGCCGAAGCCGTTGCCGTACCAGCGCGTAAGCGCGAAATAATCCGTTGCCCTTCAAGGCGCGCAGCGCCGTGATGAAACCTTCCCCCCCTGTGGGGGAAGGCAGGATGGGGGGTGCCGTAGCTGTTCGCCGTTGCAGTAGCCGTCGCGGTGGCCCCCGCCGTTCCATTCGCAATCCGAAATCGCCCGTAACCCCTCCTCTCCCCGCCCGCCCCTATATATAAGGAGGCCCCGGCGCGTCCCGACGACGCACCTGTGCCCGCAGCCCTATTGACGCCAGCGCCCAAGGGGGCAAGATGAACTCCGACGCAAAAGCGCCCAGCCGGCGCCGACCCTTATCGAATCTGCTCAGGCGCGGAGTCCTCCGTATCGCCATGGCCCAAGTCCGCACCTGCTCCCAATGCGAAGGCCCGCTCCCCGACGACTGGGAAGTCGGCGCCGGAGCCGACGCGCACCCCATCTGCCCCAAATGCGCCGCCGAACACATGCTCCGCAAGACCCAGCGCCTCAAAGTGCTCAGCCACCTGCTCGCCATGTACGGGATCGATCCCGAAGACAAGGACGCGCTTTTCGAACTCGAACGCAAGATGCGCGAAGAAGAGGAGCAGAAAAAGAAGCAGCAGCAAACCGGGAGCTAAGCGGCCTCGCCGAGTTCTTTGGCCTTTGACGGGCCGTATCCCCTCCTTGCCAAGGAGGGGCAGGGGAGGTGGACTCAACAGTCGCGCGCAGCGCGCTCCATGAACGAATGAAACGTATGCGAGACCGCTAAGAGTTAATTCCCTCGGCGAGTGGCATTAAAATGCTGCGCAGCCGCCCAATGACCCCCACTTTTTGAATTTAAAATTTTGAACTTTGAATTCGTTCCCGTTTTGCCGCTAAACTCACCGCACCAAACATGCCCGACGCGCCCCCGCCCGCCACGCCCCCCGCCGAAACCGCCGACGGCTGCGCGCCCGGATGCTGCATCTTCGTCATGCTGGCCGGTATCTTCCTCGCCGTCGCCGCCGGAATCTTTTTCCAACGCGCGCAACGCGGGCCCGACGAACCGCCCGGCCCCGTGCAGCTCGAACGCGATCCCGTCCGCGAAGCCCGGCGCGAAGAAGAACGCGAACGCTACCGCGCCGCCAACCGCGCTTGGGTCCTGGGCCTGGGCTCCTTCGCCTACATGCTCCTGGTCTGGAGCGCCCTCGAATATTGGCACGCCCGCAAACCCGAACCCACCGCCTTCGGCAAACGCCTCTCCGAACTCGGCAAGGACATCCCGGTCGATTCCGCCGGCATGAGCTCCCTCGGCCATCCCTTACGCAATGCGCGCTACGCCCTGCCCATCGCCGCCGGCGTGCTGGCTTACGACCTCGCGCTGGCCGGGGTCTTCTGGAGCGGCTCCGTCACGCATTTCGTGGCGATCCCCTGCGCGCTCGCCGCCGCGCTCTTCAACATTCACGCGCTCAACTGCATGCACGGCTACCTCGCCGTCAGGGTGCTCCGCGCCGCGCTGCACACGCCGCTGCACGCGAACGCCGCAGGAGAAGTCCGGGTGGCCTGGAAGATCGAAGCCCGCCGCGATACGCGCGTGGCCGTCAAAGTGATCCTGCTGGGCGTCGACGCCTATTTTCCCAAAGCCAAGTGGTGGCAAAAATCGGTCACCCAACGCCTCGAATGCGTACATCGCGCCGAATTCCTCAGCGAGCCCGAAACGCCGCTCCCGGCCGGCGCCGGCCGCGAAGGCGCCGTGACCCTGCGCCTGCCCGATCCGCTTCCCGCGCCGAAGGGCAAACTGCATTGGTTCGCCGCCCTCGTCGCCGAAATCCCCGGCTGGCCCGACTTCGAAACCGTCGAACCGGTCCAGATCCCCGCGCCCCCCGAACCCCCGACCCCCGCCGACGTCGGCCTGCCCGACGAACGCCCCGCGCCAAGCCCATCCGAATAGTTATGAACTTTGAATGCCCCCGCCTCGTCTCCGGAGAATCCGAACCCATGTACGCCATCAAAACCCGGATCGACGATCCCCGAGCTAAATCGCTCGCGTTCCCCAAACAGAAAACGATGTACGGCGGCAAACGCATCGCCGTCGGCGACCGGATCTTTCTCTTCGCAAGCGAGAACGAAGGCGGCCCGGGCCTCGTCGCGCGCGGGGTCGTCACCGCGGCCAAGAGCATCCCCAGAAGGCCGGGCGTCGAACGCCAGACGCCTTGCGTAAGCATCGTCGTGAAGTGCACCGCGCGCGCCAAGCGCCGCCTCGGCCGATCCGAACTGAAACCCTGCTCCAACTGGAACGACGGCCGCCCCGAAACGGAACTCAACTTCAAATTCTACCGCCAAGCCACGAACAAAATCGTCGGCCTCTCGCCCGAAGCCGCCGCCTACCTGGATACCTTTTTCTAAGCGCACTCCTCGAACCTGCTCGCCGTGGTTCGCACCGCGAAGCGGCATAAATCTGTAGCCGTGGCCCGTGCCGCGGAAAGGCACAAATCTGGAGCCGTTGCCCGTGCCGCGGAGCGGCACAAGACATGAGCCGGGGGTAAGCGCGCTTGTGAGCGCGCGCCACCCCCGGAACCCAGCCTCTCCTTCGCGTACGCACCCCGGCAGGGGTGCCGCAAAGCGGCTCAAGGCAGTGGCCGTGGCCCGCGCCGCGGAGCGGCACAAGACATGAGCCGGGGGTAAGCGCGCTTGTGAGCGCGCGCCACCCCCGGAACCCAGCCTCTCCTTCGCGTGCGCACCCCGGCAGGGGTGCGAGGAATGCCTGTACCGTATGCCGCATATCAGTCGCGCCTAGGTCCGGCCCTCCGCAACCGCAACCCATCCCGCCCTAGCCTTAGCCAAATACCGCATACAAAATGAAGAACCACGGACTGCACGTAACGATCCACATCAAGAGGAGGTTCACGATCCGGGCGCGAGCGCCCGAAACCTTCTGTCCGCTCATGCGATGTAACCCATAGGCCGTACTCGCCAGGACGCTCAGCATGAAAAAGCTCATGAAGAGCACCACCACGTACTGGGGGTCCTTAAAGCCCGCGAACGCGTAGATCGTTCTGCTCGCGACGGCCGTGCACAAACCCGTGAACAGCGTCGCCAAAACGATCTCGGAAAGAAACGTCTGCTCTTCCGCCAGCAGCGCTTTACCGATGCGGTACAGGACGTACACGAACACGGCCATCAGGCAAAAGCCGAGGATCAGCAACAGCCATAGCGCAACCGCCGGAGTCATGCCAAAAACTTAAGCGAAGTCTGGCGGCCTTTTCGATCATTTCAAACAATCGCCGTGCATCGACCGCCCCCCAACCCCGAAACAAAAAAAGCGGAGCCCCCCCGCTCCGCTCCGCCCCGCCCATTGAATCCGGTACGGCAAAACTCACGGCGCTTCCCGAAACCGCCCCTCCCGCGAACGAAAGAAAACCATAAACGCCAGCCCCGGAAAAACCGTCGCCGTCGCCGTCCCCGGGCCGTCGGCCTGGACGACGCGCCGAGCGTTCACGATGCGCCGCGCCGGCCCGATCGTCTCCACCGGATTCAAAAAGCCCGGCTCCGCGTAGACCGCGCCGCCCTCGGCGTTCACGCGCAACGGATTCAACGCCGCCACGCTCGCGTCATCCAGCGTCAGCTCCACGAAGCTCAAGAACGATCCCCCCAAAGCCGCGTCGTCCAGTTCCAGCGGCGGGCTTTCGCACCACAAGATCGAGTACGGAGCCAGCGCCCAAGCCGGATCGATCGCCACCGCCGCCCCGTACGCGAATGCCGTATCGCCCGGGACCGGCTGGACGCTCAGCGCTTCGCCGTCGTAGAAGTCGATCGCCAGCACGTCGTACGGCTGTCCCATCGCCCCCGCCGGCCGCACCCGCGTCCGCCCCGCCGGCCCCGCCGCCAGCGCTCGAGTTCGCTCGCCCAGCGCGAGTTTCCGCAGCGTCGTCAGATCCTCCAGCGGAGCGTGCACGAAAGAGCCTCCAGAACGGAATGAATCCATAGAGAGCGCGTAGCGCAAAGCCGCGCTTGACCTTTGAGGCGCGTAGCGCAAAGCAGCCCTTGCCCTTCAAGGCGCGCAGCGCCGTGATGAAACCTTCCCCCCCTGTGGGGGAAGGCAGGATGGGGGGTGCCCTTGAATTTGAAGTATATTTTTGAGGCGAAATTTCCGTTTGCCGTTTGCCCTTCCCGTTCACCGCTCACCGCTCACCTCACGCCCCTTACTCTTTACCTTGTTCGCCCAACTCCCTCCTACACCAACTCCACCACCGTCTCCCCTCTCCCGTACTCATGAATCACCTTCGCCACCACCCCGCGCACCGGATACGCCCCGCGCTCGCTCCCCGCGTTCGCCAACGCCTCCACCGCCGCCCCCGGCGACCACAGTACCGCGCCCGGAAAGACCAGCCGCCCCGTCTTGCGCGGACGAGCCAGCTCCGCGAGCCGCCGTTGGGCGTGAGCGCGCAAGCGCTCGGCGCACCCGCGCAGCTCCGAGCCTTCCGCCGCCCGGTCTTCCGCCGCTTCCGCTCCCTCTACGCTTTGCGGAACCGGCCAGCTCCCCGCGCGCAAATGCTCCACGTACGCGCCGTCCGCGTCGGCCCAGTATGTCCGAACCAAACCCGGCTCCAGCGCCGCCGCCTCCGCGTTCGGATCGGCCAGCGCCACGTCTCCGCTCCCCGATCCCGCCAAGCCCGCCGCGGATACCGCGCGCTTGTCGAGTTGCACCGCGAGCGTCACCCGCAGCGCGCGCGGAGCCAGTTCGTCCGGTTCGCTTGGAGTGCCTTTGAATGTTCCGGCCTCGGCTTCGTGCAAGCCCGCCTCGCGCAGCCCCGTCAGCCACAGCGTCCCGTCCGCGTCCGTCTCCAAGCCGTCCAACTGCGTCCGCGCCCGCCATGCCTCCTCATCGTTGCGTAATTCCACCGCGATCGGCAGCGGAAATGCCCGCCCCTTCGCGCCGCCGGGCGACTCCTCGTGAGCGCCGCTCAAGAGATACGGAAGCAGCGGCGGATGCGCCGTCGCGCGCGGCACGCCCGCGTATTTCGTACCCGCATGCAGGTCGAAATTCGGATCGATCTGATACGCCGCGAAGACCCGCGGCCAGCGCCACGCCGCCTCCAAAAACGCTTCCGCCGAATTCGGATGCTCCGGATGCTCCGCGATATACGCCTTGAACGCGTCTTCCTCCGCCGCGCTCCAGCCCGCCTGCAAGCCGCCGCCCGGCGCCTCCGGATCGAACGCCAGCCGCCGCTCCAGCGCCGCCGCGCTCCCCGCCGCCGCCACGCACGTGAAGACCCCGCCCGCGTCCTCCTCCAATGCGCCCCCGCTCGCGCTCGGCCCCCGCGCATGCGTCGCCAGCGTCCCGCCCGACGGCCGGACGATCCGCAAACCGTCCCGAGCGCCGTCCACGTACCGCGCCGGCACGATCCGCAGCACGCTCCGCATGCCCTCCGCATCCTCCGGCGCGCAATCCAGCGCGTACGCGCCCGCGCTCGATACCACGCGGTCCAGCGCCGAAAGCAAGTCCCAGCCCTCCAGCGCCAAGTCCGGCGCCCGCTGCGCCGACGACGATCCCTCGCGATCCGCCGCGCCGAAGCCCGCGCGCCCGCGAGCGTCCTCCGCCGCGTGCTCCGCATCGCCCAAAAGCGCCGCGCCCAGCGTCTCCGGTATCCTTAATTTATCCCCGTCCACGCGCGTAAAATACGGATACGCCGCCGTCAGCCCCGCGAATTCCGCCGTGGCCAGGGTGCGAATAAAGTAGGCCACGATATCCGCGTGCCGCCACGCGCGAGCCTCCTTCTTCGCCTGCCCCGGCCACGGCTCCGGCGAACCGTCGGCCCGGCCGAAATTCGGCCAAGGCGCGAATAGCGGCCCACCCGGCGCATCGATGCAATTCGGTTGCCCGTCCGGATTGAATCGGCACGGACCGCGCTCCGTGTACGCAGCCGATTCCGAGCGCGGATCGTACCTGAATTGCCCCGCCACCGGCACGCCCTCCAGCAGCCAGCGGTCGTCCAGTATCGTCACCTCCGCCTCGTCCGCGCCCAGATCCTGCCGCACGTTCACCACGCTTCCCGTCAGCAGCGCGAAAGCTCGCCCCTCCGCGTACACGTACGCCTGCGCCCGCGTGCCCAGCCGCAACCCCGACAGCGGCCCGCCCCGCACGCCCGCCACCGCCGGCGCGCGCTCGTCCCAAGCGCCCAGCGGAATCCCCGCCACCGCGTACCCCGGCCGCGCTCCGGCTTGCAATACCACCCGCGTCGCGAACGCAAATCGTAAGGCGCTCTCGCGACCGCCCGGATCGAAACGCACGCCGTACACCGCCGCGCGCCGGTCGATCTGCTCCGCAAGCGCCACCACCGCCGTCGCCGGCATCGTCCGCCTCCTGCGTGCCCGAAAACGCGCTCCGCTTTAAGGGCGCCTGAGGTATAGTCTGCGCTTCACGCGGAGAGTTCGAAGATGCGACGCATCGCCGCCATCCTGCTGCCGCTCGCGCTTCTGGCCGGTTGCAGCCAAAAGCGACCCACGCACCTCTACCAAGGCGCCCCCGGCTTTCCGCTGCTCGAAGAAAACGCCGTCCGCTTCAAAGCCAAACTCCTCGCCGTCGAACCCGTCGGCTCCACCGATAAAGTCCTCACCGCCACCGATTCCGATCCGCGCTACTGCGTCAGCGCCCAGCTCGTCGAACTCGGCGACGGACAGAAGGCTCCCTTTAAGGTGGGCGACGTGAAACATTTTGCCGTGCATGACGTAGATGCATTATTCGGCGGCGCCGGCCGAGCCATCGAAGGCCACGTCTACAACTGCACCATCCAGTATCAGATCGCCAAAAACGGACGCTGGCGACTCCGCGATCTCAAAATTGAGCCCTAATTACAGCCTCGAAAATAGCGCAAATAGAAGCATATTCGGCGCGCATCCTTGATTTTTCGAAGGCAGGTTTTGAATTCTAATTCCTAGCTACCGTCCCGCCCAAGCCTCCCACTCCCCTACTCCCGCCGGCTCGCTCGCCGATACATACACACGCTCCCACGCCTCGCCGGCATCCGGCGTCCCGTCCGCCGACCTTGCCCGCACCGCCACGCGATACCATCCCGCGCCCGAAGCCACCGCCGCCAACTCCGCGCCGCGCACCCCGGCCAGCTCCGCATCCCAAGGCTCGCTCGCCGCCGGAGCTTCGAAATCGAAGGCCGCCTCGCCTTCCGCCAGATACAACTCCGCCGTCTCCGGCGCCGCGCGTTCCCCGCTCGCTCGATACACCGCCCGCACGCGCACGGTCATGCCCTCTTCCACCGCCACCTCGGCGATCCGGGCCGCGTTCGGCCGGCTCGCTACCACGCGGCCATCGGCCGCATACTCCAGCGTCAAGACCTGCCCGTTCGATTCCTCCACGCCGTCCTTCACCGCGCGCACCAGCACTCGCCGCAGGCCCGGATATCCGGACACCGCCGGTAGCGCCGCCTCGTACGGAGGCCCCGCTACGCTTTGCGGTTCCAACATCCGGAGCGCCCCGCCGATCTCCCCCGCATACACGCGATACGTCGCGCCGGCCGTCGCCGAAGGCACCCACGCCACCGTCGTCGACGCCGCATCCCCGCTCGCATAGGCCGCCGCACCCGGCGCCTGCGGCGGACCGTACACCTCCACCGTCCGCGTCTCCGGCTCACCGGCCGCCGCGCCCGTGTCCGAAATAGGCCGCACCGCGACGGTATAAATGCCCGCCGCCAGCTTCCCCGACGCGAACCGATACCGCCCGCTCCGCCCGTCGTCGAATACCTCCGCTTCCGCCGCGCGCGGAAAGCTCAATCCGCCCGGCGCGAAGTGAAGCGCGTACGCCGCCGGCCAGCGCGCGATCAGCTTCGCCTCGCCCAGCGCCACCCCGCCCTCGTACGCCACCGTCACGCTCCCGCTCAATCCCGATTCGTTCCGCGCCTCCAGTTCCACCGCGCCGTCCCCTGCGCGAGAACCTTCCGCCACCAGTCGCCCGCTCGCATACAGCCGCACGCGCCGAACGCCGTCCTCGTCGTCCAGCGCCACCGCCCAGCTCGCCCGGGTCGGCCAGCCCGCCAGCGGATCCGAATTGCTGAACCGTTTCGCCCCCGAAATTAACCATCCGCTCAACTGGCCGCCGTCTTCGCTTCCCCAGAGCGCCTCCGGCTGCGCCGCCCACTCCAGGCGCAATCCCGGTGCGCTCATTTCATCCGCCGCGCGAGCCGTAAATTCCGGATCGTACCCGGCCGGCCAGCCGCCCAAGTCTTCCGCGTGCACGCACAGTTCCTCCGCTTCCGCGGGCCACGCGAGCAGCGCCTCCGCCGCGCCTCCCTCGGCCGCGTACACCACCGCCGCCAGCCGGGCGTTCGCGTACAAGCCGTACCACCGCCCGCCGTACCCCGGCGCCGGCCGCAGCAACACCCGCGCCGCGCCCAGGCTCGCGGGAGCCGACAGCTCCAGATCCAGTAACGCGTCTTCCACCCGCCCCGGAAACGACGACGTTCGCATGCCTGGCATCACGAAGGTCTCTGCTCCTGTTCCCATCGCCGCTCGATCCGCCCGTCCGCGCGAATCCCATCTCCCGACCGTAAGCCGTATTTAAGTCCAAAAAACTCCTGTAAATGCCGCATGCGCTCCTCCGCCCAGGCCAGCTCGCGCCGCGCCAGCACCAGCGCCGCATGACCCGCCCGCAAGCGCTCCGCGTCCGCGCCGGATAACCGTTCCTCCGCCATGCCGCCGGGGCCCTCCGGATGTTGGATGTGGGATTGTTGATTTTGAAAGTTTGCCGTTTGCTTGGTTCTTGCCGTTTGCAGTTTGGCGTTTGCGCCCTTCAACTCGTCACGCTCGCATACGCCGGCATGTAATGCACCGTCCCGTTGATATTCACCTTCAACCACGCATCCACCGCGCCCGGCGTCGCCTTCGTCGAACTTCCCGCCAGCGCCTTATGCGTTCCCGCCGCCGCGTCGAAGCGCATCGCGCACGCATCGGTCAGCGCCGCGCTCCCGCCCGTGCTCGGATTCTGCAGATCCAGATAGTTATGCCGCGTCACCGTGTACGCGCTGCCCGCCGTGTAGCCCGGGTCCAGCCGCAAAGCGGAAGCGAACCCGTCGCCCGCGTTCCCGCCCAGCGTGTACGTCGTCTCCCACTCCATATCGCCGCAGTCGGCCGCGCCGCTCCCGCCGGTCCATTTGAAAACGTCGGCGCCCGCCTCGTCGTAATAGCCGCGGATATTCTGGTCCAAACCCGCGAAGAATCCGCTGTTCGCATCCTCGCCCGCGTACAACGCCAGCCACTCGTTCGAACTTCCGCCCAGCGTACGCGTGTTCGCGCCGTCCGGCACCAGCGGCACGTAGCAGACCACCTGGCTCGTCCGCACGCGCAGCTTCAGGTTTCCGTTCGGCACGCTCAGCCGCAAATCGCCGCTCTCCGACGTGACGTACCCGTCCGAACCGTCGTGAAACAGCTGTACGTCGTCGGTCCCCGCCACGCCGCCCGCTTGACGAACGATCAACTGCCCGCCGGCCGGCTCGACGATCAGATCGCCCGCGCTCGTCTCCAGCCGCGCGTCGGCGCCGGTGTGCGACGCGCGCAACTGAGCGCTCCCGCCGCCGGGAGCTTCGACCGCGAAACGTCCGTCGCGCCCCGTCCCGCCCGCGCCCGCCGCGCCGGGCTTCGCCACGATGTCGCCCCCGCGCGGATGCGCCGACGCATGCGCGCCCCCCGCCCCGGCGTACAGCGGAAGATCCGCACCCGCCGTATCCGCCGCGCCGTTCTCCGCTCCCACGAAGCTGCCCGCATGCAAACGCAACGCGCCCGCTTCGAGCCGCACGTCGCCCGCGCTCAACGTCGCATCGCCCGCCCCGATCTCCAGATGCCCTCCGTCGACGATCAGATCGCCGGCCACCGTCGCCGCCGATCCGTCCTCGCTCACGATGCTGTCGCCCAGCTCCGCCGAACTCGTCCATTTCGCCAGCGCGCCCGCCGTCCCGCTCCCCGCGCTTCCGCCGACCGCGCCCGCATGCAAGCCGCCCACGCTGAACCAAATCGATCCGTTCGCATCGGCCGCCGCCACGCGCCCGACTTCCTGCACGCGGTCCGGGCTCGACGGCGCAACGAACGTGAAGCCGCCCGCGAGCGTTGCGAGGTACACCGGATCGTTCGGCGCCGCCGGCGACGTGTCCAAGCCGTCCACCGTCCGGTGCGCGTACGCCACCCCGTTCGAAGCATCGTTTAAGTCCGCGTCGAGCACGAACTGCGCCGGCCGATCCGGATCGCCCGCGTCCGCGCCTTCGACCAGCCAGCGCCCCGTTCCGCCGTCGCGCCCCGTCACGCAAACCAGCGCCCCCGCCGCCAGCGTTCCGCCCGACTCGTTGCGCACCGGCAACGCCGCCGAACCCTCCAAATCCAGCTCGATCAAGCGCAGCAATTCGTCCTGCACCGGCTTCAAGAAATACTTCGCGTCGATCCGCCGCGCATCGGGCGTTGCGTACAGCAGCGGATCGTCGAACGTCAATCCCGCGAACGCATCGAACGCCGCGTCTTCCGACGCGGGCACATGAGAAGCCGACATGCAGTTAATCCTTTATGAAAACCGAACTGAAATAGAGCCTGAACATTCGCGTCCCCGGCGGCGCATGCGCGCCGCCTTCCCGCGAGCCAAAATCCAACATCCCCCCTCTACAATCTGACCTGCCGCACCGCCAACCGCGTCCGCAGCACGAACGCGCCGCCCGCGTCGGCCAGCACCGCGCCGTCCGGAAACGCCTCCAGCGTGCACGCCGCCAGCTCCGCGCCGTCCGGCGGCGTCGTGGCGAAGGTCTGGTCCTCCAACGCCTGGCGGTCGACCGCCAGAGCCGTACGCAATGCGGCCGGCGACTCCGCCACGTACGCCACCTCGCCCTCCACCCGCCGCCCGCGAAAACCCAAACGCTTCAAGCCCACGCCGTCCACGCCCGGAAACGCGTACGCCGCCGCCGCGTACTCGCCCGCTCCGACGCGCACGTCGCCCAGCCAGTACTTGCCCAGCACCAAGCCCGCCGCATCGGCCAACCCCGCCGGATCGGCGAACGCGATACTCCCCACGATCCAATCGGACATGCGTGATCCCTTGCTGAAATGGAATGGCGGCGCGCAGCGCTACCCGATCGCAGCGTTGTGCCGTGCCGTCTCCCCTCCTTGCCAAGGAGGGCTTGTCGCGCCAAAGCGCAGCGAAGGCGGAGTAGGGGAGGTGAACCCAAATGCGCGCGAAGCGCTACCTCAATGCCCTGCCATGCCGTCTCCCCTCCTTGCCAAGGAGGAGTAGGGGAGGTGAACCCAAATGCGCGCGCCGCGCGCTCCACCCTTTGAATTCCGAACGCCCCGCTGCGCTCAATCCCGGTTCCACCCCGTCCGCGCCAGTCGATGCCGCCGGTACAACCACTCCTCCTGCCGAGCGCGTTCCGTCTCGCCGCCGCTCGCACGAACGATCGGCCGCGGTGAACTCGGTTCGGCCGCGGCCGCCAAGTCCCCCGGCGCTTCCGCACTCGACGCCGATGCCGCCCGAACCTTCCGCACCCGGCCCGGCTCCGCCGCGAACGCCACGCCCAGATCCAGCGCCGCCAGCACCTGCCGCGCCCGCTCCTCCGCCTCCTCGATCCTCACCCCGAGTCTCCTATATAAGGATGCGCCAGCATCCGCTTCGCAGGGAACGATGAGCGGGCGGTAATCCGTAGTCCGCCCTTTCCTTTACGATTTACGTTTTACTTTTTGCTCGTCTCCCGCCCCAAGCCCCTTCCCCCAACCGCTCCCACTCGAATTCCTCCGCACGCGCGTACGCACTCGATGCCGCCTCGAACGGAAACGCCGCCGTCACCGCATGCCCCTCGTGGATCCAGCGAAATCGGAAGGTCAATCCGAAGCGCAACCCGCGCCGCTTGATCAACGGAGCGCGACGCACCCGCGCCAACGCCAGCGCTCTTCCGCGATCCGTATACAGCACCGCGTCGAATCCACGCGTCCGCACCGCTTCGTTAGCCGCCATACCGCCGCTTGCCCCTTAAGCCATCACCGCTCCGCGCACGCCAATCCAGAATCGGCCATCGTCACACGCTCACCGCCAGCGGCGCCGGCAGCAGCGCGCCCTCGTAGCGAAAGGCCAATGCGCGAGCGTGCGGAGCGCGGCGCAGATTCCATTCGCACGGTCCGCGCTTCATGTGCGGAAGCGTCAGAATCACGCGCTCGCCCGTCGCGGCCTTCAGCGTCAACTCCAGCGTCGCCTTCGCTCCCAGCGCCGGTTCGGCGGCCAGGTCCGTCACCACCACCACCGCTTCGTACCCGCGTGGCACCGCCGCCAAACCCGGTACGCCGGCGAACGCCCCCGCCTCCAGCGGCACCCACTCCGCCTCCTCGCGCAACCACGCCTCCAGCGCCCGCCCCAGCGTCAACTCGCCGTGCGTCGCCGACTCGATCCGAAATCCCGCACCCGTTTGCGCCATGCATTCGATTCCTGTTCTAAGCGGAAGGGCCTGAATCTTTTGCTTCGGACGGGGCCGATTCCCTCCTGGCCAAGGAGAGGCAGGGAGGTGGACTCGACAAAACGCGCGAAGCGCGCTCCTACATCCAAAACCTAACTTCCCTCCAACCAGCTCCTTCCGAACCGCGCCAGTTTTTCGAACCGCGAACGATGCACGAAATAGCGCCAGCACGTCCGCAAGATCGTCGGCGTTTCCCGCTCCAGCGCCGCACCCAGGCGCGCCTCGGCTTCGAACGTTTCGCCCAGCGGCGGATCGGGAAATTGAACCCGCAGCGGAATCGCCACCACGCCCGGCTCGCTCTTCGTCTCCGTCTTCCAAGCGTCCCAGCCGATCCGGATCGGAGCCGCCTCGCCGCTCCCGAACGACTCCGGAGCGTTCCAGGCCTCGCGCAGCGCCTCCAGCAAATCGTCCACGGCCGTGAAATCCTCCGCAGCGCCGCGCTCGAATCCCACGTAAAGGATGGCGCGGACCTCGGCGGGACCGTATGCCGCCTGAGCGCCGTAGTCGAGCGTCGCCGAACCGATCGCCAGGCACGGCCCCTCGGCCAGCAGGTTCGCGAAGAACCCGCCGCTCTCCAGCGTCCGCGCGTAACCCAGCACCACCCGCTCCGCCGCCAGCGTCAGCCCGCCTCCGCTCACGCCTTCCGCCAGCGCCTTCAACCGCGCCCGCGTCTTCCCGATCAGACTCGCCGCCGGCATCGCCGCCATTCCTCCAATTTATCGCTTCAAAATGCGTCCTAATTCGATCCGCTTGCGTGATGCAAGCGCTCGCTTGTTCAAGTGCCGCGGTGCAGAACTCGCACTGCCCTCGATCCGAAATCCGAGCTCCGAAATTTCTTCACCCCCCCAGCCCCACCGGCGCCGCCGCACGCGTCACCCGCAGGCGGAAGACGGCCTCGTGAGCGTCGCAATCGACGGCGCGGATCACGTACTTCGTCGCACCGCCCGCCGGAAGCACCACCACATCCCCCGGCCGCACGCTCCCGTCGAATCCGCTTTGCCGCGGCAGATGCACCACCCGTTCCGCTTCGACGCCGTGCCGAGCCAGGCTCCCCTCGAACGCCGCACCGCCCTGCTCCACGTACGCCGCCAGGTCCTCGGCCGCGCCCCCCTCGCCGATCAGATCCACCCGCACCCCCACCGCGCCGAAAACCGCCGCCGCCGCCTCCGCCCGCGCGCTTCGAATCGTTTCCCAAACCGTCATGCGTTTGAATGCTCCGAAGAATTGGAACCGAAATGCCTGCTTTGCGCCCCCGCGCTGCCTGTCCCTCGAGCCATCGCATCCTGGCATTTGAATGTTGGCTTTGACTTTTCATTTCACTCTAAAATAAGTACCCCATTGCATACCCGCCTACCGCACAACCCTCCCTCTCCCCGCCCTCACCGCCGCCTCCGCCGCGAACCCGCCCCCCGCCACCGCGAAGCCGATCGTATTCGCCAGCGCCCGCCGCAGATGCTCGCGCTCCGCCGGATGATCCGCCAACGTGCCCGCCGCCAAACCCTCCTTCGCCACCGTCAGCGGACTCGTCGCGCCGATCGCGCTCCACCGCGCCAGCAGCTCCGCCGCCCGCGCCTCCTGGCTCGCGCTCAACCCCGCCAGCCGCGCCGCCAGCAGATTCCGCACCGCGCTCACGTCGTAACTCTCGAATTGCGGACCGAAAAGACCCGTCAATTCCAGCACCACCGATCCGCTCGAATGCTCGGGAACCCCCAGCACTTCGAAAACTTGCGTCACCTGAGCCGCCGTCAAAGCCATCGCGTTTCCCTTTTACCTATGCATTTTGTGGTAGAATACCTCGATGAACGCACCGCGCGCCGGTTTCACGCTCCAGCTCAGCACCGTCCTGGCCCTCGCGCTGGGAATCGCCGCCCTGGTCTGGCTCAACGCCCAGCCCCGGCCCGGCGGCATCATCACCGACATGGCGCTCACCGCGACGCCGCAAGGCTCCGTCCTCAGCCCCGACCTCCAGTACCACGATTACCGGTTCACCGGTTACGGCTGGCCTTTCAACGAAGCTTACGTCGAACCGCTCGAGCACCCCGAAAAGGACTGGGACGGCCAGCGCGCGATCCTCTATTCCTTCACGCAGCGCGGCTGGCAATTCAAACCGCTCGCTTTCAACGTCCTCCTCTGCCTCGGACTCCTCGCGCTCCTCGGAGCCTCGATGGAAATCGCCGCGCGCATCCGCCTGCGCCTCTGGCCGTTAGCAGTCCGTTGAAAAGGGTACGACCGCGCAGCCTTGGATTGTGGTCCGGATCAAGGCGCGCGGAGGGGAGTCGCATCAAGAGATGCGACGACCGCAGCGCAACGCAGAGCCGGGCCACAAGACGAGGCTGCCCGAAGGGTTGCGGGATCATTCGAACTGGGCGTCGTTGCGCTTCGCTCGCCGCATCTTTCGATGCGGCTCCCTGCGCGACGCCTTGCCCAGTCCAAATGCTCCTCGCAACGCGGTCCGCACCCTTTTTCAACGGGCTGCTAGGCGGCGGAGCGTAAAGCGCCCTCCGCCGCCCCCCGGCTTGCCCTTACGCCGCGCTCGCGTTATGCACCAGCTCCGCGCAGACCACCTCGCGGTGATCGTTGTACGCTTCGTCCCAATTCGAGGCCGTTCCCAGCGTCGAATTGTCCGGATTCGCCGTCGAACTCGTCCATTTCATGCCGAACAGATGAGGAGCGAAATCGAAGTTCGCCAGCACGCGCCAATACGGCGCTTCGAAGTCCAGCCGCCGCTCCGCCTCGATCCGCAACTGCTGGTGGTAGATCAGCCCCAGCGCGCCCGGACCGAACAGAAGCGTGCGGTATTTCATGAAATCCCCGCCGCCCGGATCGCTCTTCAGGCTCGCGTCGTCCACCACCACGATCCGCATCCCGAACGCCTGCGGCAGACCCGTCACCACCGTGAATCCGCCCACGTTCTCGACCTTGTAATTCCCGATCGTATCCTTCACCAAATCCGCAAACGCTTCGCTGTGGCACACCACCGTCGTCAGCCGGTTGTACGCGTCGCCCAGCAGCATCCGCGAATCGTACAGATTGCTCAGCGTCAGCAGCCCCTTCGTCCCGCTCGCCGCGTACGCATCCTTGATGTGCGCGTTCGCGCCGGGCGCATCGAGGCTCTCCAGCGCCGCCACGCTCACCTGCAGCAGACGCGCGCGTACCTCCTTCGCCGCCATGTTCCCGATCTGCCGCCCGATCTCCTGCTCCACCGCCTCGCGCCGCACGCCGCGGATGAACAAATCCTCCGTGAACTTCACCGGCCCCGCGCGCCGCCGCAGGATCACCGCCTTGTCCGCCGCGCCGGTGATGTCCAGATCGCTCGGCGCAGACGTGCTCGTCAGGTCGCGCCGCGCGATCAGCGACGAGACGTTCGCGAAGTACGGCATATCGACGAACTGCCCGCCCCCGCCCAGGCTCGACTGAAACTGCCCCGCGCTCAGCGTCCGCACCACGCCCAGCGCCTGGTCGAGCAGCTGCAAGTTCTCGACGAACGCCGCCGACGCGTACTCGCTCGCCAACTGCGGATCGAATGTGAACCCCGAAACCAAAGAAAACGCCATGCCTGCTTCTCCTTTTGGACCTGTTTTTTCTGAATAATGACTGCGCCCGGTATCCCCGCTCACCGCGGTTACTCGCCGCAAGCGAACACGCCCCGCCCTGTATCCTTGACGAAGCCTTTGCCTTTAGCCGCCGAAATGCGCCGCCCGCAAGCGCTCCAATTCCTGCGGCCGGTCGTGCACGAATTCACGAAGCCGAGCCGCATTTTCAGGCTTCAGCAGCTCGGAATACGTTAACGGTCCGCGAGCGCCCCCGCCGCCGGTCGCTTCGCCGGCCCCCGCGCCCGTCCCCGGCGTCACGCGCGCGCGCACCCAGTGCGGCTTGCGCCGCGCCAGCTCCCGCGCCGCCTCCGCAGGACTCAGCCACGCTCCCGGTTTCCCGTCGCCCTCCGCCAGCGCCACGCGCCACGCTCCGTCGCTCGAACGCTCCGCGCGTTCGCTCAGCACCCGGTACGCGTCCTCCGGCTCGAACCACGCCGCCTCCGCCAACGCTTTGCGGATCGCCCTCTCGCGCTCCGCCGCCTCCGCCCGAGCCCGCAGCGCCTCCAACTCGTTCCGCAACGCCTCCACCTCCGCCGGCGGATCCGGCGCCGGATCGTTCGCTCCCGTCTCGTCATGCTCGTTCATGCTCGCCTCCTATGACCACGCCGCGCGTCACTCCTTATTCCCCCCCAACGCCTGGCCCAACCGCAGCAGCGCCGCGTCCGCCAAATCCGCGCGCCCCGCCTCACGCGCCAACGGAACCGCCCGCTCGGCCACCTCCAGCGCCTCCGCCGGAGCTTCCACTTCGAACCGGTCCGGCAAGTCCACCTTCGGCGTGCCCGGTAATTCCAGCGCGATTGCGGCCATCAATAGACTCTCGTCGAAGAACCGCTCCAACGCCCGAGCCAGCAGCGCCAGGTGCCGCTCCTCGCCCGTCTTGAACGACCAGGCGTGCGCCACGCCGCTTTGCTCGCGCGGCGTCGCCGCCGCTTCGTGCGCCGCCAAGCCCGCCTGGCGGCTCACCTGAGCCGCAAATAACGCGTGCGCACGGAACAGAAATTCCAGGCCCGTCGCATCCAACTGCACGAATTCCAGCGCTTCCGGCTCTTCAATGCCCGGCCTGCCGTTGCGCAGCGGGATGTACCGCGATGCGCCCACACCGATCCGCTGCAACTCCTCCTCGCCGCGGTGCGTCTTAAACGTGAGGATCGGATTGCCGAGCACGAACAAGTCCCAGACCAGATCGCTCAGCACCCGCGTCGCCGCGATATCGGCCTCCGCCGCGCGCGCCAGCAACGGCCGGCCGATCCCGTCCGCACCGGGAAACGGATGCGCCAGCGCCACCGGCACGCGCCCCAAACCGTGCGCCGCCGCCGCCTCCGCGCGCACACGCCACTCCCCCTGCCCCGCCCGCCAAACCCGAAAGACCCGGATCGCCGTTCGATCCGCGATCCGGTACACGTACGTCTCCACCGGCGCCGCATCCCACGCCGGCCGCGACCACTCGCGCTCCACCAGCTTCACCCACGCCAATTGTCCATCGTCCGCATAGTCCCAATCGAGCACGTCCGGAGCGCCATATAAGGTCAAATACGGGCACCCTAATTGCCGTGCTTCGGCCTCCGCCACCGACGCCTCGCGACCCCGCGCGTCCGCCGGCAACGGCTCGCGATCCAGCAGCGCCGCGCAGAAGCCATAGGTCTGAACCAGGCACGCCGCCTGCATCAGCAGGTCGTCGAAGCTCCCCCGCCGTCCGGCCGCGGCGAGAAAAGCGCTCCATTTCGGGTCCGAAATGCCGCTCACCTGCGTCGGCCGGCCCATCAGCGCGCCCACGCGCCCCGCCATGATCCGCGGCGTCTCCGGAAAAAACGGCGTCAGCTCCACACGCTTCGCGTATTCCGCGTCCGACTCCAGCGTCCCCTGCGGCAAGTACGCGCTCGACCACCCCGGCGCCGCAGCGCCGAACGCCTCCAACGACCCCGGCAACGGCGTCGCCCGCCGCTTCAGCCGCCCCGCCAGCACATCCTCCACCAGCCGCCACTGCTGCTCGTAAACGTCCAACCCCGGCCGGCGCGAAGCCAAGGCCGCGATGAGCGAAGAACGTTCATGGGATTGCGTCATGCGATTTCCTTATGCGAAGGGCCGGCTGAAACCCGATGCGCGAACGGGCCGTTCGTATCGCGGCCGTCTCGCCCGCAGCGCGGGGAAAGCTGAAGCGTAGGCACGGCCGCATCGCCGCCTAAGCGCCCGCAAGCTGCCGTGCCGCGCCCTTAGTACCTGTGCCTTTCACGCCCTCATCGCGCGAAGAACCCAAACCGGAACATCCGCCCCGCCGCCTTCAACCCCGCCTCGTCGATCCCCGGCATCCCCTCGCGCTGGCACAACCCCCACCACGCCAGGCCCAGCGCGATCACCGTGTCGTCGTGCTGCCCGGCCGGAGCGCCGTATTTGGGGGCGCGCCCGCGCGACCAATGCGACGGCTCTTCGGCCTCGAAACTCTCCAGTTCGCTCAGCAGCGTCTCCTCCGGCAGCAGATACAGCCGCTTCAGGTCGAAACCGAGCAGCAGCCCGCGGACCAGGTTCTGCTTCCGCACGCTCGAAAAATGGTACGCCTCGGTATCGGGATGAAACGCCCGGATCCGTTCGGCCACCGGATCGCCCAGCCCCGTCGCGTCGACGACGCACGGCCCCGGAAATCGCCGCAGATGATCCTTGATCGCGCGGAGCTGCTCGTCCCAAGGCAGCCCGCGCATGCGGTGGTAGCCTTCCATCCGCGCCGCCGGCGGCAGCACGCTCGACACCTCCGGGTCCGGCGCGCGCAAACTCACCAGCACCGTGTAATCGCCGCTGCGCGCCAGGTCGATCCCGGTGAAGTACCGCGCGTGTTCGCGCCCCACCGCCCGCTTCTCGCAGGTCGCCAGAGCCCGCACGTCGCCGAAGACCTTCCCCGAACCGTTCACGAATTCGGCCTCGAATTCCTGCTTGAATTCTAAAGCCGTCATGATGGTCCGCGTGCTCTCCAGCTCCTCCTCCTTGATCTTCGGATTCTCCAGCGTCGGGAAACGGAACGCGCGAAGCTCCGCCTCCAGCGCCGGGTCCTGCCCCTGCAGATACAGCCGGTGCAGCCAGTTCCCGCGCCCCCGCGGCGTGCCCAGAATCAGCGCGCGCCCCCGCCGGTCCACCAGCGCCGGCCGCAGCACGCTCGTCCAGACCTCCTCCGGAACGTCTGCCGCCTCGTCGATCACCAAAAAGTCCAGCCCCTCCCCGCGCAGCCGGTCGCCGCTCAGCGCGCTCAGGAATTCCAGCACCGATCCGTTCCGAAATTCGATCCGGTCGCTGCGGTGCTTTCCGTTCTTCTCGTGCGCGCAGTCCAGTTCGCGCTTCAGCTTCCACGCGTGCCGCTTCGCCTGCTCCTTCGCCGCGCTCACCCACCAGACCAGCGCGTTCGGCTTCTGCAACGCCGTCTGCACCGCCTCCACCAGGCCCAGCGTCGTCTTCCCGAAGCGCCGCCCGCACGCCGCCACCCGGATCCGCGCCGGATGCGCATGGATCGCCCGCTGAGCCGCATGCAGCCGGTCCGGCGTAAAAACCTTCAGCGCATCCGACCCCGCCCCGCCCGCCGCCGCTTCCTGCATCGCCATGCGCAATCCCAAGAACCGATGTCCAACATCCAATGCCTAAAAGGTCAGCAGCCCCAAACTCCGCGCCACCATCCGCGAGACGATCACTCCGCCTCCGCACACCCGGCAGCGCAGCGTATCCCGAGCCGACGCCCGCACCGCCTGCACCGTCCGCTTGCACGAACGGCAGTACGCCGGAGCTGCTTTGCGTATCGGATTGCGCTGCATCGAGCAGAACGTGAGCGTCACGAATTCGCCCCCTTGGCCAGGCGCCCCTCTCCAAAATCGGAAATCGAAAATCCAAAATCGATCCGCTATGCTCCCCCGCACACCTGGAGTTCCCCTCATGCCTGCCCTGCGCGTGGTCACCTTTAATTTGCGCGGAAGTTTCGTGAACGACGGAGCCAACGTCTGGCCCGCGCGAGCCGAGCTCAACGTCGCCACGCTCAAGAAACTCGATCCCGATCTCGTCGGTTTTCAGGAAGTCCAGACCGGCAATCTCGACCACTACGCGCGCGGCTGGAACGCCCACCGCATCGAACGCGGGCCGCATTACAACAACCGCGATCCCTTCTGCTACACCTCCGCCGCCTGGCGACCCGGCGCGGTCGAAGTCCTCGACTCCAAAGCCTTCTGGCTCAGCGAAACCCCCGATTGCCACAGCGCCTCGTGGGACACCAACTGCATCCGCTCCGCCCTCGCGCTCAAGCTGCGGCTCGCCGGCGGCCTCGAAGGCTGGCACCTCAATACGCATCTGGACCACATGAGCCAATGGGCGCGTATCGAAGGCGCGAAATTGATCGTTAAAAAATTGGCCGAATTAAGCCCGGGCGCGGGCTTCACGCTGATCACCGGAGACTTCAACACCGATCCCGGCGAAGAACCCTACGAAGTCTTTCGCGCCGCCGGTTACCGCGACGCGCATGTCGAGACCGGGCAACCCGACGGCCCCGAGATCTACACCTTCCACGGGTTTACCGGCACGCGCCTGAACAAACCCCACCACGGCCGCATCGACTGGATTCTGTATAAGGATGGGACCGCCCGCGTCCGCGCCAAGACCTGCCATATCGTCCGCGACGCCGAACCCCCGCTCTACCCCAGCGACCACTACCCCGTCCTCGCCGAACTCGAGATCGAAGGATGATCTCGCCGCCGAGGCGCGGAGCACGCCGAGAAGGGCCAAATCGCAGGAAAGGTAACGACTTCCAAACCAAAGTGCACGCCGTTGCCCTGCTCCGTGTGCTCTGTGCGCTCCGTGGTGAAAGCCGTGGACCGCGAAGCGGAACTGAGGCGGCTATCCAGCCTTGTGTGCAGTGATCCGGTTAGACAGCATCATGTTTCTCTGCCTCCTCAAAGTAAGGTGCGCCACAGCTGTAACAGCAGAGTACCTCCACGCCAATCGCATGATACTTCTTCCCACACTTGGCACACACAACGGTGTACTTGCCGAAGGCCACCGCCAGAAAGCAAAGCAGCAACGCGAATCCAGTAAGAGCGGGAGTCTGGAGAGCAATGCCTGCTAGCACCGTAACCGGACCGATGGTGATGAGCACTTTGGTCAATCTACGACGCCAGGGAGTCTGTCTCTTGTTTGTCATATACGCGCAACTTCCGCCGAACGATCGAGTTCAGCAGCGGGACCGGCTGCAGAGACTTCAACCCTTGGAAAGCCGTCATGCCCCCGCCGTCTGCTGCAGCGCTTGGTTCGGCGTGCCTTTGCTCCTCACTGGTCACGCGCCGTGACCGTGACCTCCAGCGTCTCCGACGACAAAATCCGCTCGAAACCGCTCCCCGGCAGTGTACCCACCAAGCGGACCTTGAGCGTCCGCGCATCGGCCGGCAAATCGTGGATGGGGAACACCAACGTACCCGCCGTCTGACCCTGCTTGAGGGGGAACACACGGCCCGGCGGGGCGAACGGCGACTGGTGGATCGTGTACCCCCGCTGCACCAGAACCTTGCCCTTCGGGTCGGTCACGACGACCTCCAGCCCGTCGAAGACCGAGCTGAAGTTCGACCGCACGGCCAGGTCGCGGCCGGTGCCGTTGTCGAGAGTCACCTCGCACCGGAAGTGGATGTCCTTCTCCAAACGCTCGGCTGCAACTTTGTGCAGGAGCAGCGATACAGCCGGATCGGGATCAGCGGCGGCCGCAGGGAGACACGTCACGCTCGCAGCCATCGCCAGCATAAGAAACAATCTTCGACTCACGGGAAACCCCCTTCTGCCGCCGAACGACCAAGCTCACCTGCCCGGCCCGCCGAGACAGAGCTTGAAGATACCGGAAGCCGCCACGTCATGCCAAGTTCGTTACAGCGCATGATTAGCCATCGTGTGACTCATAATCCAAACCCTTCAGTAAATGGATACGACCATCGGCGCTGTCCGCATCGCGGGCAACGACGCCAGAACGTAAACAAATACTCGCAAGTCCACGGGATGAAGTGGACTCCGAGCAAAGCGAGAAAGAAGGCAGGAATGGAAAGAACCAGTGCCCACCAAGTCACAAAACGCCAAATGACAAAGGACGCCATCAGCGTAATCACGAATGCGGGAATGATGAGCAGTCCGCAGGTGGCGGTTGGCATGAATCCAACTGCAAACTTGCTCTGACACCCTCTGCATTTCATGAGTGCCATATGCGCTCGTAGGTGCCTAACTCTGTATTCGACCTCATTCGTGCGGCCTATCTTGTACGCGCTTCTACCTAAATTGCATCGGACCGTCAAAGCTCCAGTTACTTAACCTCATGACTTTCTTTATCCTAAATGACTCATCCCCGCGGCCTGACCGCCGAAATGCGGTAATGCGAGGCATGCGCAGGATGAATAACGTGTCGCTGCAATCGAACCTTCAGCGCAACCCAAACCCCGCCGTCTCCAGTTTGCCCTGCCCTTCTCCGTGTGCTCTGTGCGCTCCGTGGTGAAATTCGTGGCCCTTCTCTGCGTCCTCCGCGCCTCCGCGGTGAATCCAGCCCCTACACCACGCTCCCCGCGAACGGATCGTCGTTCCACTCCGCCCGCTCGGTCAGTACGCAATGCATGCGCACCGTCAGCGCCGCGCTCATCGCCCCCAGCAGCACGTTCGAGCCCTTGATCCGGTAACGCCACGCGTCCGCGTTCGGCTCCTCCACCCGCAGCGAAACCACCAAGCACCCCAGCGACCGCCGCTCCAGCTCGTCCAGCAATTCGTCCGTCGAATGCCGCGCCAAAGGCGCCAGCGGCAGCGCTTTCGTTTTGGCCATGCGAAAAGCCTTTCGATTCAAAGTGCAAATCGGGCCGATGCAGAACGTTCGCCCGCCTGCGCCCGCCGAATGGAGTCCATTGCTTCTACTTATTGCCCTTCCCGCCCCAGCGCTTCATGAATCTCCGCCAGGTACTCCTCGCTCATCCACACGCCCCGCTCCGGCGCCGGCTGCCCCTTCTGCAGCTTCACGATGCGGTGCCCGCCCGTGACGTAGACGGCGCGCTTCCCGCAACCGCCGCTCCAGCAACACAGAAGCAGTATCGAGATCCCCGCGAGCCAGCGCCACGCGGAACGTCTGTTCGCTTGCATGCAACTCCTCCCGATCCGATCGCTCCGCCCGCCGCCGGCACAAGAACAGCACGTCCGGCAGAGCGCGCAGCAGCAGACTTAAAAACGGTCCCCAAGACATGCGGTGCTTCCTTGATGATGCGCTGCGGTGAACGGTGAAAATTTAATGAGTAATGAACGGCGTACGACGCGAGACGCGATGCGTAAGGTGCTACGCGCGTAGTGCGGCCGAACAGCCCACCGCAACGCCCTTATTACTCATTGCTTTTTGCTTTTTGAAGTTTCGTACCTCACCTTTTACGCTCCACTTTCCACTCCGAGGCCCACTCCATGCGCCCCCACCCCGACAAAGCGCCCCTCCCCTACTACTCGCCACGCTTCGAAAACGCCTTCCTCGACGCCCATCGCTGTCACGGCCACCACAAACGCAAAGGCAAGGAAGTCGCATACCTCTCGCACCTGATGACCGTCGCGGCGCTGGTCATGGAACACGGCGGCAACGAGGACGAAGTCATCGCCGGACTTCTCCACGACATCGTCGAAGACTGCGGCGGCAAGCCGCGTGTCGCCGAGATCGAACGCGAATACGGGCCCGCCGTCGCGGCCATCGTCGTCGGCTGCACCGACGCCGACACCGAACCCAAGCCGCCCTGGCGCGAACGCAAGGAACGCTACATCGCTCACGTCCGCACCGCCTCGCCTTCCGTCCGCCTCGTCAGCGCCTGCGACAAGCTCGCCAACGCGCGCGACCTCCGCGCCGATTACCACGTGATCGGCGATATGCTTTGGGATCGTTTCAACGGCGGCCGCGACGGCACGCTTTGGTACTACCGTTCGCTCGTCGATGCCTACCGCAGCCACGGCGAATCGCCGCTCGTCGCCGAACTTCACCGCACCGTCGAAGACCTCGCCGAACTCAGCGGCCTCGCGCGCCGTTAGCGTGCCCGACCCTCTCGCCACACCGTTTGCCAGATAGACCGCGCGAAGCGCGCTCGGCCGTTTCCCCTCCTTGCCAAGGAGGGGTAGGGGAGGTGAACAGGACAAGCCGCGCGAAGCGCAACCTCAATGCCGCGCTCTGTTCTTCAGTCCGCACTCCAATCGCCTACTTCTCCTTCGCATCCTCCGTCGTCGACGTGAAGCCGCCCGAAAGTCCGTCGGCGATCCCCTGCCCCATCAAGTACGTCGCGACGATCCCGCCCAGCGCCAGGATGCTCGCCTCGTCGAGTCCCAAGAGTCCGTTCAAGCCCACCGCGATCGCGCCGAAGACCGCGAGAATGAACTTCCGCCCGCCCAATTTGCCCAGAAATGCACGCATGAAAGGCCTCCTATGAAAAAAGAATCCACCGTGAACAGGGTGCGCCCATTCGAAAAGAGAGAGAGCCGCGCTCCAGCCGCCGGCGTGACATCGCTCCGCGGGCCGCGGGAAGATCCGGCGCGCGGCGAAACTATTTCAGGCCCAGCCAGGCCAGAATCGGAGCCTGCACCGCCGCCCAGACGCCCTTCATCCAAGCCAGGTGCGTCCGCGTCCGCTCGGCCTCGCGCTCCAGAGCCCCCGCCCGCGCATCCAGCGCCTCGAAGCGCCGGCGCTCCAGATCGAGCTGCTCCTTCATCTCGCCGTGCAAACGCGAAGTGAGCAAGACCAGGGCATCGAGCTGAGCTTCGATGCGCACCAGCCGCTCCGCCGCCGCGATAGGATCCGACTCCAGCACAGAATTTCCCCCCGGAATGCTCGAAAAATAGAGTTGCTGCCGCGTAGCCGCCGCCGAAGCCCGGCCGCGCGGAGAGCGCGGCGCGTCTGGCTCCGTGATAAGCGCCCGCCGCGGCCTAGTCTTCCCGTTCCGCCGCCAAATCCCGCGCCCGCTCGATGTCCTCGTACGTCCCGCCCGCCGGCGCCCCGAAGCGCCGCAGATAATCCCGCGCCCGCCACCTCCCCAAACGCACGTAGTATCCCCACGAGTGCGCCCCGCGAACGCATAACGCCGCCAGCGCCATTTCCTGAATTAAGTCCTCCTGCATCGCGCGGTCTTTTTTGCACAAGCACTTCGCGATGCGCCGAAATTCGGCTGCGAGTTCCGGGAGCATCTCCCCGGAAAGTTTCTTTTCGATTTTCGTATGGAGCTGAATCATTTGATTTCCTTTGCCAGCAAGACGGTCATGAACCGGGATGCGATGACGCGGAAGGGCGCGGGAGGCGCTGCGTTTCATTTCTCTTGTAAGCGGTTGATGACGTTGTGTTGCGCTTGGGCGACGAGGTGGCGGAGGAAGGCGTCGAGGGCTTCGCGGGGCACGTACCAGACGGAGCCCACGCGGACACCGGGGAGCTTGCCTTGACGCAGCAGCAGGCGTACACGTTTCGTGGATATTCCAAGCTTTCTGGCGACTTCGGGCGTACGCAGGAACGCCGCCGGTTCCGCGTGCGGCGGCGCCGGGCGTGACGCTCCCCAGGTATGGACGGTAGGCATGGTTCCCCCCTGCATTGGAGTTGGAGCGCCGGACGACCCGGTGACGATCTGGACCGCTTCCCTATGTGCTAGCGCTCATATTCAGTATACGTTAGTGTACTCGGCAATGTTCACGTAATCAAGAATTTCGGTGCATATTTTGTTATATCTTAGACGCTCGCGTCTGGCGTTCCCCCTGGAAGTGCTTGCGGGGAGCCGAGATGGCCGTCGTCTACGATAGCGTTTATTTTGGATTTTGCGCCGGAGGGCCGCCGGCGCTTGCGGCGCTCGCTTGAACTGCCGCGCGCTCCGGCGAAAATGGCCGCTCATGCCGCTGCGGGCGTGGCGGAATTGGCAGACGCGCGGGACTTAGGATCCCGTGGAGCAATCCGTGAGGGTTCGAGTCCCTCCGCCCGCACCACCTCAAACCGCGTTTCCAGTTTCCGGCAAACGAAAAACCCCACGGGCGGCGGTGGCGCCACTCGCGGGGTCTCCATAAATCGCTTTTCTGATTCGAATTGCGCGCCTACTAGTGGTGCAGAATCTTCATGCGTTCGAGCTTGCGCTTCTCTTCTTCGGTCAGCTCCGGCGTGGGCAGTCCTTCGACGCTGGCCATCATCTCGTCGAGGTCCGCGCCGTTGAGTTCGAAGAGCCGCACGAAGACATCGCCGATCTTGTTGTTCGGCGTGCTCGCGCCGGCGGTGATCCCGATCAGCGGTTCGGCGCTGCGCGGCCACCAGTTCTCGGTGACGACGTTCTCCTTCGCGCCGATGGGCTGATGGCGGATCTGATTCTTGCTCATCAGGCAGGTGCCGTCGTCGATGTGGTAGGTGGGCACGCCCTTCTCGATGCCCATCTCGGCGAGGTGCCCCGTGTTCGAGCTGTTGTAGCCGCCGATGACGATCATCACGTCGGGGCGGCGGCGCTGGAGCATCTCGCCCATGGCGTCCTGGCGGTCCTGCGTGGCGCTGCAGATCGTATCGGCGCTGCGCACGCGCTGCTGCGTTTCGGCTTCGCCGTACTTCTGGACGAAGGCCGCGCGCACGGCGCCCTGGATGGCCAGCGTTTCGCTGCTGAGCATCGTGGTCTGGTTGGCGACGCCGATGCGTTCGAGATCGCGGTCGGGATCGAAGCCGACGCTGGTGCCGTGCTTGAATTTCTTGAGGAACTCGTCGCGGTTCCCGCCGCGGATGATGTATTCGCAGACGTACTTCGCTTCGTCCATGTCGCGGACGATGAGGTACTTGCCCTGCTTGCCGACGTCGATGCCGGTGTAGCCATCGGCTTTGCCGGTGGCGCGGCTGGCGGTGGCGATGGTTTCTTCGTGGCTGTATTTGCCGTGAATCAGGCTCGTGAAATCGTCCTTCGCATAGCGGTGAACGTTGTTCCAGACGCTGACCACCGCGCCGCAGGTGCTGTCGACGATGAAGGCGCCCTTCTTCTTGATCTCTTCGATCTCTTCGACGCTGGCGCCGAAGGCGGGCAGGATCACGACGTCGTCGGCGGTGATGTTCTCGAAGTTCCCGTTCTTGTACTGGCCGTTGAGGAAGATGCAGCCCATCTCGACGAGCTGTTTGTTGACGTACGCGTTGTGGATGATCTCGGCGGTGATGAAGATGCGCTTATGCGGGAACATGCGGCGCGTTTCGTAGGCCATCTGGATCGAGCGTTCGACGCCGACGCAGAAGCCGAATTCCTTGGCCAGCTTGACGGTGAGTCCGCCGAAGGCGACTTCGTAGCCTTTGAGCCGGAGCAGGTCCACGAGGCGCGAGGCGTAGGTGCCTTCCAGGACCGGAGCGACTTCCTTCTTGAGCCCGAAGTACTTGCGATGGTAATCGGCCATGGTGAAAGCGGACTCCTTGGGTCCAGGTTATCTGGCGCGCACATGTTACGGGAAGGGATGGCAAAGTGCAACGGGGAGGTTAAGGGGTTATGGTACAGGGAGTTAAATGGGCTACACGGTGCCGCGTTCGCGCCTGGGTGAACCCCATGTGCCGGCCCGGTCGCCGGGGGGCAAGAGCAAGCGCATCAGCTTGTGAGCCACAAAGAGCCTGTTGCGCTTCTTGCCGGTGATCTCTTTAAGAATGCCTTGCTTCTGAAGTTCGTCCACCCCGCGCTTAAGCGTGGGAAAGGTCAGATCCAATTCCTTCGCGGTTTTCGCCAGGGAGAGTACAGGATTCTGAAACAGATGGTCCACCAGCAGTCCTGCCGCCCGGGGCACGCGCTTGCCGCTCAATTGCGCTCGATAGGACGCATGCAATTCCAGAATCCGGTTCGCGTTCTCCAACGCATCCCTGGCTTGGGTCGTGATTCCGCGAAGGAAAAAGTTGAGCCAGCCGCCCCAGTCTCCGCTTCGACTTACTTCGAGCAAACGCTTGTAGTATTCGTCCCTGTGTTGTTCGAAGTAGGCGGATAGATACAAAAGCGGCTTAGACAGGCAGCACCTTTCGCAGAGAAAGAACGTAATCAGCAGACGGCCCACGCGTCCGTTCCCGTCGAGGAAAGGGTGAATGGCTTCGAACTGGTAATGCATAAGCGCGCATTGAATCAGGTTCGGCTCACGCGCGTCCTGCGCGTTCACGTACCGTTCCCAAGCGCTCAACGCTTCGTTCATTTCGTCGACAGGCGGAGGAACGTAGGTGGCTTCGTTGAGCGTGCAGCCCGGCGGTCCAATCCAGTTTTGTGAGGTGCGAAACTCCCCGGGCGTCAGATGCCCGTCTCGCACGCCGCTCATGAGTACGTTATGAATTTCCCGTATCAATCGACTGGAAATGGGCAAGTCCCGCAAGCGGGCCAAGCCATAGTTCATCGCCTTAACGTATTGAGCCACTTCTTGCACATCCGGGATAACCGGCGATTCCTCGTTTTCGGCTTCGAAAAAAAACAGATCGCTCAGTCCGGCTTGCGTGTTCTCGATTCTCGAACTTAGCACCGCTTCGCGCTTGATATACGAGGCCATTAACAGATGCGGATTGGGCAGCAGTCGCCCCGCACCCGACAGTTCGCCCAAGGCCAACGAAGCATCCGTGAGCCCTTGCGCCAATCGTGCGTCCCACGTTAATTCGGGCGGCAGCGGGTTGGGCACATAGGCCCAGTAGTCTCGAGGCGTGCGGATGCAGCGCCCCGCGGCCGCGTCTGTAAACTCCTTGATATTCAAGCCTTACATCTCCACTTTGCTCAAACGATAATAAGCGATCTCCATAATATCGCAAATGAGCGATTTCGTTAATAACAATGACGGCTATTCACGTTCGTGGCATGTGATTCAATAAGTGCTTTTGTTGTATATGGTTATACGATCTACTCCATTTTCCGATTGAGGGGGCGCCTGGTAAGGCCGGGGATGTTGCCCTGGAGGCGTTTCGTAGTCGCCAAAAGGCGGCTTGAGCTTGGGCTACCTAGCCGCCCGCTCTTTAGGGCAGCTCGAAGGTAAAAGACTCCTATCCTGGGACGGAGGCGCGCATACGTCGATGGCATCGACGCGTCAAGCATTCGTGTCGGTATTTTGGCATTTTGTCGACATGAGTGGTGCGCTTCGCGCGTAATCTTCCGGCGCCTGGCCCAGCCCGTTCACGCCGCGCAGCGCGAGGTCGTACAGCCCGCGCAGGACCCCCCCAAGCGCTTCGGGGCCGTGGATGACGATCAGCTTCTCGGTCGCCTTGTGGTACACGCACGCAACAAAGGGATCGGCCCAACTGTCCGGGTAGACGCGCTGGCGGACTTCGTGCGCGATCGCCTCGCCGCTGAGCAGCGGAAAGTGCGGCAGCAGCCCGGACAGATCGTAGCTCCCGACGCGCGCCGTCGCGCGCAGGCTGGCTCCCGACGGATACGGGGGCTTGCCCTTGTAGAACCACAATCCGCCGCCGCGTTCGGGCTGGCAGCCGTCGAAGCCGGCGGCTTCGCACAGATCGCGCACGGCTTGGCGCAGCGGAACGTTCGCGCGCTTGAGCGTCAGCTTGGGGAGCTTGCGCGCGAAGTAGTCGGGCGTGAACTTGAGGCAGTCGAACTGCCGCGGATCGAAGCCCACCGCGAAGCCGGAGCGTTCGGCCAGGTCGCGCAGCGCCAGATCCAGCCGGCGGCCTTCCCAATCGAGGCTGACCGTGCGCAGGCCAAGCTGCGCGCGCAGCCAGCGTTCTTCGTCGTCGAAAGGCGGCGGCGGGAGCAGGCCCAGCCCTTTGGGCGTACGCATATGCAGCAGCACTTCCTTCAGGCGTTCGGCCACCGACTTGGGCAAAAAAGCGATGATGCGTTTGGACTTGGGTTCCAGCGTGAGGCTCGTCTCGGGCCCACCGCCCAGCGCTCCGCGGCAGCAGAGGCGCAGCAGGTTCAGAAACTCGGCTTCCTGCCCGTCGTCGTAGAGCGCGTCGGCGGCGAAGACGACGTTGGAGACCGGATCGGGGTTGACGGTATGCCCGATCTTGGTGAGCCAGACGGCGGTGGGCGTCTCGAGCACGTACGGCGCTCCGGTCTGGCGCGCGATCCAGTCCAGCAGCAGCCGCGTGGGTCCGTTGCGGATGGCCAGATGCAGCGGAACGGTGTTCAGCTTTTCGGGCGGGAGAAACTCGGAGGCCACGCGCAGCGTCACGCCGGCGCGGCTGGGGAAGAGCTGCACGGCGCGGTCGAGATCGGCCTCGAAGAGCCCCACCGTCGTGTCGCGCGGCCACGGGTCGGGCGCGGCCGGCGCCGGCGCGGCGGGACCGGGTTCGGGTTCGCCTTCGGGCGCGTCCTGCACCGTCACGTAGCATTCGCCCACCGCGTCGAGCTTCCCGTCGCTGACGACGAGCTGCACGCGGAAGTAGCCTGCCTTGCGCGGAAAAAAGGTCGCGGCCAGCTCTTTCTCGTGGAGCAGTTCCATGCCTTCGGTCTCGGGCATCAGCCAGCGCGCGGTGAGCGCGTCGCCGTCCGGATCGAGGCTGAGCGAACCGTCGAGCGTGAACTTCTGGCCGACGGAGACGGTCTGGATGGCGGGGAGTTTGGCGAGCGGGCGGCGGTCGCCGAGCAAGCCGTCCTTGTCGGGCGGGAGCAGATAGCCGCGGCGCATGGGCAGATCGCCGGCGTGGAGCGCCTCGAAGAGGTACAGCCCCGGCTTGACCAGGCGCACGACGGTCTCGCTGCCGTCGGGCGCGCGGCGCTGTTCGATCGGTTCGCCGTAGACTTGCTTCCAGCCTTCGCCGCTGAGCGCGATCTTTTCGCCAAGGCCCATGGGCATCAGCAGATCGGGGCTTGGATCGGGGCGTGTGTCCTGCGTGACGGTAAATTCCAGGGCCACGAACGGGCACCAGCCCTGGGCGTTGCGCGCGCGCAGGATCAGGTGGTACTCGCCGGGGCGTTCGAGAAAGGTCCAGACGCGCGGGCTTTCCTGCTGCTCGTCGAAGAAGCGCAGCGGGGGGCCTTTGAGTTGCCGCCATTCGTAGCGTTCGATGGGGCTCTTGCCCGGGCGCGAGTTGAGTCCGCTGAGGCAGGCCCAGCGCCCGACGAGCGGCTTGCCGTCCAGGTACGGGAGGGCCTGGGGCCGGCCGTCGGCGGGGCCCTCGGCGGGCACGACCTCGCCCGCCGCTTCGGCTCGCGCGAGCGGCGCGGCCAGCAGCGCGGCGAGGAGCCCGGTCCAGGCGAGGAGGCGCATGCGCATCATTGTATAAGACGCACGCGCGCCGTCAGCCGTGAATGTTTCCGGGGTTCAGGCGTTCGCGCGGAGGGTGAGGAGGGCCAGCTCGGGGCGGCAGGCGAAGCGCAGCGGGGGCGTGATCGTGCCCAACCCGCGCGTGACGTAGACCGGCGCGGTCGGGCCTTGGACGAATCCGGCGCGGTATTTTTGTCCGTAGCGGCTGGGCAGTAAGGGCGCGCCGTAAAAGGGTATGTAAGCCTGGCCGCCATGCGTGTGGCCGCTCAGGAGCAAACCGACGCGCGGATCGGCCAGCGTCTCGGTGAAGTCGGGATGGTGGCTCAGGACCAGGCACGCGTCGCCGGAGGTGGCATCGCCCAAGGCCGCGTCGAGATCTTGGACGTCCTCCCACAGATCGCCCACGCCGCCCAAACGCATCCGCGCGCCGCCGCGTTGGAGCCAGACGCCGTCGTTATCGAGCAGCGAGACGCCCGCGGCTTTAAGAGCATCCCGCGTCTCGGCCGCGCCTTCCCAATGATCGTGATTGCCCAGCACGCCATAGATGCCCAGCGGCGCGGAAAGCGCGGCGAGTTCGGCCGCGCACGGAACGATGTAGCGCCGGTCTTGGTGGACGTAATCGCCGCCCAGCAGAATGACGTCGGGCGCCAGCGCGTTCGTGCGCCGCACGATCTCGCGGATGTACTCGAGGCCCGTCCACGGGCCGTGGTGAAGATCGGCCAGGAACGCGACGGTGAGCCCTTCGAACGGAGCGGGCAGGTTGGGCAGCGGCAGTGTGGGGCGCGTGAGTTCGATCCAGCCGGCTTCGAGCAGCGTATAGCCGCCACCGAGCAGCCCGGCGCCCAGCACGCCGCCGGCGGTCCATTTTAGGAAGCGGCGGCGGGAAAGGCGCCGGTTGGCGCCGGGATCGGTCGCGTCCTGCATACGGGCGTCTTACGCGCGGGCGCGAACTTCTTTCGCCGCCCTCAAACCGGCGCCTTCGGCGCCACGATCTCGCCCTTTTCGAGCATCGTGAGGAGCGCCGAGTCGTCGGTGCCGAGCGGGAGCGTCACTTTCGCGCGGCGGCGGGCCGATTCGTAGGTCGCGAAGATCAGTTCGGTGGCCATCAGCGACTGGCGGCTGCTGAAGAGCGACTCCTGCGACTCGCGCAAGCTGCCCAGCGTCTCCCGCACGTAGCGCGTGGTGGGGTTCGCGGCCTCGGCCTTGAGATCCCCGCAGTCCACGTCTTCCCAGCTCCGGCCTTCGCGCAGGATGCGCAGCGAATGCTCGCGTGCTTCGACGATCCCGGCGCTGCCGTAGATGCGCGTCCCAGTCGGTTCGGCGCCGGCTTCGCTGCCCGTGACGAGCAGCCCCTCGACGCCGTTGACGAAGCGGAAGAGCGAGAGGCCGCTGGTCTCGACCGGCGTGCCGAAGACCTTCTTGTCGGCGGCCACGTCGATCTGCCCCATCACCCATGCCACGGGCGTCTGCGCGTTGTAATAGAAGAGCATGTCGAACCAGTGCGTACCCCAGTCGAAGAGGTTGGGGCAGTACCCTTCCATGCGGCGCAGGCTGCCGATGGCGCCGGACTGCGCAAACTCGCGCGCTTTCGCGAAAGTCGAGCCGAGCCGGCGCTGATGGCAAAAGGTCAGCGCGATGCCGGCCTTGGCGCAGGCTTCGTGCATGCTCCGAGCGGCGCCCAACGTCGGCGCCATGGGCTTCTCGGCGTTGATCAGCTTGGGCGGCTTGGAAGCGTTCACGCAGGCGAGGACCGCTTCGTGATGCAGGCCCGTCCACAGCGCGATGCTGACCACGTCGAGGCGTTCGCGCTCGAGCATTTCCTTGTAGTCGGTGTAAGTCTTGGGGATCTTGAATTCGGCGGCGGCTTTTTGCGCGGTTTCGGGATACAGGTCGGCGCAGGCGGCCAGTTCGACGTCCGGCGCCGCGGCGTATCCGCGCGCATGCGCGCGCCCGCGTCCGCCGCAACCGATCAAACCGACACGCAGCTTGGCCATCGTATGCCCCCTCTAGTTGGCTATAGGAGGCATTTTACCACTCTCTGATAGAAGTTGCCAATTTTCACACCGCGGTCTTGGCCATGCCCAAGATCCCGCGCACCAAGGCCACCAGCGCTTTGATGTCCACCGGCTTCTCGAGCACCCCGACGACGCCTTCGGCGTAAAGCATGTCGCCGGGCACGTTGTTCAGTCCGCCGGTGATGATCAGGATCGGCGGCAAGCGCTTCTGCGAACCGTACGCTTCGCGGTGTCCGTAGCCCTGCATCCGCGAGAGCAAGTCTTGCACCTGCGCTCCGCTGAAGCCCGGCATCAGGATGTCCAGCGTGAGCAGATCGAAGTGATGCGCGTGCAACTCCGCCAGCGCCTGGCTGCCGCTCGCCGCCAAGCGGACCTCGTAGCCCTGCTTCTCGAAGACCGTGCGGAAAAGCATGCGGATCATCGGGTCGTCGTCGACTACGAGAATACGCTGCGGGCGGCTGGCTTTTTCGATTTGCGGCATGGCTTAATCCTTTATCCTGTTCGGCCACCATCCTTGGTGAACCACGTTGTGCTTGGGAGCAAAGGCAGGGCCGACCCAGCATCAAGGCTTGGCGAAATAATTGTAAAACATTGTAAGTAAATGAGTTAACTAAGACTTTGTAGGTTAAGATTCGGGTTCGTCGAGACGTCCTGAGCGGGCTTGAGCCATAGATCTGTTTCATTCTGAGAGTCCGAAAGGAAGACCATGAACGAAGCGACAGCGGGCGGCGGAGTACGCCGAAAGATCCTGGTGACGGGGGCGACCGGGTACGTGGGGCGGCATGTCGTGCCGAAGCTCTTCGAGCGCGGCTTCTCGATTCGAGCCCTGGTGCGCGACGGCAGCGACCGCTCGGCGATCGAGGACTGCTGCAGCGACTTCGTCTCGGGGAACGTGACCGATACGGCCTCGCTGGCCGGAGCGGCGCACGACTGCTACGGCGTCGTGCATCTCGTCGGCGTGATCAACGAGAAGGAAGGCTCGTTCGAACAGATCCACGTGAACGGCACGCGCAACACGGTCGCCGAGGCGCAGCGCGCGGGCTGCCAGGTCTTCGTGTACCTCTCGGGTTTGGGTTCGCGGCCGGACGCCGACGCCAGCGGTTACCACCGATCGAAATACCAAGCCGAGCGGATCGTCGCCGAGAGCGGGATGCGCGCGTACAACTTTCCCGCTTCGGTGATCTTCGGGCCGGAAGACGAGTTCCTCAACCTGTTCGTGAACATGGCCAAGAGCAACATCAATCCGCCGTGGCCGATCATGCCGGTGATCGGCGGCGGGCATTCGTACTTGCAGCCGATCTGGGTCGAAGACGTGGCCGAATCGCTGGCGCGCGCGTGCGAGGAAGGCTTCCCGCTGCCGCCGGGCACGTACGAACTGGGCGGGCCGGAGCCGTTGAAGGTCCGCGAGATCGTCCAGATCGCCTGCCGCGCGGCGAAGCGCAGCCGCATCCTGGTGCCGCTCCCGTTCTGGAAAGCGCACCTGATCGCGCTGGCGATGGAGACGTTCTCGAGCAAGCCGCAGCTCACGCGCGACCAGTTGAAGATGCTGCGTGAAGACGGGAGCGCGAAGCGGAACATGACGGAGCGGATTCTCGGACGGCCCGCGCGCAAGCTGTGGGATTACGCGTGCGAGCGCTTCGGCCTGCCGCAATCGCAACGCGTCGAGATCGGCGTGGGCTCGCACATGAACCCCGTGCGCCCGCAGGACCGGATTCTTTGGAAGCCCGAACCGCCCAAGGAAGAGAAGGCCGCCGCGAAGAAGTAAGCCGCCGGCGTACCATGAGTCTCCACGCATCAAAAAGCGGAGCAAGGTTCGTCGCCTTGCTCCGCTTTGCGTTTAACTAACGAATGTTCGCAACCGGCTCAGCCCAGCGGCGGGACATCCAGCCACGCGCGCTTCTCCCAGCTTTGCAGGCCCAGTTCGGCGAGCTGCACGCCCTTCGCGCCTTCCAGCAGCCCCCAGCGGAACGGCTCGTCCTTGACCAGGTGGCGCAGGAACATCTCCCACTGGATCTTGAACGCGTTGTCGTACTCGCGGTTGCTCGGCATCTCCTCCCAGCTCGAATAGAAGTTGATCGGCTGGTCGATGTCGGGGTTCCAGACCGGCTTGGGCGTGAAGCTGTCGTGCTGCACCCAGCATTTGCGCAGGCCGGCGACGGCGCTGCCTTTTTCGCCGTCCACCTGCACCGTCAGCAGATCGTCGCGCCTCACGCGCACGCACCACGAACTGTTGAAGTGGCAGAGGATGCCCTTCTCGGTCAGGAAGGTCGCGTACGCCGCGTCGTCGGAGGTGCAGGCGTATTCCTTGCGGCTCTCGTCGAGGCGCTTGCCGATATGCGTCGCGCCCATGCACGAGACCGACTTCACGGCGCCGAAGAGGTTGTCGATCACGTAACGCCAGTGGCAGAGCATATCGACGATGATCCCGCCGCCGTCTTCCTTGCGGTAATTCCAGCTCGGGCGCTGGCAGGTCTGCTCGTAGCCGTCGAAGACCCAGTAACCGAACTCGCCGCGGACCGAAAGAATCCGCCCGAAGTAGCCGGTGTCGATCAGATACTTCAGCTTCAGCAGCCCCGGCAGCCACAGCTTGTCCTGCACGACGCCGTGCTTGATCCCGGCCTTCTGCGCTTCCTTATACAAGGCGAGCGCTTCGGCGGTGTTCGTGGCGGTGGGCTTCTCGCAGTAGATATGCTTCCCCGCCGCGATGGCCTTACGCACGTTTTCGACGCGCTGCTGCGTCGTCACCGCGTCGAAGTAGAGCGGATAGTCCTTGTCCTTCAGGAGCTTGTCGAGGTCGGTCGAGACCTTTTCGACGCCGTGCGCGTCGGCGAGCGCGCGGAGCTTGTTCTCGTTGCGCCCGATCAGGATCGGATCGGGAATGATCGTTTCGTCGGCATTCAACTTCACGCCGCCCTGCTTGCGGATCGCCAGGATCGACCGGACCAGATGCTGATTGGTCCCCATGCGTCCGGTGACGCCGTTCATGATGATGCCGACGCGGTGCTGCTTCATCGCTCGTGTTGCTCCTTTTAAGGGATGTCAGGCGTGTTCCAGGTACGCCCGCTTGATCTCGTCCAGATACGCGCGCTGGTCCGTCTCCCAGCGCCGCGTGGAGAAGACTTCCACTTCGTTGAAGCCGCGGAACCCCGCCGCTTCGACCCAGCCGCGGATGCCGCGCAGGTCGATGCAGCCTTCGCCCATCAGACCGCGATCGTTCAGCAGGTCGGTGGTCGGCGTCTTCCAGTCGCAGATGTGGTAAGCCCACAGCCGCCCCAGCTTCCCGCAGCGCGCGATCTGCGCTTCCAGTTCGGGATCCCACCACAAGTGGTACACATCGGCGGCGACGCCGACGGCCGGATGGTTCAGTTCTTCGCACAGATCGTTGGCCTGGCGCAGCGTGTTGATCGCGCTGCGGTCGTCGGCGTACATCGGATGCAGCGGCTCGACGGCCAGCTTCACGCCGCAGGCGCGCGCGTGGTCGGCCACCGCGGCGATCCCGTCGCGAATTTGCTTGCGGCTCTCGGCCAGCGGCTGCCCCGGCACCGCGCCGCAAACGAGCACCACCAGCGGCGCGCCCAGCTTGGCGGCTTCGTCGACCACCTGCCGGTTCTCGTCGATCGCGGCCTGGCGCTTGGCGGCTTCGCGCGCGGGAAAGAACCCGCCGCGGCAGAGGCTCACGATCTCCAGCCCCGCTTCGCGAATCTGCCGCCCCGCGGTTTTGACGTCGCGCCCTTCCAGCGCCTGGCGCCAGACGGTGATCCCGTGAACTCCGTAGCGCGGATACAGGTCCAGGGCCTGCTCCAGCGGGAGCGGCTTGGTGGTGATCGTATGCACACACAGCTTCGCGGTGTCGCTCAACGCAGCGGCCGGCATCACGGGACTCCCACGGCTTCGGCGTAACAATTCACACGTGTGCGTTACAGGCTACCATCGGCGCGCGCGGCGTGCTACTCCCGGTCCGCACGCACGATGCGGGTTCATCGGCCGCATCTAAACCGTCATGCCGGGAATTATTCGCCCTGCTAGGGAGGAATTACTCTTCGCATCGCTCAAGAAAATTTCAGGCTACCTGCTTGACGAAGCGTCTTTCATGCGGTTGGTTGAGAGCACGAAGTATTGAGGAGCGTGATCTTCCATGCAGCACTGGTTTCTCTTCCTAACCCGCCATGAATCCGCCGCGCGCGGATTTATGCCGGCCGCATTCTGCGCCGGGATCGGCTTGGTAAAACCAAGTCCGCGAGCCCAAGGTACGCAGAATTCGTACCGGGATAGCGAGGCCCTGGGAGGGCCCGCGCCCTAGGAAGAGCTTACATCGCCGCCGCTTGGCTAAAGCCTTCCTGGGACCGACCCAGGAAGGCTTTTTTGTTCTGCGCGCGGCTGGAAATGGGTTTTGAGCCACGCGGAACGATGTGAATTTCGTTCCGAATGCGGGTCGTAAATAGCCCGCCGAGAGTTCGCAGACGACAGACCGGCCGGATTTTTCGAAGCGCAGCGCGCGCTTCGCCGGGAGGCCTGTTGCCTGGCCGAAGCGAAAGGGTCTGAGTCGAGCGGGTGTAGCTCAAGGGGAGAGCGCGAACTTGCCGAGTTCGAGACACGGGTTCAAGTCCCGTCTCCCGCTCCAGCCTTCGCCTGCGGCTTCGGCTCGGCAAGCCGACTGCTGGCGTGCCGCTCGGGTGTGAAGGGTCGCACGGCGCTTTGGTAGAGCGCAAGAGAGGGTTCGAGTCCCTCGAGCGGCTCCAGATGAAGTTGAGTTCGCCGCGAGGCGCCGGGCGCACGCCTCGCTCGTAACGAGGTGCGAGCGGGTTCGACTCCCGCACGCGGCTCCAAGGGTTGCCGACGGGGGCCGGGGATTGGGCGGAAGCGCCGAGCTTCATGGCTCCGCGCCTTCCGAGCCCCGGCCCCCCGCGGGCGGCGAGGGACGGTTCGTTCCGGCGTGGTGTAAAGGCATCACGCCTGCCTGTTACGCAGGAAATGGAGGTTCGAATCCTCCCGCCGGAGCCAAAGTATCGAGTTTGCAGGCGGCAGTGGGACGGTGGTGACAACAGAAACACGCGGCCCTCGCATGGCCGAGATCCGGGTGCAACTCCCGGCCGCTCCACCAACCTTCGCGAGCGAAAGCGAGCGAAGGCTGCCGCGCCGAAGCAGGGCGCAGCCCTGCGGAGGCGGGCGGGAAGGGAAAAGGACGGCGGCGGAGTAAGGCGGCTCCATCGTCTAAGGGCAGGATGCCGGATTTTCAGTCCGGAGATCGGGGTTCAATTCCCCGTGGGGCTGCCAAAAGAGAAAGGAGGAAGCGGATGAAACGCGTGAGCGGTAAACGCCCGTTCCTCCGTGGTGTCAACGGCAGCATACCGGTCTTTTAAGCCGAGGGGTGTGGGTTCAAATCCCACCGGAGGAACCAGACGGTCGTGAGCGTTCGTGGATGAGTTTCGGTCGCGTCCGTAGCTCGAGCGGCAGAGCACCCGGTTCTTACCCGGGACGGTGTGGGTTCGAGCCCCACGGGACGCACCAGATGCGGGGTCGTCTAACGGCAGGATGCTTGGCTCTGAACCAGGCGATCGAGGTTCGAATCCTTGCCCCGCAGCCAGATGAGACGGAAACGAGGGATGAAAATCGAGCGGCCGAGGTGTTCGCGGCGGCATGCGGCGCTTCCAACGCCGAGGCGCGGGTTCGATTCCCGCCGGCTGCTCCAAAGAAAGCGACGTAGGTGTTCCTGTCATCTAGCGGTTGAGGATGCCAGGTTCTCAGTCTGGTCACGCGGGTTCGAATCCCGCCGGGAACGCCAACGCTCGAATGGCCCGTCGTCTAAAGGTAAGACGGCGGACTTTGGCTCCGCAGACCGAGGTTCGAATCCTCGCGGGCCAACCAGAAGCACGGACACGAAAGGAAGCGGTGGAGCGATGAGAAATCCATTCTTGATCGGCGAGCGCATTTACTTGAGGCCCCTCGAACGCGCGGACGCGCCGGCCATCGTCGAGTACCTCAACGACGAGCAGATCACGCGGACGCTGAACATGCACCGGCCGCTGACGCTTGAAGCGGAAGAAGCGTGGCTCGAAAAGGCGATGAAGGACGAGCGCAACGTCCTGCTCGCCATCGCGCGCAAGAGCGACGACCGCTTCCTGGGCAATACCGGCCTGCATTTGAAGCTGGAAAAAGACCGTGCGGCCATGTTCGGCATCTTCATCGGCGCGAAGGACGAGTGGAACAAAGGCCACGGAACCGAGACGGCGAAGCTGATGCTGAAGTACGGGTTCGAAACGCTGAACCTGAACCGGATCTGTCTTCACGTGTACGCGAACAACCCGGGCGGGATCCGCGCGTACGAGAAGGCCGGTTATGTCCGCGAAGGCATCATGCGCCAGGCGACGTTTTGCGAAGGGCGCTACCACGATGTCCTGATCATGGGCGTCTTGGCCGAAGAATGGTTCGCGCGAAAGGAGCGGAAGTAGCGGTCGGGCGGTGGTGTAACGGCAGCACGGTTGTCTGATACGCAGCCGGAGAAGGTTCGATTCCTTCCTGCCCGACCAGGCGCATGGGTCGGTAGCGTGAGTGTGCCGGGCGCACGCAAGCTCGTGAAGCTTGAAGAGCGGGTTCGACTCCCGCACGCCACCCCATGAACCGTAGCGAAGACCGCGTGGCCGAGAAGCGAGGCGGCGGCCTGCAACGCCGTCCACGGGGGTGCGAATCCCTCCGCGGTCTCCAAACGAAGGAGCAGACAAAGCCTGCGAAGGCGAAGCCGTGGAGCCGCCACCCTGTCACGGTGGAGCAAGCCGGTGCGACTCCGGCCGTAGGCGCCAAAGTCGATGAACGGTAACAGCCGGGGCTTGGGTCGGGATGGGACGACGCCTGCTTGAAGCGCAGGAAAGCCGGGTTCGATTCCCGGGGGCCCCGCCAACCGTTTGGGATTGCGGATTTTGATTAAGAGACGAGGCAGATGAATTCGTAAGGCGGAGCGTAGCGCAGTTTGGCAAGCGCGCTGCGTTCGGAACGCAGAGGTCGTGGGTTCAAATCCCACCGCTCCGACCAAACCTGGCAAGACGAAAGAGAAAGGGGCCCCTGCTGAGTGGGATCAGAGCTGGCCTGTAAAGCCGGCGCCGGCGGCTAGGAGGTTCGATTCCTCACGGCCCCACCAAAAAAGACACGGAGGACATGGCGCAACGAGCGGCAAGGCCTGGAGGTCTGGCGAGTTTCATAAGCTTGCAAGCGTGGTTCGATTCCACGGCTCGTTACCAACTGTTTAGCCGCTTCGCCTAACGGGAGGGCGCCAGCATCACACGCTGGAGACGAAGGTTCGACTCCTTCAGCGGCTACCAATAGGAACGGTTGTCCGCTTGGCTCAACGGGAGAGCGCCACCCTGACACGGTGGAGGCGGAGGTTCGACTCCTCCAGTGGGCACCAGCAGGAGAAAAGAGATTTTGAAACCGGCGGCGTGAGCGGCCAGGCGTGGGAGTCCTCGAATTCCGAGCGGCTCCACCCTCGGAAATACTCCGATGCCTGGCCCTCCGCCGCTGCGATCGCCCCGTGGCGGAACCTGGCAGACGCACGAGTCTCAGAAGCTCGGGTCCACACGGACGTGAGGGTTCGAATCCCTCCGGGGCGACCAATTTTGAAGCGGAGGGCGAGCCGGACGCGGGTTCGGGCCTGCATGCTAAGCAGCGCGTGCTTTCGGGCACGAGGTTCGACTCCTCCGCCCTCCGCCATAGCGAACGACCGGATTTTCCGGTCAACAAGGGAAGCGAATGACATGGCCTGTCGCGGTAGCCCAACGGCAGAGGCAACCGACTTAAACTCGGTACGGTGCGGGTTCGAATCCTGCTCGCGACACCAGCAAAGACAGTGAACGGTGAACCGTCAACGGTGAACGGCCATGGGAATCTCATGCGGGGCGTGGCGGAAAGGCATACGCGCCGGTCCGAGGAACCGGGAGCTTCACGGCTCATGGGAGTTCGAATCTCCCCGCCCCGACCACATTCTGATGCCGATTGGAGCGCTAAATAGCGCATGGGAGATTCCGTATAAGGCCCGCGCTCACGAAGGAGGTTGAAGGCCGAGGTTTTCCCCTGCCCAGCCGTTCTCCGTGCGCTTCGTGGCCTCCGTGGTGAACGCCGTTGCCGTAGGGGTTGCACTCCCGTGTTGAAACAGAATCATCCTCGGCTTCGAACCGGGGGTTGGAGGTGCGAATCCTCCCGGGAGCGCCAAAGAAAATAGAACCGCCCGTGGTGTAAGAGAGGCATGCGACTTTGCGAAGGTCGCGGACCGGGTGCGATCCCCGGCGGGCGAGCCAGATCGAAGTACGCGACAAGGCGCGACGGTCCGGGAACCTGTGTGGTCTCCAAAACCGCGCGGCGGGGTTCGACTCCCTGGCGCCTTGCCAATTTTGTTCGGAAACCGGAGAGGAATCAATTCGTGGTACGCCACCGCCCGACGCTGGTGCTCAACAAGCACTGGGTCCCGATCGACGTGACGAACGTGATGCGCGCGCTCTGCAAACTCGCCGACGGGAACGCTCGCGCCGTGAACCTGGAGGACTTTTCGACGCATGACCTCGATTCGTGGACGCGCGTGGACTTCCGCGAGGCCGTGGCGCTGGTGCGCGGCGGCTCGTACGACGTGCCGGCTCCGGACGTGATCATCCTCACGCGCTACGACCGTGTGCCGGTGCGCAAGCCCGCGTTCTCGCGCGCAAACGTGATTAAGCGCGACCGCGGCGCGTGCCAATACTGCGGGCAGCACGACCACGCCGCGCGCCTGACCATCGATCACGTCCTGCCGCGTTCGCGCGGCGGCGCGACCGTATGGTCCAATTGCGTCGCGGCTTGCGTGGCCTGCAACCGGCGCAAGAACGACCGCACGCCGGAAGAAGCGCGGATGCGCCTGGCCAAGCCGCCGGCGCAGCCGGTCTGGATGCCGCCGCGCCCGTGGGAAGACGAAGCCCGCTGGGCGCGCTTCGTGCAAGGACGCTGACACGCCGGAGGACAAACCGGACAGGCGCACCGGGACCGCCTCGAAAGCGGATCGCTCGCATGCGAGTGGGGTTCGACTCCTCTGTCCTCCGCCATATCCCTTTAGTGGCGCGCGCACACGGCCGATACTCGATTGGGGAGTACTCTCGATTCGGGGGCCGCCGCCATGCTGACCGTTACCGCGCGCGTCTGGGCCGGCGCGCTGGCCGCCTTTATCGCGTTCAACTTGATCCGCGCGCTCCTGACCGGCATGCCCGACGCCAATCGCTGGTGGCTCGATCTGCGCGGCGCGCCCGAAGCGTTGCGCGTAATCGGGCTGCTCGCGCTGGCCGCCGCCGCCGCGTGGTTCGCTTACGCGCCCGCTCCGTCGGGCCCGCGCCGCACCGCCACCGCGGCGATCTTCGGCGTCGCGCTCGCCGCGGTTCTTTGGAACGGTCTGCGCGTCCTCGCGTTTCATGCCCAAGGACGCCTGCACGACGGCCCGTGGCTGCCGATGTCCTTCCTCTTTGCGCTGGTGCTGGGCGGGATGCTCTGGCGCATCTGGGCGCCCGGCGATCTGCCGCCGCCGCGCTCGGCCTGGGCCAGCGGCCTCGCCGCGCTCGCCGCCGCCGTCATCGGATTCCCGCTCGTGCAGATGTACTGCTTCGGGCGCACCGACTACCGCCGCCCGGCCGATGCCGCGGTGGTCCTGGGCGCGCGCGCCTACGCCGACGGGCGCTGCTCCGACGCGCTGGCCGACCGCGTCCTCACCGGCTGCCGCCTATATAAGGAAGGGCTCGTCGCCAAGCTGATCTTCTCCGGCGGCCCCGGCGACGGCACGATTCACGAAACCGAAGCGATGCGCCGCCTCGCACTCAGCACCGGCATCCCCGATCACGCGATCCTGCTCGACGCGCAGGGCGTCGACACGCGAGCGACGGCGCAACGCGTGCGCGAACTGGCCCGCGTGCACGGCTTCCGCCGCGTCCTCGCGGTAAGCCACGCCTATCACCTGCCGCGCGTCAAACTGGCCTTCGCCGACGCGGGCGCCGAAGTCTTTACGGTGCCGGCTGAAGAACGCTGCACCCTCGCCAAGCTCCCGATCTTGATGGCCCGCGAAGTCGCCGCCTTCTGGTACTACCTGCTGCTCCCGCCCACCGCACTCGGCTGAACCAGCGCCTGTCCGAAGCTTTTACACACCTCTTACGGCGTTCCGCGCCCATTCGAGCGACACAGCTATAGAACGCTTTTCACGCTTCCGCGGCGCGGTCTCGCACCGTCGCGCCTTTTGGTCCGAAGAAGAGAGGTCTCGAACGAACATGCGAAAACTTCAGGCTTGGGCCCGCGTGGCCGCGGTCATCAGCGCCGTTGTCCTTTTCGGCGCGTACGTCTGGCTGCGCTCGGGCGCCTCGCGCGCGGATTCGTCGGAGGCCGAGGCGACGAGCGCGCCGCTCCCGCTTGCGGGCCTTCCGGCGCCCGAAGCAACGGAAGAGCCGATCGAGCGTGGCGCCGATCCGATCCCGGCGGCCGTCAAGCTCGAGGGGGAAGCCGCGCAGCGCATGCTTATGAAAAGTTCGAAGTCGGCGCCCGTGGAATTCCCCGTGAACGCGCCGCCGCGCGAAGTAATCATGAGCGGCTCCAAGAGCGAAAAGATAGTGCTGCCGGTGCAAGCCGCCGAACCGCCCCAGCGCCAGATGATCATGAGCGGGTCCAAATCGGCGGCGATCAGCCCCCAAGCGCCCGAGCCCCCGCCGAAGCCGAAGCGCCAGGTCCTGATGTCGGGCTCGAAATCGCGCGCGCCGATGCCGGCGCAGCAAGAGGAAGCGGTGCAGCAGCAGCCTTGAATCGTCTCAGAGGACTCGCCCATGCCCACCCTCGACATGCTGCTCGGCGCCGGACTGAGCCTGCTCTTTCTGGTCGTCCTCTTCCGCCCGCTCGAATGGGCCTTCCCGGCGAAGCCGGGGCAGCGCTTCTTCCGGCGCGAATGGTTCATCGATCTGTGCTTCTTCCTGGGCCAGTACCTGCTCTGGGGCGGGCTGGTCTTCGCGCTCCTGGTCCACTTCGCCGACCACCTCGACGGCTTCATGCCCGCGGGCTTTCGCGCCGCCGTGGCCGCGCAACCGTGGTGGCTCCAGGCGATCGAAGTCGTGGTGCTCAGCGACCTGTGCGTCTACTGGGGGCACCGCTTGCAGCACAAAGTCGGCTTTCTCTGGCGCTTCCATTCGATCCATCACAGTTCCGAACACCTCGACTGGCTCGCCGCGCACCGCGAGCATCCCGTCGATACCGTCTACACGATGGGCTTGATCAATCTGCCCGCGTTCGTCCTCGGCTTCCCGCTTGAGACGCTCGCCGGACTGATCGCCTTCCGCGGGCTCTGGGCAATCTACATCCACTCCAACGTGCGCTTGAACACCGGACCGCTCCGCGTCCTCTTCGGCGCGCCCGAACTCCACCACTGGCACCACGACCGCGACCGCGAGGCCGGCAACTACGCCAACATCTCGCCGCTGATGGACGTGCTCTTCGGCACCTACCGCTGCCCGGACCATGAGCCCGAACGCGTCGGCATCCACGAGCCCATCGCGCGCGGTTATCTGGGCCAGATGCTGCATCCGTTCGTCTTCTGGAAGCGCGGCGCGCGGCCCGAGCGCGGGCCGGCGGCGGAGGACGTGGGCGTGCCCGAGACGGCCCAAGCCTGACCTTTCCACGCGCGACGCGCCCGGCATACTGGAAGGCGTACCGCCTCCAGGAGCGCGCGCGTGAAGATCACCGAAGTCCGCACCATCGTCACCTGCCCCAGCCGCAATTACGTCCTCGTCAAGATCCTCACCGATGCCGGCGTCTACGGCGTCGGCGACGCGACGCTTAACGGGCGCGAACTCTCCGTCGCCGCGGCGCTGAAGGAGCACATCGGCCCGCTCCTGATCGGGCGCGATCCGGATAACGTCGAGCACATCTGGCAGGATCTCTTTCGCGGCGCGTACTGGCGCGGCGGGCCGGTGCTGATGACAGCCCTCGCCGGCGTGGACATGGCGCTGTGGGACATCAAGGGCAAAGCCGCCAACCGCCCGGTCTATTCGCTGCTGGGCGGCAAGAACCGCGCCGGCGCGCGCGCGTACACGCACGCCGGCGGGCGCGACTTCAAGGAAACCGAAGACCGCATCCGCGAACACATGGAAGCCGGCTTCACCGTCATTCGCGCGCAGGTCGCGATTCCCGGATCGGGCGGCACCTACGGCATCGGCGGCGGCAAGGAAGCCGCACTCGCCACCTGGACCAACACCCCAGGCCCCAACGCGCGCCCGCACGTCGAAGTCTTCGAGCCCGGCCCGTACCTGCGCACCATTCCCGCGCTCTTCGAACACCTTCGCGCCAACCTCGGCGACGAGATCGACATCTTCCACGACGTCCACGAACGGCTCACGCCCGTCCAGGCCGCGCGCCTCGCCAAGGAACTCGAGCCCTTCCACCTCTACTTCCTCGAAGACGCGCTGCGCCCCGAGCACAAAGAGTCCTTCCGCCTCGTGCGCCAGGCCTCGACGACCCCGCTGGCCATGGGCGAACTCTTCACCAACCGCTGGGAATGCCTCCCGCTCATCGCCGAACAGCTCATCGACTACATCCGCTGCGATCTGTCGCACGTCGGCGGCATCACCGAAGCGCGCAAAATCGCGATCCTCGCAGAAACCTATCAGGTCCAGACCGCCTGGCACGGCCCCGGCGACATCTCGCCCGTCGCGCATGCGGCCAATGTCCACCTCGATCTGGCCGTCCCGAACTTCGGCGTGCAGGAGATGGTCCGCTTCCCCGACGTCGTCCGCGACGTGATTCCCGGCGGCCCCGAATTGCGCAGCGGCTTCCTGTACGTCTCCGACAAGCCCGGCTTGGGCACCGACGTAAACGAAGACCTCGCGCGCAAGCACGAGTACAAGCCCGCGTACTTGCCCATCGCCCGCCGCGCCGACGGCAGCGTGCACGACTGGTAAGCGCGGCGAGCGTTCGGTAGGATGTCCGGCGGAACGAGCGGATAGGTGAAGCCGAACCCATGTCCTTGACCACGACGATGCGCTTCGCCTCCTTCATGAGCGATATGGGCGAACTGGAACCCGCGCTCGAAGACGCGCGCCGCCACTTCGGCCCGCAGTTGGGCGGTACGCGCCCCGACGTGCTCATCGTTTACGCCTCGCCGCACTTCGAACCGCTCTACGACCGCCTCGCCGCGCGCTTGCAGGAAGCCTTCGGCCCCCGGCACATGTTCGGCGGCTCGGCCGCGGGCCTGATCGGCGGTATGCGCGAGACCGAGCACCAGCCCGGCCTTGCCTTGGCCGCGGCCTGGCTCCCCGGCGTCGAACTGACACCGTACCACTGGCCCAACGAAGCGCTCCCCGATCAGGACGCCGGTCCGCGCGCCTGGCATGCGGCTCTGAATTTATCGCCTGAACGCAAGCCCCATTTTATCCTGCACTGCGATCCCTTCAGCGCGCGCGTCGAAGATCTGCTGCGCGGGCTCGACTTCGCGTACCCCGAAGCGGTCAAGGTCGGCGGGCTCATCAGCGGCGCGCGCCAGGCCGGGCGCAACGCCCTATTCCTCGACGGGCGGGCCTACCGCGAAGGCAGCACGGGGCTGGCCGTTTCCGGCGGCGTGCGCATCGATCCGCTGGTCGCCCAAGGCTGCCGGCCCATCGGCGTGCCGGTCCGCGTCACCAAGTGCCGCCAGAACGTGCTTCAGGAATTAGACGGAAAAAAACCGCTCGAAATCGTCGCCGAGCTTTTTCAGGAAGCCCCCGAACGCGACCGCGAACTGATCCGCTCGGCGCTCTTCATGGGCCTGATCATGGATCCTTACCGCGCGCCGCCGTGGCACGCCGGCGACTTCTTGATCCGCAACGTCATAGGCATGGACCCGCAGGCCGGCGCGCTGATCGTCGGCACGTATTTGCGCGAAGGGCAGGTCGTCCAGTTCCACGTCCGCGACGCGCAAGCCGCCGAACACGAACTGCTCCAGATTCTGCGCCGCTACGCCACAGCGCTGCTCAGCGAAGGCAAAGGCGAAGCGCTCGGCGCGCCGCCCGCCGGCGCGCTGCTCTTCTCGTGCCTCGGCCGCGGTAAACACATGTACGGGCGCCCCAACCACGACAGCGACGCCTTCCGCGCCTGCCTCGGCGACGTCCCCCTCGCCGGATTCTTCTGCAACGGCGAGATCGGACCCGTCGGCGGCACCACCTACATCCACGGCTTCACCAGCAGCTTCGCGATCTTCCGCAACGCCGCGCCGGCCTGATTTCGCTTCACGAACTCCGCTTCTGGCGAGGCGGCTCAGCCGGCGGAACCGCGCGCGCGTCCTCCAGTTCCTCGATCGTCCGCGGCCAGTCGTCCTTCAAAAGCCGCGATAACGAGCGGTCGGCGAGCAGCTTGCCGCCGGTCTGGCAGCGCGGGCAGTAGTTCGTCTCGTTCTCGGCGTAGCGAATCCGCTGCACATTCGTGCCGCAGACCGGGCACGGCTGCCCGTACTTGCCGTGCACCGCGAACTCCGGCCGGAACGCCGTGATCTCGCCGGGCCCGGGAAAGCGCTCCGCGAACTGCGCGCGCAATCGCTCCAGCCCCGCCGCCAGCACGCGCCGCGCCGCCGCGTGCAGCCGCGCGGCCGCTTCGTCGCTCAACTTTCCCGTCAGCGCCACCGGCGACAACCCCGCCGCGTGCAGGATCTCGTCGCCGTACGCGTTTCCGATGCCGTCGAAGAACCGCGGATCGGTCAGCGCGCGCTTCAGCGTATGGTTCTCGCGCCGCAACTCCGTAGCGAACGCGCTCGCATCCAGCGCAAAGACGTCCCGCCCGCCCCGCGCATGCGCGGCCAGCGCCGCCGCGCCTTGCGCCGCGTGCAGACTTGCGCGCTTCTTCGTGCCCGCTTCGGTGAACAGGAGCGTCCCGCGCTCGAACTCGAACGCCGCCAGCCCCAGCTTCGGCGGCGCTTTCGCGTCCGGCGCTTCCCAGCGCAGCCGTCCCGCGATCATCAGGTGCAGGACGAAGTAATAATCCTCGTCGAAGCCCAGGACAATGCGCTTGCCCAGGCGCGAGACGCTTTGCAGCACGCGCCCTTCGGCGGCAAAGACCGGCGGCTCGACGCTGCGCACGACGAACGGGCTCGCGATGCGCACGCGCCGCAGTGTCTGCCCCCGAACCGTCCGGCGCAGCGCCTCCACGTAAATCGTCACGTCGGGCAGTTCCGGCATTGCCGCGCTCCCGGGGCGCCCTCAAAATACGCTCCGCGCGCGCGTCTGCAACGAGCGGCGCCCGCGTGCCCGAGAGGATCCCCATGGCCGTCCTGCTCTTCCCCGGCCGCCACCACGCGCTCACGAACTACCAGCGCGATTATCTGGCGCGTGTGCTCGCCGCGCCGCGCGATACGCTCCGCGATCTGCGCGGCCGGCCGCTGAAACTCTCCGGCCCCGTCGATACCGTCCTCTGGGCCGTCACCAGCGCCAACCACGCCAACACGCGCCGCAATCCGCTCCCCGCGCACCACCGCGAAGTCGCCATCGAACTCTTCGCGCTCGGCCTGCCCGGCAAGCACTACGTCTATCTCGTCGACGACGTGGGCCGCTCGCCGCGCTTCGCCGAGTACGTGGTCAAGAAGATCGAAGTCGAGAGCCGCGGGCGCTTTCGCCTCGCGCCGGAAAATTGCGTCGTGGGCTGCTCGACGCCCGAAGTGCTGGCCCAGTACGAAACGCTCGGCTTCCAGATCCTGCCCGTCGAACTGGAAGCGCTCGATCCGCCGCGCTTTGCCGCGCGCACGCCCTGGGAATTGCTCACCGAATGCGTGGACGCCGGGCTGAACGGAGCGGACTTCCGCGCCACGCCCGCCTGGCAAAGCGCGCTCGCGCCGGCCACCCGCGATCTCTTCGAGAAGTACGCCTACCCCGAGATGCTCCTCGATCTCTTCCGCGATCCGCTGCTCGGCGACGACGGCGACCTCACCGCCACGCGCGATTACAACACCTACGTGCGCAGCTTCGACGAAGGCGCGCCGCGCAAGTACGAGATCGTCAAGCCTTTCATGCTCCCCGGACGCATCGTCGACGTCGGTTGCTGCACCGGCTCCGTGATCCGCGAGATGACGCTCGACGAGCGACTCGACGAGTCGGACTTTTACGGCATCGAAGTCGCGCGCCATCTGCACGAAGAATGCCTGCACCGCAAAGAACAGGGCCACTTCGCCAACGAGCACGTCTTCTTTTACCGCCGCAACGCCGCCCAGCGCGGCATCTTCCCGCCGCACTCGGTCAACGTCTTCACCACCTTCTCGCTCACCCACGAACTCGAATCCTACCAGGGCCGCGGCGCGCTCACCGGCTTCCTGCGCCTGCTCTTCGAACAGCTCGCGCCGGGCGGCCGCTGGTTGAACGTGGATGTCGTCGGCCCCGAAGACGGCGGGCGCGAAGTCCGCCTCTGGCTCGACGCCGCCGACGGCCGCAACGGCGATTGGGAGCGCGCGTTTCCCGCGGATGCGCGCGACGAACTCCGCGCCTACCTCGACGGCCTCTCCACCGCCGCGCGCTTTCTGCGCTTCGCCCGAGATTACCGCGCCGCCGAAGGCTACGCCCTGCCGCACCGCTACGAAGACGGGCCAGCCGGACGCGTGGCCGTCCTGGCGCTGCGCGACGCCTGCGAATTCCTGAGCAAAAAGGATTACACCGATAACTGGCAGAGCGAAATGCACGAGACGTTCTGCTTCTGGAGTTTCGCCGACTGGACGCGCGCCGCCGAAGCCGCCGGCTTTCGCATTCATCCCGGTTCGCGCGCCTACGCCAACCCCTGGTCGATCCGCAATCGCTACGAAGGCCGCGCGCGGCTTTACGAACGCCGCGGCGACGCGCTCGAACCGATCCCCTGGCCGCCCACCAACCTGCTCCTCGTCGCCGAGAAGCCGTAGCGTCAGCTACCCGCGCTCACCAGCCGCAGGCCCGCCTCGATCATCCCCAGTTGCAGCCGCATCTGTTCGCCGATCGGCATCGCGCGCACGCCACCTTCGGCCAGTGCCGCGCGCGCCGCGGGCTCGTCCTTCAAGAGCAGGCTCTGCACACGCGGCAGCACCGTCCCGCGCAGGCGCTCGGCTGCCGGATCCGACGGCTCGATCCGGTCGCCCAAGCCTTCCACCGTGAAGAGCGGCATCTCGCTGACCAGTGTCAACGCGTCGCCGCCCAGCGCGCGGACGAATTCCATGCTGCTGGGCCGGAAACGCGCGGCCATCTCGGGATCGTTGCGCGCCCGGAAATGCGCCTGCATCGCAAGATGGTTGGGGCGCGTGCAAAAGCCCCGCGCGATGCGCACGAACCCCTTTTCGCCGTGGCGCTGGACGTCGTGAAGCCGGTAACCCAGCGCCTCCGTCAGCGCGCGCAACTCGGCCTGAAACGGTTCGCTTCGCGCGCTCCACGCTTCGTCGAGCAAAAACCACGGCCCGCCGGCGTAGGCCATCCCGTGCAGGCTCGCGTGCAGCTCGAACGGCCCGTGCGCGCGAAGAAACGCAGCCACCGCGCGGTTCTCGGGACGCGCCTCCACGTCGCCGGACTCGCGCGGAAAGCCGAACTCGATATCGTCGCCGGGCAGTTCGCGCGACGCGTGGCGCAGATACAGGAGCGGATCGAAACCCGCGTCGAGCGGCGGCGCCGCGCCTTCGGGCTCCGACCACGCACGGTTGCGCGCTTCGCCGTCGGGGTTGGCGTGCGGGACGAGCGTCCAGTGGGCCTGCGTGAGCAGCGGATGCGCCGGCGGCAGATGGTCCAGGTACGCCGCGAGCCGCCGAAGCAGCCACGGACCCACCGGCTCGTCGGCGTGGCAGCCGCCGATCAGGCTGACGCGCCGCGCGCCCGATCCGAAGACGAAGCCGCGCAGCACGCGTCCTTCGCGCGAGCGGCCCAGCTCGATGCCGGCGCCTTCGCCCACCGGCGCGCAGGCCAGGATCGCCGCGGGCGGCAAGAGCAGCGCGGTCATCCGCTCGCGCCCGCAAAGCCTTTAAGGAAAACGCCGACGGCGTACGCCAGCGCCGCCGCGCCGCCGCCCACCAGCAGCGTCTCGGTCCCCGAACGGTACCAGCGCTGGTCCACCACGCGCGATTTGAGCGCGCCGATGCCGAAGAACGCCGCGCCCGTCGCCGCGGAACTCCACACGAACGGATGCGCCAGATGTCCGCCCAGCACCACGGGGTACAGGTACGGAAGCAGCGGGATCGAACCGGCCGCCAGAAATGCGCCGAAGGTCGCGCACGCGGCCTTGATCGCCGATGGGCCTTGCAACGGCATGCCCAGTTCGTCTTGCAGCATCGTATCCACCCAGCGTCGGCGGTCGGCGGTGATCACTTCCACCGCGCGGTCCAGGTCCGCGCCTTCGAAGCCTTTGGCGGCGAAGATCTGCCGGATCTCTTCGCGCTCCCCGTCGGGCACCAGTTCGATGTGCTTCTCTTCGAGCCGCCGCGCGCGTTCGCGGACTTGTTCTTCGGCGCGCGTGCCCAGGTAATTGCTCACCGCCATGCTAAAGCCGTCGGCGAACAGATTCGCCAGCCCCAGCACGACCACGATGCCCGCCGCAAGTTCGGCGCCCACCACGCCCGCGACCACGGCGAAGGTCGTGACTGTGCCGTCGATCCCGCCGTAGATCAGATCGCGCAGATACCCCGGCTCCTGGCCGTCCCGCAAGCGCCGCCGGATCGCCTCGGGCGTGTGCAGCGCCTTAAGCTCGCGCGACGATGTGCTGCTGCTGGGGTATGTCATGACAACTCCGCCGAGGCCGAAAGCGGAGTTTAGCGGAGCCGCTTTGAACTGGCCAACACCGGCTGGGCGAACGGCCGGCGCGCCTTTCAGGGTTCGCGCGTCCGGCGCTCGCCCGGTATCTGTATGCATACGGAGCCGCCGAATTCCGATGCCCGATGCGTCCGAAGCCAAGCCGACCCTGGCGCCTCACGCGCACGAGCCCGAAGCGCTGGCGCGCGCGCACGGCAGCGACCTGGCCCGCGGGATGACGGCCGCGGCCGCGAACGCGGCGCGCGAACGCTGGGGCTCCAACGAACTGGACCGTGCCGCGCCCGAACCTGCTTGGCGCAAGCTCGCTGCGCAGTTCAAGGATCTGGTCGTCTGGATGCTCATCCTGGCCGCGGTCTTGGCCGGCGTGCTGGGCGAATGGGCCGATACGCTGGCGATCCTGGCGATCGTGCTCCTGAACGGAATCCTCGGATATCTGCAGGAAGCCAAGGCCGAACGCGCGCTCTCGGCCCTGAGAAACCTCTCGGCGCCGCAGGCGCGGGCGCTGCGTGACGGGTGCGTGCAGGCGCTGCCCGCGAGCGAACTGGTTCCGGGCGACCTGATCGAGTTGGAAGCCGGCGACCACGTGCCCGCCGATGCGCGCCTGATCGAATCCTTCGGCCTGCGCGTTCAGGAAGCCATGCTGACCGGAGAATCGGAGGCCGCCGAAAAGCAGGCCGGACCGGCGCTGGACGGCGAAACGCCGCTGGGCGACCGGCGCAACACGATTTACATGGGCACCTTGGCCGCCGCGGGGCGCGCTCGAGCGCTGGTGACCGCCACGGGCATGCGCACCGAATTGGGCCGCATCGCCCGTCTGCTCGAACAAGGAGACGCCGAACCGACCCCGCTGCAGCGGCGCATCGCCGAACTGGGCCGCATGCTCGCCGTGCTCTGCCTGGCCATTGTCGCCGTTATCTTCGTCCTGCAACTCCTCCGCGGCGGCAGCCTGATCGAAGTTTTCCTGCTCGCGGTCAGCCTGGCGGTGGCCGCGGTGCCGGAAGGCCTGCCCGCCGTCGTCACGGTCGCCTTGGCCCTGGGGCTGCAGCGCATGGCCAAACGCCACGCGCTGATTCGCAAGCTGCCCAGCGTCGAGACGCTGGGCGCGGTCACCGTCATCTGCTCCGACAAAACCGGAACGCTGACGCGCAACGAAATGACCGTGAAGCTGCTGCTCACCGCGGAGCGCGGATACCACGTCACCGGATCGGGCTACGGGCCCAAGGGCCGGATTTTCCTGAACGACGAACCCGTTCTCGAATCCGGCGCCGCGCCGCCCCTTTGGGAAACGCAGGAACTGGAAGCGCATCCGGCTTGCCGTTCGGTGACCGCCGAAGAAGACGCGGAACTCGCGCGGCTGCTCTCGATCGGCGCGCGCTGCAACGCGGCGCAGGTCCTCCCCGATGCCGCGGGGCAGGCGTGGACGGTGCTGGGCGATCCCACCGAAGGCGCCTTGATCGTCGCCGCACGCAAGGCCGGCGTGGAGGCCGGCGCGGGCAAGACGGTGGACGAACGCCCGTTCGACAGCGAACGAAAGCTCATGTCGGTGGTCTTCGAGACCGAGGCGGGCGCACTCATGCTGTACGCCAAGGGCGCGCCCGAAATGCTCCTCGCCCGCTGCACCCACGAATGGCGCGGCGGAAGCCTCCAGCCCCTCGGCGAAGCGCGCCGCGCGCACTGGATGCGCCTCAACGAGGCTATGGCCGAACGCGCGCTGCGCGTGCTGGCCTTCGCGTGGCGCGAACGGCCCGAGCGCGACGAAAAGGGCGGCTTTGCCGAACAGGGTCTCGTCTTCGCCGGCCTGTGCGGCATGCTCGATCCGCCGCGCGAGGAAGCCCGGGCGGCCGTCCGGCGCTGCCAGGAGGCGGGAATCCGAGCGGTGATGATCACCGGCGACCATCCGAGAACCGCCCGCGCCATCGCGCGGGATCTGGGCATGGCCGGCGAGAACGACGAGATCGCCTCGGGCCAAGACCTCGACGGCTGGGACGACGCGGCGCTCGACGCGCGCATCGCCCGCATCGCGGTCTACGCGCGCGTGACGGCCGAACACAAGCTCCGCGTGGTCGAAGCGCTGAAGCGCGCCGGCGAAGTCGTCGCGATGACCGGCGACGGCGTCAACGACGCGCCCGCTGTCCGCCGCGCCGACATCGGCATCGCCATGGGCAGGACCGGCACCGACGTGACCAAAGAAGCCTCGGACATGGTCCTCACCGACGACAACTTCGCCTCCATCGTGGACGCCGTGGAAGAAGGCCGGGGCATCTTCGACGACATTCGAAAATTCGTGCACTACCTGCTTTCCTGCAATGCCGGCGAAGTCCTGATCATGTTCGGGGCCGCTTCGTGCGGCTGGCCGGTGCCGCTCGCGCCCATCCAGATTCTGTGGATGAACCTCGTGACCGACGGCTTCCCGGCGCTGGCGCTGGGGATGGAACCGCCCGAGCGCGGCGTCATGAAACGCCCGCCCAGGCCGGCGCGCGAACCCGTCGTCACTTGGACCCGGGGATGGCGCATGCTGCGGCACGGCATCTTGATCGCCGCCGCCGCCTTGATCGGCTTTTGGCTCACCTGGCAGGAAAACGACGCGAACCTGATCCGCGCCAGGACGGTGACCTTCTGCGTCGCGGCTTTCGCGCAGCTATTCTTTGCCCTCTCCTGCCGCAGCTTCGACGATACCTACCCGCAGTTGGGACTCTTCTCGAACCCCAGGCTGCTGGCTGCGCTCGTGCTGTCGGCCACGCTCCAACTGGCCGTCGTGTCCGTGCCGTTTTTACAGGAACACTTCAAGGTCGAACTGCCCGCGCTGGATGAATTCTGGCTTATCCTGGCTCTCGCGCTGGCCCCGGTGACCTTGATCGAGGTCGGCAAGCTGCTCAAGCAGGCGTGGACGCGAAGATTCGATTAGGTTCTGTCCCGAATCGCTTCGAAAGCGTATGCGACGCGCGGACCAAGCAGGGCGAGGAAGCCGAACGCGCTGTATCTCTAGAGTAGATACAGCAAGCGGGGCCGACGAAGCGCTGCGCAGCTCCCCGCAAGCAGACGCCGAAGTAGCCTTTCGGGATAGAGCCTGGGCCGCGGCCGAAATTACAGACCCGCGCGCTTGCGCGCGAGATTGATCAGCGCCTGGTGCGTCCCCGCCGCCTCGGGACCTTCGCTGTCATGCGGCGGCGTGCGCTGGACATAGGTTCCGTCCGGATGCATGTCCCACGCCTGACGCTGGTCGCGGCGCATCACTTGCAGGATTTCCCACAGCCGCTCGCGCAGCGCGCGCCCTTCGATCGGCGCGACGACTTCCACGCGCGAACTGAGGTTGCGGTACATCCAGTCCGCCGAACCGATGAAGAAATCGCCGTCCAGCGGATCTTCGGCCCCGTTGCGGAAGAAGTAAATCCGGCTGTGCTCCAGGAACCGCCCGATCACCGAGGCGACGCGGATCCGCTCGCTCATCCCCGGCACGCCCGGACGCAAGCAGCAGAATCCGCGCACCACCAAGTCGATAGCCACGCCCGCCTGGCTGGCCTCGTACAGCGCCTCGATCACAGGGCCGTCCTCGAGCTGGTTCATCTTGGCGTAAATCTGAGCGGGCCGGCCGGCGCGCGCGTGTGCGGCTTCGCGGCGGATCATCTCCAGGAACCGGTCGCGCATCGTCACCGGCGCGACGAGCAGTTTGCGGTATTCGCGCTTCAGCGACCGGCCGGTCAGGAAGTGAAAAACCTCGACGAGATCCTCGGTGATCTCGGGGCGGCACGTCAACAGCCCCAAATCGGTGTACAGCCGCGCCGTCGTGCTGTTGTAGTTGCCGGTGCCGATGTGCGCATACAGCCGCAGGCCCTCGGGCTCCTGCCGCACCACCAGCGCCGTCTTGTTGTGCGTCTTCAGGCCCACTACGCCGTAGACGACATGCACGCCGACCTTTTCGAGCTGGTGCGCCCAGTAAATATTCCGCTCTTCGTCGAAGCGCGCTTTCAGTTCCACCAGGCAGACCACCTGCTTGCCCGACTGCGCGGCACGCACCAGCGCGTGGATGAACGGGCTGTTCTCCCCCGTCCGGTAGACCGTCATCTTGATCGCCAGCACCTTCGGATCGTCGGCCGCCGCCAGGATGAAGCGCTCGACGCTCGCGTTGAAGCTCTCGTACGGCATGTGCACCAGCACGTCGCCGTTCCGAATCGTGCTGAACAGATCCAGGTCCTCGTCGCCCAGCAGCGGCGGAACGGCCGGCACATGCGGGCGGTACTTCAGCGCCGGAAGGTTTAGGTCGGCGATCTGCCCCAGACTCGTATAATCGAGCTCGACCGGCATCTCGTACACGTCGTCGTCGGCCAGTTCGAGCTGGTCCACGAGCACTTTCAGAATCCACGGGTGCGGATGGGGACCGTGTTCGAGCCGCACCGCGCGCGCGAAGCGCCGCTGGCGCAATTCTTCTTCCACCATCTCGAGCAGATCTTCGGCGTCGTCCTCGTCGTGCTCCACGTCGGCGTTGCGCGTCACGCGGAACGGCATCACGCCCAGCAGCACCATGTTCGGAAACAAGTCCTGCAGGTTGTGCCGGATCAGGTCGGCCAGACGCAGGAAGCGATGCCCGCCGTCTTCCGACGCGTTCACGCGCACCCACGCCGGCAGCACGTCCGGAACTTTGACGCGCGCGAAGAGCTTCTCCTCGCGGTCCGGATGCCGCAGCATCACCCCCAGCGAAGTCGTCAGGTTGCTGATGAACGGGAACGGATGCCCGGGATCGACGGCCAGCGGCGTAAGCACCGGGAAAACGTTGGCCCGGAAGTATGACCGCGCGCACTGTCGCTCGGCGTCCGCCAACTGGTTCCACTCCAGCAGATGCACGCCGTTTGCCGTCAGCGCCGGATGCAGCACTTGCTGGAAGCACTCCGCCAGCTTCACCAACTGGGGCTCCACCGCGCGCCGGATGGCCTGCAACTGTTCCTGCGGCGTGCGCCCGTCGGCCGTCCGCGAGAGCAAACCCGCGGCGCGCTGGCGGCACAGACCGCCCACCCGCTTCATGAAAAACTCGTCGAGGTTCGAATTGTAGATGCTCAGGAATCGCACCCGCTCCATCAACGGCGTGCGTTCGTCCAGCGCCTCATGCAGCACCCGGCGGTTGAACTCCAGCCACTGCAACTCGCGGTTCAGATAGCGCGGCCCCACTTCCGGCGCGACCGTGGGGGGCGCGGCCGGCGGAGCATCCGGCGGCGCATCAAGGCGCTCCCCGGTGGCACTCGCTGCAGGCTGATCCATCGGTTTCCCCAATGCCCAGCCCGTTCGATAAGGGCCGGCCTTCCTTTATAGTGGCGTCACCTGAACGGTTCGCGAGACGGAGCCGAAGAGCAATCCCGCGGTCGAATGAGCCGTTTAGGTACGCACTTTTTACTATATGTTCATGGGGGGAGGTGTCCACAGGCAGTGCACCCCAACCCACGCAAACTGGCCGATATTCGAGCTTGTCCCGGTTATTCTTTACGGAAGATTCAATGGATATTGGGGAGCACGTTGGGTTTCTTTATACAAAAGACTGCCGCTTAGCGCGCACCCGCCGCCAAGCGCCGCCGGCCCGGAGCTGGGGCCCCGGCACGCGTCGTACGCATCCGCCGACGGTACGCCCTCGGACTGCAGCCCATCTGCCGCCGGAAAAAGCGCGAGAACGAGTACACGTCCGGAAACTCGAGTTCCCACGCCAACGCCCCGATGCTCAACTCGCCGTACACCAGATGCCGCGCCGCCAATTCCGCGCGGAAACGGTTGAGGTACCCCTTTAGCGGCAGGCCTTCGATCTGCCGAAACGCCGCCGAAAGATGGCTCGTCGAATACCCCGCTTCCCGCGCCAAGTCCGCCACCGTCACCGGCCGCCCGCCAACCTCGGCGATCCGCGCCTTTACCCGCGCCACCAGCGTGCGCGTCGCGCCTTCCTCCGCGGGAACTTCGTTTGACGCCGGACTCAGCCGCGCCAGCAGCGCCGCCAGCAGCGGCTCCACGACCGCGCGCTCCGCCTCGTTCAGTTGCGGAACGTCCGGAAGCACCGCCACCAGCGCCGCCCGCAGCGACGCGCACACCCCGTCCTCGCCCGCGCGCACGACCCCCGGCGCGGCCTGAGCATCCCCGCGCTCCAGCGTCACGCTCAGCACCAGCGTCTCGTCGGCCAGCGCCGTGCGCCGGTGCGCCACGCCCGCCGGAATCGCGTACGCTTCCCCGGCCTCGAGCGTGAACGTCCGAGCCCCGGCCGTCAGTTCCACGCGGCCCTGCAACGCCACTTCCAGGCGCTCGAATTCCAAAGCCGCCCGAGCTGCGCCCGGCGTCCCCGCCAGCCGCTCCCGAGCGTGATAGTGATAGCGGCACGCAAAGCGCGCAGCATGCAGCCCCACCGGCATCCGCTCCGGCGCCGCGGCACGAGGCGAAGCAGACTTGGGTTTTCGCCGCGGCATGGAACTCCCTTCCATCAGGCCCTACGTGCATACCTTTTGCGTATGATCGAAACGGTTTATAGCTTTTCACTTAATCTTGCAAGCGCAAGCGCCGCCGGTACGCAATCAAACGTAAGCGCCTCCGCCGCGCGTTGCGCCTCCCCGCGAAGCGACGTAGAGTCCCCCCATGGACCCGCTCATCGGAACCGCGCAGTGCCCGCACCTCGGCTTCGGCGCGCGCGACGCCCTCCCCTGCTGCCATGCCGACGCGATGACCCGCGAAGCCTGCGGTAAGCATGCGCCCAACCCCGCCGCCCGCGGCAAGTCCTCCGCCGAACTCGACACCCTCGGCCTAGAAGCCTGGTTCTGCCGCGTCCTCGGAACCGACGCGCTGCCGCCCGAAGCCCTCCGCCTCGCCGAACGCGAACGCGCCGCCAAGCACACCGAACGCGCCCCAGGCTTCCGGCCCCCCAACGCCGCCTCCGGACGCGGCGCTCCGCGTCCCGAACGCGAACAAGACCCCGCCGCCGACCAGCCCGTCATCCCCACCCACACCCTCAAGCGCGAAGGCCGCGCCACCCGTCCTAACGATCCATGCCCCTGCGGCAGCGGCAAAAAGTTCAAAAAGTGCTGCATGCGCTGAATACGCACTGCGTACCGCCCACCGCTCCAAGCAAGAATGCCCAGGCTCTGTCCCGAAACGCTTCGAAGGCGAATGCGCTGCGCAGCTCCCCGCAAGCAATCGCCGAAGAAGGGTTTCGGGACTGTGCTTAGCCCCAATGGCCGTGCTTGCCGTTTGTAGTTTGCCGTTTGCCCTTAAGAGCCTTCCTCCAATTCCGTCTTTGCACGCCATTCACGCCTGCTACATACTCCGCGCGATCGGACCGGCTACCTTGGACGGTTGCGAACGAACCCTCCAGGAGCAAGCCGCTATGTTCGAATCGAACAAGCCGACCGGTCCGCTGCCTCAGTCCGTGCCGAAGGAGATTTCCATGCCAAAGCTGGCCGTGCCCATCACCGTGCGCGCCGCCTTCCTCGATCCCTTCGGCGCGGCCCTCGACCGCGCGCAGCAAGTCGTCGCCACCGCCGACCGCGCCGTCCCCTTTCGCGAGGACGGCGTGATCCTCAAGCGCGAGATTCCCGTCGGCACCGATTTCGAAGTCGCGCTCTGGGTCGACAAGGACGAAGCCGTCATCTACCGCGGCGAAGTTCCCGTCCCCGAACGCCACCAGGCCGCGCTGCACGATTCGCTGCGCCTGTCCCGCCGCTCCAGCACCAGTTTGAAGCTCGCCCGCGACCTCACCGAGAACCTTGCGCCCAAACTCACCTTCTTCGCCGACATCTGGTGGGCCGTCCGCGTCGCGCGCACCGGCTTCGCCGAATACCAGGTACACATCGGCGAGGAAGGCATCGGGACGCAGAAGTGGGTCACCCAAAGCCAGCTCTGGGTCAACCTGAAAGAATGACCGCCCAGCCCGCTCCCCGGCGCAAGGGCGCGCGGCGCATGGCCGAGATCCCGCCCGCCGTTCTTGCCGCCCTCAACGCCGGCCGCGAGGAAACCATCACGCTCGTCGAGTGGCTCGCCATCGACGTCCGCAAACTCGCGCGAGCCATGGCTGCCGACACCGGCCTCGACCCCGCGGCCCTCGGCCGCGACGCCGACGCGCTCGCCGCACTCGGTATCGCCGCGCGCGGCAAAGGCATGGGCGCCGCGCTCCGCAAACATCTCGACGCCCACAAACGGCGCGAAGCGGTCGAAGCGCGACTCGCCGTACATCCCAGCGATTCGGTCCGCGCCTGGGCCTGCTACGCCGCCGTCGCCGAATCGAAACTCCCGCTCACGCGCAGGCTCGCACGAGCCAAGCCCTTCGCCGCCGACCGCTCCATGGCCGTCCGCGAAACCGCCTGGGACGCCCTGCGCCCGCATCTCGCCGCCGATCTCCCCCGCGCCTTCGCGCTTCTCGAACGCTGGGTCCGCGACGAAGATTTCCGCGTCCGCCGCTGCGCCGTCGAAGCCACCCGCCCGCGCGGCGTCTGGTGCGCGCATCTCGACACGCTCAAGCGCGACCCCGAACCCGGCCTCGCGCTCCTCGAGCCGCTCCGCGCCGACCCGCACCGCTACGTTCAGACCAGCGTCGCCAACTGGATCAACGACGCCAGCAAGGACCGCGCCGACTGGGTCAGCGCGCTCGCCAAGCGCTGGCTCCGCGAATCCCCGCGCGACGAAACCCGCTGGATCGTCAACCACGCCACCCGCACGCTGCGCAAAAAAGCCGCCGCCGGATAAGCCCGCTGCGCTTCAAAATCCGAAATCAGGAATCCCAAATGCGCGACCCCGCGCTACGCTGCTGCGCATGACCTCCACCGCCGCCCCGCTCCGCCTCGGCCTCCTCGGCTCCGCCGAAGCCCGCGCCCCGTTCGAACGCCTCGCCGCCGCCGATCCGCACGCCGAACCCGCCGCCTCCGCCGAAGCCCCCGGCGATTTGCCCGCCGCGCTCGATGCCGCGGTCGTCGCCACGCCCCTCGAACGCCGCGCCGCCGACGCATGCGCGCTCCTCGAACGCGGCCTCCACGTACTCCTGCCCGTACCCTTCGCCGTCGAATACGCGGCCTTCGACGCGCTTATGGCTCGCGCCAACGCGAAGAACCTGCGCATCGGCGCGTGGCTTCCGCTGCGCTTCGACGCCGCCGCCATCCGCATGCGCCAGATCGTCCTCGACCACGCGCTCGGCCTCCCGCACTCCGCGCAGCTCGAATTGCTCCGCGCGAGCGGCGGCGACGGCTACCTCGGCCACGCACTCCCGCTCCTCAACCTCGCCTGCTGGATCATGGGCGAAGCCCCCATCGGTCTCGGCGTCCGGCCCGACCGCCTTGCACGAGCCGAAGTACCGGCCCGCGAAGCCCACGGCTTCCTCGCGTTCGGCCACGCCGGCGAACCGCTCGTCTTCGCCACGCTCCCCGGCCCGCAGCCCGAAATCCCGGCCGGCTGGGCGCTGCGCGTCGCTTGCGCGAACGGCGCCCTGCGCCTCGGCGCCGACCGCCGCCTCCTCGTCTCCACGCGCGGCGAAGCCTGGCGTCCCGAAGCCTGCGCGCTCAACGAGCCGGCCGCCGCACACTTCGCCGACTGGATCGAAGCGTGCCGCACCGGGCGCGAACCCGAAACCAACGCGCTCGACGGGCTCCAGTCCATCGCGCTCACCGCCGCCGCCGCGCAAGCCGCCCGCGAACGCCGCACCGTCGAACTCGTCCGCTTCCACTACGAACAGGCGCTCGACGAAGCCTGGGAACGCGCGCGGAGGGCCGGAGCATGAGGCCGCTGCCCGCACTCGCCGCCGCTGCCGGCGCGCGCGTCGCCGCGCGCCTGATGCGCCGCCGCGACTACCCCGCCAATTACACCAACGACCTCGCGCTCGAAGGACTGCTTCGCTTCGGAGCCGCCTCGAAAACGCGCGAACCGCTCGAATTTGTGCGTGCGGTTTTGACTCAATTTCGTGGCTGGAAGCCCGCCGACGGGCTGACTTGGCGCAGCAACCCGTTCACCTTCATCCATCTCAGCTACGCGCAGTTCAGCGGCGAACGCGCCTGGCTCGACGGCTGGGTCGAGGACGCACGCGCCTGCCTGAAAGACGTCCCGCGCGACGCGGCCGGCGGAGCCTGCTTCGTGCACCGCCCGTGGACCGGGCGCATCTTCGTCGACATGCTCCAGGCTTACGCCGTGCGTATGGCCGCTGCTGGGAAACTTTCCGGCGAAGGACGGTTCTTCGACGAAGCCGCCGCGCAGTACAAGCTCCAGCGCGACGCGCTACGCGATCCTGAGACGGGCCTTTGGAGCCAGGGGCGCGGATGGGGGCCCAGCGCCGATTTTCTCGCGCCGCTGGCCTGGCTGCGCGGGCAGGGCTGGGTCATCCGCGGCATGGTCGAATGCCTCGCGCTCACGCCGCCCGAACACCCCGCCGCCGGCATCCTGCGCGATTTGTTGCTCGAATTTGCGCGCGATTTACTCCGGCTGCAGGACGCCCGCGGCATGTGGCATCAGGTCCCGCACCGCGCCGACAGCTACCCCGAAACCACCGGCACCGGACTCATCACCCACTGCCTGCTCCGCGCCGCCGCCGCCGGATTCCTGCCCGCCGATCCTTACCGCGCCGCCGGCGAACGCGCCCTCGCCGCCCTCTGCGGCTTCGTCACCCGCGACGGCACCGTCCTCAACGGGAGCTTCGGCTGCGGCCCGCTCCTGAATGTTGACGACTACCTGTACCGCCCCGCCCCGCCCGGCGACGCGCACACCGCCGGAACCACGCTCCTCGCCTGCAGCGCCGCGGGAGATGACGAGATTTTAACTTTTAGTCTTTAGATTGGGGTTTGAACGGCCCGCACCATCTACACAGGTTGGCCTGCGCCCGTGGCCCTGGCCTTTTTACATTTTACTTTTGAATGCGGAGCATCCCCATTCACTCCGTCACCTGCGCCAGGCGCTTCGACCGCGACGGCCGTTCCGGCTTCGGCTTCGGCGCGCCGGTATCGTGATCGGTCGGATGCCGCCGATCCGGCGAGGGAGCCTGGTAGTCCAGCCGTTCGACGCCCAGCGCGTGCAGTGTCGCGCGCTCCAGCGGCGAGAACGCCGCCGGATCGGAACGGTCGAAGCGCAGCGGTTCGCGCAGCGAAGGGGCGCCGTTGCGGATCAGGCGTAGCTTCGACGAACGGTTCCCCGACGCCGAATGCAGCATCAGCGGATGCATCAGGTACACCGTCCCGATGGGGCCGCAAAGCGGCACGAAGGTTCGGCACTCCCGCCCGAAACGGTAATCCAGGCGCAACGCCTTGGCGCTCAACCCTTCGGGATGCGCCAGCAGCGTGCGCGCGATCGGGCCCAAGGCTTCCGGCGCGATGTACGTCGCGCCGCCGTCCGCCGCCACGTCGCTCCACAGCCAAACCGTCAGCAGCCCCAATTCGGGACTGTCCAGAAAGTGATTGAAGTCCCCGTCCACGTGCCAGCCGCTCGATTCCGGGCCTGGAATCGACGCGTTCGCTCCCGCCGGATCGGGCGCGTTGACGATGAAGCCGTCGTTCTGCAGCCACGGCCCGTCGATCCGCTCCGCGCCCCCCAGCAGCCGGCAGCACGCGTCCCAGACTTTCGGCGCGAAGCGAGCGACGTCGTAAACGTGTTTAATCCCGAACTGCTGGCCCAAAAAAAGTAGCTGCCTCGGCCACGTCGAAGGTTGAGCCGGATCGATCCCCGCGCGCGCGAACGCCTCCGCGACCCAGCGCTCCGCCACCCCACGCTCGAAGCATTCGTCCAAGCGGATCCAACCCCGCGTCACGAACTGCTCGATCTCGTCCGACCCTATCGTGGTGCCGTGCATACGGTCCAACTCCTCAATCCCGATCGCCTCGCCGGCCGCAGCGTGTGCTGCCGCACCGGAACCCTTCTGCGTCGCCGTGCAATCCCGCCGTACTTCGCCTTACGCCTTACGCCTTACGCCTTACGCATCGCCAAGCGCATCCCGGACGCCGTTATTACTTTTCGCTTTCTACGATTTGCTCTTTGCCCCCCTACTCCGTCACCCTCGGCCGCTGCCACACATACGCGCCCTTCATGATCGCCTGCTGCCGCTCGGTCAAACCCTCCAGCGCCGCATTCATCGGCTTCTGGCTCCACTGCATGTACCCCGGGCAGTACTTCAAAAGCACGCTGCGCCGCTCGCCCGTCTGCTTCGTCCACGGCCAGGTGCCGTGCGTCAGCGATTCGGTGAAGATCACCACGTCACCGGCCTGCTGCGGCACCTGCCGCACCAGCGGATTGTCGGCCAGCCCGTACCATTTATCGGGCATTTTGAACTGGGATTTGTGCGAGCCCGGAATGCAGCAGAAGCCGCCCACGCCCGGTTCGATGTCCGTCAGCGCGAAACTCACCACGATCAGCCCGTTGTGGATGCGCTGCCCATTCGCCACGTAGAAGCAGCCGTAGCTGAACATGTCGGCGTGGTGGTGCAGCCCGTGCGCTTCGGGCGCGGCCTTCGCCGAGGCCGCCATTCCGTAAGCGTGGTCGAGCCGGAAGTTGTCGCCCAGCAGCTCCACCAAGAGCGGGAAAAGCTTCGGATGATCGATCAGCTCGCGCCATTCCGCCCCCCAGCTCAAGAAATTCCCGAAGCGCGAATCGTTGGGGTTGTTCTTGGGATCCTTGATCCCGTGCTCCTCCATATGCGTGCGCATCCGCTCGACCTGCTCCTTCGGAAGCACGTTCGGAACCAGCAAGTAACCCTGCAAGTCGAAGAGAAAGCGTTGTTCTTCGGTCATCCCGCTCATGGCTGAAGCCCTCGAATTTTAAGTGGAAATGGAAGATAAAAAGAAATTGCGCCATCGCCTCTCGAACGCCGCCCGCCCTATCCGTCTTCCGACCGCCGTTTACCGCTTACTTGCCTCCCGCCGCGCACGAAAAGACAGAGGGCTCCCGCCTTCACGGGAGCCCCCTGAATGCTCTAGCTGCGGATCAATACACCGGGTGCAGTTTGACTTCGCGGCGGTTGGTCTCGACCTCGGGGATGATCTCCCGGATGCCGTCCCATTCCTTCCAGATGTCCGTCATCACGTCGGGGTAGTTGCCGCCCTGCCCACCGTTCTCCGAACTGCGGCGGACATGGTTCAAGCGGTAGATCGTCGCATAGCGTACGTGCGGCGAATGGTTCGGCGCCGCGGTATGCGCAACCATGTAATGCGTCAGCACCACGTCGCCCGGTTCTCCCTCGCACATCACCGGCTCTGGGTAATCGATCTTCGGCATGCCTTCGTTGTTCAGGTATTCGGGGCCGTGTTCGCGGAAGAACTTCTCGAACTTCCGGTGCGTCCCCGGCCAAACCGTGAAGTTGCCTTGGTACGGGCCGTCGAGCTTGCTTAAAAGAACCACGCCCAGCGCCGTGAAGTTGTGAAACTTACCGTCCTTCGGCACGCCGTTGTGCGGGCTGTGCATCCCGTCCAGATGGCAGCTCAGGTTCGGCGGCTTCTGCATCGCCGCGTTGCTGCCGGGGAAGCGCAGAGCGATCTGTGCGCCGCCGGACTTAAGCAGATTCCCCTTACCCACCAGCGACTCGGCCAATTCCCACGCCGGCGTCGCCTGAAACAGGCCCTTGAACAGCTCCGTACCCTGCAATTCCGAACAGTAGCTGCGCGCGCGCAGCGTTTGAATCTCTTCCTTCGGCAGCCCTTCGCCCAACGAATGGTTAATCTCGTGCAGCGCCTGATCGATCATGATCTTCGGTACGACCCCGCGCAGCACCGTGTAGCCTTGTTCGTAGAACTCGGCTTTTTGCCGGAAATTCAGCTCCATGACTACTACCCTCAAGCCTTAAGCACGCCGAACGGCTCACCGAGTCGCGACGATTTCGGCGCCCTTTTGCGCAACCAAACCCTCTTTTCCTCCCCGGTGCAATCCCCGCGCTTCGAATTGACTTTAATTCTTCATGCTAAAAAGTGTCGAAAGCAGGGCCGAGCACGGGACTTAACGCGGGTGCGCAACAAGCTTAATTTTTTATCGATTTCGGAACTTAATTCCAATCTTGACATGCCTATACCGCATGC